>NZ_FMTE01000041.1 GCF_900099615.1 Borreliella japonica | reverse complement strand
TGACTTTCAAAAAGTTCATCTAATAAAAACCCCGTAAATTTAGCATTACTTTTGTAAAAATCATAACTTTCTTTACTTTTAAGTTGAAATCTTAACGGCTTTATTGGGTTTTGTTTAGATTTTTTAACTGTATCTGAATTACTATTCCTTAAAAAGATTATAGTTTCTTTAATTCCATTTTCTAATAAAAAAAGTTCTTCTATGACACCATTTTCTATAGCTGATGCTATCTTTAAATATTCGTAAGTTTGACTTTTAGCTAACTTATAATTTTTTATAAAAGCATCAAAAGTTTTATAACCATCAAGCTTGTAGTATTCATTATCTTTTATTTCTTTTAAAATCTTCATACTTTCTATCTTATTATAAATTTCCTTTTGGAAATTAGATTTTAAACGTTCTTTTAATAAATTATAATGTTTTAATATTTCATCCTTGCTATTTAATTCCTTTTTTATTTCTTTTTTTGATATTACCCTATCATTTATTTTTATTCCTACATCCATAATTAAACTCCTATGATTTTTGTTAAGTAAATTCATCCAACTATCGGACAAATTTCATATTTTTGAAATAAACTTATTTAAAACGTTAATATACTCCTTTATATAATCTCTGTCTAGATCAAATCTATCGTTTTTTGCTATTCTTCTATTCAAATCTTCACGCTCTGATATTATCCCTAAAAATTTTTCTTTTTTTTGCAACATTTCTAATAAATCTTTGTGCGTTTTATTTTTTTTAAATTTTGTTACAAATAAAAATATTTTTGGCTTCAACTTTAATTTATCTGTAAAAAACTCCAAGAGCTGTAAACTCTCAATAGTCCATTTTTCTGCAGTCATTGGCACTATGACATGTTTACTAACAACTAAAGCATTGGATAATGTTGAATCCAAATGAGGATTGGTATCAAGGATTATAAAATCATATTTAAATTTTAAATATTTGAAACTATCTTTCAGTCTATGTTCCTTATAAGGCAGAGGTTCTTCGCTAAAGGTATGCAAACTTAAGTAGCTTGGTAACAAGTCAAATCCATTGTCAACATTAATAATTGCATCATTTACTAATTGATTTCCTTTTAAAACCTCATATATATTTTTCTCAAGCAAATCAAATTCACTTTCTATTATTTTTTTATAAAAATAACTAGTAACTGAGGCTTGAGTGTCCATATCTATTAAAAGCACTTTATTATCTTTTGCAAGTAATGTTGCAAGTATAATAGCACTTGTGCTTTTACCAACGCCACCTTTAATTGACGCAATTGTTATTATTTTAGGTTTTTTATTATCCATTTTGTTAGTGGTCCTTGTTCGGGGTATTTTTTCCCATAAAATTCATATACTTGTTTTTCTAAATCTGTA
>NZ_FMTE01000035.1 GCF_900099615.1 Borreliella japonica | reverse complement strand
CCTATACGCTAAATTGCTCATACAATCCTCTTATTATCCTTTTAATTGTTTATATTTTTTTAAAAGCTTGTTAAGAAAATCTTTTTGATTTTCAAAAATCTCATGCATCATAAAACTTGTAAATTTAGCATTTTTTTTATAAAAATCGTAACTCTCCTGAGTTTTAAGCTGGAATCTTAAGGGTTTTATTGGATTTTGTTTAGATTTTTTTACTGTTTCATTCGTTTTACTCTTAATATATCTTATTGAGGCCCTTATTCCATTACTAGCAATATAATTCTCTTCTAATAATCCTGCTTCAACTGCAGTCGCCAACTTTATATATTCATAAGATTGTGTCTTTGCTAATCTAAAATCTAATAGAAAATCGTTAAAATATTTATATCCTCCCTCTATATAAAGTTTCTTATCATTTATTTTTTTAAGGATTTTCATAGTATCAATAATATTATAAATTTCGGATTTAATATTATTTTTTAATTGCGTAATTAATTGTTCAAATTCTTCTTTTCTTTGATTTTCATCACTTTGATCAAGAATATAATTTAAATTATTTTCTGAAATTCTTTTATTAATTTTTAAATTAATATTTTTTTTATCCATATTTACTCCTTTATGCTCAACAAGTTCATCACGCTGAACTTGTTGAGCTTGTTGATTTTTATAACTTCTCTAAAAAAGTTTTCAATATTTTTCTATATTCAATAATATAATCTTTTGAAAAATCAAATTTTTCATTACATCCTATTCTTTTGTTTAAATCTTCTCTTTCACTTATACATCCTAAAAACCCACTTTTCATTCTTACTATTTCCATTAATTGCTTGTGTGTAACATTTTTTTTGAACCTTGTTATAACAATAAACACTGGTATTCCAGCCACTTCTTTTATAAATTTCCTCAATGTTTCAAATCCTTCAACTGCCCACTTTTCTGCCGTCATTGGAGATATTACATAATGACTACTAATTAGAGAACTCTTTAATGTAAAATTCCTTTTAGGATTAGTATCAATTATCACATAATCATAATCATTAATTATGGAATTTAATTTTGTTCTCAATGAAAATTCGATAGGTAAATGTCGATTGTCATAATAATAATCCCCATTTAGCTCATCAACTGTTATGTAGCTTGGTATTAAAGCTAAATTATTATCAACATTAATAATGCTTTTATTAATGTCTATATCATCTTTTATAACATTTCCTATATTTATCTGAGAAACATCAAAATTTTTTATTTCTAATTCATTATAATAATAGCTAGTAGCAGCAGCTTGATCATCTGTATCAATTAGGAGTACTTTGTAATTCTGTGACAATAAATTTGCAAGTATTATTGAAGTTGTGCTTTTACCAACACCTCCTTTGAGACTTGCAATCGTTATTATTTTAGGTTTTTTATTATCCATTTTGTAAGTGGTCCTTGTTCAGGGTATTTTTTCCCATAAAATTCATATACTTGTTTTTCTAAATCTGTAAACATACTAAATAATATCTTATTGTAGTGATTATTCATTCTCTCTTT
>NZ_FMTE01000043.1 GCF_900099615.1 Borreliella japonica | reverse complement strand
AAAAATTGTATATAATAGGTATTGCATTATCTTTAAGACTTATGGAGTAACTTATGAATAAAAAAATAAAAATGTTTATTATTTGTGTTGTTTTTGCACTGATAAGTTCTTGCAAGTATTATGCAAGTAGTGAAGATTTAAAAAATCTAGAACAAAATGTAGAAGGAAAAGTTAAGGAATTTTTAAATACAAAAGAAAGAATTGTTTCAGATAATTCAACAGTATATGAAATAGCAGAAAAATTAAAAGAAGAAGAATTAAAGGATAAAAAAGAAAATAAAGAAAATGTTAATTTAGAAAATAAAGAAAAAAAAGAAGATTCTAATAAGAATGATTTAAAAGATAATGAAGATGCTAAAGTTTTAAAACCCGAACCTATAACTTTAGAAAATAAAGACCCAAAATTAGAAATAGCAGAAACATTAAAGCCAAAATTACCAGTAGTAGTAAAACCAGTAGTTAAAGAAAAAACAGAAGAAGAAAAAGCTAAGGATAGAGAAGATGAAGAGCTTAAAAGAAAAAGAATAGAACAGTATCAAAAAGAAGAAAAAGCAAGATTAGAAAGAAAAAAACAAAGAGAAGAAAGAAGAAAATTAAGAGAATCAGAATCAGGTGAAAGTTTTCTTGAGGGAGCAACTAAAAATAAAATTTTAGAAATTGCAAGAAAGATAGATAAGATAACTAGTGATATTAATAGTATAAATCCAAAATCATATTTTGAAGAAAGAATGGAAGTGTCTGGGAAAGAGGTTGAAGATAAGGTTACGGGCGCTATTTATGATGATATTACTAACAGTTATTCTAATGGTAATTCTATTTATTCTGAATGGAGTTACGATCTTGAAGAAGAAAGTGGATTAAAAATTCTTATTGACGAACTAGAAAAAGCTAGAACAGAGTTAAGGAGTAAAATAAAAGAGGGTAATAAAAATAATGAAAAAAATAAAAATACTGTAAAAATTAGTGATATTAAAGAAGATTTAGAAAAATTAAAAGAATTTTTAAGAAAATTAAAAGAATATCTTCAAAGTAATGCTAATAAAGAGGAAATTCAGAAACTTGTAAAGTGTTCAATTGATCCAGATAGTGCTGGTTGTCAAGAGTAAATAAAAAGAATTTATTTGATAAAATAAATGGTTTTCAAAACATAAATTATAAAAAACAAGACTAATAGCCAGTCTTGTTTTCTTATTTAAGATTTTTTTAACTAAAAATAACAAAGTTATTGTCCAAGATATTATGTTTTTGCTATA
>NZ_FMTE01000034.1 GCF_900099615.1 Borreliella japonica | reverse complement strand
TGACTTTCAAAAAGTTCATCTAATAAAAACCCCGTAAATTTAGCATTACTTTTGTAAAAATCATAACTTTCTTTACTTTTAAGTTGAAATCTTAATGGCTTTATTGGGTTTTGCCTTGATTTTTTAAATGTTGAACTTTCTTTATCTCTTAATGACAATAAAGACATAGTAAGTCCATTCTCTATAATAAATGCCTCTTCTAAAAGACCCTCTTCCATAGCATTAGCTATTCTAATGTAGTCATACACTTGAGTTCTTGCTATTCTATAATTCTTTGCAAAGGAATTAAAACTCGTATATCCATCTAATTTGTAATATTCATTATCTTTTATCTCTTTTAAAATTTTAATAAATTCTATTTTATGAAAAATTTCTTTTTTAAAATTATTCACTAATTTATTTTTCAATTTTTCATAATATTCTAATTGATTATTATCCTTTTCTTCTAAATTTCTTTTGTTTATTTTTACTAACATAATATCACCTCAAATAAAAATTTTTTGTCATTGGCAAGTTGTCCCGATTGGGGATAAACTAAATTAACATACTTTATACCTTTTCCATTATTTTTAAATAATCCAAAAATTTATTAATAGCATTTTTATATTCATGCATATAATCCTTTTCCAAGGAAAACTCAGAATTACTAGCTATATTTTTGTTTAAGTCTTCCCTTTCAGATATAATGCCTAAAAAATCGCCTCTATTTTTCAATAAATTTAAAAATTCCTTATGTGTATTATTCTTTTTAAATCTTGTTATGAGTAAAAATACTGGAATTTTTAAACCTAATTTGTTTAAAAAATAATCAAATAAATCTAAACATTCAACTGCCCATTTTTCAGCTATTATTGGAACAATAATATAATCACTACTAAACATTGCATTTTTAAATGCAATGTCAAAACTAGGGGCTGTATCTAATATTATATATTTATAATCACTGCTAAAACAGCTTAAATTTGATTTTAATAACAAGTCCTTAAATTCTATTTCAATTTCATTAAGCATATGCAAGCTTAAATAGCTTGGCAATAAATCCAAATTGTCTTCGATTTTTATAATTGCTTTTTCAATATCCAAATCATTAGCCAAAACTTCATATATATTGTTAAATTTTAAATTTATATTCTCTTCTTGAATTTTATCTTGATAATAACTAGTAACTGATGCTTGTGTATCCATATCTATTAACAATACTTTATTTTTTTTTGACAACAAAAATGCCAATGCTAGGCAAGTTGTGCTTTTACCAACACCGCCTTTAATTGACGCAATTGTTATTATTTTAGGTTTTTTAGTATCCATTTTGTTAGTGGTCCTTGTTCGGGGTATTTTTTCCCATAAAATTCATATACTTGTTTTTCCAAATCTGTAAACATACTAAATAATATTTTGTTGTAGTGATTATTCATTCTTTCTTTATATAATAAGCGGTATAATCCCTTGAAATAAAAAAACACGCTGCCTGCTTTAAATCTAACTTCCATATAATATGCCCTTGCAAAGCCGTAGGATTTTCTAGTTCCGTTTTTTTCATACTTTATAATTGCCTTTTTTAT
>NZ_FMTE01000017.1 GCF_900099615.1 Borreliella japonica | reverse complement strand
TTGGCATATTTATTTTTATACAAAACATCAATATTATCGCCGTGAGCTTTAACAAATTCTCTAAATCCTAAATTTTCCAACTCTTTACCCTTGAGCATATACAAATTCTCTTTAAAAGGCATACTCATACCAAAATATTTAAGCACTCTGTTTATCATCAAGTCTTTAAGTCCAGCTCCACCAATTAGAACAGTACCCACTTCACTAGCTCCATATTTATTGAGTTTGTTTCTCTGCACGCTAAAATCAATATTTCGATTAAACTTAAAACATTCTTGACTACTTATTCCTGGTAATTTTTTGCCTATCTTGCTTAATTTGCTTTTTTCTTTAACTGGAGAGGATTTTTCCTCAAACACTTCACAACCAATAAAACTTTGTTGCTCAACATGCTTCATTTTTACATCTCCGTTATTTTGTATATTTTCTTGATTATTATTGTTTGTTGTGTTTGTCATTTTAGACAACCTCCTATATTTTAGATATAAATAAATATATAGCAAAAACTATTTTTGCCAACTTTTTTACAAAAATTTTTTACAAAAAAACTAGAGCTTAACTAAACTCTTTATAAAGAAATTAGTTAAACCCCACTATATTGGATTTAATTGAATAATAAAAACTTTTTTTTGCTATATATGTGTATATATAGTATAACAAAAATCTTTTTTGTCAACTTATTTATAAAAATTTTACAAAAAAAGTAAGACTTAACTAAATTCTCTTGTTAAAGAACTAGTTAAGTCCACCAAAATGTAACCTTTATTTTATATATGCAATATAGAGATCATATTTTGCAATATTTATTATATTGCAAAAACTGTTTTTGCCAAGTTTGATACAAAAAATTTTTGAAAAAAATGAGGGCTTAGCCTGATTCTCTACTAAAAGAATATAGCTATGCACTCACTTAATTGGACTATATTTGATATAATGAAGTTTTTAGCAATACATATATATATGTATACCAAAAACTATTTTTATCAACTTTTTTTAAAAAAAATTCAACAATTAAGTATTACCCAATTTAGAATTAAAATCAATTTGTCTTTTTACAAAAAAAGAACTTATTTAAAATCTTTTGTAAAAAAGTTCGAATAAGTTCTAATTTAGAATAGAGCAAAAATAAAATGTTATTTTATAGTAATGTTCATCAACATTATAATATATTACTTAAAAAGCAAATTATGTATTATTCATTATTTAATGAATTGTAAATATTTCATAAATAAAGCATTTAAAATTGGACCTAGAATTGCGGCTGTTAATATCATAAAATGTATTAGCCTGTTTCCCATATTAAGATCTTTTCTCAAATTCTTTACTTCATTGTCTATCTTAGCATTTAAAATAAATAAATCTTTTTGTAAATTTTTTTCTACAAAATCTATCTTGGTATTTACACTATCTATTTTGGTATTTAAACTATCTATTTTATAGTTTAAATTCTTTTCTACATTATCAATCTTGGTATCTAAATTAGATATATCTTTTCGTAAAGTCTTCTCTACATCAATTATTTTCTCTTTTAAATATTCAAAGCTGTAATTATCATTATGAAGAAAAACAAAATCTATTGCCTCCTCGCTAAACCCTATGTTTAAAAACTCATTTTTTATGCTTTCTATATTGTATGTTCTATACGCTAAATTATTCATAAAATTCCCATATTATCCTTTTAATTGCTTATATTCTTTCATGATTTTTTTAATTATCTCTTTTTCATTATTAAATAATTTGTCTAACAAAAACCCTGTGAATTTAGCATTGCTTTTGTAAAAATCGTAACTTTCTTGACTTTTAAGTTGAAATCTTAAAGGTTTTATTGGATTTTGTTTAGATTTTTTCAAGGCTGGACTTTCTTTATCTTTTAATACACTTAATATTGATCTAAATCCATTATCTAATACATATTGTTCCTCAATAACCCCTGATTCTATTGCATTAGCAATTTTTAAATAGTTATACGCCTGGGTTTTTGCAACATCATAATCTTTTATAAAAGCATCAAAACTTTTGTACCCATCAAGCTTATAATATTCATTATCTTTAATTTCTTTTAAGATTTTCATACATTGTATTCTATTAGAAACTCCTTCTCTAAGGTTTACATATAATTTCTTTTTCAAAATATTATAACGATCTACTTCAACACCATTTTTACTAACATTAGAAGAATCTACAAGTAATGCATTTCCTTCAGAATCAATATCTCTTTTATTAATTCTTAATTTTGTATTGTTTTTCATAACAATCCTCCTTAGCTATTCGTTCACTACGTTGAACTAGTGAATAAAATCATTTTAATTTTTTATAAAAATTCATTAATGAATTTTTATACTCTTTTATATAATCCATTTGAAAATCAAAAGAAGAATTACTAGCAATTCTCCTATTTAAGTCTTCTCTTTCCGATATCATTCCTAAAAAATTTTCTTTAGAGTTTAACATTTCTAATAATTGTTTATGTGTATTATTTTTCTTAAATCTCGTTATTATGAAAAAAGTAGGCAATTCTAACCCTATTTTTTCCATAAAGAATTTCAAAAGATCAAAACTTTCAATTGTCCATTTTTCTGCTGTCAAAGGTACAATTACATAATTGCAACAAACTAAAGCATTAGTTAAAGTAAAGTCCAAACTTGGTGGAGTATCAATTATAATAAAATCATACTCAAAATCCAGGTGTTTAAGATCATTTTTTAATCTAAATTCATCAAAAGTGTGCTTATAACCAAAAGCATTTATACTGTGTAAGGTTAAATAACTGGGTATTAAATCTAAATTATTCGCAACATTGACAATTGATTGATTAATATCTAATTTTTCTATCAAAATTTCATATATATTATTTTTTCTTAAATCTACACTAGATTTTTGTATATTATCATAATAATAACTAGTAGTAGATGCTTGAGTATCTATATCTATTAATAATACTTTATATTTTTGTGCCAAAAGAGTTGCAAATATTATCGCACTTGTGCTTTTACCAACACCACCTTTAATTGACGCAATTGTTATTATTTTGGGTTTTTTAGTATCCATTTTATTAACATTCCTTGTTTGGGATATTTTTTCCCATGTTCAATCCTCATACAACTTCTTTTAAAATTAAAGAATTATTTTCATTTTTTATTAGTTCTAATAATTCACAATTATATGTACCAAATACTTTATTATATTCTAATTTCTTTTTGCTATTCAAATATGTTTTTATAATTGGCTTTATAAATTCAATATTCGCCTTTTCTTTTAGTTGCTCAATGAGAATATTATAAATGGTTGTTTTTATATACTCATAATCTTTTTGTGGGTTTTCTTTTTTCAATTCAATTGATTTTTCTAATTTGAGCGTTATTTTGCGTAAATCGTTATATTTTTGATTTTCAATAATAAAATGCGGCTTATTTTTATAGTTTTCATATATTTTTTTAAATTCTGTTTCCAATTGTTCAGTATTGTATCCTTTTTTTTCTAATTGTTTTTTAGTATTTTCTAGAATTTCTTTTAATTTGTTTTGCTTATCTTTAAAGCAAGATTTATTAAAATGTATATTTTTATGTTTTAGTAGTTTCATCTCAATTATTTTTGAGACTTTAAGCATTTTAATTTTCAAGTCTTTATTAAAATCTAAATTTAATATAAAAGGAAGAATTTCTTTGCATTTAAAGTTACATTTATTGGAATATTTTATTATTTGAAACTTTTCTATCTTTTTATTCTTTTCTTCTTTTATATTATTATTTTTATTACTTAAGCACTCCTCCAAATCTACACACCTATTTTTATTAAATTTGTCTTTAAGGCCTATTTCAACTCTTTTTTCAAATCTTGAATGTTTTTTGTCTTCGAAGTATTTGTTTATCATATGGTGACACTCTTTTTTTGGATAATTAAGTTTATAGTAAATTTCAGTGCCGCAATTTACCCCCAAGTGCTTATAATAATTAGTTGTTACTTTAAATTTTTTTTCTAATTCGTAAAGATATTTTTGAAGTGTCTTTAACTTAACGGGATTTTGACCATTTCTTTTGAGATTTTCGTTAAAGTAATAGAGTATGTTTTGTTGAGTGTATTTTTTATATTTTTTGTTTACATACTTTAAAGTTGAGATAAGAACTATTAATTTATGTTGATGCTTATTGTAGCAATTTAGATTTTTTGTGTCGGTTCGAAAATCTTTCATATTTTCTCCTATACTTAGATTAATAATAATTATAAATAATATAATGCAAAATTTTGATTTAAAAGTAAATACTTTTCTAAAAAAATATTAAATTATAATTATTAATTTCATTAATTAAATATACTTTTTTATAAAATAGTAAAAAGATTGATTTTAATGATAAGTTAGTCTATACTACAAATAGTGTAGGGAAATATTTACATATTTTCAACCTACCTATATTTAGATAATTTCCAAAAAATAAAAATATAGTGGGAGCTTAACGAGATTCTTTGTAAAGAGAGTTTGGTTAAGTCCCACTTTTTTTTGCAAAAATTTTTGTAAAAAAGTTGGCAAAAATAGTTTTTGCTATATATTTATTTATATCTAAAATATAGGAGGTTGTCTAAAATGACAAACACAACAAACAATAATAATCAAGAAAATATACAAAATAA
>NZ_FMTE01000031.1 GCF_900099615.1 Borreliella japonica | reverse complement strand
TGTGTGACATAATCGTCAACCTCCTATATGGTTATAAATAATTATATAGCAAAAACTTTTTTTACCAAATTTTTTACAAAAACTTTTTCAAAAAAACTATAGGGCTTTACTAAATTCTATTTTCAAATAACTTAGTAAAGCCCTATTTAATAGCTGATCTAACGTTCAGTAGACATAATGAAAAATCATCATTTTCCACAAAACCATTTTTAGTATACTTTAATTGTCAATTGAAATCAATTTTTATTTATAAAACGCCACAATCTATGTAATTTACAAAAACTTTTGAATTTAGAAAAATATTAAGCAAAAAAATTTTTACAAAACAAATTCGTATAAATTCATTTTAATCTATAGGGGGTTTAAGCCCTAATTTAGAATGATATCACTCTAAATTAGGATATATATGAAATAAAATATAAAAATTATAATAGAGCCTATTAATAACCTTTATTCGATCTAAATATATTACATATATTGCATAATAGCTAACTTGCGTTGATCTAGAATTATATTTTTAGTTCGGCATACTTCTTCATAAGCTTATGAATTAAATCTTTTTGATTTTCAAAAATTTCGTTCATCATAAAATTAGTAAATTTAGAATTGCTTTTGTAAAAATCATAAATTTCTTGAGTTTTAAGTTGCAGCCTTAAAGGTTTTACTGGGTTTTGCTTAGATTTTTTTAACAATGGACTTTCTTTATCTTTTATATAATTAAAAGAATTATGAATACCATTTTCTATTACATAATTCTCATTAAGAACACCGTCTTGCAGTGCTGCTGCTAATTTTAAATACTTATATGCTTGACTTTTTGCGACATAAAATTCTTTTGTAAAAGCATCAAAACTTCTATATCCATCTAATTTATAGTATTTATTATCTTTGATTTCTTTTAAAATTCTAATATTCTCCACTTTATGGACGATTTCTTTTTTGAAATTGGCTTTTAACTTTTCCTTTAGTGTTTTGTAATAAGAAATTTTACTTTCATCAATAATTGAATTTTGTTCAACACTATTATTTATTTTTTTTGTTACAACTTTTATTTTTTTTTTGAATTTTATTGCCATAAAAAATCCCCTTTATTTCTAGAAAGTTTTTATAAAAATAGATTTTACATACATATAAAAAATTTTATCAAGAATGCCCTTAATTGACACAATTGTTATTATTTTAGGTTTTTTATTATCCATTTTGTAAGTGGCCCTTGTTCTGGGTATTTTTTCCCACATCATTATTTTTGTATGGTACATTGCTTTACCATTTTCTTTTTGAATCAAAATAAACCGTTCTTTATTTTTGCACTCAACTTTGCATTTACCTTTTTTTGTAGGTTCAACTGCGGTTTCCATGTTTAATCTTTACACAACCTTTTTGCTAAATTCTTTTAACTTTAAAGAATTGTTTTCAATTTCTATTATTTCTAATAGTTCATAATAATATGTGCCAAATGCTTTTTTGTATTCTATTTTATTTTTGTTATTCAGATAAGTTTTTACAATTGGCTTTAGAAATTCAATATTTGCCTTTTCTTTTAGTCGCTCAATGAGGATATTGAAAATGTTTGTCCTTATGTTTTCATAATTTTTTTGTGGATTTTCTTTTTTCAATTCAATTGATTTTTCTAATTTGAGCGTTATTTTGCGTAAATCGTTATATTTTTGATGTTCAATAATAAAGTGCGGCTTATTTTTGTAGTTTTCATATACTTTTTTAAATTCTGTTTCCAATTGTTTTGGATTATATCCATTTTTTTCCATTTTTTTTTGAGTATTGTTTAAAGTTTCTTTTAATTTGTTTTGCTTTTCTTTAAAACAAGGCTTATTTGAAAAAATCTTCTTATTTTTTGTTAGTTCAATTTCATATCTTTTTATGGCT
>NZ_FMTE01000030.1 GCF_900099615.1 Borreliella japonica | reverse complement strand
ACATATAGAGATTTAGAAAATTTAGAAAAACAATTTGGGATAAAGTTTGATAATCTTGTTTCTAAGATTGATAGTGTAGAGAAAAATTTAGATACCAAGATTGATTTCGTAGAAAAGAATTTAGATACCAAGATAGATGGTATAAAGAATGAATTTAATGCCAAAATAGATGGTTTAAATACTAAAATTAACACTGTAGAAAAGAATTTAAAACAAGAAATATCTAATCTAGAACAAAATCTTGATAAAAAGATATCCAATTTGGCACAAGACCTTAAAAAAGATATGCAAATTAATACTCAATTATTATTAGAAAAGATGAAAATTAACAATAAATTATTGTCGGAAAAAATTGAAGCTAATAATCAATTATTATCAGAAAAAATGGAAATTAACAATAAATTATTATCGGAAAAAATTGAAGCTAATAATCAATTATTATCAGAAAAACTCAAGGTAAGCAACAGAATAATAACTATTGCAGCAATAGTAGTAGTCCCTATTGCTATATCTAGCATAACAACTGTTGTTCTATCATTAATTACTAGGTTTTTCAAATAGAAATTACAAATAATCCTCAAAATATATAATTTTCATTTCTAAACATTCTGTTTTGATCCTTGTAAATTAAAAATATTTTTAAAAATAAGCGCTATATTTATAAATATAAATCTTATTATTACTCAACATATTGTACTAGAGATAAAAAAGGAGAATAAAAATGAAAATTATCAATGTATTATTTTGTTTATTTTTACTAATCCTAAACAGCTGCAATGCTAATGATAACGACACTTTTAAAAACAAGAATAAACCTATTGAGCCCCAACAAGCAAAAAATAAGGAAAAATATGATTTGGGGCAAAAAGAAGTACAAAAAGAGCTCCTAAAAAAGCCACAACAAGAAATCCCAAAATCTAGAGAAAACCTTCTTAAAGAAAAACTGACTGACGATCAAAAAATACACCTTGATTGGTTAAAAACCGCCTTGACTGGTGAAGGAGAATTTGACAGATTTTTACAACATGATGAAAACAAAATAAAAGACGCGCTTAATCATATAAAAAGTGAACTTGAAAGCTGTACTGGAGATCAAGCAGATCAAGGAAAAAACACTTTTAAAGAGACGGTTAAAGGATTCTTTAGCGGCGGGGATATAAATGATTTTACAAATCAAGCAACTATCAATTGTAATAATTAATAATATACTAGCCCCCTTATTTGGGGGCTTTAAACATATTGCTATGCTGCAAATATATAATCAAATTGTTTATCTTTTTTTAAGACACTAAAGAATATTAGCGGGCTAGCACCATAAATAGGTTGCTTAAACGACATAAACTTTTCAAAATCTTGCAAATCCTTTAATCTATTATTTCTCTTGAAATAGTCTTTTATAATCCCAGCCCAATAGTTTATACTCTTAAAATCACTATTTTTCTCAAAATACGAGATTAAATCGGCTTCAATTTTCTTGATATCATCAATATTGTTGAGGTCTATATTCTGAATAAAGCTTATTTTTTGAATAATTGAGTTTATATTATCTTTTGTTGTAGAGCTATTTACCCAATTTTTTATATTAGATAGAGCGTCTTTAAAAATACCGTAGTAATAAAACCTATCTTTTTTCTGATTTTGGATAGTGTTATTCTTTTGTTCAGAATTATTGTCTTTTCTTTGATTGTAATTAATCTCTTGTTTTTGTTCTTGCTTAATATCTTTTTTCTGATTGTGATTAATCTCTTGTTTTTGTTCTTGATTGCGATCAAAACTAACTTGTCTATTAGGTGTAGAATTTTCGTTTTCATAATTATCGTAATTAGGCGCTGCATCAGTATCCACTTCACTTTTTATGTTAAGATGTCCCACTAAAGCGTACCTTTTGAAATAAGTAATAGCTGAGCCAACTTGTTGTGGTATTGAATTATTTTTAGA
>NZ_FMTE01000039.1 GCF_900099615.1 Borreliella japonica | reverse complement strand
GGAGAGTCTATATTGATATCATCAAAAAGTATATTCAAAGTCAAAATAAATCTACTTATTAATAAAAAGTCCTAAGAAATTTCTTTCTTAAGGACTTTTTATAAATGGTTAAAGGTTAAAGATAAGTTAAAATCTACAACAATTTAGAAAAAAAACAAAATTACAAGCATTTTTTTTGTTTGTAATGTATATTAATTGATATTAATTATTAATTAATATATCATATTATATTGTAATGTAATCAATTATAATAATATATATTAAAGGATCAAAATGCAAAAAGAAATAACAAAAAACTATAATGGATATACAATTGGGGGTATAAAAGGCACTTTCTTTGGAAACTCTCAATATGAAGCTAATTATCGAGCAAAAATAAATGGCTTTATAATCGACTTTTTCAAAATTCCCACAAGTTTAAAGAAAAAATATGAACTTAATATTAAAGCCCTTAGTGATCCTAATTCTTCATCCACAAATATTGCAATGAATTGTATAAATACTTTCAAACTTATAGTTGACATTGTTAATATGCAATCCGGAGAAAATTACGATTACGAGACATTTATTACAAAAACTGAAACAAAAAAAATGCTTGTGTACAGCACAAAAATAATTGCCGCACTAGCAAGACACTTCGACGAACAAAGCGGAACCAACTTCAATGAAAGCTACTATGAATGGGAAAAAGGCTGGATAGATAAAAAATGGATAGATTATGAACCAACTGAATCAGAAATTAAAGAGATTCAAACGATAAATCAAAAATTAAACCCTTTAAAGATTAAATATGAAGAAAAAACCCCCAATAAAGGACAAATAAAGCTTTTAAAAGCCATCAGTAAAATTGAAAGCCAATCACAACAACAGATCACTAAATCCAAAAGCACAACTAAAAAATTAAAAGGAAATCTTCGAAAAGAATCTAATATTTAGCATTTTGCTTAAAAATATAAATATTATTTATTATTATTAAATAATATTTACAAAATTAAAAAAATAAAATATTATATATATAAGGTAGAAAACGATCTACCAACAGTCCCCAACACCCCTATTAATCCTCTCCAAATAAGATTAGGGGTAGGGACTTCTTTTTTTGCTAAAAACACTCAGCGTCTAAACCAATAAGTTTATAGCAAATAGAAAAAATGAAAATTTAAAAAGCATAAATTAACTAAAAATTTGATTCTTATTAAGTAGATGTGACCTAGCATTTCTAAATAAAAGATTATAGAAATGGCTTATTAATTATCGCATGACATCCTTTTAGATTCTTTAATAACGTTGATTCACCAAAACATAATCTACAAACTTTGCTTCATGTAGCTATTGCTTTG
>NZ_FMTE01000029.1 GCF_900099615.1 Borreliella japonica | reverse complement strand
TTTAACTTTTTTCAAAAAATTTCTCTAAAGTAACAAAATTAACAAATTGTTACTCTAAATAGTAAAGCAATTTAATAAATTATTAACATAAACTGATAACTGCTTTATACCTATTAACTACTGATCTATATTTACAATGTTTATTAAATTTAAATACATAAAAATACAACTTATTTATCTTAAATGCTTTTAGATAGATATGTTTTATTTTTAAAAGGAGCGTAAATCATGTCAAAAGCTTTGAATGAAATATATTGTCATTCTTGTGGCAAACCAATTAAAAAAGAAGCTGAAATTTGTATTGCTTGCGGAGTTAAAAACAAACAAGTTAAAAAATCTTATAATAGATTAGTGGCGGGGTTATTATGCTTATTTTTGGGTTATTTAGGGGCTCATAGATTTTATGTGGGGAAAACGGGAACAGGTTCTACGTTTTTATGTATAACCATTTTCTCTATTTTACTTTATATTTTTACCTTGGGATTTGGATTCATAATTGCTATGCCTTTGTTGGCAATAATAGAAATTATAACCTTTATTGATTTCATAAGAATATTAATAAAGAAACTTTAAAAAAGGATTTAAAATGACTAATAAAACAAAATTTGTAGTATTCTTATTTTTATTTATAAGTATTCTAAGCTGCAAATCAAATAATAATAAGAATAATAATGAAGAAGTATTAGGAGATAGTAAATTTTTTACAAATGGAAAGGAAAATAATGAAAAATACTCCTGGATTGCAACAAAATCAGAAGAAAGACCAGAAAATTGGCAAAATAAAAATCATGCACTTATGAATTTTGTAAATAGCGGCCTAGGAAGTTACTATTATTTTAATTTCAATGATATTGCTACTAAACACAATATTGGTTTTTTTGATATACATGATATAAAAAGTAAAAATAAAATTAAAATCAAATATATTTTTGATAATGAAAAAGAATCTGAACTAACAATTGGAATAACTGAATGTAGACTTACTCCTGAACAAATTAAACAGGGGAATATAGTATGTTATTCAGCGGCTAATTTATATAATGATAATTATATTTTTGCTAGTTTTATGATTCCTCCATCCAAATCAGAAGATTTTTCAAAAAAACTACTAACTTCTAAAACCCTTAAAATAGCTTTTGAAATTTTTAAAGATCCAATAACATTTAATCTTGAAAATCATAAAAAATTACATACTAAATATAAAAAATATTTTATTAAAGAAAATAATAGCATAAAAAAAGAAGAGGATGATACAAAAACCAATAAAAATTAAAAAAGCATTAAAAGATATAAATTTGAACAAAAAAAACAAGACTAGTTGTTAGTCTTGTTTTTTATAATTTATGCTTAAATGCAAATTACATTTCAAACTATTTATCATCACTGCTAGAGACATACTCTTTAATTGTTTCAAAATTAGATTCGTTTTCAAGATAGTTTTTAACTTCTTCTAATTCTGATTTTAGTTTCCCTAAGTCTGATTCAATTTCGTCAACCTTTACATTTTCTTTTAAATTAGGTTCTTTACTCTTTCCATCAAGTATATATGCCTTATTCCCCTCATTTAATTTATTTCTTAAACTGTGTCTAGTCTCACCTAATTTTTTCAATAACTTTGCCAATTCTGAATCTTCTTCTTCGTCTAAACCCCAAGTATAGTATATGGCTTGATTAGTATCATCAGTAAAGTGGTCATATATAGGCCCCGTAACTTTATCTCTAACTTCTGTTGCCTTTACTTCTAGTCTTTTTTCATCCTCCACAAACCAACTTTTATGCTTAATAGAATCGATATCTCTATTTATCTCGTCTATTTTTTTTGTAAGTGTTTTGATTTTGCTTTTAACTTGCTTTTCTTCTTGTTCTTCTTTCTCTTTTCTTTCTTGTTCTGCTTTAGCTTTTGCCTGTTCTTCTTTTTCTTCTTGTTGTTGTTCTTCTTTTTGTTGACCACCACTACCTCGTGTTGTTTTTAATGCCGGTTCACTGATATGGCTATTAGGCTCATCACCCCGCATTAATTCTTCTTCATCTTCTTGTTTATTTTCTTTTTTCTCCTTTAATTCTTCTTCTTCTTTTAATTTTTTTGCTATTTCATCATCTGAAATAATTCCTTCTTTTTTTTCTAAAAATCCCTCAACTTGTTTTTCTATACCTTGTTTAATTTTTCTTTCTATTTCTACACCTTGTTTAATTTCCTTAACTTGTTCCTCTAAATTTTGTTTTAAATCTTCACCACCTGCATAATTTTTACAAGAAATTATCACTGCAAAAACAGCACAAATAATAACCATTTTTTTCTTCATAATTATCCTCTCCTATACTTTAATTTCTATTTTAAATTCTTCTT
>NZ_FMTE01000032.1 GCF_900099615.1 Borreliella japonica | reverse complement strand
TTTTTTTTTTGAACTGTTTGAAAACAAATTCATCGGCCTTATTGTTAAGATCCGAAACTCCTCTAAGCATGAAATTTATTTTTTTTTATCTACTATGTGATTAGGTGAATTTGTTAGTGTCTTATCTATTACATGTACATAATATAGCTCACAAGACATTATGAATAATATAAAAAACAATTTAACTATGTTATTAGTTTGCATTAAGTATTTCATATTAATAATAAAATATATGACAATATTGTAAAAATAAAAACATTTAATTAAATTTTTAAATGCTAAATAGTGAATTTCTAAAGCCAATTATAAAAACTTATTTAAATAGCAAAAAGAAATTAGAATATGATAAAGTATTTAATACCTATTATCATGAATTATTGGAAATAATAAAAAAAGAAAAAAAAATTTCAAACATAAAAGAATTTTGCAAAAAAGCTATATGAGAATTTAATATGGAAAAAATGAGCCATAATCCAAAAAAAATAAGATTTAAAAGCTGCAAAATGCCAAAAAAATAAGTTCAAATAAATTTATTTAAACTTATTTTCTTAATTCTGTCGTTTATTGCAGTCCCTAGTTCATAATCGTTTACAAATTCAAGTAAAATTTGTTTGTATTTGTTTTCAGAACTAGCCAATTCTTTATAAAGATTTTGCGTGTACTCGTCAAGACTGTGAAATATTGTAATATTTTTTTTATCCCACAAAAAACTAAACAAATAAGATTTTAGAGTATCTTTTGTTATAAGTATTTTTGTATCTTTATTTAAATATTTTCTTATATTGTCTTGACTTTTAAATAAATAGACGGGGATTATTGGTTTAGATTTTCCTACTAAAAATCTATTTCTGTTGTTGCGTAATTGACCGTATATTTGCCTTTAAGCGCTTCTTGAAGCATTTTTTTTGTAATTGCCCCCGGTCTTAATATTATTACGTTATCTTTTAGATCAAAACTGATAATCGTAGACTCAATACCAATATTAGAGTCTTTTTTTTCGTTTGCTTTTACTATCGCTTGAACAAGTCTATTAAATTCTCTATAAGCCATACTAAAGTTTGTTGCACAAAGCCTTTTTAATATATTTGCAGATAGAGTTGCTATAGGCACTTTAGATAGCCCGAAGCAGCTTTAAAGCCAATTTATTCGAGGGTATTCTTATTGCTACTGTGTTTAAATTTCCATTTACAAATTTGGATATTTTCATTGATTTTTTCAGTACGTATGTTATCGGGCCCGGACTAAATTTCTGAATTAGTATTAAAGCGCTTTTCGGAATATATTCCGTCAATTCTTTCATTTTTGCTACTGTATCAACATGTACTATCGATGGACTTGTGATAGCCTTTTTTTCACTAAGTAAAGCATTTTTACAGAATCGTCATTAAGCTACATGTGAATATTAAAAACAATGAAATTATTAAAAATGTAGTAGTAGAAAAAGATACTGATGATATAATATTACATTTCAGTAGCAATTGAGTGTTTAGATACTAAAAATAACAATAAAAGTGAACTACTAATTTTATAATCTTTGATTTAGAAATAATAGTTCACTAAAGCTGGGTTCAAAACCTAAGA
>NZ_FMTE01000028.1 GCF_900099615.1 Borreliella japonica | reverse complement strand
ATTGATTCATTATGTTGTTAAGAATATATCAAATTTTCTATCTTTATTTAAAGCTATAAAAATTGTAAATTTGGGGTTTTGATATATTTTTAAAATCTAAAAGATGATAATAAATAAATAAAAAAATATTTATTTATTATTTGTGTTATTTTTGTATTAGTAAGTTCTTGCAAGAATTATACAAGTGATAAAGATTTAGAAAGTTCAAAACAAAATTTAGAAAAACAATAACAATGAATTTCTAGATAGTTTTAGATATAAATGAAAGCTAATGACATTGTAAAAACAAATGATCCAAATATATCTCTTTATAAAGAACTAGCAAAAGACCTTATAAAAAAAGAAAATGTTAATAAGCTAAAAACCTTTTTTATTTTTGTAAAAAATAAACTTTCTTCAATAGATGATAATTCAACAGAAGCAAATATAGAGTATTTGCTAAAATCTATATTTGAAGAACTAAATTATTCAGTGGAACAACAAAAAGGTGGGCAAATAGAAGGAGTGAAGTCTAGAGTAGATATACTACTTTTTGAAAATGATAAAAACAAGGTTGATTTTAATAAAAAATTAAAAGAAGCTAAAAAAAATAATGAACCCATTCCAACCGAAGATATCTTACTTATAGCAGAAGTTAAACGTCCATCATTTAATTTTGATAACAAAGACAACGTAAAAGAAGCAGAAGATCAGCTATATAGATATCTAAATCAATATCAAAAACATTATGGAATACTTTCAAATGGAGAGGCATGGAGATTATATGACAAATCAAAAGTACTTTATGGAGAAAAAAGATATATTGAATTTAATTTTTCTAAAATTGAAGAAAAAGAAGAATACAAAGAACAAGAATGGTTTGTTTTATTCAGTTACCTTATAAGAAAAGAAAGATACTTAAAAAGAAGTAATGTAATAGAAGTTGAAAAAGAACAAATAGCTAAAGAAAAAGAAATAATTCAAAAAACTCTAAGGGAGATACTTTATGAGAAACCTGACGACTCTATAGTATTTAAAATTGCAAAAAATATATATGACAAAGAATTTAAAATATCGGACAAAGAAATTACTCAAAATATTTTAGCTAGCATACTTGAAGAATCAATTATTTTTATTTTAAGAATATTTTTTATTGCATACATTGAAGATAACGACATATTTAAGAAAATATTAGAAGAAAACAAACTATATAGATCTTCTATATCTTTTAGATATTTTTTTTATGATGAAAATACAAAAAAAAAATTAGGATATAAAAAAATAATAACAATTTTCAATTTACTTGATAAAGGAAGTGATGCAATAAAATTTCCTGTATTTAACGGGGGATTATTTGCAGAAGATAAGGTTAAATATTTAAATAATGAAAATTTACTAAGTATTGGTGAACTTGAAGAAATACTAGTTAAAATACTTTTCTTTGAAGAAAAAAATATTAAAGATGAAAAATTTGTAAAATATTCAAAGCTAGATCCTAAAAGTTTTGGAGAATTATACGAAACTTTACTTGAATATGACCTAAGAATTGCAGATACTACTGTTCATCGCATTGTCGAAGACGGCGTTTATCTAATTCGCACTGAAGAAGAGCTTAAAAACAAAAAAGTAAACAAAGTTGCTACATATCTTAAAAATAACATTTATCTTACATCTAGATCCCTTGATAGAAAAAAAAGTGGAGCATATTATACTCCAGATGATTTAACTGATTTTATGGTTACATCATCAATTGAAGAACAACTTAAAACCAAGTCTCCTTTAGACATAAAAATCATTGACAATTCTTGTGGATCAGGTCATTTTTTAATTTCTTGTCTAGATTACTTAACAGAAAAAGTATGGTATGAGCTAGATAAATTTGAAGATGTAAAAAAAGAGCTTGATAAAGAATATAGAGCTATCCTCAAAGAAAGTGAAGAATATGATGTTCGGGATAGTATAAGTAAAGAATTGGTACTTAAAAGGATGCTACTAAAGAAGTGTATTTATGGGGTTGATATTAATCCTATTTCGGTTGAAATTACTATGCTAAGTTTATGGATTAACACCTTTATTTTTGGAACACCACTAAGCTTTATTGAGCATCATATAAAAGTAGGAAATGCCCTGCTAGGATATACTAAAGATGAATTTTTTGATATTACAAAAAAGAAATTTGAAAGTGGATTTTCGTTATTTAAAAAAAGAATTAAAGAAATTACAACTATTTTAGAAAATAGCTATCAAAAAATTAAAGGTATTAACGATAATACTAAAGAAAATATAGAAAAATCTAAAAAGATATACCAGGAATATGAGAAAAGTGAAAATACAGATAATTTAAGAATAATATTTTCTTTAATTAAACTTTATTCATTATCTTTTGATAAATCTTTAAATATAGAATTTAGTGACATTGCAGGCGTAATTAGTTTAATTGAAAATATCTTGAGCAATAAAACTTTTG
>NZ_FMTE01000036.1 GCF_900099615.1 Borreliella japonica | reverse complement strand
TAAAGTTGCTTTCAGCCTCAGCAAGGCGTCTTTCAAAATCTTCTCGTGAAATCATGCCCGACAATTTTTTTGAATCAGACACTAATTTTTCGTATTCTTCTGAAGATATTGTTACTTGTTCTTTGTCGTTTTTAGGCAAAGATTCAGAAATTGTAGCAGTATCTTCACTTAATGATTCTTGCATATAACCTCCTTTAGCAAGATTTTTTCCTAAATTAAATTTGTAAATATTGGTTAAGTTCATTTTGTATTTTTAGATACAAATCATCATTTTCCATCTCCTTAGCTTTACTTAAAAGTTCTACGTAAGTTGCTAAAGTTTTTGCGTGTTTTTCATCAATTTCAGCTTGTTCTTTTTGGCTAATTGGCTTGACTGGTTTGTAGCACCAGTTGGATTGTAGTCCAAACTTGAAAAGCACCGCATTAATGAATGGTGTTACCATTAGTTTGCATATTTGCTCAATGTTTAGGTAAAAAATATCGTAGTTGCCAACACTGCCTTCTCCAGATGGCGAGACTGGGTATAGTATTTCTTTTGGAATTCCAGAATGGAGTGTTACGTCTGATACAATGATTTCAAAAGCATCTCTTAGTGGACTTACAGATCTTGTAACATTAGCAATATCATCTTCTCTCCCGAGTATCATCATTTTGTGGTTACTGTCGAGAACCCCCTCAATATTTTTTTTTACTTCAGCCAGGTCGTATGCGGTCATGTCCTTGACTGATGGCAGTGTTGCTGATTTTAGAAAAGTAAAATTATTAACTTTCAAAAATCCCATTGTTTCGTTGAGTAGTGTATCCATAATATTGCTGCTTTTTTTTAGAGCCTCGAAATTTAGAAAAGATGACTTCATACTGATGATTCTACTTTCATGTATATTTTTTAGAAAATAAGAGCCTTCATCAAGAACTTCTCCGAAGTTGTAGCAAAGGCATGGGAATCCTTTTTTTAGTGGTTTTTTCGGATCATCGGAGTCTGGAACTACTATGTAAAAATTGCTTTCTCCAGACAAGATTGCTGTGTATACCATTTTTTTGATAACAGCTCTAAAGTTATTATCAAATAACTTTGAAAGGCCATCACCTATTTTGTGCTCAATGTCTCTGGAAGATGCAAAACCTGCGTAAATTTCGGCTACTTGATGAGCAAGTCGTAATTGGTCTTTGTGAGATATGTATTCGCTTGCTGGGAATAGTTTTATTTTTTTAGGTTTTTTGAAAAATTTCATTCCAAACATTTTCTTATTCCTTTAGTTAGTTGAAAATAGAGGCAGCATTGAGAAATGCCGGTATGTACGTCAAATCTTTTTGCATAACAAAATTTGTAACTTCGCTATCTTCTGCACTAGATTCATCATAGTAATATTCAGTTTCGTTGAACTCTGAAATTACATCAGTTGTTTCGGGTATGTTTACTACACTAAGATTAGCCGGTATCAAATAATCCGAGAGTGAATACAAATTTCGTTTTTTTGCAAGCAAAGTGCCTCTACCAAAACGAGA
>NZ_FMTE01000027.1 GCF_900099615.1 Borreliella japonica | reverse complement strand
ATCTCTTACGAAAGAAATTCTATAAATTCCCACTAATGATTTTTGGAAAATTCTAAATAATTAACCTTCGTTGGTGTTTATGCAATCAACGTTATCTGACAATAATATAGCAAAAACTACTTTTGTCAAGTTTTTTAAAAGTTAAGTTTGGCTGCCAATTTAGAATTAAAATCAATTTGTCTTTTTATAACAAAAGAACTTATTTAAATTCTTTTGTTATAAACTTCAAATAAGTTCTAATTTAAAACAGATCTAAAATAGAATATTTCTATTCACAAAATAAGCTTATACTACCTTGATATTTTGAAAAATTTCACTCATTTTCAACTGAAGAAATACTTATTGAATATAGAGTAAATAATTGGAGCAAGTGTTATTCCCGCTATTAGCATTACTTGTATTGTTCTATTACTTGCATTAAGTTCATTTTTTAAACTAGATATATCCTTTTGTAAGGTCTTTTCCACACTATCTATTTTCGAGTTTAAACTCTTCTCTACACCATCTATTTTAGCGTTTAAACTCTTCTCTACATTATCTATTTTAGTATCTAAACTATCTATTTTCGCATTAAGTTCGTTTTTTACACTATCTATTTTCGCATTAAGTTCGTTTTTTACACTATCTATTTTAGTATCTAATCTAGATATATCTTTTTGAAAGTTCTTTTCTACATTAATTATTTGTTGTTCCAAAGAATTCATTTTCTCTTTTAAAACTTCAAAGTTGTAATTATCATTGTGAAGAAAAACAAAATCTATTGCCTCCTCACTAAACCCTTTATTTAAAAATTCATTCTTTATACTTTCTATGTTATATGTTCTGTACGCTAAATTACTCATAAAATCTACGTATTATCCTTTTAATTGTTTATATTCCTTCATAATTCTTTTAATTATTTCTTTTTCATTATTAAATAGTTTGTCTAATAAGAACCCCGTGAATTTAGAATTAGTTTTATAAAAATCGTAACTCTCTTTACTTTTAAGTTGAAATCTTAACGGTTTTATTGGGTTTTGTCTTGATTTATCCTCTTTAATTTCTGTGTTTAATATGTTTCTATATACACCCTTTAATCCTTTTTCTTTAATGTCGCCTATTGATACACTTCCATCTAATACTTTTCTATAAATTTTAAGATATAAAAAAGCCTGACTTCTGGATATTATAAATTCTGACAAAAAGTCTTCAAATTTTTTATAACCATCTATCAAATAAAGTTTTTTTTCCCTTATTTTATATAATATTTTCATTGTTTTAATTTTATTATCAATATCATCAATGGTAATTCTACGAAGTTGATCTTTATAACTTTTATATTCAAGTTCGTCATTTTCAAATTCTTTAATGCTATCTGTTCTATTATTTAATAATATTTTTTTTACTTTTAATTTTGACACTTAATCCTCCTAAGTTTTAATTTACTATAGTGAACTACTATTTCTAAATCAAAGATTATAGAAATAGCTTCTTGTTTCATCCCATGATAGCTTTTTAGGTTCTAAAAGAACGATCATCCGCTAGATCATGGTCCACAAGCTTAACTTCAGGCAGTTCCTGCCTTAGTTTTTATTTCTTTGTAATAAATATGCCGGCATACTTTTTATAATAAATTGTTTAATATTTTTTTCATTTCTTGATAATAAATTTCTTTATTGTCCGGCTCTTTTAATTCGTTTATAAAAACCTTAATTGCATTATAAAAATGAACTCTTCCCTTAATAAGATCTTTGTATTTTGGCTGCAAAATACTTTCGATATCTTTATATGTATTTCTATTTTTCATAAATTGGTTTTCTACTATTGACGTGTCAATATTTTTTTTTCTTATCATTTCAACTTCTTTTATTTCATTCATTAATATTGGTAAAGACTCTACAGACCATCTTTCCGTTTGAATAGGTATTATAACTTTATGTGTAATATTTAAAGCATTAAATAATAAAGAACTTAAACTAGGTGGAGTATCTATTATCACATAATCAAAATTATAATAATGTAAGTTATTATCAAAAATAAATTCCAACATAAGTTCTTTATAAGTAATATCTTCTTTTTCAAATTTACACAAAATGGGATGGGACGGAATAACATACATATTATTATTTATTGGATTTATATATTCGTTAAAATCCACTGTTTGATCTCTTTTTAATAGATAATAAATATTATTTATTTCAATGTTACTAATATATCGTAAAAAATAACTTGTCAAACTATTTTGAGGGTCTAAATCTACAACTAACACTTTATTGTTGGCCTCACTTAAAATATATGAAAATATAATTGACAACATGCTTTTACCAACACCGCCTTTGATTGATGCAATTGTAATTATTTTAGGTTTTTTATTATCCATTTTGTTAGTGGTCCTTGTTCGGGGTATTTTTTCCCATAAAATTCATATATCTGTTTTTCTAAATCTGTAAACATACTAAATAATATTTTATTGTAGTGGTTATTCATTCTCTCTTT
>NZ_FMTE01000022.1 GCF_900099615.1 Borreliella japonica | reverse complement strand
TGTCAATTATATGCTGATGTCTTTCAAAAGAGTCACTTTGTGTATCGCCCAGGCTTCTTGAGCCGGAAGAGTCGGTGCTGCCACTAGGGTCGTAGTGCCGTAAAAATCTACCCGACAAATAGGGTGCTGAAGATATTCCAAATTTTTCTTTTACAAAACAATCATTGGGAAGACTTCTGCCATCTGGAATACAAAATTTTTTAGTATCCTCGAAAGCTTGTATCAGTTTGCTTCTTGACAATGAGCCTTCTTTGGCGAATTCTGTGGTTAAGAATCCGGGGTAAGTGTTTTCTAAGCACCAGTTAACTAAATGTTCTAGATAATCTTCTAGATTTTCACCAATAGGGGGTTTAGTATTCTTATTTAGGGAGTAATATTTTCTGTTAGTAGTGTCTTGGCCATTGCAAATGGCAAATAATTCTTTGTCTTTGACAACAATGGGTTCGCCAAGTTTGCCAACGTAATTTTTTGCTTCTTCCATAGTTCCAACGCCAAATTGGAATTTGATGTTGTCGGCTTGAAGTCTTTTTTTGATTTCTTCAAAGTCTTCATCACTTATCATTTAAGCGGCCTCCTGTTTGTCTTTAGTATTTTCTGAATAAGTGCTACTATCAATTATTCTTCCTTTTGAATCTGATAGATCAAGAGCAAGTGTGTTTTTCAAAAAAGTGTCTTGAATGATTAAGTCAAAAGAATGATTTTCAAGTCCGACTTTGTTTTCGACAAAAACATTATTGTTTAGTCTTGCGATAGTAATGTCAACTAAGTGAAGTGCTGTACCTTTGTTTTTACTGAGCTGAGAATCTAGTATTTTTACGCTTGAGAAATTCGAAAGTTTTAGTGCATTGTTGTTGTTTTCAAAAGAACTTCCCCTGATCATAATGTTGTATCCGCTTGCAACCGATTCTTTTTTGCTGCTTTTGATGTTGGTGTTGACGAGCGTAATATTTTTAGCGTCACTGATTTCGAAACCTTGGTTTGCAGAGTCAAAATCAACATCTTCTAGCAGGATTTTTTTTACTTTTTTCAAATGCAGTGCATTGTTTAGAGCACAACGAAATGTGACATTTTTGATGTACACAAAGCTTGCATCTGTAACATAGACTGATGATCTGGCATTTTCTTTTACTGAATATGAAGAGCAGAAGACTACAACAGCGGGCTGTGTAAAGCTTTTGTCTTCTAGATACATTGACAATTCTTCTTGATTTAGAGTGCCTCCGTTAATGTAAAGTTCGCTTAATGGCTGCTGGCATATGCTAATCCCGGAAAGCTTGAATGATTTTTCTGATTCAAAAATATGTTTAGAAAAACCCGTGCTTCTTATGAAAACTTCGTCATCGCCTTCGATTTCTAAATTGTTTAGTTTTACTTGATCGTAAATGTAAAAATCTCCGTTGAGGAGTTTGATTTTGTTAAGTCCTGCTTGTTTTGCAAATTCAATTGCGGTGTTTAGAGTATCTTCGTCTTTGAATCCGTCAGCTTTGAACTGGAAAGTTTCAGTGCCATCATAATTAAACGGTGCAATAACAACTTTGTTGACCCCAGACAAGTAGTCGCTTACTGATATTTTAGTTGAAGTTGTAAGGTATTCGTAATGAGTGTAGTCACCCCAGGTGATTCCTTCGTATTCGTAAAGCTTGATATCTAGATCAAAGTTAGTAATTTTTTTTGAAAGTATAAGAAAAAAATGATCAATACCAATATTATCAAGTCTAAGTTTGACAAAATCGGTTATATTTAGATTTTGCATTGACCTAAAATTAACAATAGTGTGTCCTTTGACTCGTAGGTTGGTTAAGAATTCAAAAAGTCTTACTGCGGATTCTTCGGAAAAAATAAACCTGGTTGTGTATTCAAACTTTTTAGAGTAAAAATCATCAGCATTGTCGGTTTGGAGTACATTTTGAGCTATTGTGTAGAAAACATCTCCGTAGATATCAAAGTGGTAAATATATTTGGAGCCTTGACTACTAGAAGTGTTTCTAAACCAAAGCTTAGCTTTTGTTGGAAAATATTCTTTATTTTCAAGCTTGATGGAGGAGTCGGCACTAAACCTTGTTTCAAGGTTATGAGTTGAGATTATTGCTAAATGTTCATTTATGGCATAATGATCGTGCCAAACTTCACGCCTTTTGAAGTCCCATTTGTAAACTGTGTCTAGCCAACTAGGATCATATTCTTGAAAAACGCTGCTTCCTAATTTGTCTGCAAAGTCGGGGTACACTACGCCTTTTTGAAGAACTGCAACGTACAGTGCACCATCGGTACCAGCAACATTGATTGGGGCTGAGTACAGTGGTCGTTTTTTGGACATTGCTTCTTCTTTGCTTTGGAATTTGCCTTCTCTCCAAACAACTTTAGTTGAATCGTAGCTACTGGAGCTACTTTTTGACATAACATAACTTTCAGCATCCACAGTACAAATTTCAATTTCTTTAGTAATAACTTCGCTTTTCCAAATTGGAAGAATTTGTAGTTTGCCAACTGAAGAGAAAGTGTATGCGTATCCGAATTCATACAACAAGGCTTGCAATATAGTTTCTACATCTTCTCCAGAATCAATGATTACAGCGGGGACTTTGTCAAGTATTGCTTCGCTAGCATCATCATCAATAAGGTCTTTTAGTTTAGTTTTTTCTATTATTAGGTGAACAAGTGAGAGCTCTTTTGCCAAAGGATTGTATACAAAAAGCCAGTCTGGTGAAAAATTGATTGGGAATTGAACTGGATTTTCGAATGCAATCTTTAGTAGGCTAGAGTAGTCGTTAACTGTGAATGATACACTTTTGGTGCTATTGAACAGATCTCTGCTGAAAAATTTTTCTAGAATTCCCCTAAAAACGGGGTTATTCTTATCATTTACTTTTACGAAAATGTCTTCGTTTCTGAAGAATAAGAAATTCAAAAATTCTTCTGATAGGCCGCTTACACTAAAGCTAAAACTGCTTGCTGCCGTTTTTAGGCTTGGGTCTACTATTTTTTCTTCTAATACAATGCTTGAAATATCTACAAAAGGGGTAAGTTCAAAAATTTGACCCTCGTCCGTGTAGAATACAAT
>NZ_FMTE01000023.1 GCF_900099615.1 Borreliella japonica | reverse complement strand
TTACCCATTTGGCTTAACTGTTATTTATCAATTTTTAACTTTATAAAGAACACTAACTTTTATGGTACACTAATAATCATAATACTAAATTCGAAAAAAATTTATGCTAGATTATTTAATAATAAGCTGCTTCAATTTGAATTGCAAATTCTTGCATCAACCACTTGAAAAGTAATAATCTTATTAAAAGATATATAATTATTATAACAACTGTGTATTAAAATTTTTTTTGGGGGGGGTATGCTGCAAAGAAAATTTTTCAAAACAACAAACCATGAAAATTATCATAATAAGCCATATTATAGATTAATACTTTGTATTACAACAATAGAATACATAGACCGCTACAGTGGTGTTGGATACTATAATAGATACTATCTGAATAGTATGACAAATATCAGTATCAAAGAATTTATCTCTCTTAATAAAATGGAAATTGATTCAACCAAAGTACAAGAGTATATTGATATACTAGAACAAGAATTACAACTTATAACTAACAAATATAAGAAAGAAAACGATATATTTAAGCTTTATTATACTCTTAACTATCCTTTAGAAAAATGCTATACCATAATTAAGGATCATTATGAATGATGATGTGACTAACGCCCATAAAAACCTAAAACCCGTACATCAAACCTGGTGATAACAAAATCAAATTCATAGATAATTTATGAAAAATCAATTAATCAACAAATCGCAAATTGAATTAGAAATTCTTATCTTCACAATAGAACTAATGAACACCCAATTTAGTCAATATACTCCAGAAAATATCCTACAATGCTACAATGAGGAGCTTAAAAAAGTTGATTTGGCTATTTCTACAATAACAATAATGGAAAAAAAACTCAATAAACTACAAAAAATAAAAATTATAGCTAAATTCTACACTATAGATAAGGACTGTATTTTAGCCTATTACAAAATTAACTACCCTATACAAACATGTTATGCCAAAATTAAGGCACATTATACATAATAATGTGGCTAGCGCGAACTAAAAACCTAAAACTATTTTTACATAATGTATTAGGGCTTATAGAAACTTTTAGATTTGGGTCTAGGGTTAGTGATCACTATGGTTTTTTATAAAAGGATATAAATTTAATTATAGCGCTTATTTATATAAGTATATCTTTATTAAAATTAAAATTGTTTTACACTAAAATCTTTCAATTTTATCTCTAAAGACCGCTTTATCTTCCTATAAAGCTCACTGAAAGTAGGTGTATCTAAATCAAAACAATTTTGCTCATTATCCTCATCAAAACAATTATGTTCATCATCATCGAAATACAAAAGATTTACTGAACAAGTATCCTTGATACACATATACAAGAAAAAAACCTCTGTTTCAAATACACTGTTACTTACACGTATTTTCAATTTGCAAAATAGATTAATCAACTCTTTAGCCCTATTGGGGCCCAATTTTGTAAAAAACTCGTCAAAATCATTTTCATCATAATCATCAAATAGCGGCCATAAAAAATTAGAGCCATCGGGTTGATACTCCAAAACGTTATTATTTTGGAGACGATCTATAACCCGGCGCATATCATTTACAACACAATATTCAACCGCGCTTAACTTTAATTTTAACATTGTTTCTTTTCTGGAAAAGAAACTATTATAATTCATTTACTTGTCTCTTATATAAATATCTTGTGGTACTTGTAGCACAAGATATTATCAATCAAGGGTGAATAGCAAGTTTCATTTATACGCATAATTTCAATGCTTATTAAGCAATAATAATGCACTTTCCGCAAAAACTCAATTTAATATTTTTTGTGCGCTTAGTGGCCGATCGATCAAAACTAAAGAGAAAACTAAACGCAACTAAAGCTGCTATAAGTAGCTATCTTTTGCGCTTATAAATGAGATCATTTATATATGAGCCTATTTATATATAAGAATCTTACTATAATTGATAATTACAACCACAACTTGCTTATTTATATTTTTTTTGAAATAATTCATAACTTAAGCTTTACAAAAGCCATCATTGTTAATGAAATTATAAAATTATAAAAAATTGTAGTTTATTAGCCATCACCTTTAAACTAACGGCTACTATTTACAATACAAAAAGCTTATTGCTAAATAATAGAAAATAAATTTTAAGAAAAACTTAGATTTTTATTTAAAATAATATCATTGGCTTAACAAAATTTACTTTCAGTTTACTTTTTTTCATTATTATATTTATTTAAAATATCTAATAAAACGTCTTTTTTATTCTGCAAAAGTTCTTTTAAAATATAATTTACTCTTTTTATATCTTGTTTTACAAACTCATATAATTCTTTATCTTTCATGAAAATTCTAATAGAAACATTCTTATTATCTAATTTACTTATATTGTTGTTTAAATTTAATGATTTTTCTCTCAACATATGCTTTTTTATATTTTCAAGTCCCAATTCCTTAATCTTATTAATAGACAAACTACCATCCAAAACTTTTGCATAAAGTTTTAAGTAAAAATAAGCTTGGGTTTTGGCAACTACAAAAGACTTCACAAAAACATTAAAACTTTTAAAGCCATCGTATTTATAAAGTTTTTTTGTTTTAATTTCGTATAGAATTTTCATTCTTTGAATTTTAGTATCAATTTCATTGTCTAAGCTCATTTTTAATTGCTCTTTTAAATCTTGATAAATCATTAAATTTTTATCTTTATTGGTGTCTAAATTCGATAAATTATCAATATTTACGGTATTTCCAATTCTCTTATTAAGAGATAATTCTTTTTTATTTTTTTTACTCATACATATATCCTTAATATACTTTATTGTACCATATAT
>NZ_FMTE01000033.1 GCF_900099615.1 Borreliella japonica | reverse complement strand
TGTAATTATCATTATGAAGAAAAACAAAATCTATTGCCTCCTCGCTAAACCCTATGTTTAAAAACTCATTTTTTATACTTTCTATATTGTATGTTCTGTACGCTAAATTGTTCATAAAATCTCTGTATTATCCTTTTAATTGTTTATATTCTTTCATAATTCTTTTAATTATTTCTTTTTCATCACTAAATAATTTATCTAACAAAAATCCTGTAAATTTAGCATTGCTTTTATAAAAATCATAACTTTCTTGCTTTTTAAGTTGAAATCTTAACGGTTTTATCGGGTTTTGATTAGATTTCTTAATAATATTACTACTTTCTAATTGCTTAATTGTTTTTTCAATACCATTACTAGCAATAAAATTATAGTCAATAATACCTTTTTCTACACCCGATACTATTTTTATATACTTATATGCTTGAGATTTAGCTATTTTAAAACCAGCTAAAAAACTATAAAAATTTTTATATCCATCCAAGATATACAATTTTTTTTGATTAATTGTATTCAATATTTTTGCTGTTTCTATTTTATTATAAATGTCATCTGTTGTTAGAGTTTTTAATTTATCTTTTAATCTCAAATATTCCTCTTTATGAATCTCTTCTAATGACTCCATTTTTGAAATATTTTCCTTTATCTCTACTCTTTTGGTTATTATCATTTTATTTTTAATACTCATCAAACCTCCTTATTTGTCCATTACTGGATAAATTTTATTTGTTATTTTATTTTTAATATTTTATTCAAAGATTTTTTATATTCTTGATAATAATCTGTTTTTGAAGAAAATTCTTTTCTATAAAATAGCGCTTTTTTAATGTCATCTCTTTTAGGAATAACTCCTATTAGATATTCTTTATATCTATTCTCTAAGTTTAATATTATTTCCTTGTCAATGTTTTGTCTTTCTAAAGCTCCCGTAACTAAAAAGTAAGGGGTAATGTCATTTCTATAAACTTTATTTATTGCATCTAGTATTAGATCTATACTTTCAACTGCCCATAGATCAGAATTAATGGGTATTATTAAATAATTAGTAATTACTAAAGCATTGTTTAAAAGATGTCCTAGACTAGGGTTTGTATCAATTATTATATAATCGTATTTAGATTTAATAGCCAAAAGTCTTTTTTCTAAAAGATTATCTTGTAATGGTATACTTTCCGAATTAAAAACAGATAATTCTAGTGAACTGGGAATTATGTCTAGACAATTAGACACTGTAAAAATGCAATTTTCTATATATTTCCTTTGTTTAAAGACTTCATAAAGATTGTAATTTTCAACATCCACATTTTGTTCTTTTAATTTGAATAAAAAATAACTAGTTATACTAGCTTGTGGATCACTATCAATTATCAACACTTTATATTTTTCTTTGGCTAATATATTGCTATAAAATAGCACACTTGTGCTTTTGCCAACACCGCCCTTAATTGACGCAATTGTTATTATTTTAGGTTTTTTAGTATCCATTTTGTTAACGGTCCTTGTTCTGGGTATTTTTTCCCATAAAATTCATATATCTGTTTTTCTAAATCTGTAAACATACTAAATAATATTTTATTGTAGTGGTTATTCATTCTCTCTTT
>NZ_FMTE01000009.1:8079-20487 GCF_900099615.1 Borreliella japonica | reverse complement strand
TATTCAACTTATTTTTTAAAGGCAAATCTGCTAAACAGAAAAGTTTTTATAGAATAAATCCGACAAATTCATTCTAATTAGCAAACATCTTATCAATTCTTCCAGCACTAACCACCAACAATTACTAGGAATCATTGTGGCTTCTAGAATGCCATTAATTCATCTAAAAAATCAAAATATCGAAACTCTTTACAATTTCAAATCCGATATACTTTCTTATAAATTGGATAACGGTTTACAAATTCAAACATATTCTATAATTTGCTCTAATGAAATTTCCAGATGTATTGAAAATCTAGACAAAGATAGACTAGCATCTATTAATGCACTTAGAATTAATTATGTGGCAAACAATATATTTGGTATTGAAATTACTACTAAACAACTAAAAATTGCTTACTCTTTGATTGCAAAATCAAAGAAACACTAAATGAAATAAAATACAACTCTAACTCACAAAACATCTTTCTAGTCAACACACCTTGTATATTAAATTTATAGCAAAAACTTAATTACATTAAGTCACTTGAACCTCTAAAACTCAATCAAGGCAATCTAAATCATTATCTAAACAGCACTACTGGAACCAAATTTACTATTATGAATCTAATTTCAAATTTTTTTACTGAAAAGAAACCTTGCAAAAATTTACATACTCTAAAACGATACATTAATGCTAGCTGCCTAAAACATATAGGAATTTAAAAAAATATTAATAAATTGCAAAAGCAAATTATATCTAAAATTTAATTAATTGTTGGTAAATATTCTTTATAATTTCTAGCTTTTCGTCAAGATTCTTCTTTTAAATCTTGTACCAAATTATATATTTTGGGTATTTAAATTCCTTTCTACAGAATCTATCTTAGCGTCTAAATTAGATATACCCTTTTTTGCAAATTCTTCTCTACAAAAGAGATCTCAAAAACAAGATTATCAAACTTAAACCGAATTGTTTTTCTAAATTTTCTAAATCTTTATACGCAAGCCCATTGTGATGATACCTTCTTGACAAATCTCGAGCTATTAGCTGCTCCATTCCCACCCGAATGAAATCTTTGTATATGTGCTCTTCAGTAATATTTGTTGTCAACACTGAAGGCAATCTTTAATAATTAGAGAGATGCACCATCACGCTAGTCCCCTGTTACACAGCAAACAATATCATTGGTTAAAAATTCTTAAGCACTATCTTAGTTCCTTTTTTTTTAAAAAAAAAAGAGGCTTTGGCTTTAATCGAAGCAAATAATTAGTGTGATAACGACCAAAGAGTCTCTAGCATAGTATCAGCACTGCTCCCCCCCCCAACACACACACACCTAAAAAAAGGGCGGGGATAAGGGGATATTAAATAGTCTTGGATTAACCACTAGTAGAAATAGAGAGCATCGCAACTATTGCACCCTATATAACCCCTTGCTTATTATTCCATTTACATTTGCAAATAGATACAATGCAAATCTTAGAAAAAAACTTGGCATTTCACTTGCAAGTTTTGAAACCAACTTTGATATTGAAACAAACGGATTTCAACTTTCGTTTAAAAAAAGTTACTTAATAAAAGAGGTATAAAATTGCCTCCTAAGCTAGGGATAGCATAAGCTTCCTATGAAAATCAAGAAAAATTTTTCTTGATTTTCATATTTAGATACCAACTCCAGTAAAATATCTTTTTTATTTTCAAAAAGTTTAGTAAGCAATTCAAATTTAGATCTTGCTTTTAATTTCTTTTTCAGAGGTTAAAAGCAAGATCTAAAACAGCCTTTAAAATCGAACAATGTGAAAACATTGAAGAATTATTTAATGGATAATAATTCAACCAATAATAGTTATTCTGCATAAAATCTCAAACAAATCAATCTCCACCTAAATATCATAGAAATTATAGGTGAAGTATTCTTTGTTATTTTTTAAAAATTAGTACCAAACACCATTTTTATCAATGGCAGTTTGCACTTCTTTAAGAGAATCTCTAACTAATAGAACTATAGTTGGGGTTTCCTTATATGCTTCGTATGGATGAGATTGTTTTTCGACCTTTGAAATTAAATTTTTTATTTCGTTTTCAATTTTAGCCAATCTGTTTCTTGCATCTATTTCTCTTATGTATATAAAATTTTGTGAAGTTTTTACACTTACTTGAATATAATATAACAAATTTTTAAGGTTGTGTATAAGATCTTCTTTTGTAAACCTTTTAACCTCTTCTTCAGCTTTAGCTTTAGTAGCGCTGTCGAGGCGTGTAGAATACCTTTGGGTTTGCTTTGTTGAAAATAATGTATAATCATTATATATCTCATTAATTGTTTTAATTGCTAAGTTTACATTATATTCAACACTTTTTAGATAAGATTCATATCGATTGCTTAATTTCATTTCCTCATAATAATCGTCATAACCATAATAATGCTTGTAATAATCATTATAATCACTCCAATTATAATGATCCTCTTCCTCTATTTCATGCATTGATGAAATAGGAATTGAGCCACTATTCAATCCTAAATCAGAATCGATGGTGAAATCAATTTCATTGCTTTCAATAGTTTCCTTCAATTCACCACTTTCACCTTTAAGAGAAGAGAAATTTAAACTTCCCCCAAGAGTTATTCCTTCATGATCATCTCGTTGCTTTTGTATTTTTTCTTTTCTAGGTTCTTTGGATTGTTCTACCAATAACTTGGAATTTAAGTTATTTTCTTCTGACATTGCAGTTTTTTGCAATAAATTACTATTATTACTATTATTAGTAGACTCTCTTTTTACAGGATAAGTAGATGTTTCTTTGTTGCCACCTTTACCGTCTTTGTATTTGTATTTATTTTCATCAACTCCATTTTTGCCTTTCATTAAGATTTTTTTAATATATTCCTCATTAGTATCTAAAATAGAATTCTTATCGTCAAGTAAACCAAGAGATTGCTCTTTCATTTCATTTCTCATGGATAAATCACAACTGATAAAACCAAAAAGCAATCCCAAAGCTAAATATTTGTTTTTAACTTTCATGTTTTTTCCTCTCCTTTAAAGTTAATCCTTATGATAATTAATCATAAGGCATTTTAAGTCAGATTACCACCAGAAGTTAATAAACTTTTTTATTAAAAGAAGTAAAATTATTACAATTTTAATTTATCAAATACCTACTTGGGATTAAATACTAAGGCTTTTTCTTGCTCTTTTCATAATAATCTTTCTTACAACTTAACATTTTGTTATACAAAAATCTTACACATTTAAACACTCTTGAAAAATATTTCTTTTAATTACTGTTAAGCTACATTCTGTATTTCTAAATTTTATTAGCATTACCATATTTATTAATAAAATATTTTTTTTAATATCTTCTCCTATAAGAATCTATATAGATTCTTAGTTATATAACGAAATACATCGCCATTTCTATAAAGTAACAAACAAAATATCTCTATTTAGTACAAAAAAATTATATTTACCTTATATAAAGGGTACCCTTGAACTGCTATTTTAAAATTTAAAATTATATAAATAGCTTCTTGTTTCTTACCATAATAGATTTTTAGGCTCTATAAGAACGATCATTCAATAAAACATTACAATTTATCCAATCATTTTAATCAATTACACGATTTACAGCTTCGTAAATTTTTTAAAATTATCATTTTTATTCAAAAAGAAGTCGTTCTTTTTCTTAAAGATTTTTCCAATGCTTCTAAATTACTCTTAATATAACTCATTTAGTATTGGACTTATTTATTATATTTTCGAATTCCTTTTTTTGATCCTTAAGCAGATTCTATAATTCACTAAAAAGATTACCTTATTCAACTTATCATTAAAATTGATTTTAATGATAAGTTAGTCTATGCTACAAACAGCGTAGTTATTTGAACTTATTTCAGTGTAACTACCTATTATTTCAATTTTCAAAAAATAATAATATAGTAGGTATTTAACAAGATTCTTTTTAAAGAGAGTTTGGTTAAGTCCCACTTTTTTTGCAAAAATTTTATTAAAAAAATTAAAATTTAAATAGTGCGAACAACATAGTTAGAACGCTTTACAACTTCATGAGTAGTAATTAAAAATGTTTAGTCTACTGAACAACTTTATGAAATAATAATTAAAAATATTTAGGCCAATTTATAATAGAAAAGAGTGGAAATTTTAACAATAGCTTAGAAAAGCTAAACCGCACATTAGAAAGTCTTAAAGATTCAATAGAAAAATCACTAAAAGATATGTAAAAAACTGCTTTCATCGATTAAAATTTTAAATTTAAAGAAAAACCTAGATTTTCATTTAAAAAATACCTTGACTTAACAAAATTTACTTTCAGTTTTATTACTCACATTAAAACCAAAATTTGAAACTTATGCTTTAAGGCATTCCAAGGGATAAATAAATCTAAAGCTTGATATGAAAATTGCACATAGAACAAAGCTTGTACTTAATAATTGTTAAAAACATAGGCACCATTAAAAATGGGCGCCTAAATAAAATTAATAGCTTTTCCAAAATGGAGAGAAATGGAAAAACTATTAAAACCATAAAATTTGCACCTTACAATATACACCATATAAATATATATGGTGTATATTGAACTTTTTTTTATTAATGAATTAACCTATATTTATTTCATGAGAATGATAGAAGGATATTTATTTTACAAAGTTTCTGAAGCTCAAGAAATCCTTAAAAACAAATTTGATTATAAAATAACAAAAAGCCATTTAAGATATAAACTAGAGGTTTTCGAATGTTATATCAGAATAGGAAACATAATGATGATTCCAGAAGATTTCTTGAAATATTTAACACTTAGTTTAGTCTTGTTTAAAAAAAACGAAAAATACAAAATAGAAATAAAAAAAGAAATCAAAGAAAAAATGCCTAAGTTTAAAGAATTGATAAAAAAAAATAAATAAATTTATTTTTTAAAACACCTTATATCTTAATTTAAAAATTTTACACTTCTATTATATAGAAAGAAAATTTTATAAAAACGTTTCAATCTTAACCAGCAACATGCTATTTTTAAAAAAATTCATTTCAAATTAAAAATTATATTTTAATAAAAAATTTTCTATATCTATTTTATATTCTTTGTCTTCATTAGAAATTAAAACAATCTTTAATAGTTTTAATTTTTTGATTTTATTAAAAACCTTTTAGAAAAAGGTAACGCACAAGGTATTTTTTACAGTAAAAGGAAATATTAATGAAAAAATTTTTCATTAATATTTGGATCTCCAATGTTAAAATCCTTTAATTGTTGCCATTTCTCGCTTGGCAAATTATTTTCTGCCTTGAAACTTGAGCATCTTCAAATCCTTCAAAAATTACACTTTTAAAACCTAGAATTTTATTATCATGAACTATAAAATCAAACTTGTAGCCGGAATTAATAGCTCTCTATAAGCATCTATCAGATAACCTGTCATATTCATATTCTTTTCATGCTCAAGCTTGGTATCCATAAACTCCAATTTTATAAAAACTAGCTCTTTCAAATTGCCATCTTTAAAAAAGATGTACAAGTCTCATCAGTAAAGGCTATATCTTTTGATTTTTTAATAATTTTATTATAAATAACATTGGTTTCTTTTTTTTTAAAAAAACTAAAAAAACAGATTAACAATCATTCGTAAAATAAAATTCTACTCATTAATAATCCATCCATTGATGAAAAATCATATCAAATACACTATAAAAATGCATGCTGTTTCCCCTACTTACCTTGAAAGAATATTTCTTTTTCACGTTATTTATCTCATCGAAACATTCAATATATACATCAATTCCATTTGTTTCTGCCAACTTTCTTAGTATATTTACTTTTTCACCTTCAAAAAATATATCCATACCAAAATTAAAATGATTAATTCCATCAATAAAGTAAGTATTAATTGGATACTCCATCATAGAAATCCCATTAATATATATATCTTTTTAAGTATAATCTCTGAACTATTTATAATTTGTATATTAAAATGTAAATCTATGTTTCCCATATGATAATATCATAAAACAAAGGATCCAAATTTAGTATTTGATGTAAGAATTATACCTAAATTAGATCCATTACTTTCATTTATAATAACAACTTCTTCAGAGTATTCACTAGAAAAAATAAACACATTGAAAATTAATAAAAACAAAAGTGATAATATTATCACTTTCATACCTTTTATCATTATACTAATCTAAAGAAAAAACAAATAGGATAAAAATTTAAAAAAAGAGAAATCGAATTTTCATATATTTTCATTATTATGACAACCTTTTAATAATTTTATAAAAAGAAAAACAAACTTCATGCTCAAAACGAAATAATCTCTAAAACAAGTTTTAAATTTCATCCATTTTAAAATTATTTAAATATATTAAATTATATAATACCCAAACCTCTTTTAATATCTCAACTAAAATGTTTTTTAACAAAAAACATTTATAAAGTAACCAATAATGCAATTGTGCTAAAAATTATAAACTATTCACCTCTCTTCTCTCTAGAGACTAATTTTAAAATTCGATTTAGATATTTTTGTATACAAAAATAGAATTATTATCTTTAAAAAGTATATTATTTTCAAATAATATATTGATTTCAGCAACATATATGAAGTATAATACTAGCAAGTGGTGCTATTAACTATAAGCATCCTTAACTTTGGTCGATGTCTATTTTATAGGGCTTAAGATAAATGCTCTTAATTTAAGAGTATTTATGGTTAAGCCCTATGTGATTTTATATTAATAATTAAATTATAAAAGAATAGTCATTATAAATCTTGTAGAAAGGATCCTTCAATATATAAATATTGAAACTTTAAAAAATATTTGATTAATCAATGATAGATTTTGAAAAGGGTTTCAGTTTTTCATGCCAATCTATATTGGTATTTGATAAAAAATAAAATTATTCCAATATAATTAATTCTTGTATTAATTTCTTTAAAATACAAATTTTTTATGATTTATAATATCAAATTTTTATAAATTAGAGTTAAATACAAATTGATAAGAAACCATATAAAAATCATCTAATCAAAATGTCTGAAAATAACCGGGTTAATTTGGCTACGATTTCTCTAATATTTTTGCTTCTTAGAAAGAAACTTTCCTTTAAAATTTTTTCTAATTGCTGAAACTCTTTGTTAATAAATAAGTTTATTTTGGCTCTAAATATATACTTTTTGACGATATTAATAAGGAATCCTTAAATGTAGATGCTACAAAGACTTTTAGATCAAGAATAAGTTTTCCAAATCTACTTATGTAAATAAGTAGATTTTTTCCTATAGACTTTCAAAATGCTTTTTTACATTATTAATAAATTTAGAATTTTAAATATTAAAAAGAAATTCTGGTAATAAATTAATGAGGTCCTTATCGCAACTGAATTCGTTAAAGGTTTTTTATGTAAATAAAATATCTTGGACATTATTTGTTAAATGTAAAAATGAAAGCCCATCATTTTTACATTTAAGTCCACATTCGGCAACTAACATGGGGCAATAATTAAGCAGAATTTGCTATTTTTAACAAAGATTATAAGCATAGAATATTTCCTAACGCTAATCAAAAAAATACTTTTAGAAAACATTTCGATGTGTAAGACCTTTGTATAACAAAATGTTAAGTCTTAGTGAATTACCTTTTCTATAATCTTTGAGTTATAAATAGTATTTCACTTATTCCTATATTTCTTATACTCTTTCATAATCTCATTAAGCAATGCTTCTTTATCTTTAAGTAATTTTTCTAATAAAAAACTAGTAAATTTTGCCTTTGACTTATAATATATGTATGCATTTTCTGTTTTAAGCTGAAATCTTAATGGCCTAATAAAGTTTCGATTGGACTTTTTAATTTTCATCCCTTCTTTATCCTTTAAAAGGAACAAAGAATTTTGTATGCCGTTTTCAATTATATCTTTTTCTTGTACTAATCCTTCTTCTATTGCATTTGCTATTCTTAAATATTCGTAAGCCTGACTTTTTGCTATTTTATAATTCCTAGTAAACATTTCAAAATTTTGGTATCCATCTAATTTATAATATTCTTTATCTTTAATTTCCTTCAGTATCTTCATTGTTTCTATTTTATTATGAATTTCTTTTTGAAAGCTTATCACCAGTCTTTCTTTTAAAAATAGAAATCGTTCAATTTTATCTTCGTTAAAGCTAATCTCATTTTCACTTTGATTTTTTATAGTATTGATACGATCTTTTATTTTTATATTCATATATTTGAATTTTACACCCATTCTATCTCCTTATTTATTATGAAGTTAAAAGTTTTTCCGATAACTGGAAAAACTTTTCAAGTGTAATTTCATATTCTTTTATGTAATCTTTGTTTAAATCAAAATTATCATTCTCTGCTATTCTTTTATTTAAGTCTTCACGTTCATGAATGAGTCCTAAAAAATTATCATCTTTACTTATTAATTCCAATAAGTGTTTATAAGTATTATTTTTCTTAAAATTAGTTACCATTGGAAAAATTGGTATTTTTAATTTTAATCTTCTTAGGGCAAATTCTAGTAATTGCAAACTTTCTACTGACCATTTTTGAGCAGTCATTGGAATTATTATATAGTGGCTTACAACTAGTACATTTGTTAAAATAATCCCTAAGCTAGGACTGGTGTCTACTATTATATAGTCGTATTTATATTTTAATAGTTCTAAATTGTCTTTTAATCTCGTTTCTTTAAAGGGAATGTTATCGTCGTAAAAAAGGTATAAATATATGTAACTGGGCAATATGTGTAAGTTATTGTTTAGACTAAAGGTGGAAGAATTTATATTTTTTTTATCTGTTAATACTTCATAAATATTTTGTTTTGAAACATCTACTCCTTGTCTTTCTAAAATATCTGAAAAATAACTTGTGGTTGATGCTTGTGGATCAGCATCAATCAAAAGAACTTTATATTTTTCAGATAGGAGTGTTGAAAAGATGATAGCACTTGTGCTTTTGCCGACACCTCCTTTAATTGAGCCAATGGCAATTATTTTGGTATTTTCTCCATCCATTTGTTTATGATTCCTCCGTTTGGTAATTCTTTTTGATAGAATTCATATACCTCTTTTTCTAGCCTATTTAACATATTGATAAATGCTTGAAAATATTTTTTATTTATCTTTTCTTTCTTTATTAGTCTGGCAAGACTTCTTAAATAACAGAATACACTACCTTTTTTAAATTTGAATTCTATATAATATATTTTGGAGAATGTATATGATTTTACAATACCATTAACTTTGTATCTTGTAATAATGTTCTTTATAGGTTTTCTGTATCCATAGAAAATTCCTAGAAATTTGTCATTTTCCCTTGTAGAGAATAGGTTGAGTCCTTCTAACTTTTCTTGATTAAACAATTCTCTGAAAAGAATTAAAAATTTGTTTTTTTTATATTTGTTTATTTCAAATCTATGTAGATCCATTAACATTTTGGTGTGATATATTGTTCTACCGCTGAGAATTTCTTTTTTGATGAAAATTTCTGGTTTTCTGCTTTCTCTTATTATTTCTTTTTTTTTGTTTTTAAGTTTTTCTAGTACACTTTTCATCTTAAACTCTTAGTTAAAATGGTTTTTTTATTATTTTGTTGTTCTACTAGATTAATTATTTCATTATAGTATTGATTATTAAATATTTTTCTGTATTCTAGGTTTTTTTGTTTGTCTAAATATTCTTTAATCTTTGATTTCAAATTTATTCTGTTAGTTTTACAACATAATTGATCTAAAAGTATGTTATAAATGTTGTTTTTTATATTATCTTTATTTTTTTTTATTTCAAATTTTTTAGTATTTTCTTTCATTTTTTCCATAATTTTACTAAGGTCTTTATATTTGTTATTTTCCAATATGAAATGGGGTTTATTTTTGTATTTCTGGTATGTGTTTTTTATTTGGATCTTTAGTTTTTCTTTGTCGTAACCTTCTTTTATCAAATTTGTTTTTGTTTTTTTTAGAATTGAAATTAAATTTTTTCTTTTATTTTGTAATGACTTTTGTTGATTGTCTTTGATTTCTTTTTTGAAATAGTATTTTTCTTTGCTTATAAGTTTGAAAAGTATTATGGCTTCTTCTTTCTTTAAACCAAGATTGATAATGAATGAAGAAATGTCTTCGCTAAAATTACATTTTTGCGAATATTTTTTTAGTTTTAGTTTGTTAATTTGTATTTCCTTTTTATTATCTTTTTCTTCTTTATTATATTTATTATTAAAACACTCCCCATCTTTTACACTGTCCTTTTTACTATAATTTATTTTAATGTATGAATTAACTCGCTTTTGGAATCTTTCTTTTTTTTTATCTCTGAAGTATTGGTTTATTATATTGTAGCAGTCTTTTTTAGAATGTCTAAGAGTATAGTAGATTTCGGTTCCCATATTGATACCCAGATGTCTGTAGTAGTTGATAGTAATGTCAAGCTTTTCTAATTTATAGAAGTAGTTTCTAAGCGTTTTGATTGAAACTTCTTTTTGCCCATTGCGCTTTAAGTTTCCATTAAAATAATAAAGGATATCAGATTGGCAGTATTTTTTTTTGATTTTGTTGACATATTCAATTGTTGCAATTAAAGCAATAAGCTTGTGTTGATATTTACTTTTTGTTTGTGGGGATTTATTAACTTTCACTTTTGCCTCCTCAACTTCGGCTGGTTTTTATACATTCTTATATAATAAAGCAAATTTTTGGATAAGTAAAGTTTATCACTAAAAAATAAAAAGTAAATATTTTTTATGTAAATAGTTGTTTTTCCATGCTTAAATATTGTTAGGGCATCTTTTTTTGATTAAGCTTACTTTGGCTTTCGAAGATGTCCTTAGAAAAACAAGTTAATACATTAAGCTTTTTAAGTTTATGAATTATTAATTCAGGATTGGTTGTTATGCTTTTTGTAGCATCTATTATTAAATAAACTTGAAATCCCAAGTTAATTGCATCAAATATTGTTTCTTTTACACAAAAATCTAATGCCAATCCCGCTATAAATAATGTATTGATTGATTTTTTTTTTAGATAAAACTGAAGGCCTGTTTGTTTCGTTTTTATATAATTATCATAGAAGCCACTATAACTATCGTAGTATCGACTTTTACCTTTAAAAAAAACTTTTTTTATTCTTTTTGTATTTAGACTGTTAGGAAACCTTGAGCCCCAGGTATTCTTGACACAATGTATGGGCCAAATGCCTCCGTTTTTGTTGCTTGAAAAGCTTACATGATTTTTACAATGCCAATCCTTGGTAGCAAGAACGTTTTTGAAATAATTTTGAAGTTGGTTGATCAAGGGAATTATTTCGTTGCTATTAGGTACTGGTAAAGCACCCGATTCTAAAAAATCATTTTGTATATCTATTAAAATAAGCGCACTATTTTCTGTTATTTTAAAAATAAAATCCTCCTTGAGAGATATTTTAATAGTAGAATAATTTTGCTATATTGGGTCATATTTTTAAATATGATTTTTATTAATCATTAAACCTAAGGCAACAATTAATTCTACCTTAAAACGATCCAAATTAAAACATAATGATCATTTTTACTCAAGAACAGTCTATAATAATTTATTTTAATTTTTTCAGTGCGGTTATATTTATCATATAATTATTATTTGCCATAAATCTAAATGAATTTTTTTATCTTTTAAATAAGAGAACTTTTGAAGTTTAAAGTCAATAGTAAAAGAAATGATTCTTAATAAAAAATAAATAAGTACATAATAAAGCTATCTAAGATGAATTCTTTTTATAGTAAATGTCCTATATTTCTTAGTAGTTGCATGAATTAAAAATTAGGTTGTGTTCTAATTTAGGAGAAGATAGATTTTTATGCTTGTGTTTGTAAATTCATTTTATAATGATATTATTTAAATATTTAATTTTCATAAATCAATATAATGATTCAGTATTTAACAATTTTCTAGAAACTATAAAATTAGTATATATTTACTTGTATGTTTGTAGTATCTGCAATTTTTAGGCTATATTCAAGTAGAGTCTCGTACAATTTATGTGGGATCTCCAATTTTTTCTTGAATATCTTTTAAAACACTTTGGGGGCTTTTTTCTTTATAGCTATTATCATCATAACTATCTATATATCTCTCTCTGTTTCTTTAGCTACTTCTTGTTGTTGACCACCACTATTTCCTGTTGTTTTTAATTCCGGTTCACTGATATGGCTATTAGGATCATCACTTAGCATTAATTATTTTTCTAAAAATCCTTTGATTTTTTTCCACCTTGTTGTAAATCGGCATAATTTTTGCATGAGTTCATTTCAAAAACGGCACAAATAATAAATATTGTTTTAATATTTATTATTATTCCTTAAGTTATTATTCCTTAAGTTATTATTCCTTAAGTTATTATTCCTTAAGTTATTATTCCTTAAGTT
>NZ_FMTE01000009.1:0-8069 GCF_900099615.1 Borreliella japonica | reverse complement strand
TTATTATTCCTTAAGTTATTATTCCTTAAGTTATTATTCCTTAAGTTATTATTCCTTAAGTTATTATTCCTTAAGTTTAGTGCAAATTGGAAATTTAGGCTTAAAATTAAATGATTTTTGTTGTAGTTGTAATATATTGCTAAAATATTATAATGTTATGATTTTTTGAATTCTACCACTTAGGCAGAGTTTTTATAAAAGCGGTGTTGGTTGAGTTTAGTTTTTCCTTTATTTTTTACCCGGTTATTAACCATGCAATAAATATTAAATTGAGTTTTTAGGAAAGTGTATCATTATGTAATGAATAAGTATAAAATTATCCCAATAATAGTAATAAATAATATCTTCCGGTGGTGGTTGATAATATCTTGTGTTATTTGTATCACAAAATATTATCATATAAGGAGCAATTAAATGAATTATAATAATTTCTTCTCTAGAAAAGACGCACTTTCTAAATTAAAGTTGAGTGCAGTTGAATATTTTGTTTTAGGTGATGTAAAGCATGCTATTTCTGAATTGATAAATAATTCCACCAAAGATAAAAATTGTAATTTCACATTGTCGTTGTTTGAGAACTATAATGAAAAATGTTTTGACAAGTTCTTTGTGAGGTTGGGTTCTAATAGAGCTAAGCAATTAATTAACTTGTTTCGCAAAATCAAAACAAGAATAAGTGATAGTATGTTTGAAACAGAAGTTTTTTTGTTGTACTTGCGTATTGAGGACGAGGATATGTGTCTAGTAAATCTTATGTATTGTGATTGTGAAGGTAAAGACAATTGTTTTGGTTGTATGGAGCCTACTCTTGATCAACAATTCAAAAATATAAGGAAAATGCTAATTTTGAAATTAGAGGATTTTGGCATTTTTATATAAAATGATTTTTTATAATTGAGTTAAATTTAGGATGGAGAGGATTATATATGATTATGAAAAATATGAGTATTTTAAATCTATTTTTACTTATATCATTTTTTTGTTCTTGTTTTTTAGAGTCAAAATCTTCAAAAAGTATTAAAGCTAAAATTCTAGATTTTGAGTTAATTGAAAAAAATATTGAAAAAAATATTGAAAAAAATATTGAAAAAAATATTGAAAAAAATATTGAAAAAAATATTTGTTATCTTGATGAAGAATCTACTACAAACAAAATAAAAGAAGGAGAAGTTTTAGAATTGCTTGCAGGAGGTTATGTTACATGGGTAAAATCTGGTAATTTAAGATCTATAAAAGATAAATACAATAATTTAATCCAAGATCTTAGAGAGCTTAAGTATTCTTATATTTTTTCACCAATCCGATTTAAAACCTTATCATTGTTTGGCTATAATTATTATATTAACGATGATAATTATAAAATATTAATGAATAATGTGCCAATAGCTAAAATCATAGCATTTGAGGCAACTAAAGAGTTTGAAGAAAAATATGAAGTTAAAGACTTAAAATTAATTTCTGAAGGATCAAATATTGATTTTGAGCAACATAGAGTTGGAGTTGCTAAAATTAGTTTAAAAGAAATTTCAAAAGAGCCCGGATATACTATTTCATATAATTTTGGAGTTTTTAATGATGAACTGACAAATTCTTTTAAACTTTTTTATAAAAAGAATAGGTGCAATAATATGCTTGCGCATCTTACTATAAAAGATAAAAAAACTAATGAGAATAAATTATATGAAATTGTGTTAAATGTAAAGTTGTTTCATAATACGGTTAATCAAATATTCTCTAAGTATCCAAAGTTGTCAAATAGGAAATTGGAGAATTATATTAATGATGAATAATAGTTATTATCATTAATATGATAAGTATAGCTAAACCATGATGAAATTTTAAATCGAATGGGTGAAAAAATATAAGAATACTTAAGCTCTCTAAGATCTTGGATTAAATTATTGTATTTATCTTTTATAGATCTTAAATTACCAGATTTTACCCATGTAACATAACCTGCAAAAAGTCCCCCATAGACTTCTCTCTCTTTTATGTCGATCAACCTAGATTCTTTATCAATAGAAGGAATATTTTTTTTATCTTCTTTAATATCTTTTTTCTTATACTTTTCAATTAGTTCAAAACCCGAAATTCCAGTTTCGATATTTTTAAAAGACTTTGGTACTAAAAAACAAGAATAAAAAAATGATATAAATAAAAATATATTTAAAATGTTTACTAAAGAGTTTGAAAAAAAAATATGAAGTTAAAAGCTTAAAGTTAATTTCTGAAGTACCAGATATTGATTTTGAGCGATATAAAACCGGTTTTGCTTTAATTAGTTTAAAAGAATCTTCAAAAGAGCCCGGTTACATTAATTCATGTAATTTTGGGGTTTTTAGTGATGACTTAACAAATTCCTTTAAACTTCTTTATAAGAATGGTGAATCTTATAATTAAACTTTAAGAAAAACTTTTCAATATATTTTTTTATTTTAAATACATTCCATCAAAAAATGGAATGCTTAAAACATATATCAGTAATACATCTAATTTTAATATTTATTTCAAATAAATATTAAAATTATAAAAAGCCTTCCTTTAGCAGAAGACTTTAATTCTAAATAATTAATCTTATTATAAGATATATCTTTTTATTTTCTTATCTATTAAAAATCACAAATCTATTACCAGAACAGATTTCGTTTTTTGAAGAATCTAAAAAAGATTTTGCTTTTTGAATAAGTTGTTCTATCTCTTTTTTTATTTCTCCTGCTTTAACTATCTTAGAAGAAGAGGTATTTAACTGCCTTAAAGCATTATCCATTTCATTTTTTGATTGTCTTGCCAAATTATTATATGTTCTTCTTGACCAATTTTTACGTTCGGTTTTTAGTCTTTCAATAATAGCATCTTTTAAAGTTTTTTGGGCTTTCTCAAAAAAGTACTTTGCAGATTCTCTCTCACTAAGCCCACTATCTAATTGAGTGTTAAGCTCTTCAATATCACCCCTCTTTTCTAATAACTGATTGAACAAATTAATTAGATTCTGTTTTTCTTGTCTATTCTGTATTATTCTTTTCTGATATTCTTTTTGTATATGAGGCTTTGTTTTTATTATATGATTTATTCTTTCCACAATATGCATTTCTGTTTTTATTGAATCTACAAGTTCTGAGATTTCATCATAAACTTCATTAAAACTAGATTCTATTTGATCAGACTCATTTTTAAGTTTATTTTCGTCATAAGCTAATTTAGCAAATTCAATACTTCCTTCGTTAATTGCTTTCTCTGCTTTTTTTTCTTCATCGGTATTTGGGACCAACTCTTCTTCTTTTATCTTTACTTCTTCTTGAGAATAATATGGTAAATTTTTATTTACATTAACAGGGTTTGCAGAAACAGCCTGTATTATTTGGTTTTTTCCTTCTTCCACATTTTGTTCAACAACTTCTACACTTTCTTGAATTTTCTCTATAAAGTCTAAAATTTTCCCTCCCCTTTTATCTATTTTTTTGTTCATCAATTCATTAGCGCCACTTGTATTACATGACAGTAAACTTATTATTAACATTAACATGTATATTGTCAAAATATTTTTTTTCATATCTTCTCCCGATGGGATCTTTATAGATCCATATCTGTTTTATGCAAATATATTGCTATTCCTATGAAATTACAAACACATATCTCTTCTTAATACAAACAGTTTTAAATAATTTATCTATTGCTTTGTTTAAAACGATAAGATCTTTTGTTCCTTTGTTTCCGGTAGTAGGTAGCACTTTTAAGTAAAGCTTTTTTATATTTTCATTACTAGCTCACTTTTTTACCAAGATCAGTATTTGTTCCCTTTACTTTGTCTAATTGAGGTAGTGTTCAAGGTTGATCAGTGCATTTTTGTACGTGTTTACGGCGTTTGAATGGCCTTTTAGAGCGGAAAAAAAGTTACTGGGATTTTCTAAAAAGCTATCATGGGATGAAACAAGAAGCTATTTCTATAATCTTTGATTTAGAAATAGTAGTTCACGAGTTATATTAAATATTTATTTTTTGAGATATAAATTCTTTTTACTTTAAATAATTTTTAAATATATTTTTCTTTATATCATTTTTTTATTCTTGTTTTCTGGTGTCAGAATCTTAAAAAAGTATTAAGACTGGATTTTAGGTTTTGAGCTAATTGAAGAGGATATTGAAGAAGATAATAACAATAACAATAACAATATTTGTTGTGCTGATGAAGAATCTAGATTAAATGAGATAAAAGAAGGAAAAGTTTAGGAATCATTTGCAAGAGGTTATGTTATATGGGCAAAATCTGGTAATTCAAGAATTATAAAAGACAAATATAGTAATTTAATTAAAGATCTTAAAGAACTTAGGTATTCTTATATTTTTCACCCATTCGATTCAAAACATGGCTTAGTTACACTTATTATATTAATTATAATAAGTGTAAAATATTGGGTAATGAAGTACCAATAGCTAGAATAATAGCATTTAAGTCAACTAAAGGGTTTGAAGAAAAATATGAAGTTAAAAGTCTAAAGTTAATTTCTGAAGGACCAGATATTGATTTTGATCAATATAGAACTGGTTTTTGTCAAAAATTGGTTTAAAAAAGGCTTTGAAAGAGTCTGAATATATTAATTAATCTAATTTTGGAGTTTTTAATGATGATTTAATAAATTCTTTTAAACTAATTTATAAGAAGAGTAAATGTAGCTATATGCTTTGCATCTTACTATAAAAGATAAACAAACTAAAAAGATAAAACCTATGAAATTGCATTAAATCTAAAGCTATTTAATGATGCTGTTAAGCTGATATTTGTTAAGTATTCAAATTTATCAAATGAAAATTAAAGCTTCCTATTGATGAATAATGAATAATGAATAATGAATAATCCAATAGCATATTGAAAATATAAATAATAAAATTCTATTTTATTTAGATTAAAAGTTATTCTTAAGATTTTTTTATGTATGATAGTTATTGGCCTTATTTTTACATTTTTTTGGAGGTCTTTTTGAGTTTAGGTTTTAAGAGGTCCAAAGAATTAATTAACTTATTTGTAAAGATTGAAACAAGATTGGGTTATGATTCATTTAAGGTTCTTATATTGTATTTTTGTATTGTGGATCTCCAGTTTGTTAATGTTTTTTACCCTAATGTTGGGAGGTATATTTTTTACTTAATTTTAAAACTTGATTGATTTAAAGGTATGCGGTATGTATTTTTTTGATGTTTTTTTCTATCTCTTTTAAGATTGAAGTTTTTTGTCAGAGTTTTTATATTCTTTTCATAATTTTTGTTTTCAAAATTGGTTTTTTGATAGATTAAGATGAATTTTACAGTACATTGTTATTATATATTAATCATAGATAGAGTATTTTTTTTGTTTTTATACGAAAATAAGTATTTTGCTTTTAATACGACTTAAAAATTATATTTTAGTATAAAATTTTCTATATCAATTTTATATTTTTTATCTTCATTAGTAATTAAAATAATCTTTATTCGTTTTAACTTTTTAAGTTTAGTAAAAAATGCTTTAGAAATAGCGACATCTAAAGTGTTTTCTACTAAAACAGGGAATTTTAAATGAAAAAATTTCTTTTTAAGATTAACATCTCCTATGTTATAAGCCTTTAATATTTGCCATTTTTCACTTGGTATATTATTTTCATGGGTAGAAGCTTGTTCATTTTCTAATCCTTCGAAAATTACATTTTTAAAACCTAAAATTTTATTATCATGCACTGTGAAATTAAAACTGTAATTAGGATTCATTGCTTTATATGAATCTGTCAAATAGCCCGTTCCATTAATATTGTTTTCAAGCTCAGGAATTATCCATCTTGATTTAAAAAAAACCATTTTTTTTAAATCACCTTTTTTAAAACGGTATCTATAAGTTTCTTCAATGTAAGTTCCATCATTATAATCAACCTTTTCAATCTTTTTATTATAAAATCCGTTTCTATCTTGTTTTACGAGTAAAAAGGAAACTAAAAAAATACAAATTAATAGTAACCCACAAAATAATATTTTGCCCATTAATAATCATCCTATCTTGCAACCAACATGTCATAAGAATTAAAAAAATCTATACTATTTTTCTTGCTTGCTTTAAAAGTATATTTTTTTTCCTCATTAGTTTTTTCATCAAAATATTCCAGGTATACTTCGATTCCATTCACTTTTGCTGATTTTTTTATTTGATTAAATAGCTCAAGCTCAGTTTGTTTAAATGTATATATATCAGAAGAAAAACTATTAATTCCCCGAATAGGCGTAGAATTTATTGGAGACTCTATTATAGAAACCCCATTAATATACCACTTATTAAGTACAAGCTTTGTGTTATTTGCAATTTTCACATTAAACTCTAAATCTATGTACTCCTTTAAATGACTTAAAGTAAAAGTTCCAAATTTGGTTTTTAACATAAGCAATAAAGTTAAACCAGACTTATTACTAGCATTTGAAATAACAACTTCTTCAAATACTTCTTCATTAGAAAAAAGTGTTATGCCGGGAATTAATAAAAAAAACATTAATAGCGCTATTACTCTCATACCTTTTATCATTATACTATTATCAATCAGGAATATATATATTATTGATAAATTTAACCATTATTGTGCAAAAAAAGTTAAAAAATAGCTAAAGATCATTTATTGATGAAAAATTTAATCTTTTTAAAAAATTATATCATTACAATTAAAATAATTTATATCATTTTAATTGTAATGATATAAAGGGAGTAAAATGAAAATAAAAAGTATTTATTGCAAAATAGTATTTTTAACACTTTTAATTTTCATTTCGGCCTGCAGCCAAGACAGTCAAAATAAAAAGGATAAAGATAAAGTATTGAACTATTCAGAGGGGGTTGATACTTTGTATTTACATTCAACTGTTAAGGTTGAAGTTGAATTTCATTCCAGATCACTGTTCTTGGACAGTATTGACTTTGCGATTCATGATCTTTACAAAGTTGATGTGTTAGAAAATACTAAATTTTTCAATTCCTCAACAGTAGAGGGCATAAGATTTAAAAACGGCATTGTTTCAAAACCACCTGCTCATATTTACTATGTAAAAATAGTGCTCAATGAAAATAAATTTTTTACAATAGGACTGCGTATACCTAGTCCTATTGTTGGCAACTTGGGACAGCTAGAAATAGTGGTAAGATCATATGATCTTGCTCCTCAAGGATTCTTAGTATACAGAGTTAACCATCACGAACGAGACGATCATGGCTTGCTTAAACGACGATATTATAGATTTGTTGATTCTACAATAGAAAACATTTACGGGGCAGAGACCAGCAGTATAAAACTAAAAAATATCAGTAAACACTTAGATACTGAAATGAATAGAACTGTAGTTGATAATTCGGCTAGAATTTCTAAATTTGCAAATACAGTTCTTAGTGCATTGCAAATTGAGCCCGACAATGCTTCAGAAATTATGAAGCCCTACTTTGAAGAGTCTGTGTCAGCTGTAGTTTTTTTAGCTCTTGCTCCCTTATTAGACTATAGAATTGAAGAAACAGTTTTCCAGCTAGTTAGAACCGACCATTTTTCAAAATCATTGCAAATTCATAATTATGCAAAAATGATGAGGCAATGGGAAGAACTAAGTTACTGCTGGCAGTACATTGCACTTAATCCGGATCAAGATGTCAGACAACCTGGTAAACGGGCTATACGTCCCCAAAGCCCAATGGTTTTCATGAATATAATCAAGTATAAATAATTACCATTTAATATATTGCTTTTGTAAAGCGTTGAACAACTATTTTTAAATCGAAGATTATAGAAATAGTTGTTTACTTGATAATATGTCCTTTTCCCGCTTTCGTGCTTCTTCAACTTTTTCTTTCATTTGATCGTAAAGTGTATTTAAATGGGATCTAAGCTTAGAAACATCTGTTTTTATAAGATTTTTATCAGTTTGATAATCTAATAAAATTTGTTTTGCCGTTTCTGATACAAATTTTATTGTAGATAATATTGTGTCAAATGATTTTTTAAGCTTCTTTAAATCTGAAATATCTAGTTTATCTAAAGCATCTTTTTTGGGGTGTAAGAAATCAATTGAATTGTCAA
>NZ_FMTE01000040.1 GCF_900099615.1 Borreliella japonica | reverse complement strand
CTTTTTTGCATACCTTTAATTGACAATTTTTCTATTACTATAATTTTATAATTAGCTACAAAATAATAAGATATTTAAAAAATTATTAATTTATAATATAATTTATATCGTTAAAGTGATTAAGATTAAATATAAATATGGAATAATTTCGAACATAAAAAGATAAAATTAGCCGTATTCACCCACAATAAAGCTTTCTGCTTAACTATTTAATTGTGTTTTCTTATATTGCTTTGTGGTTTTTGTAAGTTAACTTTTGATTGTTAAAATCTAGGAGAATTGACTTATGAGTAAGAAATTTATTATTTCATTATTATCTATAATATCAACCTTCTTTTTAGTATTAGGTTGTGATTTGCCGGGAAACAACGATCAAAGCAAAATGGATGATATTTTCAATTTAGAAGAGAAGCATAAGGATGATTTTGATCGTAAATGTATAAGTAAAAAAGATTATGTAGTTGAAAATTCTCAAATTAAATTAGATGTAAATAATAACAGAAGTAATTCTTATCATTCTAGAGTATCTAATGTTTCAAATTCCTATAGTAAAACCCATTCATATTGCATGACAAAATGATTAATTTTGTCAAAAAAAAGCGAAATAATGGTTCGTTTACAGTCTAATTGTAAAAGCTTTTAACAAAGATTAACAAAGAATACTCCACCTAAATTTCATAGAAATTATAGGTGGAGTATTCTTTGTGATTACTTGATAAATAGAAAATTTAAGCTCAGTATTTATGTCTATATTTAGTAACTACTATTAACAACTAATAGAATGTATGTGCTGATTATTGAAAGTTAGCTTATATGACATATGTACTAAGTACAAGTGGTATAAAATAATAGGACTATAAGTAATAATATAGCTTAAGATTATTATCACTTAAAATTTTTTTTATACAAAATGTTACACATTCAAATACTTTTGAAAAATATTTTTTTTTGTGGTTGGTATCAGAATATATTCTCTACTCTTTATAGAAGTTAAAAAGGGAAATAGAGAGCAAGGATTTTCCAAATATAAAAGTAATAAAAACAGGCAAACTTTTGGAACTGATAATCAATAAAGCCCAATAAGAATATAAAATGATTATTCAAATCCATCTAAAATAGGATTTGTAAAGTTCTGTATACATAATTAAGGGTTGCTAAACTACATAAGAAAATTTTAAATCAAAGAAAATACTTTTTTACATAAATACTTATTATTTTATAGTTAATTATAAAAATATAGTAATAGAAAAATTGTCAATTAAAGGTATGCAAAAAAG
>NZ_FMTE01000008.1 GCF_900099615.1 Borreliella japonica | reverse complement strand
AAATTTTTGAATTTTTGTATAAAAAGTATATAATATTAATATGTTTTTATGCAAATTTTTTTCCAAACCCAAGCCTACTAAGAAAAAAAATTATCATAAAATCAATCCGGATGAATTCATTCTAATCAGTGAACATCTTATCAATTCTTATAGCACTACTCACCAATTACTTGGAATTATTATGGCTTCTGGAATTCCATTAACTCATCTAAAAAATCAAAATATCAAAACTCCTTACAATTTCAAATCTGATATACTTTCTTACACGTTGGACAACGGTTTACAAATTCAAACATATTCTCTTATTTGCGCTAATAAAATTTCCGGATGTATTGAAAATCTAAACAAAAATAGATTACTATCTATTAATGCAGACAAAATTAATTATGTAGCAAAAAATATATTTGATTTTAGTATTACTACTAAACAGCTAAAAATTGTTTACTCTTTAATTGCTAAATCAAAAGAAACGCTAGACGAAATCAGATACAACGCTAATTCACAAAACTTCTTTTTAGTTAAAACACCTTGTATATTAAATCTATCACAAAAACTCAATTACATTAAATCATTTGCACCTCTAAAGCTCAATCAAAGCAATCTAAATCATTATCTAAACAGTTCTACTGGAACCAAACTTACAATTATTAATCTGATTTCGAATTTTTTCACTGAAAAGGAACCTTGCAAAAATTTGCATAATCTAAAATTATACATTAATGCAAACTTAAAACATCTAGGAATCTACAAAAATACTAGCAAATTGCAAAAGCAAATTATATCTAAAGTCTTTTTTCTTAATTAATTGTAGTAAAAAATTACTAGTAATTACTGTTTGAAAAAACCATTAATTAGCGACAAAACAAAAGGCCCTATAATAGCTATAACAATAGGTACTAATATTATGGACATAATAGTTATTAATCTATTGCTTGAGTCAAGATTTTTAGACAACAATTGATTATTAATTTCTATTTTTTCCAGTAAAAATTGATTATTAATTTTTAGTTTTTCGTCAAGATTTTGTTTCAAATTTTTTTCCACATTATCAATTTTGGTATTTAAATTTTTTTCCACATTATCAATTTTGGTATTTAAATTTTTTTCCACATTATCAATTTTAGCGTCTAAATTGGCTATATCTTTTTGTAAATTTTTTTCTACAGTATCTATCTTAACATTTAAATTTTTTTCTACATTATCTATCTTAGCGTCTAAATTAGCTATATCCTTTTGTAAATTTTTTTCTACATTATCTATCTTAGTATTGAGCTCATTCTTTACGGTATCAATCTTGAACTCAAGATTTTCAAACTTTATTCCAAATTGTTTTTCTAAATTTTCTAAATCTCTATACGTAAGTTTATTGTGGTAATATCTTTTAGATAAATCTTGTGCTATTAGTTGTTCCATACCTAATCTAAGGAACTCTTTATATATTTGTTCTTCAGTAATATTTGTTGTTGATACTAATTCCATAATCACTCACCTACTAAGTGTAGTATAACACAAATTACAGCCAAATAATAGTAAATTTTCAAAACTTACGAAATCGACTGCGTACACGCAGATGGGGTGGGGGATTGATCAGATTACCAATTTGATCTAGTCTTTCCTCCCTTTTTTGCTTGATTTTTGCAACCCTCTTAGTAATAATTCCTTCGGGCTGTAACTCTTTGGAGTAAAACTTGAACACTTCTTGTTCTAACTTCAAAAGTTTCTTATACAATTTTCTAATAGACCGAATATTCCGGCCGTCAACGAAATAAGATAAGAAAGTGCAGAGCAATTCAAAAAGTTAGACAAAGTGATTTTCAAAGAAGTCGAAATTCACAGATTTGCGGTGCCTTTGCAAATGAAATTCAAAGAACAAAACGAAATTATCTCTAAATTTGGGTGTTATTTCCTTTGCATTTTGTTTGTTGGCCTTGTAGTAAAAGAAATCAAAAACAAAGTCGAAAAATGTTTCGATTACTTTGAGATTGATTTACTTTTAAAGGGACTTGTAAGTAAAGGCTGCCTAAGGGGTGACAATGCGTTTGTAAATTCTCCAAACGCAATATTTGCAAACTTAGGTATTGACACGAAAATATTTACTTTGCAATCAAAATATCCGAGTTCTTAAGTGCCTTTAGAATCGGATATTTTGATTGCAAAGTACAAAGACGAAAGTTCTAGTTTTTACCATTTTGTAATTGTGGCAAACGACAGAAAAACAGTAATTTGGGATTAACTTGGTAATTCTAAATCCGTTTCTAACGGGTACATAGATTCGCTAAGGGTTTTCAAAATTCAAAACAAAGCTATAGTACAGCGCGTAAAGAACAGACTAGAATTTTACAATGCAAAAATTTAGAAATAATTTGGAGGTAGCGTAATGAACGCAGTAAAAAATATTAATGAGTTGCTAGACACAGTGGACGTAAAAAATGCACTCCTAAAAGGATTTGAAATTTGGTAGAGAAAAATTAGACATAGTGAACGAAGGGAAAGGAATGGCCTTCACAAGCTCACTTAGAAACACAACATGAGGAACTAGAATAGATATAGCAATAGAAATTACTACTGTACTAGGCACCCATTGCTATAACTATTATAGCTCCTTTTATTGGGTCGCTAATTACTAAATTTTTCAAGTAAAAATTACCAAGAATTTATTTATATAAAAGTGGTGAATTTGATAAATTAGATATTGACAAATTCATTTAAGCATCTAAGATTTAATAAAAACAATCTCTAAATCAAACTATACAAATAAATTATTGAGGCCAAAACTTAATTAAGAAAAAAATAAATCCTAAAATCACTGCAATAAGAAATTAATTCATTATATCTTGTATTATATCTTGTTGGTTGCTCTTTTATAAATAACATTCCAACAAGATATAAATATAAAAGAGATTAAAGAAGGAAATATATTATCTATATAAATAAAATTTAAAGCCAAATAAAAAAATACAAGCATATATAATACACCATTTAAAATAAAACTCGAAAAAGAAATTTTTAAAATAAAAATTCTACTATTTAGACATAAAAAAGAATATATTAATGTCCCTATAAAAAGAACTATATAATTACTATAATTAAATAGCTTTAAAAAGGGTAAAAAAATTCCCAAACTAAAAATAATTTCAAACAAAGAAAAAACTAAACATATAATGTCACAATACAATGATTTGCCAAATTCAACTATATTATTTCTCAACACTTTAAAATATAGTAAAAAGTAATATCCAAGTATATTTATAGTTGATAAATACAATAAAAAAAAACTTAAACCCACATCTAATAAATCAAAATTTAAAACCCAACTATTTCTAATTTCATCAAAGTTTATAATAAAACATATGAAATATATAAAAGTATTTATTATATTTTGCAATAAATAACAATAAAAATTTTCTCCTATTTTTCTTCTGTTTTGAGGATTAACAAAATTATATAAATAAGTCCTAACTAACCCAAAATTCAAAAACAAACTTACAGAAAAAATTAAAATTAAAATTAAAAACATAATTTACCCTTAATTTGTAAAAAACTTAAACCAAAAACAATTATATTGTTAAACACATGAATTGAAACAACGCAATAAAAATCTTTAAAAATAAAAAACACCAAGGAATAAATTATTCCTATCAAAAATTTTGATAGGAAAATAGCAAATCCAAAATGTATATGATTAAATCCATACGCAAACGAACTTAATAATGCAACAATTGGTAAATTAAATTGTAATTTTTCTAAAAAAAAATCAAAAATTAAAAGTCTAAAAATATATTCCTCAGCAATTGCCATAAAAATAACAGCAATAAAATATGACATATTATAATTATCATCGCCTATAAAAAACACAGGAAATTTTTTATTTAAAAAAAAACTCAAAAATATTTCTAAAGACATTGTAATAATAGGTACAAAAATTATTAAAAATACATGCTTCGCCCTTAAAGGAGGCACATCTATAGCAAAAAGATTAAAATAAACAATTATGAAAAATGATGCAAAATAACAAAACCGCTTCATAAATAAAACTGCATTTCTTGTATTCAAAAAAATACAAACCCCCGAAGGAAAAAGCAAATATGGAATAAACAAAAAACTAAGGTATTGGATGTGGGAAATATTCATCTAAAATTTCTCCTTTCTTTTTAAAATATGGATGCTCATCAAATGGATGAAATGGAAAACACATCTTAAGCAATTCGGGAACAAGAATCCTTATAGATCTAAAAGATGTGCTTTCTAATTCAGGAGGAGTTATATCGCAATAAACAGCATATTTACTTACAGATCGTAAAATATTTAAACTCATATCCAATTCATTTTTAACTAAGTCTTCTTCAGAAGATATCTCTAATCTAGTTTCATTATCTATAATAGAATTTAACATAGAATCTTTTAAAGAAATTTCATTTAAATTAGAGTAATATAAAAAATTATCATCCAAATTAAAACTGTGTCTTAGGCTATTTAATGTTAACTTACTTATCTCTTTAGCCTTAAAAAAATAAATTAAGGGTAAAGATTGGGCAACTACAGCAGCTTCTTCTACAGCTCTTAAAAAAACACACTCTTTATTAAAGCCGCCTTGAATTCCACAAACTAAATATGGAATCGATTTTTTCTTATTTCTTAGGAATGCTGCATAAACCGGCATTCCTAAATCTTTATCAGAATAATCCAAAACTATTAAATCAAAATTGGATTCAAGTTCTAAATCACTAATTGATTTTCTCAAAAATTCATTACTTTTCCAGTTAATCACAGGCCTTTTGGATTTTACGTACCAATTAGAAATATAACAATGTAATTGTATTACCTCTATTATTGCATTACTAAGCGCAATCTCTACTGTCCTATGAACTGCTGTTCCTGTACTAAAAGTTGGCATTTTGAAATTCTGATGAATACCCATAAAAACCATATCGCAAGGAACCCATATTTTTTCATTAGAATGAATTAAGGATGGCAATAAAATCCAATAAATTTCATCACTCTCATAAACTTTTGAATAAGGAAGATTACAATTTCTATCTAAATCTGAAAAAACATTTCTATATTCCAAAGGCATAACTTTATACTTTGAAGTATTTAGAAGATCCCTTCTAGAAGAAAGAATAAAATCTTCTTGAAATAAAGTTTTGGACATCAAAAGAGAATATCTCTCAATAGTTTCACCTTGTAATCTAGTAATAGCCTCCTCATAAGAACGCCCATAACCAGAAATATGGTATTCCATGTTATATGTCTCTCCTATTAATATTTTGTGATAATTAGGCAAAACACATGTAGAAGAATATAATAAAGGCAACCCCTTTTGAAAAGGTAGCAATGTAACTAAAGACGTACCAATACCTGTTGCCGGAGAATTAGTAAAAACAAGATCTCTATAAAGTTTGCTTGAATAAGGATAATAATTAAACATAATCTTACTCCTTAATTAGAATTAGAAATTAATGTTGAAACAAGCCTTTGTGTTTCAATATTTAAACATCTTGATTTATAAGTCGACAAATATCCACAAGCAGGACAAGATGATATTCTCAAAACATCTTGATTTTGGAACTCAAAAAAAGGTACATAAATATGTAAAGCTCTCCCCATAAGCTTAGATGTTTTAATCTGGAAAAAGGTAAAAGCATCACCAACTAAAATGTAAGCAATATGATAATAAGCGGGACTTAAAAAATCTCCTGAAGAAACTAACTTTGAATCTCTCTTGTGTTTTTCATACTCCTTATTAAACCTATGATAAAGCACATGATCCGTCATCCTAGCAATTATCCTTTGCTCATAACATTCAATACATGCTGTTCTTTTAGGCTCTAAACATGTAATCAACATAAAAGGACCATCTATGGTGCCAAAAAAAATTGGTTTATTAAGTCCCATTAAAATTCTATTAATATTCCTAAGTAAAAATGGATTCAAATTACCCAACAATAGAATAACTCCTTCAAATGGCATAAATTTAGATTTAAAATGGTCTAAACTTTTTGAATAATTTATTAAATCCAATTTATTTAAAAAAATAGGTGTTTTTAAAAATTCCAAGTTTTCCAAACTCAAAAGCTCATACTTTAAATTAAACGATTTAGCGGTTGTTTCTAAAATATTAATCAAACTACTATCATCTGAAATCAGTAAATAAGGATTCTCTTGGGGAGCAACTTCTAAATATTGACCAAGATATAAATAATTTAAAAATCTATTATTTTTTCCGAACTCATTCAAATGAACAAAACCAGAATTAATTAATTCTCTAACAATATTTTTGACCTTATCATTTTTTATTTGAATCAAATCAATCCCTTCATCAGAAGACAAAGAATTAAAAACTTTGCTCAATTCATTAATATAAGAATCTTCAATAGAAATTATTAGATCTTCATAATTCCAAACTCCCTTCCTAACAATCAAAAAGCCTTTGGATTCTTTTAAAACTCTCACATCATCTGAAAAATAATATAAACCACTATTCATTGACTACTCCCTTTTAAACATTTCCTAAAATAGAAGATGAAACTACATGTTCACTAATTCCATCTAGATTTAAACATTTTTCTAGCTCTGGCTTATCAAATCCTCCCCAGATGCAATATCCCAGATTCAAATCAGTAGAAACCAAAGAAAAATTTTGATGAATAGCGCCCAACTCGATAAAAGCAAAAGACAAGCTCATTTCTGAATACTTCAAATAATTAACCTCATATCTATAAACAAAAAAGAAAGCAACATTAAAATTAGAAGAACCCTCAAAAAACGAAATATTAAGTAAATTTTCAATCTTAATAGAACTAATATCAATCTTAATAATTGAATTATTTGAAGATTGATATAAATAAAAACTTTTATCAAGCTTTTCAACATTATTTGCATAAAAATAAATATCTACAGGATACATTCCCCCTCCTGATGGATAAGTCTTTCTAGATTGCCTAAATTTTGAATTTCCAAATTCTACATAATCATATCGAACATCACCAGCAGAATAATAAAGAAGTGTCGACAAATCCACCAAATTTAAATATTGATTTTTAAACTTTCTAGAAGATTTCCTTTTAAGCAAAGCATCTTCAAGTTTAATTTTGAGTCTTTTAACTTTAGGTAAATAAATTACATTCTCATCAAACTCACGATATTCTCTGTTAGATATATTTGCAATAGCAGCGGAATTTTGCAAAAATTGAGAAATATTTTCATTAAAATAAAATTTTTTAATTTCAGAAAAATTTAATAAATAATTAAGAGTCAAGCTTTCTGCATCTTTATCAAACAAAGATGCTTGAATCCTAATATTGGAAGGACTAGCAATAATATTGCTATTAAACACACTTCTTGAAATATTATTTATTTCATACATCCCTGATAGCTTCATATTAGAAGCTTCAGAACTTTCATTATTATTTTTTATCATAATTATTACCTTTAACTATTTACATATTTTTTACTTTTATCAAAGTAAAATTACTTAAAGTAATCAAAAACCTTAACTTTAAGTTCAAACCAAAGTTAAAATTTCATACACTAAGATTAAAAATAAAAGAAGCAAAAATATCTATTCTGCCTCCTTTACTAATCAGTATTTATTATTTTTGCAAAACAATAAATATTTATAAACTAAAACTGCAACTACAAGTACAGCTGCAACAGCAGCTACCAGGTATTACGGCATAACTAACATTTATACCAATGCTAGTCAAAAAATGCTTATTCCTAATAAACATATATTTTCTCCTTTCTTAAAATTTTAATTATCAAAATTAATTGAACTTACTATAAATCCAAGCATAAATTGCTTGTCTTGATTTATACCCACCTTAAAAACAAATGGGATTTCTCTAAAGAATTTATAACCAATACCAAAACTAACAATATAAAGAAATTTTCCATTATCAATAAAAACATCATCAAATCCATATCCCATATCAAAAGATATTGATAAAAATAAATCAGAAAACGCATTTCTTAAATATTCAAGAAAAAATACTCTATATTCAAATCCAAAATTAAAAATTGCATTAAAAATGCTATTAGGATCATCAAAAAAGGGAAAGGCTAAGGGATATAAATTTAAAGCATGATAATCTACTCTAGTTTCTAAATCAGTCTCAAATAAAGAATCGGATTTTAAAAAATCCGCCTTAAATCCTAGCTCTCCAAAAGGTAAAGATAAAAGATATTTAAAATTCCAATGCACACTATAAACTTGATCTTCATTGCCAAATAAATATCTATAAACAAAAATCACTTTGGTATCCATTCTTTGAAGTTCTGAATAATAAATTGGAATTAATAAACTAATTTTATTCTTCAAAGTGAGTGTATTGAAATATATATTTTCAACATTATCAACTGTAAGTAAATTGTTAATTAATCCTATAGTAAAGGAATTTTCAAATTTAAAATAATCAAAGTTATACCCAAATAAAAAATTCCCCTCATGTTCAATATATTTTTTATTTAAATTAAATGGTGTCCTAATCTCATAAAATATTTTAGAGGAAAAATTTCTAAAAAAATATTTAAAACCGGATGCAAATAAAATAGTTTTGTGATAATCAGACCCTAGCCCAATAAAAGGAGAAATTTTAGAATCATTTAACACATAATATAAAGACAAATCAAATGTATTTGGTATGGATAAATAATCCATATCAAAGTCAAAACCCATACCATTAATCTTTAAGCTATTGAATTCCCTTGAAAATAAATTAAAACACATTAAAAATATAACCGTCTTCTTCATTGTTTTCTCTTTTTCCCTTAAACCTTAAAACTCATCCCAATGCTTAATATTTGATTAAAAGGCATATTTTTAAATAAAATCTTTTCTCCAAAAGGCTCAAATATGCTTTTAATTTTCAAAGAAAAACCCTTGGTAATATCAAAAGTACTTTCAAAATAAATTTGCCAAGCATTATTATTCAAATTTGTTTTTAAAAAACACGATGTTTTAAGTAAACTTTCAATCCAAGTTAAGATAAACCCTGTAGATATGAAATGATTATTACTTTTTAAGTAACCTTCAAATACAAAAGCAATGGAATTTAATATTCCATTTTCAAAATCAATATAATATCTAGAACCTAAAAGATATCTATTATCCTCACTACGAAATACATAATCTTGATCATAAAGCAAATCATGTCTTATAGTGGAATATAAAAACAGACCACTATAAATTTCAACAGACAAATCAAAAATGAATTTGATATCTATATTGTTATTTTTTAGATTAAAAGGGGTCTCTACCATTAGTAGTAGATCTAACTTAGGAAATGACAACTGAAAATAAGTCCAAGGTGATAAATATTTAGGTTTTTCAAGTCCATCAAGACTAAATTCATCTAATATAGCACCAAAAGAAAAAATATAATTTGAGACAAAATAATATATCTCTGCCAACCATTCTTCTGAATCTTTTATTCTATCTAAAATAATATTCTCTATTAATCCGCTACCTAAATGATAATTTTGCTTTCCTAATTTAACAATTAAACTATCAAAATAAAAATTTAAAAACGAATTTTTAAAACTTAAATAATGCTTCCCCTTCTTTATAGTTAAAGAAGGAGCAACTCCAAATTCAAAAATACCATGATTAATAAAAATCCCTAAATAAAATTCATTTTCAAAGCTGAATATTCCAGTACCAAGAAAATCCTTCTCATCATAATCTGAAAAAAAATATGAAAAATTACTACTTAATCCAAGCTGCTCCTTGATAATAACACTAGAAAATAAAAAGCTAGGAATTATTAATAAAAACCAAAACAACAAAAATTTAGCAAGTTCCATTTTTAACTTACCCTTATTTTAAATAGTTTTTAGCAATATCAAATACTCTTAAAAAGCCTTTCATAGTAAAAATAGAATTATTTAAATTAGTTTTGGAAAAATTTTTTGTATATACGATTGTACGATGATTTTCAAAAATCCTATCCACAACTTCAATACTAGAAAAAGCATTAATACCGCTAATAAACCCCTTATTATAAAGAACTTCTCTTAAAACATGGGAGTTCCTATCTTTGTGTAAAGTCGAAAATTTATTTGAATCATATCTAATTAAATCAACAAATGGATAAAGAGATGTTTTTTTTGATTTAAACTTTAAAAGATTTTCATTGATTTTTTGAAGAAAGCTAAAGTCTTCTTCAAACCTTAATCCAATAATATCTTGTAATGAAGATATGCCCTTAACTTTATAAGAAGGACTAACTTTAATAGGATTTGAAGATTTACTACTTAACATAAAATATCCTGTGTCTCTAATTACAAGAAATGCAATGTCTGATTTTTTACCTTCTGTATATACTAGGCAAGAATTTGAATTATTTGAATTTATAATTGAGAACCCCTTACTTTTTTCTTTTAAAACTCCATCCAAATAAATTTCATAATCTAAATGAACAACATAAAATCCAGGCTCAATATTAGGAAAAGCCAGTTTAGAAAAATCTTTTACTAAAGAATTTGATTCATTAGAATATAAAAAACTAGAAACATAAAGACAACTAATAACAATAAAATTTTTAAACATTATTTATTACCTCCACTATTGATCTCTTACTTACTTTAATAAAAGGCAAAACTGAAGAAATAATTGCAACCAAAAAAATAAATAAAGAAACGAAACAAATATCGCTAAAATAATATAAAAAATTAATAAAATAAGATTCTGTATATCCTGGAGGAGAAAATCTTATCTGATAAAATCCAATTATCAATTTTAAAAAATAAGAAATAGCAATGCCTAAAATTATATTTATAGTAGTAAGAATGAATATTTCCAAAAATAAAGTATAAAAAAGCTCTAATTTTGTAAGACCAATTGCTCTTAAAGTTCCAAGCTCTCTAGTTCTTTCAAGGCCCAATGCTGTCATTATTTGAAAAAACGATATAAATATCAGCAATATTATTAATATTGACAAAAACTTAAACATTATTTCATTAATTCCTAAAATAGATTTGAAAGACGGATTAATTTCATACCAATCGCTATATTCAAAATCTATGTTGCTTTTATTTCTTAAAACCTCTAACTTATCTTTAAAACTATTTAAAAAAGAATTATTTTTTAAATAGACTTGTATTACATGCACACCATCTTTAAAATCAAAAAAACTTTTCAATGTATTTATACTAGTAATAGCAACCATGCTATCTGTTTGAATAACTGGAAATTTAATAATTCCTGACAATCTAACATCTTGCAAAATAAGACCTTCGCCTAACATATCTGTCATCAAAGTTAACTTAGAAGTTTTTTTTGTTAAACTTTCTATACCAAGAGACATCGCCAAATTGCTTCCAATTAAAAAATCACCAACAGAACTATCAAAAAGGGGATTCCCATCTACCAAAGACAAACTTTTTGTTGCAAAATCAAGATCTTCAAATGCAGTAGCAAAAAATGGTTTACTTACAACAGAATTGCCAATAAGACCTTCAAAATTTACTATTAAATTGCTAGATTTAAACTCAGAATATTTGTTTATTTCGTTTTTGATTTGCAATATTTCACAATCCTTTAACATTAAATTATTTTTAATACTGCTAAACTTAGGATTAAAATAATTTTTTTTAGCAATCTGAATATGCCCTGTAGATGAAACAAGCCCCATTTCCATGCCCTCACTACTATAATTCATATATCCTATAAAAAGTAATAAAAACACTACTGAACTCTCCAAAAGGAACGAAACCGTCATAGATCTTCTTACATCTCTAAAAATATTAAAAAAAGCTAATTTAAACATAATTACCTCTAAAAATAAAATAATCTACCATCTTCTATTCTGAAAAATCTATTAGCAAATTTTTCTAAACTAGAATCATGTGAAACAAACAACCCTATAGCATCATTTTCTTCTATATAATTTTTTACTACAGAATAAATAAAATTTGCTGTTACATGATCCAAATGACTTGTTATTTCATCTCCAATAATTAATTTAGGATCATAAACAAATGCTCTAGCTATTCCTATTCTTTGTTTTTGTCCTCCAGACATATATGAAGGACGCTTTTTTATAAAATTTTCAAGGTTAAACAATTCCACCAAACTATCTACCTTCTCTTTACACTCTTTCCAATTCTTGCTCGAAAATTTTAAAGGTAATAAAATATTCTCAAAACCAGTAAGACTTGGAATAAGCTCAAAATGCTGAAATATGAGACCCATATTAAATTTTCTAAAAAGAGTTCTTTGCTTATCTTTCATGGAACTTAAAACAAAACAATCTAACACTATCTCTCCACTGTCTATAATATCTATACCTGAAATTAAATTAATTAAAGTAGTTTTACCACTCCCTGTTGGGCCCGACAGCCAAACCATGTCTTTTGACTTTAGACTAAAGGATATATCTTTGTTTGCATGAACTATTTCTTTAAAAATTTTGTAACTTTTATTAATAGTGTTGACTCTTAGTTTCATATCTCTAACCCTAACCTAAATATAATCAAAAGAAAGGCTTACCTTTCTTCAATTTTTCAAAAGCAATTCCTGCAAGATGCCCATTGGGAAATATTTTACAAGCAGATTGCAAACAATCTATTGCTTCAACTCTTCTGTTATTACGTATCAAAAAAGAGCTTTTTACTATTTCTTTTAAATATCTTTGTCTTTTATTCATAAAAACTTCTTCTGTTCTATTTAAATAATAGAGAGCAACCAAATTTCTACTAAAAGTTTTATTTGTAACTCCTGATGTATAAAATATTGCTAAAGGTAGATTAACTTTATAATTTTGACTATTCATTATTAAAGCTTTGTCCAAAAATCTTTTTCCATTCACAATATAAAAATAAGAATTGGAAGAATCGTGAACTATTAAATTCAAAGCAAGCTCCCCTAAAGCTCTAAAATAATCAGAAAACTCATAAAAATTAAAAGAAACTTTAACACTATACTTATATGTATTTAACACCTTATTAATCAAATTTTTGTATTCATTAACATCATCTATTAAATAGGCAATATCACAAAAAACTAAGGAAATAAGCAAATTTAAATAATTAAATTTAAGACTGCTTTCCTTATAATTAGATAAAATGTTATTTTCAATTTTAGAAAGAGAGGATATCAACATCTTTGCATAATTTAAATTATCAAATTTTAAACCCGTAGAATAATAATTGGTATGAATTTCTTCAATTTCTTCTATATATTTCTCTATATCATTATCAAAAGCAAATAGATTAAATGAAATAAAAAAAATCACCAAACCACTTTTCAATTTCATAGAATTTTTACCTATAAAAAGGGGACACAATTAAGGCAACTCGCCCAAATTATTTCTTTCAATAACTATTTTATGAAAAAGTCCATCAGGAAATATATTTTTAGCCTCGTTTAAATACCTTTTATATTCATTTTCTCTTTTAAGTCTAAAATATCCCTGACTTATCCATACATTTGTTAAATATTTTTCCAAGCTTTTTTTACTATATTTAAGAGCCTTCTGCAAAAATTCTATTGCCTTTTTAGGACTACCCCCCGAAATTCTTGGAGAATATAAATACCAAGTTGCTAAAGAAATGTTGGCAAATACATTTTTATTGTCAATTTCTAAAGATTTAATTAATGCATTTTTAGCTTCATTTGAGATTTTAACTAATTTTATACCGCCCATATATCTTAAAATAGACAAATTTAAATCCCCCAATACTCTATATGCATCACTTCTAATTGATTTTTGACAATCTTTAAAAAATTGAGAAGAAATAAAATCTAAAAGAACACTTTTTGCACTTAAAAATATGGAATAACTATCAGAAGAATTTTTGATAGCTACACTTTGAACTAAAGATGCAATCTGCAAATTAACAATGCTGGTAAGATAATTTTTTCTACTATCCCCAAATGATTCTAATTTTTCATACAAAGTTTTAAATTTATCTATATAAAAATTTATATAATCAGATTGATCTTTTAAAACAAGTCTATTGTTATTATCACCAGAATAATACTCTTCTAGAATATTATTATATTCTATATTCAAAGCTTCAAAAGAATTAGAATATAGTAAATTAAAATTTAAAATTAGAAAAAAGAGACACCTGAAAAAAACTTTCATAACCTTTTACCACCTTATAATAAAAGATAATTCAATAAATAAATTTATCTATATTTGGTTATAAAAAAATAAAATTATTTCAAAAATTGCTGACAATTAAACTTATTAAGTTACAATCTAATATATCAGAACATGAAAGACAAAAAGAAAATTTCTTACAATTTTAAATTGTAAGAAAAAATAAATTAATCTCTAATCTCTTGATTACTTATCTAAAATTTTTGTTATTTCAGAAGATAAAGTTTCAGTTTTAAGAATATCGTATTTTAAAAAATATTCATATTTTAAATTAATATATTTAATAAGTTCAATTATCTTCCCTGAATCATCTTTATTGTTATTTAAATTAATATCATTTTCACAATATTTAATAATTTGATTTGCAATATCAATCCACCTAGCCTTAAAAGTCATCAATTCTTTAAGTTTACCTAAAATAAAGCTTAACTCCTCTATATTTAAACTCATTAGTTTGTCCATTTGCTCATTTATTTTTTTAGCAGAAAATTCTAAATTATATTGAGAATAATACTGTCCAGCTCTAACAATAAGTAAATCTAATTTTTGATTCTCCGAGTTGCTTGATATTTTATTAAGTATTTTCCCAAAAATTCTTAATAATTTCTCATTATAATTCAAAGACGAATAAAACTTTCTTCGTATATCTTTATTTTCATTATGAGAATACCTCTCATGATTAGAATCAAATGTAAGGTTATTAAATAAAAAATCCTTCATACCAAATTGATCTAAAGGTTCTATTCTAGCTCTATCCAAAATTATTTGCTCTTTAACAAGCTTAGCAGTTTCAATTATTTTAACTATTAAATCGTCTTGAACCTCCTCACTTTTTAAGTGATTTTCTTCTGGTTTTAAATTTTCTTCAATTGTATTTTCATTTCGATTAAATTCAAAATCCTTATCTTCCAATACTAAATTGGCAGAATTACATGACAAAAGGCTTAACAAATAGATTATTACAATTAAATAATTTCCTTTCAAAATATTCTCCTTATTGTTATAGCAATTAAAATTAATTTATAGCAAAATATTCTAATTCCAACTTTCTTTTAGTATTTATAAAAAAATATTTAAAAAAAGTTGGAATTAGACGTCGGAATTAAAAGCAATAGGTTATTGAATAATAGGAATATTTAGTTTTAATAAAAATTTTATTGGGTTTTATAGGCTTTACACAAGCCTTAAGTATATTAGTTAGAGCTTAATTAAGTTTTTTTAAAAAAACTTAATTAAGCTCTAACAGCTCACAATGGCGGTCACAAATTAAGGTAAATTTTAAATGAAAAACTTATCCTTGCACTAAAGGATACACCAATTTAAAAATAAAATCAACAATCATATAACATTTATTAAACTTTTTATTTGAATTCTTTCATAATTTGATCAATCCAATCTTTTTTATCTAAAAAAACTTTATCTAAAAAAAACTCTGTAAACTTATAGTTTTTTTTATAAAAAAAGTAACTTTCTTGATTTTTAAGTTGAATTCTCAAAACCTTTTTTGAAATTTGATTCGATTTTTTCCTTACTGCATTTTCAGAATTCATCAAAAATAAAATCGATTGCCTAAAACCATTTTCAACTAAATATTCTTGTTTTAAAGTGCCTTCCTTAATTGCACCAGCTATTTTTAAGTAAGTATATGCTTGAGATCTGGCTAATTTATAATCTTTTATAAACTTTTCAAAACTTTTATATCCATCAAGTTTATAATAAGCCTTATTTTTGATTTCCATTAAAATATACATGGCCTCTATTTTATTATAGATGTCTTCTTTTATATTATCTTTCAGTTTATTTTTTAAAAATTCAAATCTTTTTTTATCATTAGATAAATGATTATTATTATTATTATTAGAATTTAAAATAGAATTTTTATTGTTATTTATATTTCTTGGATTAATAGCTATTTCATTAGTATTTTTTTTATTCATAAAATTTCCTTATTTAGTTTAAATTCTACTTTATAAATTGTCTAGCGCTGGACAATTTATATTGGGAATTTCCATTTTCTCTGAATAAGTTTCTATATTATAAATTAAATTTTTCAATATATAATTGTATTCCAATATATAATTTGATTTAAAATCAAATTCACTATTAGTTGCAATTTTTTTATTCAAACCTTCTTTTTCTGATATAAATCCTAAAAAGTTATTCTTTTTTTGCATTATTTTCAATAATTCTTTATGTGTATTAGTTTTCTTAAATCTAGTTACAATAAAAAACATTGGTACTGATTTTTCCAAACTTTTAATAAAAAATTCTAAAAGTTCGTAACTTTCAAATGTCCATTTTTCAGCTGTCATTGGTATTAATATATAATGTGTAGCATTTAAAGCACATCTTAATGTCAAGTCTAAACTAGGATTTGTATCAATCACTATATAATCATAGTTGATTCTTAGTCTTTTTATTTCTATTTTCAATTTTAAATCAATAGCTTTGTGTTTGTTTAGGCAATAAAAATCTCCATTCAAACTATGTAATGTTAGATAGCTGGGAATTAAGCTTAAATTGTTCCCTACTCTAAGAATTGCACTATTAATATCTAAGTTATCTTTTAAAACTTCGCAAATGTTTTCTCTTTCTAAATCTAAATTACTTTCTTTTACTTTTTCATAAAAGTAGCTGGTAGTCGATGCTTGTGTATCCATATCGATTAATAATACTGTATATTCTTTTGATAAAAGTTTAGCAAGAATTATAGCACTTGTACTTTTTCCAACTCCACCTTTTATACTGGCAATGGTTATTATTTTTGTTCTTTTTTTATCCATTTAGTTATAAGACCTCCATTTGATAATTTTTTGTCGTAAAATTCATATATTTCCTTTTCTAAAGTTAAAAGTATTTTAATCAGAGATTTATAATATTTTTTTTTAATTTTGTCTTTTCTTAATAAGTATGAAATTCCCACAACATAGCAAAATATGCTTCCTGTTTTGAATTTAAATTGTATATAGTGTATTTTTGAAAATGTAGCTGTTTTTAATTTATTATTTTCCTCATATCTTCTTAAAACGTTTTTTATTGGCTTTCTACATCCATAACTAATTCCTAAAAATTTATCTTTATCTCTTAAAGAAAAAAGACTAAATGCTTCTGTTTTTTTCCTGTCAAATAATTTTCTAAATGAAATGAAAAATCTGTAATTTTGATTTTTCTTAGTTCCAAATGCATGAAAGTCTAAGAATATTTTCGTATGGTATATATTTTTGTCGTCTTTTTTTTCAATTTTAACAAAAATGTTTTTTTTTTCTGGTTTTATTTTTGTTTTTTTTTCTCTAAGTTTTTTTAAAAGGTTTTCCATAATCTATCCTTAAATAATAAATTTTTCATTAATCAAGAATTTGTTTTTATTTTTGATTACTTTTAGTAGGTCATGATAATATTTATTGTTAAACAAATCGGAATATCTTAGTTCTCCTATTTGATTTAAGTAGTCTTTTATGATCCTTATTAAAAATTCATTGTCATTATCATCAATTTCAGACTTTATTTTTAACTGTTCGAATAATATGTTAAGTATATTATTTTTAATATTTTCTTGTGTTGTTTTTATATTTGGTTTATCTGTGTTTTTCTTTACTTTATTTATTATTTGTTTTAAATCATCATATTTCCCGCTATCTAATATAAAATGAGGTTTATTTTCATATTTTGAATATACATTCTGGAAATATATTTCCAATTTCTTTTTGTTTAATCCTTCTTCTTCTAAAATTTTTTTAGTTCTTTCTAATAAAATACTCAGTTCTTTTCTCTTTATGTTTATGGTTTTCTTTTTTTTATGATTCTTATAATAATTTTTCTTAAAAAAATTCTCTACTTTTTTAATTTCTTTTAGTATTTCGATTTTAATATTCTTTTTTACATTTAAATCTAGAATTTTTGAAGAGGAATTTGTTATAAATTTACATTTTTTAGCATAATTTTTTATTTGTAGGTTTTCAAATCTTTTAACTGCTTCTTTCTCTTTATTATTATTATTATTATTACATTCCCTTAATTCTACACTCCCTTTTTTTGAATGTAGTTTTTTAAAAAACGTACTTACTCTTAGGTTAAATCTAACTTCTTTTTTCTCTTTAAAATATTGGTTTATTCTACGATAGCATTTTTGTTTTTGATAATTAAGTTTATAGTAGATTTCGGTTCCGCAATTGACTCCCAAGTGTTTATAATAATTGGTTGTTATTTTAAATTCTTTTTCTAACCTGTAAAGGTAATTTTGTAATGTTTTTATTTTAATAGGGTTTTGACCATTTCTTTTTAAATTTTCATTAAAATAATAAAGTATATTGCTTTGTGAATATTTTTTATGTTTATTGTTTATATAGCAAAGTGTTGATATCAATACAATTAGTTTATGTTGGCATTTGTTTTTAAATTTTTCTATTTTTTTCATTTTACTTCTCCTTAATTTGTGCATATCTAATATGTATATATATGGTATATCAAAATTAATTTAAAAGCAAATTAAAATAAATTTAACTGAAAATAATATGTAAAGTAATAAAACCAAGGGAAGAATTATTTTTAATTAAGTTTTTGAACCATTATTTATTAAGCCTCATCATCATCCTTCTCCCCAATAGCCGAGTCAATCGGATTTGTAGCATTCTCCGCCTTCTTCCCCGTCTTCTTCTCACCATCCTTTCCAGCAGCATCAACAATAGCTTTCAATATCTGCTCTCCACTAACAGCAGCAACAGCAGCAGCCGCCTTCCCAGCATCTGCAGCATCACCACCTACACCAACAGCATCCTTCTTTTGAACAAACAACTTCCCAGCATCCTTGTTGCCCTTGCCAGTAGCAGCAGTCGCCTTCAACTTCCCTTCATCACCAGCCTTCTCAGCAGCATCAACAATTCCCTTTATCCCCTTAGCAATCCCATTAACACTCTTCGCGTCACCACCTTTTGCAGCCGCATCAGCCTTACCCTTAACAACATTCCCAATCGATTTATCAGCACCAGTAGCAGCCGTTGCAGCATCCGTAGCAGCCTTCGCACTCTCAACGGCATTCTTAACAGTCCCCTTATGATCACCATGATCAGCATTCTTCAAAACGAACTGCCCATCCTTAGCCATACCCCGCAGCACCATAGCAGCAGCAATCTGATCATCCTTCTTCATCTCATCCTTCCCAAACGCCGCAGCAGCCTCATTATCATCAGCACCAATAGCCGCGTCAATCGGATTTTCAGCATCCTCCGCCTTCGCACCTGTCTTCTCACCATTCTTTCCAGCAGCCTTAACAATAGCTTTCAATATCTGCTCCCCACTAACAGCAGCAACAGCAGCAGCCGCCTTCCCTGCATCTGCAGCACCACCACCTTCACCAGCCTTCATCACAAACAATTTCCCGGCATTCGCGTTGCTATTACCAGTAGCAGCAGTAGTCTTCAACTTCCCTTCATCACCAGCCTTCTCAGCAGCCTCAACAATCCCCTTTATCCCCTTAGCAATCCCATTAACACTCGTCGCGTCACCACCTTTTGCAGCATCATCCTTACCCTCAACAACATTCCCAATCGATTCATTAGTACCACCAGTAGCAGCCTCTGCAGCCGTCGTAGCAGCCTTTGTCATCTCAACGGCATTCTTAACAGTTCCCTCATGAGCATGAGCATCATCCTTCAAAACGAACTGCCCATCCTTAGCCATACCCCGCAGCACCATAGCAGCAGCAATCTGATCATCCTTCTTCATCCCATCCTTCCCAAACGCAGCAGCATTATCATCCTCCTTCCCAATAGCCGCCTCAATCGGATTTTTAGCATCCTTCGCCTTCGCACCTGTCTTCGCCTCACCCCCAGCAGCATCAACAATAGCTTTCAATATCTGCTCTCCACTAACAGCAGCAACAGCAGCAGCCGCCTTCCCTGCAGCCTCACCGCCTACATCAGCATTCTTCTTCTGAACAAACAACTTCCCAGCATCCTTGTTGCTCTTACCAGTAGCAGCAGTAGTCTCCAACTTCCCTTCCTCACCAGCCTCCTTAGCAGCATCAACAATCCCCTTTATCCCCTTAGCAATCCCATTAACACTCCTCGCTTCACCACCTTTTGCTGCAGCATCAGCCTTACCCTTAACAACATTCCCAATCGATTCAGCACCAGTAGCAGCCTTTGCAGCATCCGTAGCAGCCTTCGCACTCTCAACGGCATTCTTAACAGTCCCCTTATGATTATCATGAGCATTAGCATCATTCTTCAAAACGAACTGCCCATCCTTAGCCATACCCCGCAGCACCATAGCAGCAGCAATCTGATCATCCTTCTTCATCCCATCCTTCCCAAACGCCTTAGCCTCAGCATCATCATCCTCCTTAGCCCCAATAGCCGCCTCAATCGGATTTGTAGCCTCCCCCGCTTTCGCGCCCTTCTTCTCTCCAGCAGCAGCAGCAGCATCAACAATAGCTTTCAATATCTGCTCCCCACTAACAGCAGCAACAGCAGCAGCCGCCTTCCCAGCATCTGCAGCCTCACCACCTTCATTTGCCTTCTTGGCAAACAACTTCCCGGCATCCTCGTTGCTCTCACCACTAGCAGCAGCAGTCACACTCAACTTCCCTTCCTCACCAGCCTTCTCGGCAGCCTCAACAATTCCCTTTATCCCCTTAGCAATCCCATTAACACTCCCCGCGTCACCACCTTTTGCTGCAGCAGCATTACCCTTAACAACATTCCCAATCGATTCATTATCACCACCAGTAGCAGCCTTTGCAGCCTCCTTAGTAGCCTTTGTCATCTCAACAGCATTCTTAACAGTCCCCTTATGATTATCATGAGCATGATTAGCATCCTTCAAAACGAACTGCCCATCCTTAGCCATACCCCGCAGCACCATAGCAGCAGCAATCTGATCATCCTTCTTCATCTCATTCTCAAACGCAGCCTCATTCCCACCATCGCCCCCAATAGCCGCCTCAATCGGATTTGTAGCATCCCCTGCCTTCTTACCTTTCTTCTCACCATCCTTTCCAGCAGCATCAACAATAGCTTTCAATATCTGCTCTCCACTAACAGCAGCAACAGCAGCAGCCGCCTTCCCAGCATCCTCAGCACCACCACCCTTATCAGCACCCTCCTTCATCACAAACAATTTCCCAGCATTCTCGTTGCTCTCACCAGTAGCAGCAGCCACATTCAACTTTCCTTCATCACCAGCCTGCTTAGCAGCATCAACAATCCCCTTTATCCCCTTAGCAATCCCATTAACACTCTCCGCGTCACCACCTTTTGCTTCAGCACCATCCTTACCTTCAACAACATTCCCAATCGATTCATTATCAGCACCACCAGTAGCAGCCTCTGCAGCCGTCGTAGCAGCCTTTGTCATCTCAACGGCATTCTTAACAGTCCCCTTATGAGCATCATGATCATTATCCTTCAAAACGAACTGCCCATCCTTAGCCATCCCCCGCAGCACCATAGCAGCAGCAATCTGATCATCCTTCTTCATCTCATTATCAAACGCCTCAGCCGCATCCTCCTCAGCACCAATAGCCGCGTCAATCGGATTTGTAGCCTCCTCCGCCTTCTTACCTGTCTTCTCCTTCTCATCCTTAGCAGCATCAACAATAGCTTTCAATATCTGCTCTCCACTAACAGCAGCAACAGCAGCAGCCGCCTTCCCAGCATCCTTAGCATCACCACCTACAGCACCATTCTTCTGAACAAACAACTTCCCTGCATCCGCGTTGCTCTCACCACTAGCAGCAGCATCAGCACTCAACTTCCCTTCATCACCAGCCTTCTCAGCAGCCTCAACAATCCCCTTTATCCCCTTAGCAATCCCATTAACACTCGCCGCTTCACCACCTTTTGCAGCAGCAGCATCACCCTTAACAACATCCCCAATCGATTTATCACCACCAGTAGCAGCCGTTGCAGCCTCCGTATCAGCCTTTGTCATCTCAACAGCATTCTTAACAGTCCCCTTATGAGCATCATGATCATTACCATTCTTCAAAACGAACTGCCCATCCTTAGCCATCCCCCGCAGCACCATAGCAGCAGCAATCTGATCATCCTTCTTCATCTCATTCTTCTCAAACGCCTCAGCATTCGCATCCTCACCATCAGCACCAATAGCCGCCTCAATCGGATTTGTAGCATCCCCCGCCTTCTTACCTGCCTTCGCCTCACTCCCAGCAGCATCAACAATAGCTTTCAATATCTGCTCCCCACTAACAGCAGCAACAGCAGCAGCCGCCTTCCCAGCATCTGCAGCTCCACCACCTACATCACCAGCCTTCTGGACAAACAACTTCCCTGCATCCTTGTTGCCCTCACTACCAGCAGCAGCACTCAACTTCCCTTCCTCACCAGCCTGCCCAGCAGCATCAACAATCCCCTTTATCCCCTTAGCAATCCCATTAACACTCGCCGCATCACCACCTTTTGCAGCAGCAGCATCCTTAACAACATCCCCAATCGATTCAGTACCACCAGTAGCAGCCGTTGCAGCCTCCTTAGCAGCCTTTGTCATCTCAACAGCATTCTTAACAGTCCCCTTATGAGCAGCAAGATCAGCATCATTCTTCAAAACGAACTGCCCATCCTTAGCCATCCCTCTCAGCACCATAGCAGCAGCAATCTGATCATCCTTCTTCATCTTACCAAACGCAGCCGCATTCTCATTCCCATCAGCACCAATAGCCGCCTCAATCGGATTTGTAGCATCCTCCGCCTTCGCACCTTTCTTCTCCTTCTCACCATCCTTTCCAGCAGCCTCAACAATAGCTTTCAATATCTGCTCCCCACTAACAGCAGCAACAGCAGCAGCCGCCTTCCCAGCAGCCTCACCGCCTACATCAGCGTCCTTCTTCTGGACAAACAACTTCCCTGCATCCTTGTTGTCCTCACCAGTAGCAGCAGCCACATTCAACTTCCCTTCCTCACCAGCCTTCTCAGCAGCATCAACAATCCCCTTTATCCCCTTAGCAATCCCATTAACACTCGTCGCATCACCACCTTTTGCTGCAGCAGCACCCTTAACAACATTCCCAATTGATTCAGTAGCACTACCAGTAGCAGCCGTTGCAGCATCCGCAGCAGCCTTTGTCATCTCAACAGCATTCTTAACAGTCCCCTTATGATCATCAGCACCATTCTTCAAAACGAACTGCCCATCCTTAGCCATCCCTCTCAGCACCATAGCAGCAGCAATCTGATCATCCTTCTTCATCCCCTTCTCAAACGCCTTAGCCTCATTATCATCAGCACCAATAGCCGCGTCAATCGGATTTTCAGCATCCTCCGCCTTCGCACCTGTCTTCTCACCATTCTTTCCAGCAGCATCAACAATAGCTTTCAATATCTGCTCCCCACTAACAGCAGCAACAGCAGCAGCCGCCTTCCCAGCAGCCTTATCATCACCACCTTCATCAGCCTTCTTGACAAACAACTTCCCGGCATTCGCGTTGCCATCACCAGCAGCAGTCGCATTCAACTTCCCTTCCTCACCAGCCTTCCCAGCAGCATCAACAATCCCCTTTATCCCCTTAGCAATCCCATTAACACTCTTCGCTTCACCACCTTTTGCTGCATCAGCATTACCCTTAACAACATTCCCAATCGATTCAGCAGCACCACCAGTAGCAGCCTTTGCAGCATCCGTAGCAGCCTTTGTCATCTCAACGGCATTCTTAACAGTCCCCTTATGATCAGCATGATTAGCATCCTTCAAAACGAACTGTCCATCCTTAGCCATCCCTCGCAGCACCATAGCAGCAGCAATCTGATCATCCTTCTTCATCTCATTCTTCTCAAACGCCTTAGCCGCATCATCATTCCCAGCAGCACCAATAGCCGCGTCAATCGGATTTTTAGCATCCTTCGCCTTCGCACCTGTCTTCGCCTCACCACCAGCAGCCTCAACAATAGCTTTCAATATCTGCTCCCCACTAACAGCAGCAACAGCAGCAGCAGCCTTCCCAGCAGCCTTAGCATCACCACCTACATCACCAGCATTTGTCTTCTTGACAAACAACTTCCCTGCATCCTTGTTGCCCTCACCACCAGCAGCAGCAGTAGCCTCCAACTTCCCTTCCTCACCAGCCTGCCCAGCAGCATCAACAATCCCCTTTATCCCCTTAGCAATCCCATTAACACTCGCCGCTTCACCACCTTTTGCTGCATCAGCATTACCCTTAACAACATTCCCAATCGATTTATCAGCACCACCAGTAGCAGCCTCTGCAGC
>NZ_FMTE01000038.1 GCF_900099615.1 Borreliella japonica | reverse complement strand
CCTATACGCTAAATTGCTCATACAATCCTCTTATTATCCTTTTAATTGTTTATATTTTTTTAAAAGCTTGTTAAGAAAATCTTTTTGATTTTCAAGAAGTTCTTCCAAGATAAACGCTGTAAATTTAGCATGATTTTTGTAAAAATCATAACTTTCTTGTTTTTTAAGCTGAAATCTTAGAGGCTTTATCGGGTTTTGTTTTGACTTTTTTATTGTTTTGCTCTCTTTATTTCTTAATATAATTAATGTTTCCAGTATGCCATTTTTTATTAGAAATTCTTCTTGTATAATCCCATCTTCTATTGCATTAGCAATTTTTAAATAATTATAGACCTGTGCTCTTGCAAGTCTATAATCTTTAGAAAAAGCTTCAAAACTTTTATACCCATCAAGTTTATAATATTCATTATCTTTAATTTCTTTTAAAATTTTTAAAGTTTCTAACTTACAATAGATTTCTTTTTTAGAATTAATTTTTAACTTTTCTTTTAAAGAATTATAATGATTTAATGCACTATCAGCAATAATATAATTTCCATTATCGCTTAAATCTCTTTTATTTACCTTAATATCCAACTTAAACTCCTTTTATATTCAACAGTCTACTAATTAGACTTTATACTTTTTTAAAAAAAATTTCTAAAATATTTTTATACTCTTTTATATAATCTTTATTTAAATCAAAATTATTATTTTCTGCTATTCGTCTATTTAAGTCTTCTCTTTCAGATATTATTCCTAAAAACCCATCTTTTGTTTTTAACATTTCAAACAATGTTTTATGTGTTCTATTTTTTCTAAATCTTGTTATTATTAAAAATATAGGTAAAAATAAATTCAATTTTCTTACAAAAAAATTAAATAAATCCAAACTTTCCACTGCCCACTTTTCAGCTGTCATTGGAATTATTATATAGTCACTACATAAAAGTGCATTTTTTAGTGTAACATCTAAACTGGGATTTGTATCAATTACTATATAGTCATATATATGATGTAAAGTTCCTAAGCTTGTTTTTAACAAAAAATCTTTATATTCGATTTTATCTTCACTAAAATTATGTAGCGTAAGATAGCTAGGTATAAGATCAAGATTATTATCTATATTTATAATAGTACTATCAATGTCTACATTTTCTTTTAAAATCTCATAAATATTAAATTTGGTAAAATTAATACCTAGTTTTTCTATTTTTTCGTAAAAATAACTAGTAATAGATGCTTGAGTATCCATATCAATTAAAAGAACTTTATTATTTTTTGATAATAAAGTCGACAAAATTATTGCGCTTGTGCTTTTACCAACACCGCCTTTAATTGACGCGATTGTAATTATTTTAGGTTTTTTATTATCCATTTTGTTAGTGGTCCTTGTTCGGGGTATTTTTTCCCATAAAATTCATATACTTGTTTTTCTAAATCTGTA
>NZ_FMTE01000007.1 GCF_900099615.1 Borreliella japonica | reverse complement strand
CCTTTTTGATAGTTGGTTCTTTTATTTTGCTTTTAGTTAATTTGCCCTTTACAGATCCTGGAACATTATTATATCAACAGTGGTATGTTGATATAATGGCCAAATATAAAGGAAATCTTGTTCAGCCATTTTATGTAAGTATGGGTATTATGTCCATATTTGTTGTTTTTGGTATTGGTTATAACTTATCTAATCATTACAAACTTAGTGGGATTACGGGGGGATTCCTGTCTCTTTATACATTTTTAATTTTAGCTGGTCAATCAGATTGGATACCTTACGGGGGGGATGCTGCTAAATGGGGAATTCAGCCTAATGCGTGGTTTCCTGTAATTGATGCAAGATATTTTAGTGCTCAAGGAGTATTTACAGCTATTATCTCTGCTATTTTTTCTGTTGAAGTTTATAAATTTTTAGTTCAAAGAAATATGGCAATTAAACTTCCAGAGTCTGTTCCGCCTGCTGTTTTAAAATCTTTTGAAGCTTTAGTTCCTGTTATTGTACTTTCAATTGTAGCTCAAAGTGTTAATATTGCTATTCAAAGTTCTGTAGGAAGCCTTTTCCCCGAAATAATTATGAACATGTTTAGGCCCGTTCTGCGAATTAGCGATACTTTAGTTGGGACTTTAACGATTTCTTTCATTGTTCATATGTTGTGGTTTTGTGGTCTTCATGGTACCAATGTTATTATTGCCTTGCTTAATCCTATAATTCTGACAAATCTTGATTCTAATATTAGAGCTCTTTCTGACAATCTTCCACTTCCTCATATTTTAGCGGGGGGATTTCTTGATTCGTTTGTGTATATTGGTGGTAGTGGCGCAACTTTAGGCCTTGTTATTGCTATGATGTTTAGTAAATCTCAGCATCTAAAGGCCATGGGTAGACTTTCGTTTGCTCCTGGTCTTTTTAATATCAATGAACCTATTATGTTTGGGGCACCAATAGTTTTAAATCCTATATTAGGTATTCCTTTTTTACTTATTCCTATATTTAATATAATTGTCGCATATACTCTTACTAATTTTGGAATTATTGAAAAAGTCAGAACTCTGGTTCCATGGACAACCCCTTCCCCTATTGCGGCTTTTTTTTCTACAGGGCTTGATATTAAAGCTTTTGTTTTGGTTTTATTATTATTGATTATTTCGGTATTTATGTATTTACCCTTTATAAAGGCATATGATAAGGTTTTGCTTTTACAGGAAAAAGAATAGTAAATTTTTTGAATTGTTATTGCAAAATTTGTGATGAAAATACCAGAGAGCTATTTGCAGATAGCTCTTTTTTAGGCAATAAAAAATTTATTTAAAATCTTCTTTTTGTTGATTTGTATTTTAAACCAACAAAAAGATTGCCTAGTATGAATAAACATCATCTTTGATGATGTTTATTCAGTAAATTACAATATTGCATAATTTAACTGAATAAATAGGTATGTTTTTAGAAAGTCAGTAATTTTTTACTTAGTTAAAAATTTTAAACTTGGTATAATTAAATTAACATGCCTCCAAAAGTGAAGATAAAAAATGATTTTGAAATATTTAGAAAAGAATTAGAAATTCTATATAATAGATATCTCAGTAATGAGCTTTCGTATTTAAAATTGAAAGAAAAAATAAAAATTCTTGCAGAGAATCACAAAGCTATTCTTTTTAGAAAAGATAAATTTACTAATCGTTCAATAATATTAAATCTTTCGAAAACCCGTAAAATAATTAAAGAATATATTAATCTTTCGGTAATTGAAAAGATTAAAAGAGACAATACTTTTTTATTTTTTTGGAAATCAAAAAAAATAAAAGAATTAAAAAATATAGGAATTAAAGACCAGAAAAAAATAGAAGAGTTAATATTTTTAAATCAAATTAATAATGAGAAGCCCTATTTTCAATATTTTATAGATTTGTTTGTAACTCCAAAATGGTTAAATGATTATGCTCATAAATATAAAATTGAAAAAATTAATAATTATAGAAAAGAACAGATATTTGTTAAAATTAATTTAAATACCTATATTGAAATAATTAAGCTTTTGCTAAATCAAAGCCGAGACATTAGGTTGAAATTTTATGGGGTTTTAATGGCAATAGGTCGTCGTCCTGTTGAAGTAATGAAGCTTTCTCAATTTTATATTGCAGATAAAAATCATATTCGTATGGAGGTTATTGCAAAAAAGCGAGAAAATAATATTATTAATGAAGTTGTTTTTCCAGTTTTTGCAGATCCCGAATTAATTATTAATTCTATAAAAGAAATACGCTATATGGAGCAAACCGAGAATCTGACTAAAGAGTTAATCTCTTCAAATCTTGCATACAGTTATAATAGATTGTTTCGTCAAATTTTTAACAACATTTTTGCTCCCGAAGAATCTGTATATTTTTGCAGAGCTATTTATTGTAAATTTTCTTATCTTGCATTTGCGCCCAAAAACATGGAAATGAATTATTGGATAACAAAGGTTTTAGGACACGAGCCAAATGATATAACAACGGCCTTTCATTATAATCGGTATGTTTTAGATAATTTAGATGATAAGGCAGATAGCAACTTATTAAAATTGCTTAATCAAAGAATTTATACATATGTTAGACGTAAAGCCACCTATTCTATTCTTACAATGGATCGTTTAGAAAGTTTGATAAAAGAACATCGTATTTTTGATGATAATTATATTAAAACTTTGATTGTAATTAAAAATTTGATGTTGAAGGATAATTTAGAAACTTTAGCAATGGTTAGAGGATTAAATGTTAAAATTCGTAAAGCTTTTAAAGCTACATACGGATACAATTATAACTACATAAAACTTACAGAATACTTATCTATAATTTTTAATTATAAATTATAGTTTTTGCTTATTTGAATTTTAGTTATTGTTAATACATTTTTAAAATATTAGGAAATATTTTATTAATAAGATATCATATAATTGATATGAAAATAGGTCTTCGTTATTTCTTTAAAAAAATTTCAAAATCTAATGACAATAGAACGATTTATATTTCTTATCTTTATGATAAACTGGCTTCAGTTAAGCCAGCAGGAGATTGGCTTAAAATTTATTTTAAAGATTCCAAAAGAGGTAAAAAATATTTTATTCTTTTTAATAGGCATGGTTCAAATGGCAGTTTTATTTCATGTAAATTTTTAAAAACATCTTGTAATTGTGGGCTTGATATTAAATTTTCTGATGGCAATTTGAATATCTTTTGTAGAAACAGGAAATCTTTAGAATTTTTGAAATTTAAAGTTGAGCATTTTTTTAGATCTGCTGCTTCTTATTCTAAGAATAACAATTCTAATGTGAGCAATGTTAAATTAAGGACTAAAAAAGTTAAGGCACTTGTCAAACGAGAAGTACGTTCTAATAATAAATTTTAAAGTTATTAAATTGAAAAGGATAGTTTTCATCTAAAGGTTTTTTTTCAATATTTTCAATATTTGAATACCCATTCCCATTTTTTAATAGTTTTTCAAATTTTTTTATTTGTTCTTTAGTGTTAAAGAAAGCTACAATTTCTACCCTCCCATCGTTTAGATTTTTTACAAATCCTTTTAACCCTATATTATTTGCTATTTGCTCTGTGAAAAATCTGAAACCAATACCTTGGATTTTGCCAGAAATAAAATATTGCTGTTTATACATTATCACCTTCTTTGCATAGAATCTATCCAATAGAAAAATTTCAAAATTTTTCTATTGGAAGAGCTGTTTTTATATTTTTTAAAATATCACATAAGCTTATCGATTTCCATTTTTATATTATCAGATAATCCCCCAAATACAATTTGAAGACTATTTCCTTTTCTTAATATTCCACTAGCACCCAGATTTTTAAAATATGCATCTGATTTAATGAATTCTATTTGTTTTAGATTGATTCTTAGTCTTGATGCACATGCATCAAGATATGTAATATTATCTTTTCCCCCAAGACCTTCTAATACCTTTGAAGCAGTTTCTGATAAATTTGTTTTTTCCAAATTTATTTTATCTTTTTCCATTTCTTCATCTTCTCTTCCCATTGTTTTAAAATTGAATTTCATGATTGCAAATTTAAATATAAAGTAAAATCCAATAAAGTAGAAGATTCCCAAGATGGGAATTGCTATCCAATTTGTTTTGCTATTTCCCTGAAGTATCCCAAATAGAAACATATCTATAAATCCTCCAGAAAATGTTAGTCCAACTCCTACGTTTAAAAGATGTGTTAAAAGATACGCCAATCCAAAAAGGGGAACATATATAAAGTAATAAAGCGCTGGTGCTGCAAAAAGGAATGCAAATTCAAGAGGCTCTGTAATTCCTGTCAACATTGATGTAAAGCTGGCAGATAGTAGCAATGAAGCTACGTTTTTTCTGTTTTCAGGCTTTGATGTATGGTACATAGCAAGTGCAGCTCCAGGTAATCCAAAAATCATAACAACAAATTCTCCGCTGAAAAACCTTGTTCCTTTTGCAACTTCAAAGTGTGTAGTATTGGGATCTGCAAGTTGCTTGAAGAATATATTTTGTGCTCCTGATATGAGTTCTCCATTTATTTCCAATGTTCCGCCAACAGCTGTTTGCCAAAATGGTAAATAAAATATATGGTGAAGTCCAAACGGAATTAAAGATCTTTTTATTGCTCCATATGCAAATGTTCCAAAAAGTCCCGATTGTTCCACAATTTTTCCAAATGAAGTCATTGCACTTTGGATAAAAGGCCAAACAAATGTTAAAAGTATTCCTACTGCAAACATTGTTATTGTGGTTATGATTGGCACAAATCTTGTACCTCCAAAAAATGCTAAAAATGTAGGTAATTGAATATTATGAAATCTGTTATGAAGAAAGACAGCAACAAATCCCGCTACTAATCCCCCCATTACGCTCATTTGAAGAGAGAATATTCCAAGTACATTTGTATATTCCTGACTTTTTGCAGTTGCAGCCGTTTCAGGCATTCCTAATTCCAATAGTGCTTTTAAGCTTGCGCTTTCTGGTGTTATTCCTTGTATGTACAAGATTCCATTTATAGTTTGATGCATAACCAAAAAGCCAACTACTCCTGCTAAAGCTGCTGTTCCTTTTTCTACTTTAGCAAGTCCAATTGGAATTGCTGCTGCAAACATTAAAGGAAGGTTAGCAAAAATTACTTCTCCTGTATATTTCATAAGATAAAGTATTGAGTTCGCTACAGTTCCTTTTCCAAGTACTTCTTCTAATCCATAAGCTTGAATCATTGTTTCGTTAGTAAATGCTCCTCCGATTCCCAATAAAATTCCGGCTGCTGGTAAAAGTGCTATAGGAAGCATAAAAGCTTTTCCTATTTTTTGTAATATTGTAAATATAGATATAGATGCGGATGATGTCGACATAATTTTCCCCTTTTTATTATGTATAAGTTAATTAATTAAAACAATTAATTTGAATAATACGCTTAATATCTTAACAAGATTTTTCAATCTTGTAAATATTAGCATTGAATAAATAACAATATATTAAATTGCTGTTTAATAAAATTTTGTATTTATAAAAAGTGTTAAAGATTATTTTCAATTTAATTTCATGCCATTTGCTAGCAATTATTTCAAATTAAATTTATGGCTTAATAAATTGGATTAATTCGGTTTAAAATGTTGTTGTCATGCTAATTTAATTAGTAATTAGCATGACAAAGTTAAATTTCGATTAAATATTTATAGATTTCGCTAGTTTTATCAGAGTAATCTATAGGTAATTTGTTATCGCTATCTCTGATATTTGGATTAGCGCCTTTTTTGATAAGCGATTGAATAAATTTCAATTCATATTTTTGAATTATGGCATTATGAAGAGCTGTTTGAGAATTTTGATTTGTTAAATTAATATTAAATTCTTTTGTTATGAAATAATTTATAATATTTTTTGCTTTTACATTTATTGCATAGGTAAATATTGGATTGCCGTTAGAAAATATTGTGTTTAATGAAAAAATATTATTATTTTTTGCTAAAAATTCTTGAAACTCATCGAGTTTATCGTTTTTAATTAAATTTTGTAGTTGCTTTTTTTTCTCAATATACAAACCATATTCTTTTTTGATTTTTATTGTCTTAAGAAAATTATCTTTATTCTCTTGCAAGTCTATGTAATAAGGGCTAGCTTCTATATTATTTTTATAATATTCTATGGGGGTGATGATATTGCTTTCATCAAGATAGTAAACGTTTATTAGTTCTTTGAAGTGTATATTTTTATTTTCTGGGATCAGATTAAATCTGACTTTGTAGCTTTCGAATTCTCTAAAGGGAATTAAATTGTAATTTTGATCGTAAAACAGTAATTCTGTTATTTGTCCGTTTGTATCTTTTGCAACAGGAATAATATTCCCATTCTCATCGATACTTATTTCTGTATTTTCTCCGTTTAGAATAGGTAATTTATATTTATTATAAATAGGAGTAATATTTTCTTTTATTTGTTCTAATTTTTTCTTAATTTCTGAATTTGTTGCTTTTGCATAATTTTTATAATTTGTTTGAATTTCATAAGAACTTTTACCGATGTTTTTAGCGTATTCCTCAAAACTAGCATTAAACACCGTATATATTGGATCAAATTTTGACATCAACTCCATTCTTATTGGTACTGGAAAATTTAGTAGGTACTTTTTAAAAAATTGTTCGTTTATCTTATGTATTTCAATAAATTCTTTTTCAAAAATATTGAAATTTTCCAATAATTGCTTTTCAGTAAAGTAATAAGATAAATTTGAGCTGATAATAAAAAGAGCAAAAAAAGTTACATAATATAGAAAGTATAAATTTTTTAATTTATCTCTGATTTTATTTCGTAAGTTTTTATTGAAAATTGTAAAAGATAGAAATCCAATAACAAGGTACCCAGAATATAGAAATATTTTGCTTAGCACATAATAGCTCATTTTATATCCTTTTAAAGTTTATTTTTAAATTATATCAAAATATTTCTATGTTTTTTATTTACTTTACTTTATTTTACTAAAAGCATACAATTAAAGCCTAAATGAAGAAGTTTTTAATTCCTGTTTATTTTTTATTGTTTTATAGTTGTTCAACGATTTCTTTGGTTGAAATACCAGAAAAAGATAAAATAGATTTAACTGTCTTAACATCTTTGATGTATTATCCTGATTTAAAGATTTCAAATTTTAAAATAAAAGATTATGAACATTTATATCGTTCATCTGACTTTGAAAGTTTGAATGATATTCAAAATAGTAATTATATTTATGTTGCCGAATCTAATTTTAATAGTAATATTAATTTTATTAAAGACCTTTTTATTTATAATAGAAAATTATATAGAATACTTATTGCTTATAGCTTGACTCAAGGGGCATCTTTTAAGGCAGAAGTTTTATCTTATCTTGAAAAACAAAAAATTATGGAAAATTTTTCATTGAAAATAAATTTTCCAACTGCTAAGAAATTTATGAATAATAAATATTGGATTGTAATTGCAAAAAATCATTTAGATTCCCTTATTAAGAGTAAAGATTACTTAGTTTTAGCTAATGTAAAAATGGAATATATACTCAAAAAGTTTTCAATTTAAAAAAAAATTACTCTAGATCTTCAAATATTCTTTTAAGTTGTTCTTTTTTTCCAAGTTCATATTTTTCCAAATCAAGAGCTATTGATTCTTTAATTTTATCTGTATTATGTATGTAAATGCTAGCTTCTATTTTTTGTTTTGTGTTTTTAATTTTTAAAAATTTTTTATTCTTTTTTATTTTGTCTATTTTGCTAAGATCATTAAGTATGCTTAATTTTAAATAAATTGTATTTTCGGTTACTTGAAATTCTTTTGCAATTGTTTTTTGAGAGCACTCTCTAAATTTATATTGAGATAATTTTAATTTCAATGTGGTTGTTGGAACTAAAATATTTGTTGCAAATATATTGGCTTCTGTTACCATTTGGTTATCTTGAATGTCATTATAATAATGATCATTTTTAGATAGATTTTTAATTTGATCTTGATGCATCAAATAATGTCCTAAGTACTTTGCTATTGTAAATCTTTTATTTTCAAGACTCATGTTTTCATTTATATATAAAGATTTTTCATTTAATTTAATATATCCTGAAAAATCTTTATGTTTATCTTGAAAACTTATTTCAAAAATTTTAAGATCTTCTTCCATAGCAATTTTTATTATAGGAACAGGAATAAGTAATATTTTATGTTTTGATATTATATAATCCGAATAGACTTTGGAATTTTCAATATAAGAGCTGAAGCTGTTTTTATTCATTCAATATAAATACTCTCCTTTCTGTATTGTATAATATAAGTTAATTATGAAATATAGTTTTTCTTTGATTTTAATGGTTTTTATTTGTTTTTCTTGCAAGATTTTAAATATTGCCGAGGATTTAGAAAAGAATTTTGAAAAAATTGAAAGAGCAGATTATTTTCTTTATTTTTATCCAGATAGTCAAATCTATATAAAAAAAGATAAATCTAGCAATAAATTTACTGTTTTTTTAAATGTTATGCTAGACTCAAATGTAAATTTTACTAACGGATATTTGAAATTAATTCAAGACAATAAATATATTGGAAGTATTGCCATTTCTAAAGTAGTTAGCATTGGAAATTTTAAGTTTTTATACGTTAATCTTGATAAAGACAATTTCACTCTTATGTCAAAAGCTTTAACTCCTTACAAAAAGCTAGTATTTTTATTTAACGATGATTCTTTTCAAGTTTGGACTAAGGATACTCTGCAATATGATCCAAGATTTATTGATGTTAATTTCAAGAATACTAAAAATACTTTAGAATATGCATTTAAAAATAAAATTTTATAAAAAAATTTACATATTATTGTCTGTTTTGCAAATTTTTAAAAAATATTTATTATTTTTTAATCCAATGTTTTTAATATTGTCTTGTTCTACAATATCTTTTGAAGGCATTCCTGAATTAAAAAAAGATTCCAAATATATCAAATTAATTAAAGAAAATAATAAAATTTCTTTAAGACATTATTTTACTATTTCTAATAAGTGGAATTTAAGGTACAAAGAACCTTTATTTTTAAAAGTTGGAAATGATATAATTGCATTATTTCTAGTTAATCGTTATAAGCTAATTGATTATAAATATCTTCAAACCTTTTTTAGCGTTGGAAAAGATATTTCTTTAAAAGCTTATTTAAAACTTATTAAAGCTAGAAAATTTGTTATTACAAATAGTTCTGAAAGGGTTATTAAAACTATTGTATTTTCGAACTTATCCGATAGTGAAAATATTCTTCTTCAGAACAATATGATTAATGATATTAAATAGATCTTTAAAAAAGAATTAAAGGGTTAAAAAGGTTGATTTTTATTGTTTAAAATATTTTAAACAATAAAAAAGGAAGGTTTTATGGTAGAATGTGTAAAAGATTTATTTTTCCAGTTTAAAAACAGTAATATTAATTATAAAAAGGAAATTTTCGCAGGCATTACTACTTTTTTAAGTATGTCATATATTATAGCTGTTAATCCAGCAATATTATCTAACACAGGCATGCCAATTGGTGCGCTAGTCACTGCAACCTGCCTTACCGCAGCATTCTCTACCATATTAATGGGACTTTATACTAATACACCTCTAGCATTAGCTTCCGGAATGAGTTTAAATGCATTTTTTGCATTTTCTGTAGTAATTGGAATGAATATTCCTTGGCAAGTTGCATTAACTGCTGTTTTTGTTGAGGGACTAATTTTTATTCTTCTATCCTTTTTAAGGGTAAGAGAGCAAATTATAAATTCTATTCCAATAAATCTAAAATACTCCATTTCAGTTGGAATAGGACTTTTTATTGCTTTCATTGGTTTTGTAAATGGTGGCATCATCATTAAAAATGATACCACATTGGTTGGAATAGGATCATTTATTAACTTAAAAGTTCTATTTACATTTTTAGGATTATTTTTTATTGTAATTTTTGAACATATGAATGTGCGAGGAAGTATACTTTGGGCAATTAGTATAGTTACTCTTACAGCTTGGACATATGCAATATTTGATTTAGAAGGTGCAAAATCTATTGGAATACATCTTCCTAATGGGATTCTAAAATTTGAATCTATTAGCCCAATATTTAATCAATTAGATTTTTCCTATGTTTTTAGTGATCATTTTTGGACTTTTATATCAATAGTTTTTATTTTCTTGATCAATGATTTGTTTGACACTGTAGGTATTTTAATAAGCGTTACAACAAAAGGTGGCATGTTGGATAAAAACGGAAAAATTCCTAATGCAAAAAAAATATTATTAGTCGATGGTATTGCTACTACTGTTGGAGCAATAATGGGAGTTTCTACTGTTACTACTTATATTGAAAGTTTTACAGGAATTGCTGAGGGCGGCAAAACGGGCCTTACTTCAGTTGTAACCGGAGTATTATTTTTATTTGCAGTTTTTTTTGCTCCCCTGTTTATTGCCGTTCCTGCTAGTGCAACTGCTGCTGCACTAATATATGTAGGATTTTCAATGTGTAGAGAAATAATAAAAATTGATTTTTCTAATATTAGAGAAAATATTTCTAGCTTTTTAATATTTTTTTTAATTCCTCTAACTTATAGCATTTCTTCAGGATTTTTTGTTGGAGCAGTATTTTACATTTTAGTAAATTTATCATTTAATCTTTTTAGCAAAGAAAAGATTAAAATTTCTCCTATAATGCTAATATTGTGCTTAATTTTTATTATTAAATTTATTTATGGCTATTGATGTTTTTATAAAATTTAATTTATCACCACATTTCACTAGCAGATCAAATTTAATAAATGGAGTTGGTGTTATTTTTGGTATAAAATAAAATTTGAGGAGCAATTTATGATGAATCAATCCAAAGAAACATTGTTATTTCAATTTAAAAACAACACTATAGACTATAAAAAAGAAATTATTGCGGGTATTACCACTTTTTTAAGTATGGCATACATAATAGCTGTTAATCCGGCAATATTATCTAGCACAGGCATGCCAATTGGTGCATTAGTTACTGCAACTTGCTTAACATCAGCATTTTCTAGTATATTAATGGGGCTTTATACTAATACCCCTATTGCACTAGCACCGGGCATGGGTCTTAATGCATTTTTTGCATTTTCTGTAGTAATTGGAATGAATATTCCTTGGCAAGTTGCATTGGCTGCTGTTTTTACTGAAGGGCTGATTTTTATTGTACTTTCACTATCAAGAGCTAGAGAAAGTATTGCAAATTCCATACCAGTAAATTTAAAATACTCTATCACAGTTGGAATAGGGCTTTTTATTGCTTTTATCGGCTTTGTTAATGGAGGAATTATAATTAAAAATGATGCCACATTGGTTGGGATAGGATCATTCATTGACTTGAAAGTTTTATTTACATTTTTAGGATTATTTTTTATTGTAATTTTTGAACATATGAATGTGCGAGGAAGTATACTTTGGGCAATTTGCTCAGTCACTGCCATAGCCTGGACATATGCGATCTTTAATCCAGAAGGCGCAGTTACTGCTGGAATCCGTTTTCCAGACGGAATTTTAAGATTCGAATCTATTAAACCAATATTTAATCAGTTGGATTTTTCCTACATATCAAGCAAACATTTTTGGAGCTTTATTACAATTGTGTTAGTATTGCTGTTCAATGATTTATTCGATACTTTAGGCACCCTAATAGCAGTAGCAGCAAAAGGTAACATGTTGGATAAAAACGGAAAAATTCCTAATGTTGGTAAAATATTTTTAATTGATGCCATTGCTACTACTGTTGGAGCAATAATGGGAGTTTCAACTGTAACAGCATACATTGAAAGTTGCACAGGAATAGAAGAAGGTGGCAAAACGGGACTTACAACAATAGTAACGGGAATAATGTTCTTTATTGCAATATTTCTTTCACCATTGTTTATTGCTGTTCCTGCTAGTGCAACTGCTGCGGCACTGATATATGTAGGATTTTCAATGTGCAGAGAAATAATAAAAATTAATTTCTCCAATATAAGAGAAAATATTTCCAGTTTTTTAATACTTTTTTTAATTCCCTTAACATACAATATCTCTTCGGGAATAAGCATTGGAATAATATTTTATGTTTTAATAAACATAATACTTAATTTATTGGAAAATAAAAAAAATAAAATCTCACCAATAATGGTGATACTGTGCCTAATTTTTATTAGTAAATTTATTTACGGTTATTAACTGATTCGCTATTTATAAAAAAAATTTAAAATTTGCAATTTCAACAAACTAAATTATAAAAAAAGGTTTTTGGCATCAAAGCATTTCGCCTATTGAATAACTTTATAAAAACATAAAACCAAAGAAACTACTCATTATCTTTAAAATCATTTAATCCCCATTTAAAATGGATTTAAGAAATTTTTAAAAAATATAAAAAAATAAAAGCCAAGAAAAATTCTTGACTCTATATTGACTTTATTTTTCCAGTTACTTTTTTAAAACAAAAAAATCTTATATATTGTTTAATTAAGGTTTTTTTGGAGTTTCTGCCTCAACAGGGCTTGTAAGCTCTTTAACCGAATTGGTTAGTGCTTCTTGAGCTGATTTTGACAAGCTTTCTACTGATTTAAATAACTTTTCAAGTTCTTCAGCACCCTTATCTTTAGCCCCATTTGTTTTTAAAATAGCTTTTTTTGCAGCATCATCAGTAGCATCATTTTTACCAAGGTCTGCGTGACTATCTTTTAGTTTTTTAGTAAAAGCTTCAGAACATTTCTTAGCATCTTCAATTTTTTTATTTAATTCTGCTGAATTTTTCAATACACTCAATTTTTGTGTTATTAGGCTTGATATTGCATAAGCTCCTGCTAACAATGATCCATTCTTATTCGCTTCGACAGCTAAATCATCGCTATTTTGTATTTTTTTACCAATAGCTTTAGTAGCAAGTTCATCTATAGATGAAAGTAAAGCCTCAATTTCTTTAACGGCTAGTACAAATGCATTAGAATCTGTAATTTTTTTACTTATTTCTGTAAGATTAGGCCCTTTTACAGACTCATCAACAGAATTGATAGTAGAACCATCTTTCCCTGAATTATTACAAGATATAAATAAAAATAAAGTCATTAATATTGCACTTAATGTATTCTTTTTCATTAATTTGTGCCTCCTTTTTATGAATTATTAGTCCAACAATTTTTCTTTTCAATTTTTTATATAAAAAAAATAATTTTTCAAGAGTCATATTTTAAATAATTTTTCAATAAATTAACTTGAAAAACTTGAAAAATTATTTAAAATATGACGAACAAATAGTCTTAATTTGATTTCAAAATTGACAAAAGCAAAGCTAAATATGCTATTATTAAATTAAATGTGCTTTAATTTAATAAGAAAACCTTTACTTATTTTTAAGGACTTGTATGATGAATACTCGTGCAATACTAATATTAGATTTTGGATCTCAATATAGTCAGCTAATTGCAAGAAGAATTAGAGAAATTGGCGTTTATACAAAAGTAATGCCTTACTGTACCCCTTTAAAAGAAATTAAAAATATGAACATTGCGGGAATAATACTAAGTGGGAGTCCTGCCTCTGTTTATTTAAAAGAAGCCCCCACCTTGAACATGGAAATTTTTAATTTAAAAATACCTGTTTTAGGCATATGTTATGGAATGCAAATAATTGTTAAATTATTTGGGGGTATAGTATCTAAAGACCGCAAACAAGAATACGGAAGCTCTGAAATCTTTCTAAAAGATGAAAAATCTCTTTTATTTTCAGAACTTCCAAACAAATTTCAGATTATTATGAGCCATGGAGATAGTATTGAAAAAATTCCCAACAATTTCAAACAATTAGCTTTTACAAAAAATTGTATTGCTTCCATATCGAATGAAACTCAAAAAATTTATGGCCTACAATTTCACCCAGAAGTAACTCATTCTGAATTTGGTGATCAAATACTTAAAAATTTTGTTTTTAAAATTTGTCAAGCTCAAACTAATTGGTCATTAGAAAGCAATATAGAAACCATTGTAGAAAAAATTAAGCTTAAAGTGGGTAATAAAAAAGTTATTTTGGGGCTTTCTGGTGGCACAGATTCTTTAGTTTGCGCGTTACTTATAAAAAAGGCAATAAAGGAAAATTTAATCTGTGTTTTTGTAAACACTGGATTACTGCGTAAAAATGAAGATAAAAAAATACTAGAATTAAAGCATCAATATGATCTAAATATAAAATACATTGACGCTTCTGCAAAATTCCTGAACCATTTAAAAAGTATAAGTGATCCTGAAGAAAAAAGAAAAATAATAGGAAAAGAATTTGTAAATGTTTTTGAAAAAATTACTCTAGAAGATCAAAACATAGAATATTTAGCTCAAGGAACAATTTATTCTGATGTAATTGAATCTAAATCAAAAAATAATGATTCTTCAAAAATTAAATCTCACCACAACGTAGGTGGACTTCCAGATAAAATGCGTTTAAAACTTTTAGAACCCTTGAATGAATTTTTTAAAGATGAAATAATTCAAATCGGAATAAATCTAGGAATTAAAAAAGAAGCTCTTTATAGACACCCATTTCCAGGTCCAGGACTTGCCATAAGAATAATCGGAGAAATAACACAAAAGAAGATCAATATCTTGCAAGAAGCAGATAATATTCTCACAGAAGAGCTTTTTATAAATAATTTATATTATGAAATAAGACAAGCATTTGTTGTATTACTGCCTGTCAAATCTGTAGGTGTAATGGGGGATCAAAGGACATACGAATATACAGCTGTCATTAGATGTGTAAATACTCAAGACTTCATGACTGCGGAATGGACTGAACTTCCTTATAATTTTTTAAAAAAAGTTTCTTCAAGAATAATTAATGAAGTTAGGGGTATAAATAGAGTTTGTTACGATATATCTTCTAAACCTCCATCAACCATAGAATGGGAATAATAAAAACAACAAAAAGGAAACTTTATGACAAACAAGATAATAAAAGAAGCTTTAACTTTTGATGATGTGTCTCTAATTCCAAGAAAATCCTCTGTATTACCTAGTGAAGTTAGATTAAAAACACAATTGACAAAAAACATAACCTTAAATATACCATTTTTAAGCGCAGCTATGGATACTGTTACAGAAAGTCAAATGGCAATAGCTATTGCTAAAGAAGGAGGAATAGGAATTATACATAAAAATATGTCAATAGAGGATCAAAAAAAAGAAATAGAAAAAGTAAAAACATATAAAGTCCAAAAAACTATTAACACCAATAAGGATACAAAGGAACAAGCAAGCAAAATACTTCTAACCAAACAACATTTAAAAGAACCCGAGATATACAAAAATGCAGAACATAAAGAAGATTTTCCTAATGCATGTAAAGATTTAAATAATAGACTAAGGGTAGGAGCTGCTGTTTCCATTGATATTGATACTGCAGAACGAGTTGAAGAGCTTGTAAAAGCACATGTAGATCTACTTGTCATAGACTCTGCCCACGGACATTCTACAAGAATAATAGACCTTGTCAGAACAATTAAAAACAAATATCCAAACTTAGATCTTATTGCTGGCAACATAGTAACTAAAGAAGCCGCATTAGATTTAATCAACGCAGGAGCAGACTGTTTAAAAGTAGGAATAGGTCCGGGTAGTATATGCACAACAAGAATAGTTGCAGGGGTTGGTGTTCCCCAAATAACAGCAATCTGCGATGTTTATGAAGTTTGCAAAAACACAAATATTTGCATTATATCAGATGGCGGAATTAGGTTTTCAGGAGACGTGGTTAAAGCTATTGCAGCAGGAGCTGATAGCGTAATGATAGGTAATCTTTTTGCAGGCACAAAAGAATCTCCTTCAGAAGAAATAATTTATAATGGAAAAAAATTTAAATCTTACGTTGGAATGGGCTCTATTTCTGCCATGAAAAGAGGTTCTAAATCAAGATATTTTCAACTTGAAAACAGCGAGCCTAAAAAATTAGTCCCTGAAGGAATTGAAGGTATGGTGCCGTATTCTGGAAAACTAAAAGATATTTTGACGCAACTAAAAGGCGGATTAATGTCTGGAATGGGTTATTTAGGAGCAATCACAATATCTGATTTAAAAATAAATTCTAAGTTTGTAAAAATAAGTCATTCCTCATTAAAAGAATCCCGTCCTCACGATGTTTTTGACATACCATAAGAACGTAAAAATATTAATCAAATTAAATAACTACCATCTTTTAAAGATTAAAATATTGCATCCTCCTTTTGAAGGAATAACAACATTGATAAGAGAGGAATAATGAAAAACAGAACAATATCATCTATTTTTGCAATATTTTTTCTAGCATTAATACACTCAGCATTTACCCTATTGAAAAATAATAACTCTAAAATAATAAAATCAATAAGAAATGAATTTTTATTTTAAGAATTCATTTCTTATTTTTGTTTATAGCTAACTCAAAAGATCTAGCTATAAACAATAAATTATTGAACTGGCTTTATTTCAGATAAATCAAATCTCTCCGAAACATTTGGTTCCCAACCTTTCCACTTATCATTCCTAAAAAGATAACTAGAAGAAGCTATATTAATAAATATAGCTGGAAAATCTCTTTCGATTATTATCGCCTCTGCTTTTTTTAAAATTTCCTGTCTTTCAAAAATATTTCTTTCATGATCTGATTTTATTAAAAGTTCATCGTATTCAGAATTTGAATATCCATAGGATGAAAAAGCTGTATTTTCGGTTTTAAAAATGTTTAAGAATGTCATGGGATCAGCATAATCTCCTGACCATCCCGCCCTTATTATTTCATAATTACCATTTACCCTGCTATTTATATATGTTGACCATTCTTCATTTTCAAGCTGGACATTAATATTTAAATTTTTCTTCCACTGATTTTGAATAAATTCAGCAATTTTTCTTTGTATATCATTTATATTATACTTTACTTTCAATAAAGGGAAATTTTTACCATTAGGATATCCTGCGCTCATCAAAAGCTCATTAGCCATTTTAGCATCAAATAAGCTTAAATTACTTTCGTAAGAGTAATCAATATAATTTGGCGTTGCTCTTCTTGTAGGAATAGAACCATCATTAAGAACGCTCTCTGTTAAAGTTTTTCTATCAATAGCAAAAGATAGAGCCTTTCTAACTTCAACATTGTCAAGTGGTTTTACTTTGGTATTTAAAGAATAAAAATAAGTTACATTAGTACCTGATGAGTAATAATCATCTCTAAGTTTAAGATCTTTAATTAAATCTGGTGGAACATTATTAAAAATTGCATCTAATTCACCATTTAAATACATGTTATAAGCTGTAATGCTATTATCTGTGACAAAAAATACAATGTTGTCAAGAGCAACATCTTCAGATTTATAATATTTATTGTTCTTTTCAAGAACAACCTTTTCATTCAAAACTCTAGATTTTAATTTGAAAGGACCACTAACAACCATATTTTCAGGATTTGTCCAATTCTGTCCATACTTTTCAATAACGTGCACCGGTACAGGAATAAATGTTTGATGTACTAACATATCAAGAAAGTATGGCTTTGGGGATTTTAGCGTTATTTCTAAAGTTTTCTCATCAAGAGCTTTAATTCCAAGATCAGACTCATTCACTTTACCATCAAAGTATTCTTCTGCATTTTTTATAGTAGACTTAATCATGTTAACAAGAGATGAACCGGTTTCTTTGTCTAAAACTCTAAGATAAGATTTTCTTATTCCCTCAGCAGTAATAGCAACTCCATCGCTCCAAACAAGATTGTCTCTTAAATGAAACGTATAAACTACTCCTTCATCAGAAATATCCCAACTTTCAGCAAGTCCTGGCCTGTATCCCCCAGTTCTGGGATCTCCATCTAAAATGCCGAGAAACATTTGACTTGCAATATTTGATCCAACCGTATCGTTTATCAATTGAGCATCTAAAGTAGCAGGTTCACTTCCAATATTTAGTTTAAACACCAATTTGCTTCCATCATTTTCATTAACACAAGAAATAAATAAGATTACATTGAGAAATAACAAAGCTTTTAATTTTTTTATCAATATTTTCATATCAGCATCCTTACAAGTTTTTATAAATTCAAATTTTGCCTATATTTTATTATATATGAAATGTGATTTCACATTAACATTATTAAAAGCATTTGCCTATTCTCAAAAAAACATTTATATTTTATTCCTTATTAAAAAGAAAATATACTACATTTCAATTTTCAATCTTTATCTGGGTATACTCCAATTGTTTTAATGATTATAATCATTATTAAATTATAGAAAAATAGTTTTTAAATTTTATATTTTTATATTTAATAATTCCCTTATGGAAATAAAAGTTTTTTATAGCAATTTTGTTGCTATAAAAGCAATATACTGCAATACTAAACAAAAATCTTAACCAAAAAGCCTTAAAAACAAGGACTCAAAAATTAAAACCAACCTTTTATTTATTAAAACTAGCTTTGTGAGTATTTTAAAAATACTCACAATATTGGTGAAAAAACATTAAATAGTTTGGAAAACAAACTTTATGAATCTATTTTTTCAAAAAAATTATGTTAAAAAATAATGATTAATTTATTAAAATTGTTTGCAATGATCTAATAAAAAATATATTATTATGTTCATTAATCTATAATTTTTTTACCAAAGGAGAGGAATATGGAATTATATCGAGATCAATTAAAATTTTTAAAATTGTTGTTATTTTTTTTATTAATATCTTGCACTTCCTTAAACGTTGAGCATGATCAATTTGGAAAAACATTTAGAATATACCAAAGTTTAAACAAAAATGCAGAACTTAAAGGGATTTTTAATTATAAAACGGGAATAACTAAAATAGTTTTATATACAAAGTTTAGGAACCATAGTATAGCAGAGCAGACGCCTTTATTGCTACCAGATGGAACTAGAATTGAAGGAAAAATAAGTCACAAAAGAGATAATAACCATTTTTATGGAAATTGGATTAATTATTCCTCATTTGTTTTGTCCAAGTCTTTATTAGAAAGGATGGTAAAAGAAGAAGATGCTTCCTATAAAAACGATGAAATTAAAATTAAGATTGGATTAGAAGATTTAAGCTTGAAAAAATATAAAATTTTGGATTTCTTAGTAATGATTGAATCAATTGAAAACAAAGAATATAAAAATTGATTTTTATGATCTTTATTGATTTTCTATTTCCTATTTAGAACAAGTATTTTTTAAAAAATAAAGTTTATATAAAAGATATATAAGTTCTATATTAATAATTTGTGAAAATGACAAAGGCTACCGCAAGGTAGCCAACTTATTATTCTAATCAAACAACAAGAGCGAGACATTGCATCTCAATCTATATAGATTATTATATAGTATTTTATTTTTTTGTAAAGTGTTTTTGAAACATTTTTTATGTGTAGCTCTATTTTATAAATTTAGAATATTATTTTTTATTTCTTAAATTGTCATATTTATTTTTAATATTTTTAAGTAATTTTTGATTGTCATAATATAACTCTTTTAACAAGAAACTTACAAAGTTTGTATTTGATTTATAAAAATCAAAGCTTTTTTCGTCTTCAATTTTTATTCTAAAGGATTTATTTAACATACTCTTTGGATTGGCTATAATACTATTATTTTCTAAAATTTGTATAGCGTAATATATTCCTTTTTGTAAAATTAGTTCATAATTGATTTTACCACTGTCAATTCCTATTGCTAGTTTTATATATCTATAAACAGTAGTTTTTGCAATATTATAATCTTTTATGAAATGACCAAAGCTTTTATATTTGTCAATAACGTAATATTTATTATCATTAATTTCTTTTAAAATTCGGGCCGTTTCGATTTTATTATAAGATTCCTCTTTTATCAAAATTTGTAGTTTTTCTTTTAATTTTAGATATCTGGATTCTCTGGTTTTTTTTATTTCATTTTCATTGAGTTCAACCCTTTTAACAATTTCTATTTTTTTATTTAATTTCATTTGTTATTTTTACTCCATTGTATACTTTCAAATTAGTTCCATATGGAACTGCTAGTTCCATATGGAACTAATTTGAAAGTATACTTAAAAAATTTTCAAGTACACTTTCGTAAGCTTTATAATAATCTTCATTGGGATTAAAGTCTTCTCTATAAAAAATAGCTTTACGTAAATTATCCCTTTTGGGTATACTTCCTAAGAATCTATCTTTATATTCACATTCAATAAACTTTTTAAGTTCTTTATCAATATTTTGTCTTTCAATAAATTTGGTTATCAAGTAAAATGTTGGCAAGTCCTTTCTAAAAAGGTCGTGAAGTCTACTGGTTATTAAATCTAAACTTTCAATTGCCCATTGATCTGTTGGTAAAGGTATAATTAAGTGATCTGTGATTATCAAGCTATTATTGAGCAAACTTCCTAATGTAGGTGCTGTATCCATTATAATGTAGTTATATCTATTTTGAATAAAACTTAAAAAAATTTTTAGCAAATTTTCCTTTAATGAGATATTTTCTTCATTAAACTTGCTTAGGTTTATATGACTTGCTATGAAATCTGTATTGCTATTTATTTTAATTATCGAATTTTCTATATCTATTTCCTTTTTGAGAACTTTGTAAATATTAATGTCTTTTAAGCTAAGATTATTTTTTCTTATAATATTAATATAAAAACTTGTGCTACTTGCTTGTGGATCTAAATCTATCAATAATATTTTGTTATTATTATTTTTTTTGGAAAGTATGTTTGTAAACATTAATGCTGTTGTACTTTTTCCTACTCCTCCTTTTATTGATGCTATGGTTATTATTTTTGGTTTTTTTTCATCCAATTTAATATTCCTTTATTGCTTTCATATTTTTTACTATAAAAATTATGTATTTCTTCTTCAATTTTTAAAGTTCTTTCTAAAAGAGATTTATAAAAAGTTTTATTTTTATTTTTATTTTTGGTTAGTATATATAGACTTCTTAAGTAACAAAAAACACTTCCTTTTTTAAATTTGAATTCCATATAAAATATTTTTTTTAATCTTATAGTTTTTTTTTCTCCTTTTTCTGAGTAATTTATTATGAATGGTTTTGAAAGGTTTATAAAGCCATAAAAAATTCCTAAGAATTTGTCATTTTCTTTTATTGAAAATAAATGAAAGCTTTCGTATTTTTTATTGTTGAAGATGTTTCTGAAACATAGCCAAAATTTTCCTTTTTTGGGCTTTGCTTCAAAATTATTTATCATACTAAAGATTTTAGTATGATAAATAATTTTGTTTTCTAATCTTTCGATTTTATTAAAAAATTTTTTTTTAGGTTCTTTATTTTTCATTGGTTTTTTTATACTTTATTTTTTGATTTTTTATGAGATTTCTCATTAATAAAATGGCATTTTTTATATTATTTGATTTGTGAATTTGGTTTTCGTATTCAAATTTTTCTTTTTTTTTTATTTTGTTTTTATTTTTAAATTCTATTATCAAGTCATTAAAATCTGTATATTTAAAGTTTTTTGCCATAAACCATATTTTTTTTTTCTTTCTTTTCAAATTCTTTTTGAAGAATTTTATTACTTTTGTTTCTTCATATTGACATAATTCTTCCAGAAAATCTTTTAAATTCCATAATGAATTTTTGTAGCTTGTTGCGTTTTCTGTGATTTTTTTTATTTCTTCTAAATTTATTTCTTTTGATTTTTTTTTAATTTCTTTTTCTAGGAAGTTTATGGTTTTTTTTATGTTTTGTTTTTTACAGAAATATTCAGAATTCTTGTAATTTTTACTTATATTGTTACTTAATAGATGTGAATTTATTTGATATGAAATTTTGTATTTTTGAGATTCTTCTATTATTTTGATTTTTTCTAGTTCCTTGTTTTTTGATTTCTCATGTTTAATTCTTTTATTCATAAAATATTCGGTACTAATAATTTTTTTTGCTAATTTCTCAAGGGCTTTATTTATTGTGTAGTAAGTAAAGCTACCATTGTTTTTTCCAAGTGGATTGAAATGACTTTTAATTAATCCCAAATTTTCAAAAATTTTTATATCGTTTTGTATTGTTCTTTTAGTAACCTTTTTAAAACCTTTTTTCTCCAATATAGAATTTGTCATTACTACAACATTGCTTAGAGAGTATTTTTTTCTTGATATAAAGTAGTTAGCGCTTAGTTTTTGAATGACCCAAAATATTTTCAATCTTCTGTCTACTACTTTATTAAAAGGCGTCTTATTAGTTGTTAATTGATACATTTTAAGCTCCTATCGTTTGATCTTTTATTGCATTAAGCATTGCAATTAATAATAATACACTTATTAAGAAAAGTAAAGTTTTATTGTTGAATTTACAATCAAGCAGGAAAGATTCAATAAGTTAAAATTTATGTCTGCTTGATTGTAAATTCTTTATACAATGATCCACTTCTTTTAAGAATTTTAGAAGAAGTGGTTTGTATATTTCAAATATAAATTCACCTTTTTCTCCGTAAGATTTTAATTTTAAACTAATATCCTTTTCAATGTTTTTTGTCAGCTCGATTATCTTTTGTGGACTTAATACTATATTTAATGTTTCTTTTATTGTTTTTGAATCCTTTAAAGTTCTCATGGGAGGCTCAATTTTTAATTTTCTATCATTTTCATCATAAATAGAATTTAGAAAGCGTAATTGATCAGAGTATAAGCTTAAATTTAAAAACAGAATATTTAAATTTTCGTAGGGGTAATAATTTGCTATAATAAATGCTTCGTAAGTTTCTAAGGGGGTATTCGATTTTTCAAATAATTTTGGAATTTGCATGCTATAGATATAATAATCCTCTATATCATTATATTCTGTTTTAAGCTCTGTTTTTTCAATTTCAATTTTTCTATTATCAATACGTTTTTGCAATATGCTTTTAGATATTTTAGTTTCTTTATCAAAATCTGTTAAATATTCTAAAATATGCTTCTTGTTGAATTTTGTGCTATGCGATACATTCCAATTGTCCTGAAAGTCGATGTTAATGTATTTTCCTATGCTTTTATCATAAATGTGGGTTAATAGATCTCTTGAATTAGTTAGTGAAATACTAATAATGCTTTTATTAAAGCTGGATTTTACTTTAAGTACTGCTTTATATTCTAAGTAATTAATTTTTTCTTCATTTATCAAAATACTTTCAGGATTTATTTGTAGTCCTTTTTTTCCTATATAAATATTGACTTTAAAATTTTCTTTTTCTGTTAAGGGGTTATATATTCCCACAATAGATATTTTATCATCATAATTTCTGCTTATTATTGAGTCTTCTTGAAATTTTAGTTTTCCTAATTTATGACTTGTATCATGTAGATTAAAATTACCATTTGAAATGGATTTGCAACCTAAAATTAATAATAAGGAAATATTTTTAAGGTATTTCATTTTTTATTCCTTAAGTGATTCTATATAAATGTAATTCTAGTGCAATAATTATATTCTTTTTGATTTTAATTATTAAAGAATTTGTTATACTTTTTATGTAAGTTTTTAATTAATATTAGTATATTTTATGAGTAAATCTTAAATGAAAAAAAAAATAATTTTCTTTTTACCTTTATTCTTTTTTTTATTTTCATGCAATATTAGTGCATCTTCAGTTTTTATTAAATCTTTAGATGAAGCAATGAAAATTGAGATTGGTTTATATGAATCGTTGGGAAATGGTAAATTTAAAACAGGCACTCATACTAAGGATTATTTTAATTCTATTAAAGATATTAGTTCTTATTCTTATTTTTTTATTTTAGATAAATTTAATAATAATATTATAATGAAATTGGCTTTAAGTTCTAAAAAAGCAAGTTTGTTAACCTATGATTTTTGTATTCTTTTTGATCATAAATTTAAATTAACAATTTCTAATTTAAATTCAAATGAACCTGAATTTAACGTTATTAATAGTTTTAACAAAGAAATTGTTTTTAATTTGGATGATATAAAAGCTATTAATTGGGACTTTGAACTTAAAAATTATATTGAGGATCTCAACTCTGCTACTAATGAATTTATATATTTTCTTGACAGTTCTGGAAATTTTGATTTAAAAGAATCTTACATTACTATTTATTATTATGTCCTTAAATCAATTGAAAAATTTTTACAATAAATAAACCTTTATTAGGATATTTATTTGGTTTCTATTATTTTGAATTTTTCCCAAGGTTCTATTTTTTCAAGCAGATATATTTCGTCATTGACTATTTTACCAACTATGTTTATAAGGCCATTGTTTGGGGTATCTTTTAGTGCTATTTGAAGTTCTCCTGCATAACCTAAATATTCTGAAGAGTCTATTAAGATGTCTCCCTTTTTGATTTCATTTGGGGAATGAACAGGGAATTTTTTATTATTGTAGTACATTCTTGGCATAGTTGATCGAATTCTATAAGAATTAATATCTCCTCTATTAAAATGTAAATTTTCAAGTATTATTTCTCTTTCCACTGAAGTTGCTTTTGGATTTAATTCTGCTTTGAGCTCTAAAACATTTCTGTTTACTTTTGAAACTTTTTTTAGTTCCGTTTCACTTGGAAAACAATTAGAAATTAGGACAGTGTCTATGCCTTCTTTGAAAAGATCTTTTGCCTGGATTTCTATATCTTTAAATCTGTGTGATTCTAGTGTAGGAACACCTTCTTTTTCTTTTCCTCGTGCACATTCTTCCGCATTGCTAGAGCTAATAAATGCAGCTGTTGGAATTGAATAATGTTTAAATATTTTTGTTGTTTCTTTAAAGAAGGTTCTTGAAAGTCCTGTATATTTGTGGGGATAAAAATTGTGACATCCAAGCAAATTTTGTATATTAGGTTTAAAATACATTATTGTGTCAATATGTTTATTTATATTACTTATGTTAAGCTGAATCTTAAGGTCAGAATCGTTAAAAGTCATCAATGACTCTTCAATACCCGTAAATGTGTTGTCTAATCTAATTGCCCAAGCACCAAGTTTTTTAAAATAATCTAGTTTTGGACAATTTCTAAGATTTGAAAGATCGATTTCCAATTCTTTGAAGATTTTGGGGCTTATATCAATAATAGGTTTCATTCCGTTCTTGTTTGCAATGTTGAGTAATTCTTTGAACATATCAAATTCATTTCCGTTAATATAGAGCAAAGAGGTAAATACTTGAGTAAATCCAAAATGAGCACTTTTCTCAAGATATTCGATAATTTTATTTTTAGGGCTTACATTGGGGTATATGGATATTCCAATTTCTTTCATTTTAACCTTCTTCAAAAAGAACTTTTATTCTTAAGTGCATTAATTGCGAGTTGCAATACTTTTCCCCCATTCATTGTTCCATAATCGATCGTGTTAATTATTTCAATTGGAATTCCTTTCGGTTTTGTGATTTCTTCAAGTCTGTTTTTATTGAATCTTGACTGTGGTGCAAGTAAAACGACATCGAAGCGGTCAATAACTTCACCAAGTCGTGTTTCAGCAATAGCTTCAATTTTTGCATTTATGTTGTTTGCTTTGGCATATTTTTCAATTCTTTGCACCAGCATGCTTGTGGACATTCCAGCTCCACATACAAGTAATATGTTCATATTCTTTCCTATTTTTTTAGTTCATTTATTATTTTGTATACATTGATTAATTCTTCAAAAATGCTTAATTCTGAAATTGCAGACATTAAATGATCTTCAGCATGAATTAAAATAAAAGGTGTTTTAACAGAGTTTGGATTAGTTGCTGATTGTTGTACTATTTTTCTATGTGTCTCATGAGCTTTTGCAATAGAGTTTCTACTTTCTTGTATAGTAAGATCTGCTTTTTCATAGTCTTTGTTTTTAGCGTATTCCAAAGCTTCTCTTAGAAAGCTTTTAGCTTCACCGGAGTAAGCTACAACAGGCATGCTTATTTTATCTATTAATTCTTCTACACTATATATTTTTTTATTCATATATAAAATATACTCCTTTTATTTATAAATTAATAATTAATATTGTTTAATATATATCATATTATATTATATATATAATATTATTTATTTTAAATAAATAATACAAAGATTTTGATATAATTGGTATTAATTAAATTATATTATATTATTAATTGATGTTATAGGTTGTTAATATAATTTTAAATTAGTTTTTATTGGAGGATGGTTTTTATGAATTTTCAAGATTTTATTGAAACTACTTTAGTTCCTATTGCTAGTAAAATTGGTTCAAATAAATATTTAATTGCTTTAAGAGATGGTTTTACTTTTTCTATGCCCTTTTTGATAGTTGGTTCTTTTATTTTGCTTTTAGTTAATTTGCCCTTTACAGATCCTGGAACATTATTATATCAACAGTGGTATGTTGATATA
>NZ_FMTE01000025.1 GCF_900099615.1 Borreliella japonica | reverse complement strand
TCTCTCATTGCAAGCAAAATCCGTGCTGTAGAATAGCTGTAAAAAACAGAAACGGTGATTTTAAAGGGGTGCACACAAGAAAGATATAATACTTTAAGTGATATATAGCAAAGACCCTGAAATTTAATTTATATGTGTTTTGTAGTCTTTTGAAATGAGTTTGACATTTGCAATGGAGAGATTTTTGGGAGTTGGTTAAAATTACATTTGAATTTTGTTACTTTGTAATCCGAAATGTAACAAAATTAGTTATTTAAATCGTTAAAAAAATTGTAATTATTAGAGATTGTATTATCTTTGAAACTTACGGAGTAACTTATGAATAAAAATATGAATAAAAATATGAGAATGTTTATTGTTTGTGTTGTTTTTGCACTATTAAGTTCTTGCAAGAATGATGCAATTAGTAAAGATTTAGAAAGTTCAGTGCAATCAGAACAAGAGATAAAAAAAGAATTTAATGGATTGTTAAATATTTTAGAGACAAAAGATTTGTCTCAATTAGATGAAAAAGATACAAAAGAGATTGAAAAAACAATTAAGGATTTAAAGGATAAAGTAGAAAAAACGGACTCTAAAAAGACTCCTATTGGAACGTATCTTGAATATGAAAAAAAAATACAAGAAATAAGAGAAAAATTAAAAGGGAAAGGAAATTTTGAAGATAAATTAAATGGACTTGAAGAGAGCTTAACAAAGAAAAAAGAGGAAAGAAAAAAGGCTTTACAAGAGGCTAAGCAAAAATTTGAAGAGTTTCAAAACCAAGTTAATACTACAACTGGAGTAACTACTGGGCAGAGAGCTGGGAATCAAGGTGCCGTTGGAGCACAAGCTTTTAAGTGTGCTAAAGAATTTGGTTTAAGTGTAAGTTCTTCTAGTAAGAATGGTACTGATACTGGTGATATGTCTAAAGGAATAATAGATGATGCAATTAAAAAGATTGAAGAAGAGCTTAAAAATACTATAGAAGACACAAAAGAATAAAAAATGGTTTTCGGAAACATAAATTACCAAAAACAAAACTCATTGTTAGTCTTGTTTTCTTGTTTAAGTTAATATTGCTGAAATTTAGATAATAAACTTGGAGGGGATATGAAAAAAATAAGTTTAGTATTTTTCTTTTTATTTGTAGTAAGTTTAAGTGCAAATGTAGAAGAAAATTATGCAAAGATTAAAAGATCTTTTTCTGAAGAAGATTTTAATTTAATAAATAAAAGACTAGATAATTATGATTTTAAAAATGAGTATGAAAAAAGTCATATTTTTTCCGATGCTCCTAGAATTAGAGGAAATTTAAGAAAAATTGGAATTAAAGAAAAAAGTGTTTTTTTAGATGCTCTTGATGTTATAGAATATCTTATAAAAATTAAAATAAGCACAGATAGTATTTTACTATCTGAGGATATGATTAAACTTATAGTAGGAGATCCAGATTCGATTTTTAATTATTTAATACAACTAGATTCTGATAAGATTGACTATTCTGAAAAATATGGAGAAGAAGCAAGAGATAAGTTTAGAGAAGCATATTCTAAAGACAAAGCTAGTGCGGTTAAACAGATTTTAAAACAAATTTTGGCTGATTTGTCCAAAGATTAGTTTTTAAATTAAAAGAGGAATGGTTTTCGAAAGCATAAATTACAAAAAACAAGACTATTTGTTAGTCTTGTTTTCTTATTAATATTGGAGAATCATGATAAATGAAAAGAATTTATATTATTCTATATCTTATATTTGCTTTATTTTCTTTAAATGCTGACGAATTTTTAAGAGGTATCTTTAATAGTCGTGATAATGATCTTGATTATGAAGATTTTAAAATGCAAGAAAATAGTTTGTATTTAAAAATAAGTGATAAAAAAGATGAAAATAAAAAAGGATATTTTTTTGTATCAGCGGACAAAGATGTTTTTAACTTACTGTATCTATTTGGAACTGCTATTCGTGAAGTCTTTAGCAATAGCGATAAAACTAAATCAAAAGATAACACTAAAATAAAAAAGGATTTATTGTTTGAGGATATTAATGGGTTAGTATTTGCTTACAGCGCTGAAAAGGGGTCAAAGATTGCTCTTTTCTTTAAAAAAGGAATACTAAAAAATACTAACAACATAAAAAATATAATTATTAGTTGTTCTTTTGATAAAGAACAACCCATTATAAATTCACTTAGTAAGCAATGGACTGTAGAAGACAATAGTTTTTTAGTTTTAAAAGAAAATGAGATGCCCAATTTTCTTAAAAAAGTATTATCAAGTAAAGTTTTAAAAGTAAAGGTATATGATAAGCAAAAAATAAATGAGGCTTTCAGTATTAGACTTAGAAACTTTCAAGATTTATATGATATGTATGAACATAATTTTAATTAAGAAATTGAAAAAATTGAATAAGAGCTTAAGAAGTTAGAAGATAAAAAAGAATAAAAAATGCTTTTATAAGCATAAAATATTAAAAACAAGACTAATGACCAGTCTTGTTTTTTTATTTAAGATATTTTTTAACTA
>NZ_FMTE01000006.1 GCF_900099615.1 Borreliella japonica | reverse complement strand
TACGAAATAAATCCCAAGGAATTCATTCTGATTAGTAAAAATCTTATGGGAACTACTAACACGGCCCACAAATTACTAGGGATTATCATGGCTTCTGGAATTCCATTATCTGATTTGAAAAATCAAAATATCAAAACCTTACACAATCCAAAATCCAATATACTTTCTTACGTGCTGGACAACGGCTTTAGGTTGAAAACATATTCTTTAGTTTGCTCTAGTGAAATTTCTAAATGCATTGAAAATCTAAACAAAAGTGAACTACTATCTATTAGTACAGACAAAATTAATTATGTGGCAAAAAAAATATTTGATTTTGGAATTACTACTAAACAACTGAAAATTGCTTATTCTTTGATTGTAAAGTCTAAAGAAACAACCGAGGATAACAAATATACCAAAAATCCAGGAAATATACAAATAACTAAAAAGCCGTGTATCCTAAATCTAGGCGAAAAAATGAAATACATTAGCTCATTTAAGCTTGTGAGCCCCGATAAAGAAAATCTAAATATCTTTAGAAAAAGTAAGCACAAAAATACATATGCTATTGCAAACTTGATTTCAAATTTTTTTTCTGGAAATGCGCCCTGCAAAAATTTGCATAATCTAAAATTATACATTAATGAAAACCTAAAAAAACTAGGAATTAACAAAAACACTAGTGAATTACAAAATCGCATTTTTTCTAAAATATTTCTGATTGACTGAAAATTTTTAGCGCAATTGAGTACTTAAGCACATAAAATAAAACTCTCCATTATTATACCTAGAGCAAAGCCCCCACACAATAAGGGGCTGCCATATCATGAATTAGCCTGTGTGTGTGTGCGTCACACGTACTACTTGCACTAGTTTTAAAATCAATCTATATCGCCATCAAGGGCTCTTTTAACGACTTCTTTAAAATTAGTTTTTTGCTGATCAGTATTATCCCCAGTACATTTACCAAGTTCACTTTTTATATGGTCAAGCGCTGATTTTATTTTAGATTCATTATATCCTAAGAATTTATCAAATTCTCCTTTATTAGTCAGAGCAGTTTTTAACCAGTCAAGGTGCTTTTTTTGATCATCAGATAGCTTTTCTCTAAGAAGTTCTTCTTTGGATTTAGGTTTTTCTTGTTGTACTTCTTCTTTTTGCTCTAAATCACGTTTTTTTCTACTTTTTACTTGCTAGGTATGAGTATCATTAGAATTACAGCTATTTATTAGTATAAGCAAAAACAAACAAAATAATATATTGATAATTTTCATCTTATCTCCTTTTCTTATCTTCAGTACAATACATTAAGTAATAAAAAAGTTTATTCTTGTAATTATATATCCTATTTTTATCAATTTTTAAAAAATTAATGCAAACTTTAATTGATAGGTTTACATTTTGAAATGTTGTGCTAATTTTAACTTCATTATTATTATTAAATAAAGGAGTAACTAATGGAAATTAAAAACATAGTTAAATTGTTTTTTATATTGATATTATTTGTAATGGCTTGTAGCTTATATGTAGAAGAGAAAAAAGAAATAGATTTAATTCTTTCAGAGATTTTAACTCTTAATAACAAGACCGATATTGAAAAATTTGGAAATTATAAAGGCAAGTTAAATGCATTGAAAGAAAGATTTAAGGATATAGATAATGAATGCAGAGCTTAAAGAAAAAATATCAAAGTTGCAAGGGGTATTTCAAGATAAATTAGCAGCTAAATTAGCAGCTTTAAGAGAAGCTAAACAAAAAATTCAAGGTATTACTGATACCGATAATAGTACTGCAAAAACCAAGATATGGTCTGAATCAAAATTAGTTGGAGTAACTATAAAGTTCAGTGGAAGTAATACTTCTGGTAATGGGAAAAAAATGTCTGAAGACGCTGTATCTCAGATAGAGAAAATAATAAAGTTTCTCGAAGAGGGTACTAATTAATTAGCTAATAATTAGAATAATCAAATTGATTTTTGTAATAGAAGAAAATCTAGATAATGAACTGCTATTTTTATAATCTTTGATTTAGCAATAGCAGTTCATTTAAAAAACCCAGTAATTATCGATACAACAACAGTTGTTATAATAGATATAACTAGGAACTACTACTGCTGTTACAATAGTTATTGTTCTGTTGCTTACTTTAAGTTTTTCCAACAATAATTGATTATTAATTTGTATTTCTTTTTTAAGATTTTGTTCCAAATTAGACATATTTCGTTTTAAATTCTTTTCTACAGTATCTATTTTAGCGTCTAAATTATCTATTTTGGTATTTAAATTATTTTCTACATAATCTATCTTAACAGCAAGTTCGTTTTTTACAGAGTCAATCTTAGAAACAAGATTATCAAACTTTAAGCCGAATTGTTTTTCTAAATTTTCTAAATCTCTATATGTGAGTTCATTGTGATAATATCTTTTAGATAAATCTTGTGCTATTAGTTGTTCCATTCCCAATCTTATAAATTCGTTATATATTTGTTCTTCACTTACAGTATTTGTTAGCACGGGTTTCATAATATTTTACCTTTATAGTCCCATTATACACTATTTTAGTTTAGTTTGCGGGGTTTATTAACAACATAAAGTGTAATTTCTTGCAAGAAAAAACTTTTTGTAATTTACATTTTTAATCTTGAATACTGATTATAGACTTTTTTTGCAATGGGTTTTGTTTTGGCAATGTACTCTAAAAGTAGTTTGATATTATGTTTTACTGAAGTCATTGTGTGTTCGTCTTTTAATGTTGATAAATCTGGATAAGTAAATTCTGGATAATTTGGATCATTAACTTTAACTTTTGTTTTGGCTAAGAATGTTACAAGGTACATAACATAATCTGATAGTCGTACCCCATATTTAGCTAAAGCTCCTAGTGTTTTAATAATTGGTGGTTTTGATTCGTATGGTAGGCTAGCAATGGTACTACAACATAGTAGCAAAGTAAGTAATAAGTAGTTTGCCAGTTTAAGCATTATCACCCCTTTTAAGAATATTGACGTATTCCCGCATGATTTTATTGCGTTTTGCTTTTAATGAGGAGATAATTCTTTTACTTTTACTGCTAGCAATAGCTTCTATTAGCTCAATATTGTATTTTAATATGTCTTGTATTTCTTCAAATATTTTAGTTGATTCAGCTGTTTCCATAGATTTTAATGTTCCAATATATGTTTTGTAGAAAAAATCTATTACCTTGCTAAAGGTATTAATGTAGTTATGATCTATGTTTGTATCAGTTTTAGCTATGTTAGTTAAATTGGATAGTAGATTAAGTCCTAAACCAATAGTGTTATTTTGCATTATTTATTCTTTCTTGATAGATAGGTTTTCCTTCCTGATTGAATTTCAGATCATTAGATATTTTTAGATTTTTTTCATCAGAGCCTTAAAATTTGAAATTGATTTTATACCCAATAAATACAACATTTAATCTAAATTATCGACTTCTTTTAAGAGAATTTACTCTTTTTACTAAGGAACAAGGATTATATTTATACCTGAATTTAAAGACTTTTTAATAGCATCTTTAATATTAGAAAAACTTCTTGTAATTGCCCCCATATTATAAGAATCTGTCATCATAATACTAGTAATATTTAAATTTTCCCTTATAATATTAACAACGTTTTTAGACATGCTAGTTATATCTTTAGAAATCTTAGGAACATTAACATGTCCAATCATAATAAATTTAGCAGCCTTACCAAAAATAAAAGGTACAAAATTATTTAACATTAAAAAGCTTTTACTATAAGGCAAAAACGCTAAATATTTATGTGTATCTATAGTTGTTCCTCCTAATCCAGGAAAATGTTTAATTGCTGAAAATACTCCATGATTCTGCATACCATCAATAAAAGCCTCTACCATAAGTCCTATATTATAAGCAGAATATCCCCCAAATGTTCTATTTAGTAAAGGAGTATGTGGTGCAAATTTTATGTCGGCAACTGGAGCCATATTTAAATTAATACCTAGTCTACGCAATTGTTTAGCAAGAACTTCGCCAATTTTATAAATAAGATGCAAATCTTTAACAGCCCCTACATACTCCATGGCCGGAAAATTATAAACCCCCATTTTTTTATTTTCACTAGCTCTACTAACTATTCCCCCCTCTTCATCAATAGCAATAAAAATATCATGTCCAATATGACTTTTTATTGCACTAATCAATCCTTTTGTCTGCTCAGCATCTTTTAAATTTTCTCTAAATAAAATTATACCAATCGGATTAATCTTTTTTATTCTATTAATATCATCAGCATTAAGTTCTTGAACCTTCTTAAAACTTGTTAAATTTTTAATTCCAATAAATAAGTTTCTATCTTTTAGAATAGTTTGAAAATCTAATTCACCTAAAAATTCCATTAAATCTACAAGATCTGATTTATCCTTGTTAAAATATTCATAATCTATTTCTGGCAAAGATTCTATCGCAAATAAATTTAAACAAAAAAAAAGAAAAAAGAAAGCTTTCAAAAAGTCCATTTACAACATCCACTAATCAAACCATAATCTTTTGACAACAAAGCAGAAAGAGAACAATATAAATCTTTATTAGAACTAGAATTATTACCTTTTTTCCTACAACAATATCCGCAACTATCTTCAAGATAGTTGCTATTAAGCAACATATCGATAAATAACTTTGCAGGAAGAAATCTTTTACTCCTGTCAACCGTTAAGATTAATGGATTTTCCATTAATCTTAACACTTCCCACGTTATTTGCTCAACCGAAACATATTTACCAATTTCTTTATCTTGCTCTATAATTCTAATGGGCATTTTTTCTATTATTTGATCAATATTTTTTATCAAATACTCTAAATTAAAAAGCCCGGTAGCACAATTAAATAATAATTCATTACCTTTATCTTCAAAACCTTGTATAATCTCCGAAGAAATCCCTCCACCAATATCAACACAAGTTAAACGATTTTCACCATTTACCGCCAATACCCCCCCCTTAAAATCTGTCTTGCTTTTAAAGCTAAATTCAAATCCAGAAGAACAATTAGTTAAAGCCATTACAGCAAGTGCTTTAAAATTAATTGTAAAGCCCACATTATCAACATTGCCAATATATATGAATCTTTTTCCAGATCTATAAAGCTGTAAATAAATGTCTTTTAAAATTTTAAAATTTTGACCATGGCCTGCAGGCAAAGCTAAAATAGTATTATCTTTAAAAGTAAAATATTGATAATTAGAACTATTTAGTTTTTCATAACAATAAACTAAAGGTTGGACAGCTGTAAAAATATCTTCTTTATTTAAATTGCAAAAATTTACACTTTTAATAAAATCATCTACAAATAAATCATCCAAAAACTTTGAAATAAATTCATCCGTTTTGCAACTAGTCATTTGAAATACTGAGGGCTTAATCCTTCTACCATAAAAAGATTCATATCTTTTGGCAACCATTAAAAGGTGCCTGATTTTCAAAGCCAAAAATGAAAATCCGAAACTACCGTCTTTGTTAATATAAGCTGGGGTTATACCCTTTGGAAACTCTCCAAATTTTTCTTTAAATTCAAGTATTTTAGATTCATATAGCACATATAAATCTTCATTTAACCTTCTATTTTTAGTTAGATCAAAATAGCTTGTTGCAGAGCCCCCATTTAATATCCCAAAAGAAAGATAGGGGAAAAGCATTAGTCCCAAATTTTCAAGTTCACAAGAAGAAAAAATATAATAATCACCTTCTTCTGAATTCAAAAATTCAGAATAATCCCGAAAATATTTTTTCAAATTATCTTCAACAAAACCTTTGTTAAACTTAAAACTCAAAATTTTATCTGAAATATTTAAAATATTTTCATGATTATCACAAGGAAAATATTTAATGGATTCAAAATTATTAATTCCTATCTCACCAGAATTAAGCTTTTTTAGTATCATTTCAGAAAAAATTTTATCAACTTTAAAATTCATCAGTAAAAACCAAAACCCTTAAGATAAAGCCTATTATAATTTAAAAAACAAATTTTTTTAACTATAATATAAGCAACTATATTACGGTCATTATATCAATAATATGACTAAAATATCAACGAGAAAAAATTTACATGCTTGAACAATATTCACTTAACATTAAAAATTTTAAAAAAGCTTTTGATTAAATAGCATTTTATCCTTCGGAATTTAGAAAAATTTTTGCAAAATCAAAAAACAAAGATTCAACAGAAAATGAAATAGGCAATGAAGATAAAGTACTAATAACACTAATAATATTCACTGTATCAAATTATTTAAAAATGAATCCCATTTAGAGAAGTATTGTAACAAAACAATAAAATTAGAAAGAAAAAATAAAATCCAATCTTACTAAGTATGTAAATCATTAATACATAAGTTAACTTATGGAAACTATATTAACAGCAAAAATATCGAAAAATTAAAGAAAAGAATACTAAAAAATCCAATTGAAATAATAGAAGAAATGGATGGAAGCTCTAGAATCAATTCAATAGATAAAGAATTGATAAAATCTTTGAGATTAAAAATAGAACAATATAATGAAAAAATAGGTATTTTCAATACATAATATTATTCCTGAAGAAAAATCTTTAAATGAATGTAAAAGGCTACTACAAAATATATAAAAGACAATTCTTTTGAGCTAAGATTGGTACTAAATATTTCAAAGTAAACCAAATCTGAAATTGATATTCGGTCTTTTATTTCATAGTTAAGATCTTGATATGTGTAAAGTTTAGAATATCCTTGAATATCAGATATATTGGAGTCATAAAGCATTGCAAGTTCTTGTGATTTTATGTCAATAATTACTCCGGCAAATTCAGTGTACTTATTCTTATTAAATATTCTTTGATAAGAGTCGTCATTTTCAAGTTTTACAACAGCGCCTTTATAAAATCTTAAAGGGCTAGGATCCTTAAAAACGTTGATCATACGTGTAGACATATCTGAGAGTCTTTTTCTAACGCCACTCACTATACAACTCTAAGCAGGACGGTGTTGAAGTCTCTTTTTTTAGTTTTTCTAAAAATGCATCAAGTTGTGAACAAAAGTTCTTATTTGACCCACAACTTTCTCCACCACCTTCTTCGCCTCCACCACTGCTAGGATAATAATCAAGTTCAAGCTCATTGAATTTCTCTTTTTTAATCCTCTCAAATTCAAATTCTCGAACAACCCCTTGCTTTCTTAATTGACAACCCATATGATTTTAAAAACAATAAAACCAAAGATAGTAAAACAATATTTGTTCTTGATATAAGGATAAATCGTTTTGTGGTAAATAGATTAATTTGATAATAATAGATGAATCAGCACAGGTCATTTTTAATAGGATTTTCCCATATTCAATAATACCAATAATGAGTAATAATAATAATAATAATAATAATAATAATAAAATAAAAGCCAGGACAACATTGCAAAAATATAAATTCCCCAATTAAATTTTTTGATCTTTAAATAGTTTGTGTTTATTTTTATAAATTTCTTTTTTTCAAGCTTTAAATTTTAAATTGTTTTTTCTATCATTCATATTTGCTAACCAAATGGGAATTTTTAATCAATTTGTAAGCTACTACGAATTTGGTAAAAATCAAAATATTTTTTTAATTTTACTTTGAATTCAAATTTTTATTTTTTTTTCTATTGAAATTATTTAATTTATATTTATTTCTATTGAATTTTTTTTATTATAGCACTTATTGCTATCTACGGAGTTTTTTTTATTTATTATCTTTTTTTTATTTAAATTTATCTTCTTAATGAAATGTGCTTTAATAAGAAAATTGACAATAAGAAGAGCTAATATTGGCAAAATACTAAAGCAAATTAATTTTAAGAGGATAATTTTTGTATTCATAATTAAATTCTCAATTTTATTATACAATTTTAATTGTATAAATTCTATTTTATTTGCTACCGCCTTTAAGTATTAAATATTAATAATATTAAATGCAAACATATAAAAAACAAAAATTGCATAATTCGTGTGTTATTTATGTATTTACATTAATTTAATTAATTTTTCTACTATTTTTGCCGAGTTTGAAGAAACTTTTTTTTAAAAAATTTTTTATAATCATTATAATTATTTTCATTATTAACTATACCGGATATTCCCCGGATTATTATAAAAGGAATTTTAAAGTTGTATGCTGCTTGAGCCATTGCGGCGCTTTCCATATCTATTGCAATTGCGTTTTCGAATTCTTCTGAGATTTCTTGAAAATTTTGATGGTCAATGAATTGGTCTCCAGCAATTATTAAACCCATATAAGATGTTATGTTGTCTGTTTTTATATTAGAAGATTTCTTTATAAGAGTAGTGTTTGCTTTGAATTTTTTAGGGTGTTCTGGAACATGCCCAATTCCATAGCCAAATCTATGCAGATTAAAATCGTGGTTTATTGTTTCTGTAGATATTACAATGTCTCCTATTTTTATGAATTTGTTTTTATTGCTATAAATCCCGCTAGCAACCCCAGCATTTATTATATGACTAATTTTATATTTTGATATAATAAAGCTTGTCCAAAAGGCGGTATTTATTTTTCCAACTCCTGTAGCTATGGTAATTATATTACGATCAAGCACTTTCCCAATGATAATCTTTTTTTCTATGTTCTTCTATTGAAATAGATTTTTTGTTTTGAATAATCTTATCTATTTCTGCCATTTCTGCTTTTGTAGCTGATAATATTAAAATATGGCTTTGAGGATTTTTTTCATTTGTTTTATTTATTTCTGGTTCATTTCCCCAACTATTTAAAACGATAAATGAAAAAATTATCAATGTGTTTGCTATATTTTTAATTTTCATAAAGAAAACTCTATATATATTTTTTGTTAATTTATAAATTAATATTTTCATGTTTCTATTAGTTTAAATAGTATTGCAATATTATAGATATTTATAATATATTTGTTGACCGGATTAGATTTTTTTGGATTGTAAAGATTTAAAGTACAGCTGGAATCCGTTTATTCCAATATCAAAATTGGGTTCAAAACCTGCAAGCGAAATGCCAAGTCTTTTTCTAAGATTTGCATTGTATTTATTTGCAAATGTAAATGGAATAACAAGCGAGGTTATATAGGATGCAGTAGTTGCGATGCTTCTCCTATTCCTACTAATGTTAATCCCGACTATTGGATATTCCCTTTTCTCCTCCTGGGCCCCCACAGCACATTGGACGGTTTCTGACACTATGCTAGAGAGGCTCTTTGGCATCAGCATATTAATTATTTGCTTCGATTAAAGGCCAAAACCTCCTTTTAAAAAAAAGGTGCTTATTTGACGTGCCAATGCTCACAGAAAACTTATAAAAAACAACAGAAATAATTCTAAAAATATAAATTTATTGTATTGATTATTTGGCTCTAGAGCTACTTACATAAAAAGGTATGCTCTAAGTGTTCCCCTTTAACATAAAAAAGATAATATGGATATGATGCGGTATCTATATACGGTAATCATGAAGGAGAAGGCCCTTTATTTAATTAATAAATAAATACGTGTTAATAAAGATTAAAAAAAGATAGGGTTTTTGCTATAAGCATATTTAAAAATTCATTGCTTAATGCAAAATTAAATAGACGGCTTATTAATTAAAGGCAATAAAAGTATAGTAGTTCTATTGTATTTAATGATATTTACGCTTATAAAGGGGACAATAAAACTCCTGATGATGCGCTTGATGCAATAGCTGCTGCATATTTGATGCTGTCTTTAGGATATAGAAGTAAAAAATGTATGATTTAAGAAAAGCAAAACTAGTAGATAAAATAAATTCACTGGAACTATATAGATATTCAATATTTTTTAGAAATTACATAGAAAATGTAGCAGAAGATTGTCTCAAGAACGGAATTATTCTTGAGTGCATTAATATTCATGTTAGTGAGCTTCAACTTGCTAGATTAAAAGTGCAGATTAAGAATGCGCTTTTTAATTGTATTATAAGCTATCGTTTTCATGAAATTGGATATGTTCTAGTAAAGACTAAAGATATACTACTGGACCTTGAAGAGCCTGTTAATATAGAACTACCTATTGAATTTGAATACCTTGATGATTATGAATCTGTAAGAGGCTCAGGGGGTTGACTTTGATCATATAACTTATAAAGCAAAAACCAATAGTGGGGGTAATTCTTTAGATGTAGTTAAAATACACAAAAGTCGACTCATAATATATAAAAATTTTGATTATATCTTGAAAAGATATGTTCCGTGTTATACGGAAAGTTTTTTGCTAGATATTTACCTATTTGAGAAGATATACGTTGAAATAGAAAAACGTATTGAAAACCACAATTTTTTGTTTTACAAAGATGAATCTTCAGTGCAACTGCAGGACGCACTCTCTAGCGCAACAACTTCTTTGAGTGCGCTAACTCAGAGTAATAATAATGAAAAAGGCAATAGCTTTTTATCATCCTTTCTAAGAAAACAAAACTCAAACAATCATAGCAAAGATATTTCTAATTTACGCAGTCTTAATGACTCATTGGCAAGTGAACTTGCTAGGCTTAAGAGCAATCTAAGTAATGAGGGGATGTTTTATACAGCTACTCCTAGCGCTAGCTTAGAAGTTATTAAGTACCAACTGTTTGCATATTGGACATTGGATAAATATAAAAGTTAATTTTATTAACATATTCGAGTTGAGGTGTTGGTAGAGTGTGCTTATGAGTCCTATTATGTATAAACTCACTGAGCATACTATAAAGTATTAGCATTCTAAAATTAGCATCAAAATCTTTAGAATTTAGCACTATTGCAATAAAATTTTGAAAAAATTAAAGAGTATATCACTAACAGCAATTATGAATAGCTTTAGATATCGCTAAACTTTGTATACACAAAATAACAACCGGTCAGGTGTCTTGCTGGTTATTATTTTTTTTGCAAATTATATTAGTATAAATACAAAAATGTTCACTACTGGAATTTTTTATTAAAAAAATATTTATAGAAAATATTTAAAGAAGACTTTAAAATAAAAAAGCCAAAAACATTAATAATTTATCAATAAATATTTGCAACAATTGCGCTACAAGTTTAAAATTAGAATATATATATGTTAAGCAAAAATTTAAAAAATAAAAGAATCAAACTATTACAATAATTTTAAATATGTTAGGAAGGGTTAATATGATCAAATTCCCTAAAAACTATATATCAAAGATTCATATTGCAAAAGAATATGAAGACGTCACTACTAAATGGGATAAAGAATATTCATTGTTTAGAAAAATACACGGTAAAAATAAGACGCTTGAGAATTGGTTAGAATATATGGAAAAAGAAGAAAATCAAAAAATTAAAGAATTAGCAAATAAATTTATCCAAAAAAGAAAACCTAGAAGTACATATTAGAACCTTTAAAGCTCTAAATCTAACTAAAGGGGGGGAATAAAAGAAAAAAAAGTAAAGAAGAGTTATAAATCATAAATAAAAATGCATAGACCTACTTTTAATTAAAAAAGAAGGAAAATAATGCCTGTAAAGAAGAAAAAAAGGGATTATTTGCCCGATAGACAAGTTAATATTAATTAATTTGATAATCATATAAAATCTCCTTATTGTCCTTTCAATTCTTCATATTTCTTAAAAGTTTATTAATTAAACCTTTTTGATTTTTAAAAATCAAGTCCATTGTAAAACTTATAAAGTTTACATTATTTTTGTAAAATAAAATGCTTATAAAAAGTGAGTGTATAAAATAAAGGATTTGACAAAAACAATAGTAAAATTTTGTTTTGCTTTATAATAATGATTATAACTTCTAAAGTATAAAGGAAAAAATGAATTTTTTAAAACAAAAAGTAGTGAAGATGGAAAAGACCTTCTAAAAGAAAATATCCAATTGAGCACAATAGCTTAAAAAAAGAGATTCAAAATAAGAAATAATTTTAAAAAATTTTTTAGAACGGATTAATTTTAACAATGAAATGTTGAATGTTCTAATAACAGTAAGGACATAACATGAAATCTACATGTTATTTGCTCTTTGTATCATTGCTAAGGGCTTACATTTAAAATAAATGCGACTTAGAAATCAATATAAAAGATGCACATATTTAATATTGACCACTAAGAAGAGAAGATTAATTTATAGTAGATTTAAATAGAGATACTAAAACTTTATTAGTATTTATTAGTATAATAAATACTAATAAATATAAATTTAATCTTAGTAATACAAGATGGGATGTTATTTTTTAGATAGAGTTTTTAAAAAAACTTAAAAAAGTATTTTAAAACTCATAAAACTTCTAAAATATTGAAGAATTTGCAAAAAGTTTAACAGAACATAAGGTCCTAAGATTCTTTTATAATTCTTGTTATCAAAGTACATTATTATATTGTATATCTCCTAATATAATTATACAATTAGCCCATGCTAATTATAGGAGAATATTTTTATGAAGAACAACATAATTTTATGCATATGTGTCTTTTTATTTTTTTTAAATACTTGTAGCTCCGATTATGATGCTAAAAAGGTAATAAAAAAAACTATTAATGAAACAAAAAATATACCTATTGATGAAACAAAAAATTTAATAGATTTAATAGTGACAACTAAAGCAACCATAGATAAAAACAGAACATTTCCAATTGAGCAAAAAAGTATAGAAAATACAGATGGAGAAAATAATAAAAAAGTTTTTAAGATGGGAAAAAGGGCCTTTGATTTTATAAATACTTTTTTAACGAATGATGAAATCTATAAATTTGCAACAATATTTAATAAACCAGCACTAAAATCACCAGCCAAAGTGTTAAATAGCATAACAATTGTAGAATTTTACTTAGAAAGTATAATTAATCACTTATTTTTTAAAAAAGATGTTTTAGATAAGGTAAAAATATTAGATTTAAAAAAAATCAAAAATTCCCTTGAACAAATATTCTCTATAAGGAAAATTTTTTCAAATCTAATAAAACAATTTTTATTAGATTATCAAAATAATAAAAATTCTATAAAAACAGATGATTCTAAGTTAAAAGCCTATTTCGATGCAATATTAAATAAATTTAATGAAAAAAAAATAGAGGTTGATAATCTAAAAACAAGCATATTAGCAACCCCTATTCCCAACATTATGGATTAGAATTTATTTAAATAGTTAACTTTAATAGTTAACTATTTTTTATAGTTTTATACTAATAAATTCTTACAATAATTATGTATAGTTAAGTTTTTTGTAGGTAAAAGGTGTAATTAACGATGCTATTCTACTAAACTTATTAGACTTTGGCTTAATCGGCACAATTCTAAAATAATGACTCATATTGTTTCTAAGAGTCATATATTCACGCGTCAATACACCAGCGCCTTTAGTATTATCTCTATCTTCTAAGTAAAGTGTGTGTACATTGAAATTTTCTAAAACAGTCTTGACCATATTCATAATACAAGGATCATTGACTGGTCGTTGCTCTTGGAATACAAAAACATAATATTTATCATCAACTCTATCCATAACACATAAAGTAGTATTATCACCTCCAATACTAAACGCTGGATCTAAATATGCTATTGAACTGGTAAACACATAATCTTGAGTAACATTAATTTGTGTGAAAATTGAATCGGTGCTTGCTATCCACTCTCCTAGCAAAACTCTTGCCTTGTATGCTGGTATATCTTTATAGAGTTTCTCTTGAGTTTTGATAAATTCTTTACTTAAGAAGTACATTATCGTAAGTTGTAAAATTATATGTCTTAAAAGTTGCTACATTATCAATATAATCGGTTTTAAAATAATGTTCTGGATGGTCCGGATTGGTATCAAAAATAATAGTCTCTTGCGCGCACCTATGTATTTTCAATACCTCCTCTAAAGTTTGCTTGTATAAAGTAGTAGCCTCATTTACAAAAATGAGTACTGAATTACTACCCCTAAATCTTTCAAAATCACTTGCCTTGTCCCCACCATATAAATTAATGCGCAGTGAATCAATCGGTATATATGAATTATTCCTATGTCTTGGAATATATGAAATATTAAGAAGTTTGCATAGCTTTTCAAATTGTCCCAAAACATTAACTTCAACTGAACGTTGAGAATTGCCTATGATGAAATTATTCGTATCACTGGAGTATAACTTTTTATTTGCAAGTAAACTCTTGAGAAAAAAATAACATGCAAGATACGTTTTGCCGCTAGCTATACCACCACTGAGTATAATTTTCTTTTCGTTGTTCTTTTGAATACTTTTTATCACCCTATTTTGCTTTACAGTTAAATATTTCTCTTCAAACTGAGCAAAATTAACCAAAGAGTTTGTTTTTCCAAAAAATTTAGATATATCAACTCCAAACTGATTTTTGTATTCCTTTTGAAGTGTTGTAAAAAATTTTGTTTGGTATAAATTCATTTATATCCTTTACTACTTTTGTAGTTACTTTTACTCTCAACTTCATGAGCAGAAGCTAGCTTTTTCATACATTCATAGTAAAGCTCCATTTCCCTTATTGAACACTCCTTTATGAGGTCATTAAACTCGCTTTTTAACAAACTGATTCTTTCATTAACATCATTTTTCTTGTTACATTTTTTAGTTAAAAAAGTAATTTCGGATTGTAAATCTTCTATTTTTAAATGCATGTTGGCTAGTTCAATGCTTGCATATTGTTTAAATGCTCGTATAAATCCTAATTCTAAATTAGAGCGCTCTAAATCTAATTCTCCCTTAACTTTTCTAGCTTTAGCTTCTGATTTAAAAGTTTGGGCTACAAGGTGTTCAAAAGTATCTTCACTAATCGTTACTCTAGAATTATCACCAACAGAAGTTTCCCCACTCTCCCATTTTTGTCTCACCCTCCACACATTTACTCTAGGAACTCCAAGTTTAACTGCTATTTCTCCATCATTTAGGGATCTTTCTCTAAAGTACGCAACATAATCATAAAAAGACCTTTTAACTTTTTTCAAAAAATTTCTCTAAAGTAACAAAATTAACAAATTGTTACTCTAAATAGTAAAGCAATTTAATAAATTATTAACATAAACTGATAACTTCTTAATAACTATTGACAGATGCTTAATATTTATGTTTTTTTTAGGTATTTATCTCTCAAAAATTCTTTGACAAATTCTTTTCTGAGTTCTAAAGTGTCATTTATTACTTCATCAATACTTTTTCCTGTTTTTTTATGTATTCGTGTATTGCTTTATAATTTTTGTATATACGTCTTTTTTGCCTCATAGTTGGTTGATCAGTTCTATAAAGCCTATGTATTGCCTTTTTTGATTCTTGATCTAAATTATCATAAAAATTTGAAACTTTATTAGCATGCATATTATCTGTATAACAATACATCAAAAACACAATATCCTGAACAATAATTTTTGTCATTTTTAATTAAAAAATATCTTAAATAAAAAAACAAGTCTGGTTATCGGCCTTGTTTTTTTATAATTTTTACTATCAAAAACCGTTTTTTATTATTTTTTATCGTCTAGATTTTTAAGCTCTTCTTTAATATTTTCAAGCGCATCATCTATAACTTTTTTTGAAAACTTATCAGTATCAGTACCATCATTAGTAGAATAACTTCCATTTAAACCTAATTTTTTAGCATACAGAAAAGCTTCTTGTCCGATCTTGCCTTGATTTTTAACTTTATCAGTATTTTCAGTTACTGATTCAACTTGTTTTTTAAACTCTTCAAATTTCTTTTTAGCCTCTTCTAATTCTTTTTTTTCTATCCTTTTTTGTCTTTTTTGAGCTATCTTTAACCTCCTCTAATTCTTTTATTTTTCCTTCAATCTCTTTTTTTAATTGCGGATCTTCATTAACACCTTGAGCTACTTGATCTTGTGGTCCATCAGCTTGCATTAGTTCTTTAAATTTTGAAGAAACTTCTGATCCGAAGTTTTTAACCCTTCAGTCAATTCTTCTTTTTTTGTATCTAAAAATCCCTTAACCTGTTCTTTTACATTTTGTTTTAAATCTTCACCACTTGCATAATTCTTGCAAGAAATTATCAGTGCAAAAACAACACAAACAATTATCATTATTATTTTTTCATTCATAAGTTACTCCGTAAACCTAAAAATAATTCAATCCCCAATAACTACAATTTTTTTAACGATTTAAATATCTAATTTTGTTACATTTCAAATTACATAGCAACAAAACTAAAATGTAATTTTAATCAACTCTCAAAAATCTCCCCATTGCAAGTAGCCAACTCATTGCAAAAGATCACAAAACACATACAAATCAAATTTCAGAGTCTTTGCTATATGTTAGATAAAGTATGCAGTCTTTTTTTCTTGTCCGGCCCTCTTTAAAATTGCCACTTCTGTTTATTACAGCTACTCTACATTCCAAATTCCGCATGCAATGATAGACACCAAAATTTGACTAAAATTTTTTGTTTTTGATAAAATGTAAAATGCAATTTTTATCTATTTTTATTACTTTTACTTAATTCAAAAGTAATACTTTTAAGGAGCCAATTCTATGGACATGAATAATTATATTAATTTAAATAATGACACTTCGGATTTTTTTCTCAAGCTATTAAAAGATTATCAAAAGGTAATTGATGAAAATAAAATTCTTAAAAATTCTATAAAAAATTCAACTAAAAGTAAAAAAGAAAATCTAAAACCTAAGCCAAAGTTCTACTTAACTCCAAAAACCAGCAAAATAATTTTAAAATGCATCAAACAACTAAAATAAATTGATTCAATCTCTGGTTAGTTAGTATATTTACTTTTAATCAGTGGATGTAGGGGCACAGAAATTCAAAAAGTAAAAATGGAAGATATCACTCAGTTATCAAATAAAACCGGTGAAACCTTTTACAATATAAAAGTAAATGTGGCTAAAAAAAGAAGTGTCGTCTGCATTAGAGAAATCGTCATTAACTCTAAGGAGTTTGACGCCATTCAAACAGTTCACAAAAATCATTTTAAAGAAAAAAATCTTGATACTAGAAGAACTTATCTTTTCTGAAAAACCAAACATATATTTAAAGATAATCAAATTAGCATTATCCATATTTCTAATAAATTCAAAAATCTTCTTAAAAAATCGGGATTTAAAGCAAACAAATCGCTGCATTTATGTAGAAATTTGTTTATTTCAAATTCATTGGCAGCCACAAAGTAGCCAGAAGATTCATATCTCACACTGCTCCTAATTCCGTAGCAATTAAGCATCGTGATCGTGCAAGGATCATTAATAAAACAATTTTTCTTGATGTATCCGAGTCCTAAAAATCTGCGATACGCCACATTTATTCCAAACACATTAAATTCAAGCTTCTTCAACAAACTTGTATAATAATGCAAACATAAAAAATAACACCCTCATCTTTGCATCTCTCCGAGCAAACTCCTATTGTTTTGTTTTATTTTACTAATAATCATTAATTAACCCTCCAATATTAAATGATTTTTTTAATTTTTTTAGAAGTTAAGTTTTGCTGCCAATTTAGAATTAAAATCAATTTATGCATTATCTCATTATTTGACACCTTGTATATATCTTATAAATAAAACATTTAAAATTGATCCTAGTATAATATATATCTTTTAATAAATTTTTCTCTACATCGATTAATTTCTTTTTTAAAAATTCAAAGTTGTAATTATCATTATGAAGAAAAACAAAATCTATCGCCTCCTCGCTAAACCCTATGTTTAAAAATTCATTTTTAATACTTTCTATATTGTATTTCTGTACACTAAATTGTTCATAAAATCCGATTTATTATCCTTTTAATTCTTTATATTTCTTTAAAAGTTTGTTAATTAAATCCTTTTGATTTTCAAAAATTTCATCCATCATAAAACTTGTAAATTTGGCATGTTTTTTATAAAAATCATAGCTTTCTTGTTTTTTAAGTTGAAATCTTAAGGGTTTTATCCAATTTTGTTTTGATTTTTTTATTGTTATGCTTTCTTTATTTCTTAGTACAAACAGAGTTTGTCTAAATCCATTTTGTACTAAAAATTCTTCCTCTATTATTCCCTCTTCTATAGCATTAGCAATTCTTAAATAATCATAAGCCTGGGTTTTTGCCAATTTATAGTCTTTTGTAAAATCTTCAAAACTTTTATATCCATCTAGTTTGTAATATTCATTATCTTTAATCTCTTTTAAAATTTTCATTGTCTCTAATCTAGAACAAATTTCAGATTTAACATTTATCGTTAATTGAGATTTTAACGATTTATATCTAACCATAACATCATTATCAGTAGATAAATTTCTTTTATTTAATTGTATATTCATATATAAATCACCTCATGTTTTTTCCGGCACCGGAATTTTTTCTACAAAGAACAGCTTTTTATATGCGCCATCCAAAAGATGGCGTAACCTGCATCTTATTTAAAAAATATTCAAGAATTTTTTTATACTCACAAACATAATCTTTATCTAAATCAAATTTATCATTTTCTGCTATTCTTCTATTTAAATCTTCTCTTTCAGATATAATCCCTAAATAATCCTCTCTTAATTGTAAAATGTCTAATAATTGTTTATGAGTATTATTTTTTTTAAATCGTGTTACCAATATAAAAATTGGAGCATTTGTTCCTATTTTTCTTAAATAAAACTCTAAAAGATCCAAACTCTCAACTGCCCATTTTTCAGCAGTTATTGGTACTAAAACATATTGACTACTTACTAAAGCATTTGTCAAAGTGAAGTCTAAACTTGGTGGAGTATCTATTATTATATAATCATAATTGTCTTGTATAGATTCTAACTTCTTTTTTAATCTTAATTCCTTAAATGGAATTGCTTCTTGATTAAATTTATGCAAACTTAAATAACTGGGTATTAGGTCTAAATTATTATCAATATTAATAATAACATCTCTTATTTCTAAAGCACTTTCTCTTAATATTTCATATATATTAGAATTTTCCAAATTAACATTTTTGTTTTGTATTTTATTGAAATAAAAACTGGTTATTGATGCTTGAGTATCTATATCTATTAATAATACTTTATATTTTTGAGCCAACAAAGTAACAAATATTATTGCACTTGTGCTTTTACCTACACCACCTTTAAGACTGGCAATTGTTATTATTTTAGGTTTTTTATTATCCATTTCGTTAGTAGTCCTTATTAGGGGTATTTTTTCCCATAAAATTCATATACTTGTTTTTCTAAGTCTATAAACATACTAAATAATATTTTGTTGTAATGATTATTCATTCTCTCTTTATATAATAAGCGATATAATCCCTTGAAATAAAAAAACACGCTACCTGCTTTAAATCTAACTTCCATATAATATGCCCTTGCAAAGCCGTAAGATTTTCTATTTCCTTTTGCTTCATACTTTATAATTGCCTTTTTTATTGGTTTTCTAAAGCCATAAAAAATTTCAATAAACTTATCTCCTTCTTTGATGGGGTACAAGTGAGCTTCTTGGACAATTCTTTCTCCATTATGTAAGGCCCTTAATGATACTCGAAATTCATGTTTCTTCTCATAAATTCCAATTTTGTATAAGTCCATCATTATTTTTTATGGTACATTGCTTTGCCATTTTCTTTTTCAATCTTAATAAAGCGTTCTTTATTTTGGCATTCAACTTTACATTTGCCTTTTTTTATTGGTTCGGGTGCATCTTCCATACTCAATCCTCATACAACATTTTTGATAAATTCTTCTGTCGTTAAAGAATTTTTTCCGGTTTTTATTATCTCTAATAACTCATTATAATACGTGTCAAACACTTTATTATATTCTAATTTCTTTTTGCTATTCAAACAAGCTTTTATAATTTGCTTTAGAACTTCAATTTCTGCCACACTTTTTAGCTGCTCAATAAGCATATTGAAAATGTTTGTCTTTATATTTTCAGAGTCTTTTTGTAAGCTTTCTTTTTTTATTTCAATTATTTTTTCTAACTTACGTTTTATGTTGCTTGAATCGTTATATTTTTGATTTTCAATAATAAAATGGGGTTTATTTTTGTAAATTTCATATATTTTTTGAATATTTGCTTCTAATTGTTTTGTGTTGTATCCTTTTTTTTCTAATTCTTTTTGAGCATTTATAAGTATTTCTTTTAATTTGTTTTGCTTTTCTTTAAAAGAAGATTTATTAAAATGTATATTTTTACCTTTTATTAGTTTAATCTCAATTCTTTTTACGGTTTTAAGTATTTTAATTTTCTCATTTTTACTATTATCTAAATTTAATACAATAGGAAGAATTTCTTTACATAAAAGGTTACATTTATTTGAATATTTTTTTACTTGAAAATTTTCTATTTGCTTTTCAATTTTTTCTTTTTCTTCTTTTATATTATTGCTTTTATTACTTAAGCACTCCTCCAAGTTTACACTCCCCCTTAAAGGGAATTTGTCTAAATAGTGATTGTCAACCTTTTTTTTAAATCTTGAGTGTTTTTTTTCTTCAAAGTGTTTGTTGATTTTATAGTAACACTCTTTTTTTGGATAAATGAGTTTATAGTAAACTTTAGTACCACAATTTACTTCCAAGTGTTTGTGGTAGTTAGATGTGACTCTTGATTCTTTTTCTAATTTGTAAAGATATTTTTGAAGTGTTTTTAGCTTAACAATAGGTTGACCATTTCTTCTAAGATTTTCATTAAAGTAATAGAGTATGTTTTGTTGAGTGTATTTCGGATATTTGGTATTTACGTATTCAAGTGTTGAGATAAGAACTATTAATTTGCGCGGTAATTTATTGTGGCAATTCGCACTTTTTTTGTTATTTGGAAAACCTTTCATATTTTCTCTCCTGTATGTTTATTAATAATTAATAATAATATAATGCAAAATTTTTAATTTAAAGTAAATACTTTTCTAAAAAAATATTTACTTTAAATTAAAAATTTCGTTAATAAAATACACTTTTTGTAATTTATTAAAAGATAAATTGATTTTAGCCCTAACTTAGACTATACTACAGTTAGCGTAGTTATTTGAACGTATTTCAGTTTGACTACCTGTATGTTAATTTGCGAAAAATAATATAAGGGTTTAGCTTAGTTCTTTTAGAAGAGAATCTAGCTAAGCCCTCATTTTTTTGCAAAAATTTTTGTAAAAAACTTGGCAAAAAAGTTTTTGCTATTTGTTTATTTGTAAACATACAAGAGGATGACGATTATGTCAAACTTAACAAATAATAATTTAAATATTCAAGATAATATGCAAAATAATATACAAGCAAAAATTAAATTCAGAAAAAATATGCAAGTTCTAATTATGAATTTGCCGAGTATTGACAAAAATCTTAAAGGATATGGCTATAATTCTTAGAATTATAATGAAATAGTGAGAGTAATTAAAATGTTATTAAGAAACATAATTTGGATCTTGGTTTTATGAAGGATCCAATCTCTGCAGAGGGTCAATATCTGTATGAATTCGTGTATCAAATGACTCTTCATGCTCAGTACTTGTGCTGAAAAATGTGATTCTAATATAATTAACTATACCATATTGTACAATGGAACAGTGAAAATTGGTCTAAAAATATGAATACAATGCCACAATTTGTTAGATCAGCTATTATATAGCAAAAACTATTTTTGCCAAGTTTTTTACAAAAATTTTTGCAAAAAATGAGGGCTTAGCTAGATTCTCTTCTAAAAGAACTAAGCTAAACCCTTATGTTATTTTTTGCAAATTACTATCAAAGGTAGTCGCAAATGTCAATATTTAAACAACTACGTTATTTGTAGTGTATCCCAATTTAAAATTAAAATCAATTTATCTTTTACCAAATTACAAAAAGCATATTAAATTAATAAGATTAACATTTTAAATATAATATTTTTTTCAGAAAAGTATTTACTTTTAAATAAAAATTTTGCATTATATTACTTATAATTATTTATAACTATCAAAGGAGGTTGACGATTATGTCAATATCAACCAATAAAAAAAGTCCAAATTGCTACAATAAACACCAACACAAATTAATAGTTCTCACCTCAACACTTGAATACGTAAATACCAAACATAAGAAATATACTCAACAAAATATACTCTATTACTTTAATAAAAATCTAAAAAAAAATGGTCAAACTACTGTAAAACTAAAAACATTGCAAAAATATCTTTACAAATTAGAAAAAGAAATAAAAGTCACATCTAACTACCACAAACACTTGGGAGTAAATTGTGGTACTGAAATTTACTATAAACTCATTTATCCAAAAAAAGAGTGTTACTATAAAATCAACAAATTCTTTAAAGAAAAAAAACACTCAAGATTTAAAAAAAGGGTTGACAACCACTATTTAGACAAATTCCCTTTAAGGGGGAGTGTAAATTTGGAGGAGTGTATAAGTAATAAAAATAATATAAAAGAAGAAAAAGAAAAAATTGAAAAGCAAATAGAAAATTTTCAAGTAAAAAAATATTCAAATAAATGTAACCTTTTATGTAAAGAAATTCTTCCTATTGTATTAAATTTAGATAATAGTAAAAATGAGAAAATTAAAATACTTAAAACCGTAAAAAGAATTGAGATTAAACTAATAAAAGGTAAAAATATACATTTTAATAAATCTTCTTTTAAAGAAAAGCAAAACAAATTAAAAGAAATACTTATAAATGCTCAAAAAGAATTAGAAAAAAAAGGATACAACACAAAACAATTAGAAGTAAATATTCAAAAAATATATGAAATTTACAAAAATAAACCCCATTTTATTATTGTAAGTCAAAAATATAACGATTTAAGCAACATAAAACGTAAGTTAGAAAAAATAATTGAAATAAAAAAAGAAAGCTTACAAAAAGACTCTGAAAATATAAAGACAAACATTTTCAATATGCTTATTGAGCAGCTAAAAAATGTGGCAGAAATTGAAGTTCTAAAGCAAATTATAAAAGCTTATTTGAACAACAAAAAGAAATTAGAATATAACAAAGTGTTTGATACATATCAGTATGAATTATTAGAGATAATAAAGAATGAAAAAAATTCTTTAACGATAAAAGAATTTAACAGAAAGGTTGTATGAACGTTGAATATGGAAAAATATCCAGAACAAGGAATTCTTAAAAAATGGACAAAAAAAAGCCTAAAGTAATTACAATTGCCTCAATTAAAGGTGGTATTGGTAAAAGTACAAGCGCAATAATATTTGTTACTCTTTTGTCTAATGATAGTAAAGTTCTCTTAATTGACATGGACACTCAAGCATCCACTACAAGTTATTTTTATAAAGAAATTTCAAATCAAAACATTGATATTGTGAATATCAATGTTTATAGAGTGTTAAAAGAAAAATTAGATATTAATGATTCAATTGTAAGGGTTAAGGAAAATTTGGACTTAATTCCCAGTTATTTAGCTTTAAATAAATTTTTAAGCGAATCTGTACCATTAAAAGAGTTAAAGTTGCAAAACAATTTAGAATTTTTAAAGCAAAAGTATCATTATGTAATAATAGATACTAATCCTAGTTTAGATTACACTCTGTCAAATGCTTTAATGACTAGTAATTGTATAATAGTCCCAATGACTGCAGAAAAATGGGCAGTTGAAAGTTTAGAATTATTGGAATTTCACATGAACAATTTAAAAATAAAAATTCCAATATTTTTGATTATAACACGATTTAAGAAAAACAATACTCACGAGCAATTGTTACAGCACTTTGGATCTAAGACAGGATTTTTGGGATTTATCCATGAGAGAGAAGATTTAAATAAAAAAATTGCTAGAAATGATGAATTTGATATGACCAAAGATTATATTTATGAATATAAAGAGGTATTGTCAAGATTTTTCATTATGTATGATAAATATGTTAAATAAATCCGTACGGATCCGTACGGATTAAAAATAAAAGAGGTCTATTCTGGAAATAGAATTAAATAAGAGGATTTTATCAGGTGTGGCAGATCCCTGACGGTGAAAAAAAATTAATTACTAAGGAGGAGATATTTGCTCATTACAATGATTTAAAAAATAGTTTAAAAACCAATATAAAAAAGAAAATTTTTTATAAAGTAGAAAGTATTAGAATTTTAAAAGAAATAAAAGATAATGAATACTATAAGCTTGATGGTTATAAAAGTTTTGATGCTTTTATAAAAGATTATAAATTGGCAAGAACTCAAGTTTATATATATTTAAAATTAGCAAAAGCATTGCAAGCGGGAATTCTTAATGAAGATTATATAATTGAAAATGGTATTAATGATTCTCTTGATTTAATAGAAGGTCAAGAAACTTCAATAGTAAAAAAATCAAAACAAAATCCAATAAAACCTTTAAGATTTCAGCTTAAAACTCAGGAGAGTTGTGATTTTTATAAAAAAAATGCTAAGTTTACAAGTTTTATGATGCATGAGGTTTTTGAAAATCAAAAAGATTTAATTAACAAACTTTTAAAGAAGTACAAGCGATTAAAAGGATAATAAATCGGATTTTATGAACAATTTTAGAGTACAGAACATACAATATAGAAAGTATTAAAAGTGAATTTTTAAACATAGGGTTTAGCGAGGAGGCAATAGATTTTGTTTTTCTTCATAATGATAATTACAACTTTGAATTTTTAAAAAAGAAATTAATCGATGTAGAGAAAAATTTAAATGCCAAGATAGATTTTGTAAAAAGTGAATTCAATATTAAGATTGATTTTGTAGAGAAGAATTTAGATTCAAAAATAGATAATGTGGAGAGAAATTTTAATATCAAAATAGATAACTTAGACATTAAGATAAATACTGTAGAAAAGAATTTACGCAAAGATCTTAATATGGGTAACAGAGTGATACATTTTATGGTAATAACAGCAGCAATTTTTGGACCATTTATAAATTCATTTTTAATGAAATATATACAAGGCTTCAAATAATGAAAAATTATATAATATGACTTTTCCAAGTATTATATCATTAAAACCGATGAATTTTATTAGACGATAACATTTTATTTTTGATTTGTTTTAAAAATTAGAACTTATTTGAATTTTATAACAAAGAGAATTTAAATAAGTTTTTGTTTTGTAAAAATATAAATTGATTTCAATTCTAAATTGAATTATGATTAATCAGTAGAATTATATTTATAATAAATTCTGACAAGTCCTTAACTTTATTAAATTCTCTTAGCAATAGAATTTAATAAAGTTATCGCTTTTTTTACAAAAAGTTTTACAAAAATAGTTTTTGTTTTAGCTATATATGTATAGCTAAAAATTTTTTGTTATCAAAAATCAAAATCAATCCAAATAAGCCGGGACTTAGCAAAGTTTTTTGTAGAGAATTTGGATGAGTCCTAACTTTTTTGCTATTAAATTGCTTTAAATTCTAAGTTAGGATTACTGCAAATAGCGTAGTTATTAGAATGTTGATCAGTTTGACTGCTTCTATTTATTTATTTATTTTAATTTGCAAAAAATAAATAAAGGGTTTAACTTAGTTCTTTAAGTAGATGATCTAGCTAAGACCTAACTTTTTTGCAAAAATTTTTGTAAAAAAGTTGGCAAAAATAGTTTTTGCTATTCAATTATTTATTGAAAAATTAAGGAGGAAAACATGAACAATGTTTCAACAAATAATAAAGAAAAAATAAATGGAGTATCCAACATGATGAATTTTGAGCAACAAAGTTTTATTGGTTGTGAAATATTTGAGGAAAAATCCTCTCCCATTAAAGAAAAAAGTAAATTAAGCAAGATAGATAAAAAATTACCAGGAATAAGTAGTCAAGAATGTTTTAAGTTTGATCGAAATATTGATTTTAGCGTGCAGAGAAACAAACTCAATAAATATGGTGCTAGTGAAGTAAGCAATATTCTAATTGGTGATGCTGAACTTAAAGGCTTGATGATAAACCGAGTGCTTAAATATTTTGGTATGGGTCTGCCTTTTGAAGAGAATTTGTATATGCTCAAGGGTAAAGAGTTGGAAAATTTAGGATTTAGAGAATTTGTTAAGGCACACGGTGATAATATCGATGTTTTGTATAAAAACAAATATGCCAATGGTGTTGATAAATATAATTATTTCAAAAAAATGGATGGTTTGGCAACTTTAGTAGGCTCAACAATTGATGGGTGGTTTATAAATAAGGATGGTGATATAGAGCTTTTAGAAATTAAGAGTAGTGATTCTAATTATATGAGTAGTGCTATAGCCGAGTACAATAAAAATGGCAATTTTTCAAGTAGCAAGTATTTTTTCAAATACTATGTGCAGGCACAAATGCAGCTAGCATGTACTGGAACTTGAGTATTGTAATTTATTCTTTTTAATAGACGCTGCACCGGTGAACTGTAGGATAAAGAGAAATAATTCTTTGATATTAAAAGTTTTAGAATTTGTTCAAAAATGTGAATGGGAAGTTTTCAATGTAAGAAACGAAATTATTGAAAATAATGGGTCTAATTTATTAATCTCAAGTGATCATGATAATGATACGTTTATTAAGTTCATTGAAGAGATTGAGGAGTTGGTAGTAAAGAGTGATTTTTATCAATCTGGAGTTGAGTTTGATTGGGTAAAAGAATTTGTAGAGTATGTTGAGTGCACTGACCTTGAGATTAAAACCGAAGAGTCTGCTGTTAATCTTGAGTGTAAGCTGATTGAGATTGACAATTTAAAATCAGAACTGGATAAAATTCAAAATGAAAACAAGAAAAGAGAAAAACCTATTAAAGAACGGCTCAAAATTAAAATTGATGAAATTTTAGATAAATATCCACTAATGAATCATGTAAATTACAGATTTAAATAATTTGTGTTCAATTATGATCCTAGGAAAAGGGCAATAGCAGATAGATTTACGGAACTTTCGACAACAAATAATAAATTTTACTTGCCGAGCAATATGATCAATATATCATATGCAAATAGTGTCCCCATTTAAAAGGGGACACTAAAAAAAATAAAAAAAATATTTAACATTGGAGGGTTAATTAATGATTATTAGTAAAATAAAACAAAACAATAGGAGTTTGCTCTCGGAGAGATACAGAGATGGGGGTGTTATTTTTTATGTTTGCATTATTATACAAGTTTGTTGAAGAAGCTTGAATTTAATGCTTTTGGAATAAATGTGGCGTATCGCAGATTTTTAGGACTTGGGTACATCAAGAAAAATTGTTTTATTAATGATCCTTGTATGATACTTAATTATTATGGAATTAGAACTAGTGTTAGGTATGAATCTTCCAATTACTTTGTGGCTGCGAATGAATTTGAAATAAGTGAAGTTAAAATTGAGGGTGTTAATGGATCACACTTTATTGCTACAAAAGAGAAAGAAATATTATATGATTCACTTGATTTAAAGCCCAATGGAAAAGTATTTAAAGTAATTTCAAAGCGCATATTCAAACTTAGATAGTTTTACTACAGCTTTAAGCTATTTTTGATGCACTTATAAGCTTGAATTTTGTTAGCAGAAGAGAGTCCATAGATATTATCAATTTCATGGGTTGAAGAATATTTCATAAGTTCTTTAATTTGAAAAGAATTGTATCCATTGGATTTTAAATTTGAAACAAACAAATTTCTGCATAAATGAAGTGATTTATTTGCTTTAAAGTCCGATTTTTTAAGAAGATTTTTGAATTTATTAGAAATATGGATAATGCTAATTTGATTGTCTTTAAATTTATGTTTGGTTTTTTGGAAAAGATAAGTTCTTCTTGTATCGAGATTTTTTTCTTCGAAATGATTTTTATGTGCTGTTGAATAGCGTCAAACTCCTTAGAATTAATGACGATTTCTCTAATGCAGACGACACTTCTTTTTTTTGCTACATTTACTTTGATATTGTAAAAAATTTCTCCATTTTTGCTTAGCAGTTGAGTAATATCTTGCATTTTTACTTTTTGAATTTCAGTTCCCCTACACCCACTTATTAAAAGTAAATGAACAAGTTAAGGGATTTTTAGATACAAAAAAAGAAGAGTTGGTTGGGGGTCTTAAAAACCTCGGATCAGAAGTTTCTTCAAAGGTTGAAGAACTAATGCAAGCTGATGGACCGCAAGGTCAAGGTGGTCAAGGTGAAGAGAAACTAGCTCAAGGTGTTGATGAAAATTCAAAATTAAAAGAAAAAATTGAAGGCAAAATAAAAGGATTAAAGGAAAAGATAGATAAATCGGATGATAAAACTTCTCTTAATACGTATTCTGGTTATGAAGAAGAAGTGAAAAATTTAAGAGAAGAATTAGAGAAAAAATTAAAAGATAAAAAAGAAGACAGAGAAAAGCTTGAAAATAAATTAAAGGAACTTGAAAAATCTTTAAAAGAAAAAATAGAGAAAAGAAAAAAAGCTTTAGAAGATGCTAAAAGTAAATTTGAAAAATATAAAGAACAGGTTGGTGCTGCTAGTGGAGTAACTGATGGTGCGAGAGTTAAAAACCAAGGTGGTGTTGGATTGCAAGCTTGACAGTGTGCTAACAAATTAGGTTTAAATGGAAGTTATCCTGGCGGAACTGGTACTGATAGTAATGAATTGGCAACTAAAGTTATAGATGGTGCACTTAAAAAGATTGAAGAAGAGCTTAAAGGTTCTGAAGAGAAAAAAAGAATAAAAAAATAGTTTTATAAGCATAAATAAAAGAATAAGACTAATAACTAGTCTTGTTCTTTTATTTATATTGCTAAAAATGTTTATTTGAAATTTAATCTCCTTGATACTTCGTCAATTTTTGATAATTTTTGTGTTATTATCCTCTTTTTTTATGCTTTTATCTTCTTTAATAAAATGTTTTTTATATTTAACATATAATTTTTTATGATTAAATGTTATTGGATCTTTAAAAATTTCAAAAGCTATTTTAAGGGTTTTAGAAGTTAGTAGTTTTTTTGAAAAATCTTCTGATTTAACCGGAGGAATCATAAGATTAGTAAAAATATAATTATCATTAAATAAATTAGCCGCTGAATAACACATTATGTTTCCCTGTTTAATTGCTTCAGGGGTAAGCCTACATTCATCTATTCCGATTGTTAGTTTAGATTCTTTTTTATTATCAAAACTATATTTAATTTTAATTTTATTTTTACCTCTTATATCATGTATATCAAAAAACCCAATATTATGTTTAGTGGTAATATCATTAAAATTAAAATAATAAGAAATTCCTGGGTTGATATACCCAAAAATCATAAGTGCATGATTTTTATTCCACCAATTTTCAGGCCTTTCTTCTGATTTTGTTGAAATCCAGGAATATTTTTCATTATCTTCTTTTCCATTTGTAAAAAATTTACTATCTCCCAATAATTCTTCATTATTATTCTTATTATTATTTGATTTACAGCTTAGAATACTTATAAATAAAAATAAGAATACTGCAAATTTTGTTTTATTGGTCATTTTAAATCCTTTTTAAAATTTTTTAATTATTATTCTTATTAGATCAATAAAAACAATGATTTCCAGTATGCTAATATGGGTACAATAATTATTAATCCAAAACTCAAGGTAAATAGATAAAATAAAGGAGACAAAAGGATTATGCATAAAAACGCAATACCGGTTCCCGTTTTCCCTACATAAAATCTATGAGCTCCTAAATAACCAAAAAATAAGCAGAATAATGCTGCTATTAATCTGTTATAAGAGTTTTTTAACTTGTTTGTTTCTAACCCCACAAGCAATACAAATTTCGGCTTCTTTTTTAATTGGCTTGCCATAAGAATGGCAATATATTTCGTCCAAAGCTTTTGACATAGTTTTACACTCTTTGTAAAAATAAAACATGTCTACCTAAAAGAATTTAAGATAAATAAGTTTTATTTTTATGTATTTAAATGTAATGGATATTGTATATATAGATCAGTAGTTAATAGTTATTAAGAAGTTATCAGTTTGTGTTAATAATCTATGAAATTGCTTTACTATTTAGAGTAACAATTTGTTAATTTTGTTACTTTAGAGAAATTTTTTGAAAAAAGTTAAAAGGTCTTTTTATGATTATGTTGCGTACTTTAGAGAAAGATCCCTAAATGATGGAGAAATAGCAGTTAAACTTGGAGTTCCTAGAGTAAATGTGTGGAGGGTGAGACAAAAATGGGAGAGTGGGGAAACTTCTGTTGACGAGAATTCCAGAGTAACAATTATGGTATGTTCAAAAAAATTCTACTTATCAGGAAGTCAAGTCCCATATCTTTTAAAGCTGTATAATTTTTTATCAAAAATTACAGTTTTGATATATATATATCAAAAATTAAAATGAAGGATTGAAAAATGGATATTTAATAACCGAACTTCTTATCAATTTAAATGAAATCAAACTAATAGCCGTAATGATTTTTGCAACAGTACTAGTTTTAGGAGCGTTAATTTTTTTTAAACCTTTACTAAAAAATATATTGTCCATAGTAACGGTTAAGCTTTTTAGAAATGAAAATGGTTAATAACCATATTAAAAAACGAGATTAATTTACGAAATTATCTAAAGATAATCTTGAGATTGAACTTACATCCATATCAAATCTTATTGATATATTTTCTAAATTTGAGGATGAATTTGATGAGATCGCATACAAAGGATTCTTTTTAGTTTATTAGCTGTACTTTCATTATGCATTAATCTAAAAATCTAATATGAAAAGACTTTAGAATGCATTAAGTCCAACAATATTAAAAATATTAGCTCCAATAAATGAGAAAATCAATATATTGATTGATCTAGTTAATTTTGATGAAAAAAATCTAAAAATATCTAATAGTCTAAAATTCAATCGGGAAGGAAAACTTATCTATCAAAAAGTAATAAATAATGCAAAATAACACTATTGGTTTGGGGCTTGATTTACTATCTAACTTAACTAACATGGCTAAAACTGATACAAACATAAGATCATAACTACATTGATACTTTTGTAGGGTAATAGATTTTTTCTACAAAACATATATTGGAACATTAAAATCTATGGAAACAGTCGAATCAACTAAAATATTTGAAGAAATACAAGATATATTAAAATACAATATTGAGCTAATAGGAGCTATTACTAGAAGTAGAAGTAGAAGTAGAAGTAGAAGTAGAAGTAGAAGTAGAAGTAGAAGTAGAAGTAGAAGTAGAAGTAGAAGAATTATCTCCCCATTAAAAGCAAAACACAATAAAATTATGCGGGAGTATGTAAATATGCTTAAAAGGGGTGAAAATGCTTAAACTGACAAACTACTTATTACTCACTTTACTATAATGTTGTAGTACTGCTTTTAGTTTGCCGGACGAACTAAAACCACCAATTATTCAAACACTAGGAGCTTTCGCTAAATATGAGGCACAACTATCAGAGTATTTTATGTACCTTATAACATACTTATCTAAAACAAAAGTAAAGGTTAATGATCCAAACTATCCAGAATATACTTATCCCGACTTATCAACACTAAAATATAAACACACAACGACTTCAGTAAAACATAATATCAAACTACTTTTAGATTACATTCAAAAAACAAAACCCATTGCAAAAAAAGCCTATAATCAGTATTTTCAGTTAAAAATGTAAATTACAAAAGGCTGTTCTTGTAAGAACTTATTCTTTATATTAAAAATGTTAAAATCCAGATATTAAATTGAATTTAATATCTGGATTTTTCTTCTATTTCAAAAATCAATTTGATTATTCTAACTACTAGTTAATTAATTAGTACCTTCTTCGAGACACTTTATTATTTTATTTATCTGTTCTACAGCTTCTTTAGACATTTCTGTTCCTTTGCCAGCACTATTACTTCCACTGAACTTTATAGTTGCTCCAACCAATTTTGATTCAGCCCATATCTTGGATTTTGCAGTAGAAGTATCACTATCAGTAATGCCTTCGATTTTTTGTTTAGCTTGTTTTAAAGCTGCTAATTTGGCTGCTAATTTATCTTGAAATAACCTTTGCAACTTTGATATTTTTTCTTTAAGCTCTGCATTATCTACATCCTTTAATCTTTCTGTCAATTCATTTTTTGTTTATTGTTAGAAATACTAAATAGTTCTAATTCTAATGATACTTTTAATAAAAATGGTCATTATGGTGAACTTACAACCAATTGAAATACTTAAAACAGTTCTTAATCACATAAAATCTCCATTATTATACCTACACAGCAAAGCCCCCAAAATAGGGGGCTTTGCTGTGTAGGTATAATGCTATGATGCAAATATATAACATTTATTAAACATAACTCACAAACTTAGCTTCATATAGTCTTAGCTTAAATTATAGCGTAGTGCCTTTATATTTAATTAGATGATGATAGATAGGCTAATTCCATTTTGGAAGATCTTTACAGATAGAAAAATTAGTTAAAAGAGCTATAAAAAAATTTTGAGTCTTTAAAGGATGCTTAAAAGACAAGTTTATGATAAAAAAATATAAGAGACAAAGTTAATTAAAACTGTAAATGATTAATTTAAAAGGAAATATATAAATATTTTTTCTATCCAGTTTTGCAAAAGAAATTAAGAAGGATGATTTAATTCTTGATAATAAATAATAATAGAATTGTAAAAATATGGCTATTTTATCTAAGCTAAAATAGCTAGTCATAATGACTTTTTTATTGTAAAAACAATAAAAAAATAAAGAAAAATTTTTAATTCTTCCAATTTAAAATTAAATAACAATAATATTCCTAATTTCTTGTTTTAGATTTTTAGGATCTTTCTCCATATTTAAAAGGACATTTGAAAAAGCTTTATTTTAAATAATCTCCCAATTTACATTTTTCAGATTTTATAGATTCTTTGTCACTACTATAATCATTTGATAGCTGCTTAACACGTTCCCTACGGATTGTTCTTAAGGCTAAAAAATCTTCAAGACAAATTTTAAGTCTTTTAAGATCAGGAATATTTAATAACATTAAGTTATTTTTTTAGCAATTGACAATTTTATTATTGCTTCAAATCTAAATTGAAATTCTATGCCCGCATTTTGCATTATTTTATTAGCAATATTCTTGATACTGCATACATTTGAATTTAAAATTAATCCTAATTCTTGTAAATCACTTTCATTGTAATCTAAAACTGCATACAAACTTCTTCTAGCTGTTTTAGATTTTTCTACATTATCGGCAAGTGTTTCCTTTGATGTAAATCAACCAATATTTTTAAATGGAAGATTATATGGATTAGATGGCTCATTTTTGAATTTCTCAAAAGAATCATCTATTTCTTTATTATTGAATTCTACCAAACTGTTTATCAAAGATATAAGCTTATCCTTTTCTCCTTGCACATTTTCTTTCTCAGTTTGTTTTTTATAATTATGATTCTTGCTAACTTTATTTTTCTTTAAAACATCAGTTTGGCATAAAATAAATAGAAAAATATTGATCAATAATATTATTTTTTCATAAAATAATATCCTTAAATGGCTCTATAATGAATTAGTAAAACCATAATACAATTTTGTTATAGGTATTAAATAATAATAATTACAAAATAGAATATAATACAAAAATAATTTTTTTTCAATATTTTAAAATGTCAAATACGCGTGCGTTTTTTTGAATAAAAGATTGTAGAAATAGCTTTTTGATTTAATCCGCAATGGTTTAGACTCTATAAGAAAATGTTCTCCCAATTAATTAAAAAATAGGTTTTGTGAAGTTTTTTTAAACAGAAATATTTGCAGCAACAAAGTTATAAAAACGTAACAGTAAATAAAGAGTATTATATATATATATATAATATGTGTTGTTATTAGTTGAATGATATGATAGAAAGTAAGTAAAAATATTTGTTCATATGTAAGTGAACCAGCGTCAATGCCACGTGTTACTAGAATAGCTTGAAGTAAAGATAAGTGAAGTAGAAAATTTTGCCTACTTAGCGCTAGTTGATCTATTAATAATAGAGAGGACGTTTACATTGAAACTTCAAACTTGTTAAAACATCAAATACTAATTTACCCATTAAATTCAGAACTTATTAAGTTTAAACCTAGTAAGTATATGTTGCCTACACCGAACGAACAAGTTGATAGAGACTCAACTGATATTGCTCATTCATACATTGATTTTGTTTTAGGCGGTTTACTTGCTACTAAGAATACTATTTTGCAAGTCAATATTAAACAATCTTAAAAACAATAAGGTGAATTAAAGTGAGTGAACAAAAAACTTACAAGCACAAGTAAAGAACGAAGAAGAACTTTTAGTAACAAAACTTCATTCCTAAGTGTTATTGCTATTGGGAATAGCTTTAATGGTTTGAATTAGAACATTCCCCCATTTTTCGCTTGTTGATGCAACAGCTTGTCCTACTGCATATTGTTTTACCAATTTAAGTGAAGTTGCGGGGTCAACTATTACCATCACAATGGGTGTAGAAAATTCGTCCCCTAGTTCTAATTTTGAAAGTCCTGCCTCAATTTTTTCAAATATTTTATCCATCTTATCCTTATCGCCCTGTTGAACTTCTTCTTTTATCTGTTCCGGCATATTAAGTAGTCCGTACATATTAGGAAGTAAACGTTTTTGATTTTTTCCATCCTTTTGAATTGAAACAGTGCCTATTAGTACAAAATGATTAATAAGTTTTATAATTTCGCTACTTGCAAGTTTATAAACTTGAGCAAAAGGTAGTAAATTGTTATTAATGTCACCAATATATGAGTCTGAAGTGTAAAATTTCTCAGAAGCCCGCTTTAAGTGTCTAAATTTGTACTGTAGTTTTAAGTAATTTAGCCTCACAACTTCAGAACTAAATCCAATAGTTGAGATAGTATTAACTCCATTAGCAATTGTTGTAGGATTAGCATTTAAAAACGCATCCCATTTAATAGTTCTTTGATACCCCATTTGTAGATCAACATCTTCAATTTGAATATTATAGATCTCGCCGCAGGCCAAATAGCATATTCGTTTTAAACATCTTTAATGATCTTGGGCATGGGTCTAAAGCTAAACTCTGCAAAATAATCACCCTGTACTTTATCTTCGATTACTGAAGGATCGCAAATTATTGAAAAAGAACGCTAATCATTGTTCTTTCATTTGAGTTTCTTGCAACCTTTCTAAAGAATACTCTTTCAGTTTGACATTGGTCATCCTTAGCTAATACTTTTTCTAAGTCTTCTTTACTCATCCACAGCAATTTAGAACTTTCTTTTGCACCTTTATCTTGAAAAAATCTTGAATTAAATTGGTGAATATTAGCTCCACAATATAGAAATATACGGTTTTCATCATTGCATTCTTTTATTAAAAATTTGAGATTATTCATACCTGTCGTGCTCAAACCCCCTATGAAGTTCATACAATCTTCTGAAAAAGTACTAAATCGACTGAACATCTTATCAATAAGCTTAAGCTCAGCGCTATCTCTAAATTCTATTATTGACTCTTGAATAGGAGATAGTCTTTTGATTTGAGTTATATCCAATTCAATTCCCTTATAAGCATTTTCATTACCCTCTTCCAGAGCACTGGTTATTTCTTTCACGATATTATCGCCACTCTGAATGACAAATTTTACTCTAAATTTTGTTGTGGGTTCTTTAGTATTGCTGATCTGAAATATTGCAAATTTGCAACCTGAGCTCATGGCCCTAAACCTTTTCTGATTTTCAAACTGATACACATAATTAAGTTTGTAATTTGAAGCATCTTTTTTTTGGGGATACAAGCGATCAGTCGCTATGTCAATAACATGGCAAATAAAATAAATATTACTGTATTGTTGTTACTGCTTCTTTTAATCAAACAACTTAAAAGAAGGTTTTGCTAGATATGTTATGGATATTGGTAAATGGGGTGGAGGAGATATTCAGATTCTGTGTACATCGGATTTCCAAATTTAAGAAATCAAATTTCTTATTAAACTAAGTTATAACAATATTGTTTCAAAAAATGAAAAAATACATTAAATAATTCGTAAACATTCTAAATGTTTTAGTGAACTACTATTTCTATAATCTTTTAGATTATAGAAATAGTAGTTCACAGTTTATCAGATATTTTTCGAATGGTTAATAAGTATAAATATAAAATATCAATAATTATATTCATACTTTATTGTAATTTAAACAAAGTGATATATAATCTTAATTAAGAATAATTATTATTTATGATATGTATTCTTGATTAGAGAAGAGGAGAGTATTTTTATGGAAAAAAATTTGCTTTTATATGTATTATTAATGATAGGCTTGATGTCTTGCAATCTAGATTCTAAATTATCCGGTAATAAAGGCCAAAAAAATAACAATGATGTAAAAGAATTTTCAGATAGTGTTCAGGAAGATGCTTTTAATAATTTATATAGTAATCAAGAAAAGCAAAAAGTTTTTACTAAAAATTTTGGAGAACGGAAATTTAATGATTTAGAGGATTTAATTGTTCCTGTAGAGTCTGGGGTGTCTTTGGAATCATTGAATAATAAGGTTGGTATATCAAATATTTCAATTGAGCATGTTCAAAAAAAAGAGGATTTAATTCCTTATACTAATGAAGAAAAGAAAGCAGATGAATCAATTAAATATCTAGAGAATATTCTTGGAGACTCTGGATTTTCTGAGTTAATCAAGAATGTGTGTATACTTAAAGATGAATATGCTTTAATAAAAGATGATTTTTATGATGTGATAGGAAAGATTCAAAATAAAAAAACATTATTAATGGAAAATTATAAGAACAACAGAGATAAGATAAGGAGATTAGCACAATTGCAAAATGAGTTAAATAAACAACATATTGAACTTGATCAACTTATAAATAAGATTGATATGGCAGAAAATGAAATGAGATCTGCAGCGTTCTTTTTTGATAGCGCTCAAAAAAGGTTAAAAGAAAGTATTATTAAAAGATTGGAGAGCAAAAAAAATGCATCTTATGCATTACAATTATCTAGACAAGCTCAAATGGATGCAAGCAGCTCTTTAAGTAATTTAGAAGCTTCTTCTTTAAAAAGAAATGAGGCACTAGGCAGCAAGAAAGATATAAAAGATCTTATTGAAAATGCAAAAACCGTTTTAGTAAGTGTTAATGGGTAAAAGGTAAAAAAATATATAAAAAATATTAATATTTAATATTAGAGTCTTTTTAAAAAGACTCTAATTACTTTTTACAAAAAGTTCAAAAATTTTGAGTTTTAGTTTTATAGGTAAAGTTTAAGTTTCTTGAAAAGTTCAATTTAAAGTTAGAGTTTTTTGGGCTAAGGTTTTAGTTTTTAGGT
>NZ_FMTE01000002.1:461229-462280 GCF_900099615.1 Borreliella japonica | reverse complement strand
TTTCGCAGCTTACCACGACCTTCTTCGCCTTAAAGCTCCTAGGCATTCACCATAGACTCTTATTACTTTGACCATATTTTTATCTTCCATCTCTATTTTGCCAATTTGTTTATGCAACATAGAATAATATATATCTTTGTTTAACCCATGTCAATACTTATCTTAGTATTTTTATAAATTTATTTATAAAAATACATTATGAATAAAAAATTCAAATTTTAAATAGAATATTCTGCTAAAAACAAGCCAAATACATTAAACATTCGGATACAAATTATTCATATTTATTATTCATAACTATTATCAAGTTCAAAAAAATCAATCAAAAACCTGGCAACACCATCTTCATTGTTGCTAAATTTTGTTATTTCATTATTTGCTAAATTATTTTTAAGAAATTCATTAGCATTTTTCATTAAAACCCCTTTGCCAAGATTTTTAAGCATTTCATAATCATTATTATTATCTCCAAAAGCTAAAACATCACATAATGGAATGTTTTCAAGAAAAGCAATATTTTTAATAGCATTATATTTATCAGCATTAATATTGGTAACCTCCAATAAATCCTTAGAAGAAAAAAATATCCTTATATCCTGAAAATCTTTACTCTTAATCTCATTGGCAAGCTTATTAAGAGTTTCTAGATCGTCACAATAATAAACAATCTTAGAAACAGAATCAACGTTTAATTTGGTCAAATCTCCAACAATAACACTTAAACCTAAATCTTTAATAAAATGTTTCATAATAGGACTTTTAACATCTGAATTAGAATACCAAGTATCAAAAGTATAAAGATTAACATCAACATTGCCTGTATGTATCTTGAGAATTTCTTTTACTAAACCATAACTCATTGCATGTCTAAAAATTAAATTTTCTTGCAAAAAAACTTCAGCTCCATTCGCCGTTACAAGATAATTTTCATTAATGTTAATTTCTTTTAATTGATTCCTAATATTTTTAACTTCACTTAACCTTCTACCGGTTGCAATAATTATTTTAAAATCTTTCTCCAAAGTCAAAAGAACCTCAAGGGTTAAAAAAG
>NZ_FMTE01000002.1:58729-456229 GCF_900099615.1 Borreliella japonica | reverse complement strand
AAGCTGTACCTGCATCAACATAATTAACCAAAGCTAAAACAATATCGCTACTAACTAACTCTTTTAAGTCCATTTCCCTTACCTTCTCTCTTACATCTCTATTTGCAAACTTATAATCAACCTTTTCAAGCAATCCCATCTTTTTGACAGCATGATGCTCTGGAGAAAATACATCCAAATTAAATTCTTCAAGAAATTTCAAAACCTCATTTCTCAGTTTAATTTGCTCTTCGTTAAAAAATGGAGAAGCTAAATAAATTTTCATAAAAACCCCCATTAAACTTAATTATAACACAATAAATCAATCGAGTAAAACTAGTAATAAATAAAGTTTTGACTCTAAATAGAAAACATTTATTATGAACGACTTCTACTGACTAAAATAGTAAATTCTCCTTTAACCTTCTCCTTACTCGATTCAAAATAATCTTTTAATTCTAAGGGCTTACCAATTTGATATTCTTCATAAATTTTTGTCATCTCGCGCCCAATAAGAATCTTCACATCCAAACTAACAGAAGAAATTTCAACAAGCAATTTCAAAAGTCTATGACCAGATTCAAGCAATACAAATGCATCACCCCTTTTGTATAGCTCAGCAATTCTTTTAAATCTTTTAAGGCCTTTGTTGGGCAAAAATCCCTCAAAAAGAACTGATTTATCTCTAAAAGGATTAACGCTTACAATCGTATTAAAAGAGCTTGCCCCAGGAATTGGACAAACTTTATATCCCTCTCTAAAAGCAGCGGCAACTAAAAGGCTACCCGGATCACTAAGACCTGGAGTGCCCGCGTCACTCACAAAAGCTACAGAATCTCCTTTTGCTAAATAATTCAACAGTAAGCCTATTTTCTTATTTTCTGTTATGGCATTACAAGAAATCATCTTTTTATTAATTTTATATCGCGACAAAAGTTTGCTAGTAACTCTCGTATCTTCTGCAAAGATAACACTTACCGATTTTAAAACATCAATCGCCCTATAAGTGATATCTCCTAAATTACCTATTGGCGTAGCAATAATGTATAACATAATTCTTTCTAATTCCTCCAAAAATCAAAAATAAAGATACTAAAAACATCTTTCTTAATGAAGAAAAATTTAAAATCCTTTATTCACTAAATCAAGCTATAAGCTAAATTTTATATGTCTATCGAAATACTTGCTTTTGTATTACATTTAGTTATATCATTAAGTATTAATGATTAAAAAGTTAAAAGAAAGGGAAAGTTTATGTTTGCATTAATTAGAAAAATATTTGTAATTTATTTTCTATGCATTACTCTTGCAGGCTTTGCCATGATTTTTATTGACAGTAAATTTACCGAACAGCCTGATGCTAAAGAAAATCAAAACAAAATTAATCAACATACAATCGAACCTAATTTAATTATGTTTACATCTTCTATAGGGGGATTTTTAGGTGTTTATGCTGGAATTTGGATCTTTAACTACAATAAAAACAATTTTTACCTAAATTGGGGAAATTTAATAATATTAATATATAATATAGCCCTAATTATCACTATATACTCAAAATCACATAGTTAGCTAAAGCACAACTTAATTATTTTAATAATTTACAGGCTGTTAACTATAATACCTCTTTTGATCATATACTTGTAAACCTCTTCAGGATTTTCCAAGCTTTCAATCAAGCTTTCTGCCCTGTCATTTATTTTTTCCACCAATTTCTTATAAGCTACTTTTATTCCTCTACTTTCTAAAAAATCCTTTGCAGGTTGAGAAACAACTCCAGCTTGAACATTTTGAAGCCCTATATTATAAATAATAATAGCCGCCGCCTTGCCTACAACTTTATCATAAATCTCTAGCCCCTCTTTATTCTGAATATACTTATTGATAAAATTATCTACTTCTAAAAGGGGCTTCAACCCCCTTTCCATGTTAGAATAAAGTATTTTATGATCTTTAAACAACCTTAATGTTGGATTTAAGCCTGATATCATTTAAAACCCCTTTTTTTGACCATACTTTATAATAATCAATAATAAAACAAACACTATTAATAATATACATAAACAATAAATACTGCAATATCTAAAAAGATAGTATACTTACGTTATATGATGTTCGTGCCAAAAAACAACAGTAATTCTAAAATTAAAATAAAAAAATCTATCTTTATTTCATATATTTTTAATATTGAAAAAAAAGAAGATATAAATAAAACTATTAAAAAATATAAAATAAAATTTAAAAATGCTACGCATGTAGTTTATGGATTTAGAATTGGAAATAAGAATTCATTCTTAAATGGAATGAATGATGACAAAGAGCCTAATTTAACGGCTGGAAAACCCACATTAGATGCCATAATACATAATAATTTAACTGATACCTTAATAATCACATTGCGATATTTTGGAGGCACTTTGCTTGGCAAAGGGGGATTAATTAAGGCATATTACAAATCCGCCAAAGAAGTTATTAAGAATACATCTATAATGGAAAAAGAAGAATTAGAAATTTTAAGCTTAAATTTAAATTATAATCAATACAATTTACTATTAAAAATGAAAAACAAACTTGAAATAGAGATAACAGACTCAAACTTTTCAAATAAAATAAACACTTCGATTAAATTTAAAACAAAAAACAAGCAAAAAATATCTGAATTTTTTATAAAAAACGGCTTAATTCAAGAAATTTTCAAGCCTCATAAAGAATAATATACATGTCAAATAATCAAATATTTAAAACCTAATTTAAAGTATTATTATTTTTGCCATTTATGTTTTAAAATATAAAAAGAGAAAATTTATATGAAAATAATATCTGTAATCAACCAAAAAGGGGGCGTAGGAAAGACTACAAGCGCCATTAACATTTCTTATTCAATGACCTTGCTTAATAAAAAAATTCTTTTAATAGATATTGATTCACAAGGAAACTCTACTAGCGGCACAAACACATCAGAATACACAGCCGAAAACTCAAGTTATGAACTTATTAATAAAAAAATAAAGGTCAAACCTTTAAATCATTTTAAATTAGACATAATCCCATCTAGTATTAAATTAGCCTTACTCGAAAAAGAATTAATAAATGAACTCTCAAGAGAAAATTTTTTAAAAAATGCATTAACGCTATATGAAAAAGACAAATATGATTTTATTATTATTGACTGCCCTCCCACACTTTCAATATTAACTATAAATGCTCTTATTGCAAGCAATTGCTTGTTAATACCAATTGAAACAGAATTTTTTGCATTTGAAGGTATAAATCAACTGATAGACACAATAAATACCGTAAAGCAAATAAACAAAAATTTAGAAATTGGGGGTGTTTTTATAAACAAATATGATATAAGAAACAAAAGTAAAGAAAAATATGTAAGATCGTTAAAAAAAGTATTCAAAGAAAAACTTTTAAATACAAAAATAAGGAAAAATATAGCCATTTCAAAATCTCAAGAAGCAAAAATACCTGTATATGAATATGATAAAGAAAGCAATGCTGCAAAAGATTTCTTAGAACTCTCAAAAGAGATAATAAACAAAATTAAGGAATAACTATGTCTGACAATCTAGAAACTTTAATGTTTTTAATGGGAAAAAAATTAAAAACATCTTCGAACAATTTAGAAAATACAGAAAAAAAAGAAATTATTTCGATTGAAATAGAAAACTTTGACTACAGCAAGCTAGATAAAGATATTTCTGATTTTTTAAAAACAAAACAATATGAAATTTTCAATATTTTTAATAATACTTATACAAAAATTGGAAAGATACTTAAAGACGCTCAAGATAAATTAAAAGGAAACAATCAATATAACGGACTCTTTTACCAGTGGTTCAAAAGTATGGGATTTAAAAAAGACAAGGTTTACGCTTTAATATCAAGATACAATCTGCTTATCGAAAATTCCGACAAGCAGATCGCTATAGAAAAATTACCATTATCATTATCATATGAAATATCTAAAAAATCTTGCCCATCTATTTTAAAAAACGAAGTTCTAAATGGCAAAATAAATTCTTTAAAAGAATTTAAAATTGTTTATAAAAAAAGTTTTGATTTAAAGAATGCACGCAAATCATTGCTCAAAAAAGATAAAAAATATGAAAACGATATAAAAGAAGCGCTGGACTTCATATTAAAAAATACAAAGGAATTTAAAAATATTGAATTTAACAAACTAAATCAAGAGAACTTGAAATTATTTTTTCATTCTATTTTAGAAATAAAGAAAAAAATACAATATATTAAAAATAGTTCTATCCATATTTACAACAGAGCCAATGAATATAAATAAAATATATATTCTTATTGTTCATTTTGCAAATAATAGGTTGTCTTTTGCTTTTAAATTTAACTATAAATAACATAATATAAACTTTACCCTTCATTTAAAGCTTAAGATTTCTTTACGAAAACTAGATAATTCTAAAACAAGCTTAAAAAATTTATACATTGTAACAAATACTTAAAAAATAAAAACTCTCATAAAATTAAGAAAAAATATTTTACAATCTTTAAATTATAAAAACAATTTAGCTAATATGGCCGAAAAAGGAAACAATCCTTCTTAAATCACCCGATGTAAAATACTCTATCTCTATTTTCCCTTTATCTTGATTTCCCTTAATATCTATTTTTGTTTGAATTTTATCAAATAAAAATTCTTTTATATTGCTTAAAAAAGGATCTTGTTCTAGTTCTCTTTTTTTTACTATAGATTTATAAAAATTTTTAACATATTTTTCTGCATCTCTTACAGAAAATTTTTTCTTCAGTATCATTAAATAAAGATTATACCTGTCTTGCTTATCTTTTAAAGATAAAATAACCTTAGCATGCCCAAAAGAAATTTCTTTCCTGTGAACTGCATTTAATATTTCTTGTTCAAGATCTAAAATTCTAACTAAATTTGAAATATAAGCCCTACTTTTGCCAATTTTTTCAGACAAATCCTTTTGAGTTAAAGAATATTTATTCATTATATTTTTATAAGCATAGGCTTCCTCAACAGGCGTAAAATTTTCTCTTTGAATATTTTCAACCAAAGGCATAAAATCTCTACAAGATTCTTTTATGTCAACCTCGATAACAGGAATACTTGTCATCTGGATAAGTTTAGCAGCCCTAAACCTTCTTTCTCCTACTATTATTTTATATCTCTCATTTGCTTTACAAACAATTATAGGTTGCAAAATTCCATTTTCTTTTATGGAAACACTTAACTCTTCTAATTCAACAAGACTAACAGATTTTCTTGGCTGATCATTATCAATATCTAAAAGTTGAATATCTATCATTTTAAAAACTCCATCCATATTGTCACAACCTCCTACAACACAAAATTTTATCAGGTTATAATATTGAATTACAATTTAAGAATAAAAAAAAAGAATGTTCCACGTGGAACATTCTTAAATAAAAAAAACCAATTTTTTACTTAATAAATTTTGAAACAGAAATCAAGCTGTCATTATCAAGAAATAATACTTGAATTCCTCTAGCATCTTTGCCTTGTTCGGATACTTTTCCAGCTACTGTTCTTAAAGCTTTTGAACGTTTACTTACAAGCAAGATTTCATCATCTTCTGAAACTGCTATAGCATCAACAACACTACCCGCTTTTTTATCAGATTTTTTATAACTAGTATAACCAGTGGCTCCTCTTTTAAGCTCAGATATTTTAGAAATGCTCAATCTTTTTCCATATCCATTCTCAGAAACAATCAAAAGATAAGGATTTTCTCTAACCGCTAAAACTTTAACAAACAAATCCCCTTCTTTTAATTTCATTCCACAAACACCCTGGGTACCTCTATTAGTAAGCCTAACATCCTTTGAATTAAATATAAATGCACTACCCTTTTTAGAAAGACAAATTACTTTTTCATCCTTATAAACAATCTCTGCACTTGTAACAAAATCTTTATCATTAAGTTTAACAACAATAACACCTCGAGACTTTACTGTTTTAAAATCTGTAGATTCAAATCTAGCTATCTTTCCAGTTGCAGTTGTAAGCAATAAATAGGCATCATCAGTAAAATCCTTACTATTCTTAATAGTTAATATTTCTTCCTGGTCTCCCAAATTAATAAGCTCACTAATATTTTGACCTTTTGAAGCCCTTGAAGAATCTTTTATCTCATAAGCATTAATTAAATAAAGTTTCCCTTCATTTGAAATCATAAACAAATAATCGTGAGTATTGACACACAAAGCAATAACAATCTCATCTCCATCACCAAGATCAAAAGAACTTAGACCTTTTCCTCCCGTACCTTGCAATTTATACTCATTTTGTGAAAGTCTTTTAAGGAAACCCTTCTTTGTAAGCATAACAACAATATTTTCTTTTTGCATTAAATCCGACATACTAGTTTTTAAAACCTCCTCATCATAAATTATTTTAGTTCGACGTTCATCGCCAAATTTCAAACCTAAATTTATAGTTTCTTCTCTTATGATATTAATAATCCTTACTGGATTCAAGAGAATATCTTCATAATCTTTTATTAAGCTTAAAAGAACATTAAATTCTTCTTCAAGCTTAAAAAGTTCAAGAGCTGTAAGTTTTTGCAACTTCATATCAAGGACAGAATTAGCTTGAATCTCTGAAAGGCCAAAATTTGCAACAAGCCTCTCTTTTGCATCTTTTGCTAATTTAGATGATTTAATAATCTTAATAACCTCATCTATATTATTTAAAGCAATATTCAATCCCCCAAGAACATGTGCTTTCTCTTTTGCCTTTCTCAAGTCAAATTCAATACGTCTTTCAATAATATTTTTTCTATGCTCAATAAATTCAAATAATAATTCTTCCAAATTCAACTGCTTGGGAATACCATTAACAAGAGCTAAATTATTTATACTAAAATGCTTTTTAAATTCAGTATATTCATAAAGCAAATTCATAATAACATGAGGATCAAATCCTCTTTTAACTTCAAGAACTATTCTAATACCTTCTCTATCAGACTCGTCTCTTATATCTAAAAGTCCTTCTAGCTTTTCTTCTTTTGCCAAAAACGCAACTTTCATAAGAAGTGCAGATTTATTTACTGCATAAGGTATTTCTGTAACAATTATAGCACTTTTATCTTCTATTCTTTCTTCAATATGATATCTTGCTCTAATAACAACACTTCCCTTGCCAGTTTTATATGCTTTAATCAAATTATCATTATAAACAATCTCTCCAAAAGTTGGAAAATCAGGACCTTTAACTATCTTGAGTAAATCAAAAATGGAAACATTCTCATTATCTAACATATAAACAATAGCATCACAAATTTCTCTTAAATTGTGGGGCGCCATGCTAGTGGCCATTCCAACAGCAATTCCACTAGAGCCATTCACCAAAAGAAATGGAAATGATGAAGGCATAATCTCAGGTTCACTTAAAGAATCGTCATAATTAGACTTAAAATTAACAGTTTCTTTATCTATATCCTTAACAATACATTCAGTTATCTTTTCCATTTTAGCTTCAGTATATCGCATAGCAGCGGGAGGATCTCCGTCAATAGATCCAAAATTTCCCTGCCCCCGTATTACAGGATATCTAAGTGAAAAATCTTGAGCAAGTCTTACAAGAGCATCATAAATTGATTGATCTCCATGAGGATGATATTTCCCAAGAACATCCCCTACTATTCTTCCAGCTTTTTTAAAAGCTTTATCAGAACGAAGTCCCATCTCGTACATAGAATAAAGTATTCTCCTGTGAACTGGCTTAAGACCATCTCTTACATCTGGAAGAGCTCTGGAAACAATAACTGACATTGCATAATTCAAATAAGAAGTTTTTATTTCATCTTCTATCTTAATATTTAATATTTGTTCTTTACTTTCTCCAACTGCCATTAAAGCTCCAATTACACATCAAGATTAATTACATTAAGTGCATTCTGTTCAATAAATTCTTTTCTAGGTTCAACCAAATCTCCCATAAGAGTAACAAAAATTTTCTCAGCCTCAACAGCATCATCTATATTCATCAATCTCATCTTTCTTCTAGCAGGATCCATTGTAGTTTCCCAAAGCTGAGTTGGATTCATCTCTCCAAGTCCTTTATATCTTTGAAGAAGAACGCTATTGCGATTTTTAGTTTCAATAGAATCTAAAAATTTTTCTTTTTCCTTCTCGTCATAAAAATAATAAATACGATTATCATACTTTATTTTATAAAGAGGAGGCATGGCTATATATATATAGCCATTTTCAATTAAATCTCTCATATATCTAAAGAAAAAAGCTAAAAGCAAAGTTCTAATGTGAGATCCATCAACATCGGCATCTGCCATAATAATGACCTTGTGATAACGAAGTTTTGTAATATCAAAAGTTTTACCAACCCCTGCACCAAGAGATGCAATTATAGGAATAAGCTTATCATTGGTAATCACCTTGTCTTCTCTTGTTTTCTCAACATTAAGCATTTTTCCCCATAATGGCAAAATGGCCTGAAAAAATCTATTTCTACCCATTTTAGCACTTCCTCCAGCAGAATCACCTTCTACAATATAGATCTCTCTTTCCAAGGGATTTTTAGAAGTACAATCAGCCAATTTCCCGGGCAATGCCAAACTTTCAAATGCATTTTTTTTTCTTTCTGATTCTCTTGCTTTTCTTGCAGCCTCACGAGCACGAGCAGCTTTTATTGCTTTCCCAAGAATAGTGTCTATCTCTAAAGGATTTATATTAATAATTTCCAATAAATGCTCATAGACAACAATCTCAACTATTTTTTTTATCTCAGAATTGCCAAGTTTACTCTTTGTTTGACCTTCAAATTGAGGTTCTGGAACTTTTACAGAAATAACAGCTGTAAGTCCCTCTTTAAAATCATCTCCTGTAAGATTTGGAATATCTTTTTTACTTATTTTTGAATTTTTAAAAGCTTCGTTCATAGCCTTAGTAAGACCACTTTTAAAGCCCGCAACATGGGTCCCTCCTTCTCTTGTATTAATATTATTAACAAAAGAAAGAATATTATCAGAATAGCTTTCGGTCCATTTAAGCCCCACATTAACAATAACATCATTAAGAAAACCATCAATATAATAAGATTCCGATTGAAAAGCTTTACTGTTATTAGTTAAATAATCTACAAAAGATTTTATCCCGCCTTCAAAATAAAACTTCGAAGATCTTTCTTTACCAAATCTTTTATCTTCAATTGAAATGCATATTTTATCGTTTAAAAAAGCAAGCTCTTTAAGCCTTTTTTCAAGAACATCAAAATTATAATCTAAAGTTTCAAAAATTTCAGAATCTGCTAAAAAAGTAACCTTGGTTCCTGTAATAGAAGATTCTCCCACAACTTCTACTTTAGAAGTTGGAATACCTTTTGAAAAGGTTTGCCTAAAAATCTTTCCATCTCTATTAATACAAACCTCTAAAAACGAAGACAAAGCATTTACAACCGAAATTCCAACACCGTGCAATCCTCCAGAAACCTTATAAGTACCTTTATTAAATTTTCCACCAGAATGTAGTTTTGTTAAAACAAGTTCAAGCGCACTAATTCCCTCCTCTTCATGGATATCAGTAGGAATTCCTCTCCCATTATCAATTACAGTTATAGTATTATCTAAATTGATAACAACATCTATTCTGTCACAAAACCCAGCTAAAGCCTCATCAATACTATTGTCAACCACTTCATAAACCAAATGGTGTAACCCATTAATAGAAACAGATCCCACATACATGCCAGGCCTTTTCCTAACAGCCTCAAGTCCTTTTAAGACCTGAATGTTACTAGCAACATAATTCATAAACCTTCCATTCATTTAATCAAAATTAAGACACAAATAAATTCTACATTAAAAAAAAAATAATATCTATTACATAAAAAGTACCAAAAATTTAAAAAAATCCACAAACGACTCAGATAGAATCTGAATTCAATATTATACTATATAATGTTAAAAGTATAGTACTAAAACCAACAAGGACAAAAAATGGAAAAATCAAAAAATATATGGAGCTTGATTTTAACAGAAATAAAAAAAGAACTATCAGAAGAAGAGTTTTATGTTTGGTTTGAAAATTTATGCTTTTTAGAATCAATAGGAGAAAATATTCAAATATCTACTCCAAATTTATTTCACAAAAATCAAATAGAAAAAAGATTTGCAAAAAAAATCAAAGAAATCCTCACAAACAATGGCTACAATAACGTAACCATTGTATTTACAAATCAGCCGACTAAAACCCATTTTAACAAACAAGAAAGCGAAAAAACAATTCTTAACGAAACTTTTCCAAATTTCGACAAGCTTAAAGGAAACACACTTTCTAAAGAACCAATTCAAAGCATTAAAGATCGAATAAAAATGTATATCAAAAAGGAAGAAGAGCCTACACATTTTAAAAATCCCTTTCTTAAAAAAAGATATACATTTGAAAATTTCATTATAGGCCCAAATAATAAGCTTGCATATAACGCCAGCTTGTCAATCTCAAAAAATCCTGGTAAAAAATATAACCCGTGTCTAATTTACGGTGGAGTTGGACTTGGAAAAACGCATTTACTTCAAAGCATAGGAAATAAAACAGAAGAACTGCATCATAACCTTAAGATATTATACGTTACTGCTGAAAATTTTTTAAATGAGTTTGTAGAAAGTATAAAGACAAATGAAACAAAAAAATTTAAAAAGAAATATAGATACCTAGACATGTTGCTTATAGACGATATCCACGACTTACAAAAAAAAGAAGGCATACAAGAAGAGCTTTTTCATACATTTAATGCCCTTTATGAAGACAATAAACAATTAGTATTCACGTGTGACCGATCTCCTTCTGAACTTACAAATTTTACAGATCGATTAAAAAGCAGATTCACAAGGGGACTAAATGTTGACATATCAAAACCCAATTTTGAACTCAGAGTAGCCATTATTGAAAAAAAAGCAGAGGAGGATGGCATAAAGGTCCCTAAAAATATACTAAATCTGGTTGCACAAAAAGTTACAACAAATGTAAGAGATCTTGAAGCTGCTGTAACAAAACTAAAAGCATATATAGATTTAGATAATATAGAAATTGACATTGACATTGTTGAAAAAATAATCAAAGAAATAATAATTTACGAAAAAGAAACAACCAATGAACCAAACAATAAAATCAATATCGAAAATATAAAAAAAATACTCTTAAGAGAGCTAAAAATTGCGCACAAAGACATTGAGGGGCATAGTAAAAAACCAGAGATAACAAAAGCTAGACATATTTATGCATACCTTTTGAGAAATTTTACAGAGCTATCAACAGTTGAAATTGGAAAAATTATTGGGGGGAAAACCCATTCAACAGTGCTTTATTCGATAAATAAAATAGATAGAGACAGAAATAATGACAAAGAAATTAACAATTTAATCACAGAACTTATGAACAAAATAAAAAAAAAATAAATCTAATTGAAAAATCAAAAATTCTTTTAAACAATTGAAACAAATAATTTATCAAAATTACACCAAAAAACAACCTATAATTAAACAATACATTTCTTTATATCATATACTACTAGATACAATTAAACAATCAAACAGAACCCTACTACTGCTACTACTATATATATATATAAAAATCAAAATATAAAAAATAAAAAAACTTACAAAGATAAAATGTAATAAAATATATAGGGAGGCATTATGATAAATAACACATTTTTTATTTGCGAAACAAATCAAATTATAAATGAGATAGAAAAAGCAAAAGGAATAATATTAAACAGAAATATGAATGACATTTGGAGTGCATTGTTAATCGAAGTAAAAACACCTAATCTCATAATTAGATCAACAGACCGAAATATATTTTTTGAGAGTACAATTTCAATTGTTTCAGAAACAGATTTTAAGGTGTTAATTAATGCTTCAAATTTTTATGATGCAGTAAAAGCATTCAATTTTTATAAGAAAATTAAAATAGTTTTTAATGAGAGTAACAGCAAATTGGAAATTATGGGAGAATCAAAAGATGAGAAAGAAGAATATGAAGATCATTTAAAAGAACCCACCTTTTCATATGAAGAAATAGAAAATTACAACTATGATATGGTTAATGAAAATTACACTTTTGAAATTGAAGTAAAACAAAAATCTTTTAAAAAAATAATAAGCAGAATAGCTTTTTCAGCACATCTTGATGAATCCAAGAACGTATTAAATGGTGTGTATTTTACAAAAGATGAAGATTCCAAGTTATTACTTGTTTCTACCAATGGACACAGAATGTCTATTTGTAAAACAGAAGTCATATTTAAAGAAGATGTAAATTTTATAGTTCCTGTAAAAATATTTAATTTTTTAAAACATCTCATGTCAGGAGAAGGTATGGTTAAAATAAAATCTTCGGATAAAAAATTTTATGTTGAATTTGATAATTATAAAATAGCTTGCAGCTTGATTAATGGTAATTATCCCGATTATAAGAGTATTATACCTAAAGAACAGGAAAATAAATCTTTAGTTTCGCTAGGTATTTTAAAAGACAGACTTTCAAGAGTTAATTTATATGTTGATAGGTCAAGAAAGTTGATTTTAAATTTTTCTGATGCTCAATTAAAACTTCTTGGAGAAGATTTAATTACAGGAAGAAGAGGTGAATTTTTTATTAAAAATCCAAATTATATGTATGAAGGATCAGATGAAATTATGGCTATTAATATTTCATATTTTATTGAAGCCATTACTGTTTTTGAAACTTCAAAGATAGAGATACAATTTAATTCGGGAAATGTATTAAAATTGAGTGAACCCGAAAATTTTAATTTTACGCACTTGATAATGCCGATGTCTTTGGGTTAAAGTAAATTATTAATGTGGTTTTGAGTTTGAATATTAAAATGAGATTTTCTAAAGTTTATTCAATGTTATTTTTTGCATTGTGGTATAAAAAATTGCTATGAATGATTCTTCTTTTAAAAAAATAGGCAATGTTCTTAAAAATTATTTAGAATCTAATTTGCTTATTGATAAAAAAATAAGTTCAAAATTATTGATTGCTGATAAATGGAATCAGATTTTTAAGACTTTATCAGATGATGTGAAATTTTTAGATCTTAAAAATGAGAGGATTCTTTTTCTTAAGGTAAGTAATTCAAGCATTTTATACAGTATATCGATCAATAAGTCAAAGATAATAAGTTTAATAAAAAAATTAACGGGAATTGAAATACTAGATATAAAGGTTTTAGTAAAGTAGTTATTATTGACAATCGCATTTATATGCTATACCATGGTAGTGTTCAATTTATAGCTTAGTAGCGGGAAATTGTTTTAATGGAGGAGCGTTTTGAAAAGGACTTATCAGCCTAGTCGTGTTAAAAGAAATAGAAAATTTGGGTTTAGAGCTAGAATGAAGACTAAAGGTGGAAGACTTATTCTTGCAAGACGAAGGGCAAAGGGAAGAATAAAATTAACTGTTTCTGATGAAAAAAAGAAATATTAGTCTAAAATCAAAAATAGAAATTCAAAAAATTTTCAAAGAAGGCAATTTGATTAGATTTAGCAATCTTAATCTTAAAATGTTCTTTAAATCAAATAATTTGATTTATTCCAGACTTCTTGTTACCTTTTCTAAAGACTTTAAGGGGTCTGTTAAAAGAAATCGTACTAGAAGGCTTTTTAAAGAGGTTTTTAGGAAAAGATTAGAATTATTAGAAGATAGAGCCGTAGATTTTGTTTTTGTAGTTTCTTATAACAGGTTAAATTTGACTTATTTTGGTATTGAATCCCTTATGAAAAGTTTAGTTTTAATGGTATGAAGGGGTATAAGTGAATCGAAGTAAGAAAATTTTAAGAACGGTTTATTTATCTTTATTTTTAATAGGTCTTTTTATGCTTATTAATGATATTTTTTCTTCCAACATGTTGAGCTTTAGATCTTCTGAAAAGGAATTGCAGTTTGATTTAAACAAAAGTTTTAATGACAATAAAATGCCTTTGGGTAAAAGCAATGGTTTTGATTTGATTAATAAAGCTCAAAATATTGTTGTAGAAACAGAAGTATATTTTGCTACTTTTTCGACGTTTAGAGGAAATTTAGTTTCATTAAAGCTTAAAAATCATTTAAATTTAGAAAAAGATCCTACAGATTTGATTAATGCTGATTATAAAAATGAAACTTTTTTTGATATTAATTTTGACTATTTAGTAGAGAACTTATTTTTGTATAAAAAAATAGATGATTTTAACCATGAATTTAAAGCTTATTTTAAAAATAATGGGAAAACTTATGAATATATAAAAAAGTATACATTTTCGAGAAAAAATGAATACTTGATAAACTTTAAAGTTATTGTAAATGGTCTTGAGGATTATAATTTATTTGATATTGATTCTTATAAAATTATTTTTAGTTCTGAAATTGAAAGGTTGAGCGATAAAGCTAAGTTACAATATAACAATTATTTATCTCAAATAATTTACTATGACAATAAGCTTAGATATGGTAAAGATGGTCTAAGGATTAACAATCCTAGATGGATTGGCTCTAGTACGAAGTATTTTGAAGTGTTGGTTTTTAAAGAAGATATGGAGGTTGAATTTAAGAAGGAAAGAGAAGTTCTTAAATCGTTTATTATTAATAATATTAAAAATAAAAAAAACATTAGTGATGAGTTTTTTATTTACGCTGGGCCCAAGGATAATAGATATTTAGACATTTTTGATAAGAATGATACTAATACTTTTGGCTTATCTGATATTGCTTTTGGAATGTCAGTAGAAAAGAGTTTATGGTATTTAATTCAAGTTCCTATGCAAATGGTAATGCAAGTTTTTTATGATGTTATACCTAATTGGGGACTTTCAATTATTTTTTTGACAATTGTTGTTAGAATCCTTATATTTCCTTTAACATTTAAGGGATTTAGAGCTACTGCGGAGCTTTCCAAACTTCAACCTAAAATGAAAGAACTTCAAGCAAAGTTTAAGCATGATTCTAAGAAGTTAAATGAAGAGATGGGAAGGCTTTATAAAGAAGAAGGAGTTAATCCTCTTGGGGGATGTCTTCCCGTAATTTTGCAGCTTCCTATATTTTTTGCTCTTTATTCACTTGTAAATAATTTATTTTTATTAAGAGGAGCTAGTTTTATTCCAGGATGGATTGATGATTTATCTATAGGCGACAGTGTATATCATTTTGGATATAAGCTATATTTTGTTTCTTGGACTGATATTAGAATTTTGCCTTTTATTATGATGTTTACTCAATTGGGGTCTACAATTGTTAGTTCCAATGTTGATTTAAAAAATCTTGGAGCGCAGCAGAAATTTTTATATTTTGGAATGCCTATTATGTTTTTTTTCATACTTTACAATATGCCATCAGGACTTTTAATATATTGGATTACAACAAATATTTTTACTATTTTGCAACAATACTATATAAAGATACATTTGTCTTAAAGGGGGAATAATATGAGTTATGAATTTTACGGAAAAACCGAACAAGAAGCAATAAAGAAAGCAATGAGAGACCTGGAATTAAAAGAAGGCGAGTTTGATGTAGAAATTTTAGATAAAGAAAGGGTTGGATTTTTATTTAAGAAAGAAATGATTAAAATAAGGGTTTCTCCCCATGTAAAAGAGGTTAAAAAAGACGTTTTTGAAATTAAAATTGGGGATGAAATTTGTGATAGAATTTTAGAATTTGTAAAAGAAATGTTAATTAAAATGGGATATTCTGTAAACTTGACAATAGAATCCAAAGAAGGGGGATATATTAAGATTTCTATTGAAACAGATAGTCCAAATATTTTGATTGGACGAGAGGGTAAGAATTTAGATTCTTTACAGCTTTTGACAAATGTTTATGCCTCTAAGCTTATTGGTGAAGCTGGCACCTTTAATAGTAGGGTTTTATTGGATATTGGAGATTATAGAGAGAGATTTAAGTCTAGGTTTATTAATTTAGCAATAAATTCTTTTCACAAAGTCAAAAGAACTAGACGTTCTATTTTGTTGCCATCAATGAATCCTTTTGAAAGAAGAATTATTCATACAACTTTAAATCGTTATAGTGATATAAAAACTGAAAGCGAGGGCGATGGAAATATAAAAAGAATAAGAGTTTCTTATGTCAGAAATAATAGGTTTGGCAGCAATAATTCTCGCAGTTATCAAAAAAGAGATCTTGGTTTTAAAAAATAGATTGATGGTGTTAGTTTGTATTGAATTTTAAAGAGGAATGATAATATGAAAATTTTTTTAACAGGAATTGCAGGGTTTATTGGATTTCATGTAGCTAAAAAGTTTGTAGAAGAAGGGCACGAAGTTTTGGGTGTAGACATATTAAATGATTATTATGAACTTAAATTTAAGCATGAAAGATTAAATGCTTTAGGTTTTTGTTCTAAGGATGTCAAAACTTATAAGGTTATTAAGAGTGAAAAATATAATAATTTATCTTTTGTTTATCTTGATATACTAAATAAAGATAAGCTGCTAGAACTTTTTAAAGAGTTTAAGTTTACGCATGTTTGCCATTTGGCTGCTCAAGCAGGTATTAGAGATAGTCTTGAGAATCCTGATAGCTATGTTTCAATAAATATTGTTGGGTTTTTTAATGTTTTAGATGTATGCAGAATTTATAAAGAAAGCATTGAACATTTTGTTTATGCTTCGACTTCATCGGTTTATGGTATAAATGAGAATGTTCCGTCTAGTGAAGATTCTGTTACAGACCATCCTTTAAATTTATATGCAGCTACTAAAAAATCTAATGAGATGATAGCTCATGCTTACAGTGCCTCTTTTAACATTCCCACAACAGGGCTTAGATTTTTTACAGTTTATGGAACTTATGGAAGACCTGATATGGCTTTGTATTTATTTTCATATGGAATTAAAAATGGTGAGTCTATTAATATTTTTAACAATGGGAATATGGCTAGAGATTTTACATATGTAAGTGATATTGCAAACGGTGTTTATAAAGTGTTGAAAAATCCGGCTAAGAGTGATTGTAATTTTGACGTTAAAAATCCAAATTCGTCAACATCTTCTTTTCCTTACAGAATATACAATATAGGAACTGGGCATGCAACTAAATTGTTAGATTTTATTAAAGAGCTTGAGGCTAATTTTGATAAAAAAGCTTTAAAAAGTTATATGCCTATGCAAAAGGCAGATGTTGTGGAAAGTTGTTGTGATATTTTAAAGCTTAAAAATGATGTGGGGTATGAGGCCAAAATTTCTATTAAAGAAGGAATAAAAGAATTTTCGCAGTGGTATAAAATGTTAGACTCTACTGAAAAGGTTTGACTTTGAATTTTTTTGTGAAGAATAATAGATTTTTGATAAATTTTACGCTTACTTTTATTTAAATAATTATTTATTGATTGATTTAAATTCAATTCTACTTCTTAGGTGTATAATTTATTATAGTTATTTGATAAAGAAAAATAAAATAGAAAGGAGTAATATAAATGGGTGTTTTAGATAAGATTAAGCCGGGTGTAGTTTATGGAAAAGAGTTGCACTCTTTATATGAGATGTGTAAAAAGGAAGGATTTGCTATTCCTTCTATTAATTGTATAGGAACAAATTCTATTAATGCAGTTTTAGAGGCAGCAAAAGAAATTAATTCTCCTATTATGATACAATTCTCCAATAGCGGTTCTGCTTTTGTTTGTGGGAAAGGATTGAAGATAGAAAAACCACAAGGAGTTTCAGTAGTTGGAGCTATTTCTGGAGCTATGCATGTTCATTTGATGGCAGAGCATTATGGTGTTCCTGTTGTTCTTCATACTGACCATTGTGCTAAAAATTTGCTTCCTTGGGTTGAAGGACTTTTAGAGTATGGTGAGAAATACTATAGTCAGCACAAAAAGCCATTATTTTCTTCACATATGTTAGATTTGTCAGAAGAACCTATTAAAGAAAATATTGAAATTTCTAAAAAATTCTTAGAAAGAATGGCAAAAATTGAAATGTTTTTAGAAATAGAGCTTGGAATTACTGGTGGGGAAGAAGATGGAGTTGATAATTCGGACAGAGCTTTGCATGAACTATTTTCGACTCCCGAGGATATTTATTATGGATATTCAGAACTTTTAAAGATTAGTCCAAATTTTCAGATTGCAGCAGCTTTTGGGAATGTTCATGGAGTATATAAACCAGGGAATGTTAAGCTTACTCCAAGAGTGTTAAGGGATGGTCAAGATTATGTTATATCAAGAACAGGAGTAAATACCGCTAAGCCAGTTTCTTATGTTTTTCATGGAGGGTCTGGATCCACAATTGATGAGATTAATGAGGCACTTTCTTATGGAGTTGTAAAGATGAATATTGACACAGATACGCAGTGGGCTGCCTGGGAAGGTGTTTTAAATTATTATAAAAAAAATGAAAATCGTTTGCAAAGTCAATTAGGAGATGGTAAGGATATCGATATTCCAAATAAGAAATTTTATGATCCAAGAGTTTGGTTAAGAGAAGCTGAAGTTTCTATGAAAGAACGTGTGAAGATTGCATGCAAAAATCTTAATAATATTAATAGAAATTAAATAAAAATTCACTAATTTTTATTTGCGAGCTGCTTTTTGAGCGGCTTTTTTTATTATTCTATTATGTTTCAGATTATTGAATTATAAAATTATTGATTATTCTATATATTTTTTCTATAATTTATTTTTAAATGATTGCTAAATGTCATGTTTATTAAGTTCTTATTATTTAAGAGGGAAGTAATTAAGATTTTTTCTAGATTTTAAAAAAGCATTTTGTTTTAGATTAATTTTATGTTTTTTTCATAATGTTTGCTGTTTGTGAAAAATTAAAATTAAGCTTTGATGTTCAGTTTCTTGAAAAAAATATTAGATTATTAGAAAATTTCAAGAATATGGTTAACTGTTTTTTATAATTTTAAATGTGTATGTTATAAGTTTTATTATTAATTTAAGCATCATCAGAAACAATGCTGATTCCCAGTTCTTTGAGTTGTTCATTTGAGATTTTAGAAGGCGAGTTGTCAAGAGGACTTGCCGCAAAAGAATTTTTTGGAAATAGTATTACATCTTTTATTGAAGTTGATTTTGTCATTAACATTATGAGTCTATCAATTCCAATTGCAATGCCACCATGATTTGGAGCCCCATATTCTAATGCTTTTAGGAAAAATCCAAATCTATCTTCTAATTTTTCTTTTTGAAATCCTATTATGTTAAAAATTCTTTGCTGAAGTTCTTTGCTATGTATTCTGATTGAGCCTGAACCAAGCTCTACACCATTTAAAACAAGATCATAAATTTCACCTATGGTTTTGTTTGGATTTTTTTCTAAATTGGCAATATGTTGCTTTTTGGGAATCGAGAACATGTGGTGAGCTGGTGTATAGGTTTTTGTATTTTCGTCATATTCAAATAGTGGAAAGTCGTAGACCCATAGAAATTCAAATTTATTCTCATCTATTAGTCCAAGATCGTTTGCAATTTTTATTCTAATTTGGCCCATTACTTTGCAAGCAGTTTCCCATTTGTTATTAGCTGTAAAGAAAATTATGTCATTATTTTCTAGAGAATAAGCTTTTATCAATTGATGTTCTTCTGTTCTTAAAAATGTTGCAATTCCTCCAGAAAATTTATTGTTTTCAATTTTTGTAAAGTAAAGTCCTTGTGCTTTGTAAAGCTTTGCAATTTCTTCTAAATTATTTATTTTTGTTCTTGAAAACTTATCAGCTTTATCTTTTACTATTAAAATTTTAATTGAACCTTTATTTTTTAGAGTATCTTTGAATACATTAAATTCTGAATTTTTTAGATTTCGACTTATATCTTGCAGTGCAAGTTCAAATCTGGTGTCTGGTTTGTCGCTGCCATATTTATTCATTGCCTCTTTGTATGTTATTTTTTTAAATTTTTTAGGCAAGTTAATATTAAGGCAATTTTTAAATATTGAAAAAATCATATTTTCTATTAATTTAAAAATATTTTCTTTTTTGACAAAACTCATTTCAAGATCAAGCTGCGTGAACTCTGGTTGTCTATCGCCCCTTGAATCTTCGTCTCGATAGCAACGGGCTATTTGAAAATATTTATCAAATCCCGCTATCATTATAAGCTGTTTGTAAAGTTGTGGAGATTGAGGTAAGGCATAAAAAGATCCTTTGTGAATCCTTGATGGAATTATAAAGGATCTTGCGCCTTCGGGTGTTGATTTTACAAAAGTTGGAGTTTCTAGTTCTAAAAATTTTCTTTTTACTAAAAAATTTCTAATAAGATGAGTAGCCTGAGATCTTAAAATGATTTTATTCTTCAATGAATCTCTTCTTAAATCTAAGTATCTATATTCAAGTTTTGAGTTTTCACTTGCATTATTGTCATCTTCTATCATAAACGGCAATTCATTACACTTTGAGATAATTTCAATGTTTTTTGCCAATATTTCAAAATATCCTGTTTTCATATTTGTATTTATCATGTTGGGGGGCCTTTTGATCAATAATCCTTGAATTTTAATGCAATATTCAAGCTTTATTTTTTCTACGATCTTTAAAAGATGTTCTTCGGTTATCAGAACTTGAGCTTTCTCATATCTGTCTCTTATGCTTAGAAAGGTAAATTTTCCGTGGTGTCTAATTTTTTTTACCCAAGCATTTATTTCAACTTTTTTGTTTATCAATTTTTCATTCAATTCATTGCATTTGATGACTTTAAACATAATTCAGCTCACTATTATATTATAAATTTCTTTATCCGTTTTTGCATTTAAAATTTCTTTTTTATATAGATCAACTTTGCCTACAACAGATGCTAAAATTCTAGGGTAGCTAACATAATCTTTTGCTGGGCACAATATTAATATAAAAACATGGCTTAAATTCTTGTCAAGAGCATTAAAGTCAATCCCTTCATGGCTTATTCCTATTGCAATGTGTATTTTTGAGATTAAATTTGTTTTTAAATGAGGAATAGCAAAGCCTTCTTTTAGCGCAGTAGTAATTAATTTTTCTCTTTCCATTAAATCTTGAAATATTCTTTCTTTGTCAATTTCAATGTTTATTACGCTTAGAAGTTCTCTTAGCACATCAGGTTTATTGCTGGATTTTAATTCTAGAATAATGTTTTCCTTTTTTATTCTTTTATTTAGGTTGATCTTACTAAGAATTTTATCATAATTTATTGAGTAATCTAGTTTTTTTGCTCTTAAAGAGACTGTTTCAACTTCTTTGGTTATTTTTTCTAGGTTTAAGATTGTTTCTCTAAAAAGATCTTGTATTATTATTAAGTGATTATTTGGGCATTCGAATGTGATTTTACTACCTTCTCGTTTTATTGAGAAGGATATATTGTTTTTTCTTGCATTAATATATTGTGAGGAATCATTTTTAATTTGTTGTGTGAAAAATCCTTCTTTTCTTAACTCATTTTTTAAGTCCCATATAAGAATTTTGGCTAAATTATCATATTCAAATGATACGCATATGTGTGTATTTTGATCTATTGGGAGTTCTTTTTTAAGTCCGCTTTTATTTATTTTGAACAAGAAGTTTATTATGGGTGTTGCAATGATTGTTGGCAAAAATACCATTATTATTATAATTCCAAATATTTTTTGACTAATAAATCCTGAAGATAATGCTACATTTGCCATAATAAGTGAAACTTCTCCTCTTGGGACCATTCCGGTTGCAATTTTTAAGGCTCCAAGTTTATTAAATCCTAAAAAGAGCGCTGGAATAAAGCAAAATGTACTTTTAGTAATTATTGCTATTGCGCTAATTGCTAATCCTAAAATAAGAACTTCTTTTGAGAGTATTTCATTGATATCTGACATAAGTCCAATCGATGTAAAAAAGATTGGGATAAAAAATCTTTCAAAGATTGTTAGTTTGTCTTGAATTACATATGCTATGTCTGTTTTTGACATAGCAAGCCCAAATACATAAGCTCCAACAACAAAAGACATTTCTAGATTTTGGAAAATGCTTGCGATAGTAAGGGCCAAAGAGAGTGTTATTACGGTTGCTAAGGTTACACTGTTTAATTTTTTCAGCAGCTTTGAGAGCGTTTCTGATACATATATTAAAGAGAAAGTTAAGCATAGCCAAATTACTATGTTTTGAATTATAGTTTTGATTGAGCTTGCTATATCAAGATCCGATATAGATCTTGATATAGTTATTACGCTTGTAAGCATAAGCATTGAAAGCACGTCATCAATAATTGAAGTTGAGATTATTGTCACCCCTTCTGAAGTACTCATTTTTTTCTTTGCTGAGAGTATACTTGCTGCAATACCTGCTGATGTTGGGGTTCCAATTATTCCAATAAAAAGGGAGGTTGGACTTATTAGAGGAACATTAAAAATTATGCTGGCCATTAGTACAAAACCTGTGAAGGTGCCAACAACTTCTATTATTCCAATAATTCCTCCGCGTGGCAAAAATTTGATAAACAATTTTAAGTCAGTTTCAAGTCCTGCCGTGAAAAGTAATATTATTGAAGCTATGGTAGAGATTGCAAATATTTTTTCATCTATTAAATAGTTTTCTCCAATTTGAGTTATCCCTAATGGAAATAATAAAGGTATTTTAATTTTTCCAAAGGCATTCGGACTTAGAATTATTCCTGCCGTTATTTGTCCTATTACTTTTGGAATACCTATTTTTGCTACTAGATTTCCTAGTGAAATAGATGAGATTACAATGATTGCCAGACTCATGACAAAATATGACATTTTTGCCTCAATATCATATTTTGTTGAGTATGAAAATAAAAGATTAGGTAAGTGTAGTAATATTGTTATGTAAAAATTTTTTTTATTCATTTTTCAAGCTCTTTTGAAAAATTATATTTTAGTAAATTTAACAAAATTTTAATTGCTAGTTTTTCTTTTTCACCAATGACTGTTATTTTTATATTGCACGAAAAGTATTTATTTGCAAATTTAGCAATGATGTTTGCTGAGCTTGAATGTATTTTATCTTTATTTATTATCCTGATTTTTACTTCTTGCATTTTTTGCTTATATCTTATTTATTGTTTTTTTTCTCTTTTTCTTTAGTTGCCGATTTGTAAAGTTTTTCCATTGCACTATCAATAAGGTTTAGAAGTATTTTTCCATCTTCTCTTATATGTATTATTTTACCCCAATTAAAGTGAAGATGTGCGTCTAATTCAAAAAGCTCACGTTCTTTTTTGATTGTAATTTTTAAATTTTCTACATGTTTCTTGATATGATTGTCAAATTTTTCTAGCTTTTTAAAAATAAAATTTTTTTCACTTTCATCTAAGTTATAATTAACAGATTGAATTTTAGGTTCCATAATATATTCTTCCTTTCTCAGATTTTAATTCATTCCTATACTTGTTTACTGTTCTTCTAGAAATAGAGATTCCTTTGGATTTCAGTATAGCAGAAATTGCTTTATCTGACATCTTTTTATTTACTTCTAACAACTTATTTACTGTTATTTTAATGCTTAATTTTGAAAATTCATTTGTTTTTGCTCCACCGACAGAGCTAAATAGCTCTTTAATCAATATTGTACCCCATTCGCATTTTAAATATTTGTTTTTTATTGCTCTTGATATTGTTGATTTTGATACACTGATTTTTTCTGACAAAATGCTCAAGTTCATTGGCCTTAAGCTTTTAAAGCCTCTTCTTAGAAATTCTTTTTGCAATGTATATATGGCTATTCCTATTTTTGCAAGTATTTCGTCTCTATATCGTAATGATTCAATCAACCATTTTGCTTTTTTTTGTTTTTGAGGATTTTCTGTTGTCCTTTTAAGTTCTTTCTTAAAGATGTTAACTTCTTTGATTTTAATTTCAAATTTGTTATTGTGGTTTATTATTAATATATCTGGATCAACATAGAAATTAGTATCGTTTGGATCTTTAAATTCGAGCGTTGGGTTGGGGTTGAGTTTTTGTCTGATAATTTCTAAGGCCGTGTTAAATTCTTTATTTCTTATTTTGAGCTCTTTTTTTAACTTTTCTTGAGTTTTTTCAAGAAGTTCGGCTTTTTCAAGAATCTTGATAATATTAGTTTCTAATTTATGATGCTTTGCTTGCAAAATTAACGATTCTATTATATTGGGGACACAAATTCCAATTGGATCAAATTTTTGAATAAGTTCAATTATTTTTTTTACTTTTTCCTTCTCTTCCTTTTTGAAAAGATCGTAAGGATTTATTATATGAAAACCTTTGTTGTTTAGATTGTTTATTAATATTTCACCTATTTTAAGTTCATCTTCATTTATTCTTTGAATCCTTAATTGTAGCAAAAGGTGCTCTTTTAAAGAAGTATTCGTTTTTGTTTTTTCAAGAGCTATGTCGTATTGACTTTTTATTATATCATCTTCTTTGTAAAATATTTTTTTAAACTTATATGTTTTCAATGTTTCAAAAAATATTTTATTTGAGTCTATTTCTAGGCATTCGTTATTTTCGCTTTCTTCTAGTATAAGTTTTGTTAATTCTTTTTTATTAAGGCTTAATATCTTTATTGATTGTATTTGAATTGAATTTAAATTTTGGGATAACTTTAATTTTTGTTTAATCATATTTATATTAATGTATACAAAAATCCGCTAAGCATAATTACTAATGCTGGACTTATTTTATTATAAAAAAATAAAATAAAAAAATTAATTCCTACAACAGTCAAGGTTCTTAAAAGCTCTGTTTTGTTGTTCTCTATTTTTAAATATGTGTTTTCAAGCAAAATTATTATTGTAATTATCCACAGTGCAACAATAATAGGTTTTAGATTTTCCAAACAATAATTTAAAAAGCTTATTTTGTGTAGCATTGAAAGAATTATAATCATTATTAATATTGGAGCTGTTATTAGTGCCAATGTAGCAATTATTGCTCCTGCAATTCCTGCAATTTTCATTCCAACGTATGTTGCTATATTTGTGGCAATAGGTCCAGGGGTTATTCTTGATATTGTAATCATATTAATGAATTCGTCTTTTGTTATCCATTGTTTATTATTAATTAATTCATTGTTTATTATTGCTGCAATTCCATTGCCCCCTCCGAAATTTAATAATCCGATTTTTAAAAATGTGATGAATAAATTTATTAGAATCAATCGATATCCTTTTTTTGTTTAGTTAATATTTTTTTTATTGTTATATATTTTAGCGTATATATTAAAAAGAAAATTAGTAGTATATATGATATTTTTATTTTTAATTTAGAAATTGCAAAGATTACAAGAAAACATATTGTCCATTTCATTATGGAATTATTCAACATTTTTTTTGAAAATTTTAAAACAACTGTTAACATTATGATAATTGAAGAGATTTTTGCACCTTCTAGAAATTTTTCAACATGTATATTATCCGACACTAATTCTAGGTAAAAGAAAACCATTACTATTGCAATAATGGAAGGTAAAATTCCGGCAACAACAAGTAAAAGTGCGCATGAAAAACCCCCAAATTTTTTTCCTACTAGGAACACAAAATTAATCGCTGTAACTCCAGGAATAACATTTGATGTTGCAAGTATTTTGTTGAAATCGTCCTCGGATATTATCTTTCTTTTTTTAACAAGTATTTTTTTAAGCTCAGATATAATTACTAATCCTCCGCCAATTGTAAATGTTGCTGTTTTAAAGACAAGTAAAAACAATTTCAGAATCTCATATAACTTTTTTTGTTTCTTTTTATATATTTGTTTTGTCAAAATTAGTAAAAACCCTTGGTATACTAATTTTACCACAAATATTGTTGTAATGTATTTTTTATTATTGATTGGTGTTGATTAAAAACATGTTTTATTATGTTTTAATCGATTGACTTATTGTTTTTACTAGAGTTTTTTTATTGAAAGGTTTGTTTGTTTTTTGTGCTATAATTCAGTTAATTTATGTGAAGTCTAGAGGGAAAGTTTAGTTTGTTTAAGGAGTTTTTTATATTTCAAGATTATTTTAATCATATTTTTGAGAGTGTGGTGGGTTACAGTTTAAAAGTTTCGATTGCTATAGTGTTGTGGTATTTTTTAAAGTTGATAGTTAAAAAAATGGGTAAAATTTTGTTTAAGACTTTGGAAAAGTCTAGATTAGAGGATAAGTTAGAGGTTACAGTTTTTAATTTTTTGAAATCTTTTTTCAAAATATTAACAGATTTTGTTATTGTTTTAATAATATTGCCATATCTTGGGGTGCCTACAACATCTATTATTGCTGTATTCGGATCATTAGGGCTTGCTATTGGGCTTGCTGCTCAGGGTATTTTGTCTAATTTTGTTAGCGGATTTATTGTTTTAAATTCTAAATTTTTTAAGTGTGGAGATCACATTAAATGTGGTGATGTTGAAGGTTTGGTTGAGAATGTCCAAATTTTTTTTACTACACTTAAAACATTTGACGAAGAAATTATTAAGATTCCAAACAGTAAGCTTACATCCAATTTTGTTGTTAATTTTTCGGCAAATCCTAGAAGAAGGGTTGTGTTTTCTTTTCAAGTTCCCCATGATACGAATATTGGTTTATTAAAAGATAAAATAGAAGATTTGATGATTTTCAATAATAAGAAATTTAATGTTGAGATTTGTTCTCCTACTCTTATTGTTAAAGAATACACTCCTTATTATATAGTCGTGCAGGTTAGATTTTTTATCAATACGGATGTTTTTTGGGATTTTCAATATTTTATTGGTGAGTCCATTAAGAATGTTTTATTTGATATGAAGATTAAGTTTCCAATTTGCTTCATACCTTTTGATAAGCTATATTAATGATTTTTTTTTTGCAATAATTTCTGAGTAATAATTTTCAATTTTTTTTGTAAAAAAATGACTTGAAAATTTAGTAGAATATTTTTTTGCATTTTGTTTAAATGTTTTTAGTATTTTATCATCTTTTATTACTTTATCTATGTAATGAGATAAGTTTTCACATTTTTTTATTAAGAATCCGTTTATTCCTTCTTTTATTACGTCTTTATATATATAATCATTTATTAAAATGGCAGGTATCCCAACAGTCAATGCTTCTATTACTGTCATTGGATATACCTCGCTTCTTGATAGACTGGCAAAGATATCAGAGATTTTATAGTAATAACATATTTCTTCCCATGGAATTGTTCCTATTAGCAATATTTGTTTTTCAAGTCCATGTTTAATGCTAAAATTTTTTATTTCCTTTTCTTCGCTTCCTTTGCCAATAATGATAAGCTTATAATTTCTGTTTTGTATTAAAAGGTCTTTTAAATGTATCACTAATGAATTGATGTTTTTTTCTTTATTTATTCTTCCAACAAATATGATTATTTTGTCTGTTTGCTTTATATTGTGCTTTTTCAAAATTTCATCTTTTTTTTCTTTACTTAGAGTTTTTATGAAAAGCTTTCTATCAACTCCATTTGGAATTATTTTATAGTTAGAATTATTTGAAAGTTGAAAATATCTTTCTTTTGCTTTACTTGATGGATAAATAAAATATTTTATTTTATTATAGTGTTTTCGTATCATTTTATCAGGTTTAATAAAATATTTAAAAATTCCTAAGTAGTGTAAATAATAATCCCACATTGTGTGGCTTGTGTGAACTATTGGTATATTTTGTTTTAATGCAATTTGTTTTCCAATTTTTCCCATAGAAAACTCAGAGTGAGTATGAATGATGTCTGGTTTATAGCTTTGTATTATTTTAGCTATTTTTCTTTTATTGGGAAAAGCTATTACGGCGTCAAGTTTTTTATTTATTTGAATAGATGAACATCTATAAACGTTTTTTTCGTTTGCAGATTTTTTGGATTTTGGACAAAATATGTAAACTTCATAGCCATTTTTTTCAAATCCTTCTTTAATTTGCTTTATTGACGTTGCTACCCCATTTTTTTCTGGGATATAGGTATCTGTAAATATTGCAACTTTCATATTCTCCTCCTAGCTTAAGTATAATATATTTGTCACTTGGATTATAATTTATTTTGATGCAAGTGGTTTATTTATTGTTGGGCAGTGAACAAGGTTTAAAAGAAGCTTATTTAAAAGAGCTGTTAATTAAGTTAGATGCTTTTAAATCGGAAGTTTCGGTTACTAAAATTTTTTTGTCAGAACTCTCAGTTGTTGAATTTGTTGAGAAACTATTTTCCAATTCTTTTTTTTCAGAAAAAGAAATTTTCATTGTTTATGAGTCTGAACTTTTAAAAGCAGGGAAAGATTTAGAACTAGTATGTAATGCAATTTTGAAGTCTAATAATAAAACTGTTATTTTTGTTTCTAATAGCAATTCATGTAACATTGATTTTAAGAACAAACTTAAATTTATAAAAAAAGTTTTTTATGAGATTTCCGATGATGATAAATTTACATTTGTAAAAAGAAATTTTTTTAATCTTAATGTTAAGATTACAGATTCTGCAGTAAATTTAATGCTTTTGATGCTAAATTCAGATACTAAAATTTTGAAATTTTACATAAATTCTTTTGCGCTTTTTGCCAAGAACAACACTATCGATGAGGAAGATATAACTTCTTGGATTAGTTTTGTTCGTTTTGAAAACACTTTCTCTTTATTTAATTCAATTTTAAGAAAAGATATGGCACATTCTTTGATAAAGATTAAATCTATTTTGGATCAGGGGGAAGATTTGCTTAATGTTTTAATGAGTCTTATTTGGCAATTTAAAAGATTATTGAAGGTGCAAATAGATTATAATACATATGGAAGCTTACAGAGTGCATTGAATAAAAATAAAATCTTTTTTTCATTAAATAAAATTTATAGAGTAGGGGTTAAAAATTATTCAATTGCAGAAATAAAAATTGTTTTGAAAATTTTATATAATTTTGATTTATATTTGAGAATTTATTCTAAAAGTATTCATCAAAATTTGTCATATTTATTAATATTTTCAATCTTAAAGCTTAATAATAATTTTTTTAAGCATACTTTTGCAGAGTCAAAATTTAATTTTTAGTATATGAAGCAAAAATTAAGTTGGATTTTACTGTTTTGTTTTTTATCTTGTAGATCTGAATCTAGATTGGCGGAAATTGTTTTAATAGGGTTTTTTGATTCTATTAAAAACTTGCAAAGCAATCCCGAAATATTTTTTGATTATTTAAATATTCCAAGTGATGATGACCTGAGAGCAAAAATTTGTGGGTTAAAGTCTCAGGCAAAAGATGATTTTATTTTTTATCCTTTATTTTTTAATAATCTAAGATATGAAATAATAGGTAAAAAAAATATTTCTAAAGGTTTTGAATTTGAAGTTATTATTAAAAATATAAACTTTCAAAATGGGATAGAAAAATTTTTGGATAAATTAAATAAAATTGAAGGAAGACCTTCAAAGATTAAAAATTTAGAAAAGAAAGAGCGTAAAAGGATATTTGATAATTTAATAAATGAAGTTATTGGCGAGCTGGATAATTTTGACTACACCGAGATTGTTCATTTTTTTAGAGTAGTTAAGAGTTTTTCTGGAAGATACAAAATAGAGCTTTTGGGAGATGTTTTAAATATGCAAGTTAGAAACAAGCTTATTAATAATCTTTTTTTAGTTTTATCGCCTGGAATTTCAAATAGTATTTTAATTTTAAAAAGCATTAATAAATAATAATCTAGTTTGAAATTTTGTAATTTTATTGGTAATTTACTGGTTATATAAAATTTTAATTGAATTTAAAATTTATTGTGATTATAATTTTTTATTGAGTTTTCTTTTATTGCAAATTCTTTTATTCTTTTTGCAAGTTTAATATTTACTTTTATTTTTTCTGAAATTTCATTTTCACTTAAAGGCAATATATCCTTATAGGTTCCTATTGTTTTTAATATTTTTTGAGCTGTTTTTTCTCCAACTCCATTTATTTTTGTGTACAATAGTGTTATTTTTTCTCTTCTTTTTCTGTTAAATCTGTTAGCTTTTCTGTGCGCTTCATCTCTTACGTTTTGCAGTATCCTAAGAGCAAGATGTCCTTGAGGTAGATTTATCCCTTTGTTTTTTGTTGTTAAGAATATTGTTTCGTGTTTTTTTGCCAATGAACAGATTTTAACCTTGTTTTCTATTTTTAAGTCTTTTAAGCTAGAAAAAGCAGCATTTAATTGTCCTTTTCCTCCGTCAATTAAGATTAAATTTGGAAGCTCTAAGTTTTTATTGATTATTTCTGAATATCTTCTTAAGATTACTTCTTTTATTGCCTTAAAGTCATCAATTTCTCCTTTTAATAGTGAGTTTAACTTGTAAAGCTTGTAGTTTTCTTTAAAGGGCATTCCCATTTTAAAAGTAACCATGGAAGCTACTGTTTCTTGCCCTTTAAGATGAGCAATGTCAAATCCTTCAATTATTTTGGGAAGTTTATCCATTTCTAGAAAAATTTTTAAACTCTCCAGTGCTTTATTGTTTTTATTTTCATATTCTTTTAATGATAATTCAGCATTAGATATAGCCATTTCCATTATTTTTAAAATTTCTTCTGTTTCTTTGTAAATAATTTTTGTTTTTGTATTTTTAACGTCATTTATTAGTTTTTCAACATTTTTAGTGTCTACATCTTTAAGAAAAATATTGATTTTGTCGGGCACTATCATATTAATAGCTGTGTAATATTGAGTCAAAAATTGTAAAATCAGCTCATTTTTTTTGCATATGCTCTCATCAAAGTTTGCATCTCTTTCAACTAATTTCCCATTTCTATATTTTAATACTATTATTGTATTTACATTTTCTCCTGGATGAACATGCACATAATCTGTGTTTAAATTGTTGGTTTTTGTAACGATTTGGATTTGATTAATCTCTGTTAAAGAATTTTTAATTTCTTTTAATTTAATAGCAGTTTCAAAATCTTCTTTTTGTATGGCAAGTTTTAATTTAATGTCAATTTGGTTTAATATTTCGGATGTATTTCCTTTTAGTATAGATTTTGCTTTATCTAGTTCTTTTTGATATTCTTTTTCGAGATTTTCCTTGTAGCATGCTCCAAGGCATTGTCCCATATGGCAATATAGACAAGGAGTTTTAGATTTTTTTTTGCACTTTCTAAGTTTAAATGTTTTGTTAATAAAATCTAATACTTGGTCCAATTTTTTTACATTGGTAAATGGTCCGAAATATTCACTTTGGTCGTTAATTATTTTCCTGGTTTTGAAAATTCTTGGATATTTTTCACGAGTTATCCTTACCATGGGATAACCTTTCCCGTCTTTTAATTTTACATTGTAATCAGGCTTATGAGTTTTGATTAGATTGCATTCTAGAAGCAATGCTTCGTATTCACTGTTTGTTGTGATAACTTCTATTGATTTTACATTTTCCATTAATATTTTTATTTTGTGGCTTTTTTTTTCTAAAAAATAACTTTTTATTCTTGATCTTAGATTTTTTGCTTTTCCAATATAGAGTATTTTTTTATTTTCATTTAGCATTTTATAGCAGCCACTTGTAGTTGGTAGTTTTATTGCTTTTTCAAATAAATTTATTAGGTTGTCTTTCATAATGTCAGATAGTTTTTAGATTTTAGAAATCATCTTATGATATAATCATTGTATCATAAGATGATTTGTTTTATGTTATGAGATATTTAAAAATGTGAATAATAACAAATAAAAGGTCAAAAATGAGATTAATTTTAATGTTCTTGCTATTTTTTTTATGCTTTTTTATTCTTTTATCTCAAGAATTGAAGTTAATACTTGATTCAAAAAAAAATTTTAAATTTATTCAAGATTCTAGCAATATTACTTTTGAAAGAGATATGAGAGGTTTGCTTGGTATTTATTTGGATAGATATAAAGCTGTTTTGGATTTGAAAAATATTGATTTACGCTTAGAAATAGGAAGAGATAATAAATTAAAAGACACATCTTCAAATTATTTAGTTAGTGCAAAAAGCTTGAGAGTTTCAAATGAATTTCGTAATGTTTCCAACGGCTCTTTAATTTTTTATTCAAATCAAAATCCTGTCAAGTTTAAGCCATTAACAAAGAAAGCTTTCTTTTTTTCAGGCAATACTGTTTCTGATTTTACTATTAAGTTTTGGGTATATCGAACAACTTCTGTTACAGGAGAAATTATTTTTAGTTGGGATGGTTATAAAAATATTAATAATTTGTGGGTAGATCAGTCGATTAGATTGGAAAGCGATGAGGGAAATTTTGTTTGGGTTTTAAACAATGTATTTTTAAAAGATAATAAAGATCCTATTAAAATTAGAATGAAAAGCAATGATGATTTTATTCCAAAGAAATGGCATTTGCATACTTTAAGATATAGACAAAGGGACGGCATACTTGAATATTTGATAGATTCTAAACCTCAAGCAATAGAATATATAACGGATAATAAAAAGGAAGGATCAGGATATTTATTAAGTATTGGAAATTTTATTGATTTTACCTTAGGAACCTATTTTACTGGTGCGGTTGAGAATTTGGAAATACATAAAAGCTTTGAAGAGATTAGTAATGCTTTTTTTTCAAAGAATATGGGATACATTATTACAGAGCCTATCAAGCTTTCTAAATATTATTCTCAAGTATTGTCTTTTGATGTTGATTCTAATGTTCCCAAGGATACAGAGATTGTTTATTATTACAGATTAGATAATAAAGTATTTTATAATACAGATAGCTATGGGAATATTAAGAAAAATTTAACTGGGGCGTGGATTCATTTTGATCCTAAAAAAGATTTTCCAGATTCAAAGATAGCAAAATATATTCAAATAAAAGTTGAATTTTATCCCAGTGGAGATTCTGTAAGCAGTCCTTCTCTTTATAGTATGTCGATTACCTATGTTCCTGAAGCAGCCCCATTTCCTCCCGTAATAACAAAAGTTATTCCAGGCTCCAGGGAAGTTTTTATTGAATGGATTCCTGTTGTTAATAGTAGTGTTGAAGGGTATTATATTTATATTGGCGTTGCCTCTGGTAATTATCATGGAAAAACCGGCAGTGTTTTAGCTTCTCCTATTGATGTTGGAAGTCAAACTTCTTTTAAGATTACAGGACTTGAAGATGGAAGACTTTATTATATTAGTATTGCTGCTTATAATTTAGATAAAAGTGTTAATAAGACTTCTTTCTCGAAGGAAATTTCTGTAAGGCCTATGGAGATTTTTAAAAAATATGAATAACTTTAGTTTTGAGAAAGCTTTGAATTTTTATAAAAATGGTGACTTTAAAAGTTCTCTTGACAATTTAGATGTTTTTGATGAGAATTTTGATTCTCTTTCACTTAAAGCGCTTATTTATTTTAAGAAAAAGGATTATAAGGCTCTTTTATATGTGTTAAATACTTATTCTGTTGTTTTGAGCGAATACAATTTTTTAGTTAAGCTTATAGATTATGGTAAAGTTGAAAAGAATAGAGATGATTTAGGCCCTTTTGAGAATTATAATTTAGGTGTTTTTTATTTCAATTTAAGAGAATATGAACTTGCATTAAGTTGTTTTTTAAAGGCTAAGGAGCAAAAATCTGGTTTTATACAAGCTTTAAATAATAGTGCTGTTTTATTTGAAATGTTGGGCAACAAGGACGAGGCTTTAAAATTGTTTTTTGAAGCTAGAAATTTGGATCAAAGCAATTCTTTTGTTAATCTTAACATTTGGGTTTTAAAAAATAGCGAATCTCATGAGACACCAAGCTTTTTGAAAATAGATGAAATTTTTTCTGATGTCAATCTTGCTTTTGTTGTTAATTATTTAATGTATTATTTCTATTCTATTGGGGAAATAAGCAGGGCAATTAGACTTTCTGAAAAATTTTTAACAGATTCCCATTATTCTAAGTATATTTGGCATAATAGGGCAACCATTTTTCATAAAATAGGGAACATGACTCAAGCCACAGCATCTTATGTTAAAGCCATTTTGAATTTTTCAAATATTTATACAGTTTATAATATGCATATTGCAACAATTGAGCTTTTAAAATTTTCTCCTAAAAAGTCTATTGAAAGAATGGTTAATGATTATTCTAATCTAGATTTGATATATTTGTATGCAACTTTATTTTTTCTTAGAAATCGTGATCTTGAAGATGCCTATTTTTATATGAAAAAACTTTGTGAGCTTAATCCAGGGCCTTATTCAAAATTTTTAAAATTACTTGAGTCTAGCGAGGATATGTTGATTGAAAATTTGCTTGAAGAATTTGCAATATCTTTAAGAGCAAATTGGTATTTGGAGTATTTATTTTTTATTGACAATTCTTTAAATTTGAGAGATCCTGTTTTTATTTTTGATCATAATATAAGAGTAAATACATATATTTGGAGAATTAAGGATGAGTGCATTGAATTAAAATTTAGCAATAATGAGGAGAAAATGGTTCAAGAGATCTTGCAAGAGGAATTTATTTGTTCTGAAACTGACATCTCTATTGGAGATTTTCAAAATTTAATAGATGCTTACAAAGAGTTTAGAACGAATTACTAATATTTGTAATTTATTTAGTTGACAATAATAATATCTCTAAGATAATATGTATTAATATTGTAGGAGAGATGCCAGAGTGGCCGAATGGGGCTTCCTGCTAAGAAGTTGTCCTTTTAAAAGGGGACCATGGGTTCGAATCCCATTCTCTCCGTAATTATTTAAATCTTGACAGTGTGTGCTTTATTTATTAAAATTTGTTTTAACTCTGGAGAGGTGGCAGAGTGGTTTAATGCTACGGTCTTGAAAACCGTTGTAGGTGTAAGTCTACCGTGAGTTCGAATCTCACCCTCTCCGTAATTATTGTGTTTTATTTTAAGCGTTAAGAGTGTGGGGTTTTATTGAGCTCATACTCATTTTCTGTGTTTTCATGTATGGGAAATTGAAACTCGATTTTATCGCATTCATTGCAATCAGTTAATAATGGATTATAAAAAATTATAATTTGATTATTTTTAAAGTAATATTTATATCTTGGAAAGATTGTTGTGAATTCTTTTTCTAATTCGCTTAGATTGTGTTTATCTTTGATGTTAAGATCTTTAATTTTACTTTTTACCTGTTCTTTTAATACGTTTATTAGAGAATCCAGCTGATCTTTTGATATTATTTCTGAAATTTCTATTTTTTTGTTGCCTTTTAAGTTTAAAGAGGAATATTTTAAGAGGGTGTTTGATTCTTTTTCTTTGAAAGATTCTTTATACAAAATAGATGTAATATCAATATTTTCATTTTTAAATATTGTAAAGTTAGAAAAATAAAAATATTCATTTCTTGAATTTCCAGTTTTTGATATTTTATTTTCTACATTTTTTTTCCATTTTTTTATAAAATTTTCAAATTCAAAGTTTGCATTTTCCATAAAAGGAATTTTTGCGTCTATGTGTAAAATATTATTATTTTTTAATATTTCTTTTTCTTTAATATTTTTAGTTTTAATTATGAATTCATAATTAACTTCATTCAAGACCGATTTAGAGCATGATAAAGTAGATAATATTAAAAGGAAAATGTTTATTTCAGTCTTCACAACTTCTCCATTTTCTGTTGAATGTTTTTATTGTAATAAATAGTAATTTTTATTACAATAAAAATTAATTGTTTGTGTCCATAGCTCAGTTGGATAGAGCGTTAGATTGCGATTCTTAAGGTCGGAGGTTCAAGTCCTCTTGGACACGAAAAGTTTGTTAATCTGGAGAGATGGCCGAGTGGCTTAAGGCGCACGCTTGGAAAGCGTGTATACGGTAAAATGTATCATGGGTTCGAATCCCATTCTCTCCGATTCCTAGGACCCGTACTATCAAATGTTGCTAAATCCCGTCAGGACTGGAAGGTAGCAGCGGTAAGTAATTTTTTTGGTGAGTACGTAAGTCTTAGGTTTGATTTTTAGTCAAAAATGCAATACTTTGTTTTATGTTAAGATATGAGTTTATCTTTTTAGAACTTGCAGCCTTGTTATATTTTATTGAAAAGCTTTTTTTGTTAGATATTTTTTATGTTTTTAAAATTTTTTGATACCTTTTCTAAGGTAATAGTTCTAAGATATAAATATATTGTATAGTATATATTTATAACATTTTGCCTATTAAGGCATATTAAAACATTAGGAGGTAAAAGTTAATGGCGTCTTCAAGAGGCACTGCTCTTAAGAAACGACCCAGGGATTTCAGCTCTCTTGAAGGGCAAGATTTTGTTGTTGAAACTCTAAAGCATTCTATAGAAAAAAATAAAATAGCAAATGCTTATATCTTTTCAGGACCAAGAGGTGTTGGTAAGACTTCATCAGCCAGGGCTTTTGCTAGATGCTTAAATTGTAAGAATGGTCCAACAGTTATGCCTTGTGGAAAGTGTAGCAATTGTAAATCTATTGAGAATGACAGCAGTCTTGATGTTATTGAAATTGATGGCGCTTCAAATACTTCGGTTCAGGATATTAGACAAATCAAAGAAGAGATAATGTTTCCTCCTGCAATTTCCAAGTATAGAATATATATTATTGATGAAGTTCATATGCTTTCTAATTCTGCTTTTAATGCTCTTTTAAAGACAATTGAAGAGCCTCCAAATTATATTGTTTTTATTTTTGCCACTACAGAGTCACACAAGCTTCCAGAGACAATAAAAAGCAGATGTCAGCATTTTAGTTTTAAACTTTTATCGTTAGAAAAGATTTATAATATGCTTAAGAAGGTTTGTTTTGAAGATCATATTAAATATGAAAATGAGGCTTTAAAATGGATTGCATATAAAAGTAGTGGTAGCGTAAGAGATGCTTATACTCTTTTTGATCAGATAGTTTCTTTTACTAATTCTGACATTAAATTAGATCAAATAAGATCTAAGATGGGTTTAACCAATGATGAATTTTTAGAAAAGCTATCAGTTAGCATTCTTAGTGAAGATGTGAAGGGGTTAATTTGTGTTCTTGATTCTATTTTTTTGGCTGGAGTGTCTTATGAGCAATTTTTGTTAGATTCAATCGAATTTTTTAGAGAGGCATTATTTTTAAAGATAGGTATTAAAAATTTTGAGTTTATTGGAATTAAATCTGAAGATTTGAGAAAGAAACTAATTGAGTTTGATTTGAACTATCTTGAAAGAATTATTGTTGTTTTGCTTGAAACTTACAGAGATTTGCAATTTTCAGTTAATCCAAGATATGAGCTTGAGATTAATTTTATTAAAATTTTAAGACTTAAAAACTATATTCCAAATCATGTTTTAATAAAACAAATTCAAAATCTTGAAGACAATTTGTTAGAAAATACGGTTTTAGATTTAAACAATTTTGATGTTTTAACGAATAAAAAGAGCAGTAAGGATGATTTAGCTTTTATTTCAGTAAGGTCTAACTTAGAGTATGAATTACCCGAAATTAAATCTTTAGAAAAAAAGGAAACTGATTGTGATGAGAATTTGTTAACAGAAATTAATAGAAATCTTTTAAAGACCAATGATATTGATGATATTGATGAGATTTTTATTGAGGATGATGATTCAAGCAAAGAAAATGATTTTATTGATATAAGAGATAAATTTATTTATATTGTTTCAAGATATATTCAAACTTTAGTTCATTCAGGAGAAGTTATTATCGATGATAATGTTCTTTATTATAAGGTGTTTAGTGAATTCGAGTACAATGAGCTTCAAAGTTATAAAGGTGAGATAAGGTCTGAATTTTATAAAGAATTTCCTAATTTAAGCATTGTGTTTCAGAAAAATTTCAAAAGCCTTGAAAAGGATTTTGAAAAATTAGAAGCTGTGAAAAATATTTTTGGAGCAAGTGAGGTTCTAGAGGGATGAAAATATGGCAGTAAATCCGTTAGATTTTTTAAAAAATATGTCTAATGTTAAGAGTAATATTGACAATATTAAAAAGGAAATGTCCAAAATTACGGTTTGTGGTAAGGCAGGTAGCAATATTGTTGTTATTGAGATGGATGGCGAATTTAATGTTAAAAAAGTTTCAATCAATAAGGAATTTTTTAATGATTTAGACAATGATGCTTTTGAGCAAATGGTTAAATCTGCTTTAAATGATGCTGTTTCTAAGGTTAAAGAAGAGATAAAATTAAAAACCATGGGTACTCTTCCTTTTGGAATGTAATTGTTGGCTTTGTAAAAGTTATATTTTGATTTTTCAATATAATGCTAAGTGCTTTATAATTTGTGGTATTTCTTATAAATTTAATCAATTAGATGTAATTTTGTTATTAAGTTAGGTATTTTAATTTATTTAATTATTTTTTTAAAATACATGTCCTAAATTTTGGGAGGATTTTATGTCAATGTTATTGCAAAAAACTTTATGTATTATTAAACCAGATGGGGTTAGAAGGGGTTTAATTGGCGATGTAGTTTCTAGATTTGAAAGGGTAGGTTTAAAAATGGTAGCTGCTAAAATGCTTGTTGTTGATGAGAGCATAGCAAAAAAACATTATTTGTATGATGATATTGCTTTTAGGCATAGTGAAGAGGTTTGGAAATCTTTAATTAAATTTATTTCTAAATCTCCTGTTTTTGCATTTGTTGTTGAAGGGGTTGAAAGCATTGAGGTTGTTAGGAAACTTTGTGGTGCTACTGAACCAAAATTAGCCATTCCCGGAACAATACGAGGAGATTTTGCTTATCATAGTTTTAGGTATTCAAATGAAAAAGGTTTTTCAGTTTATAACGTGATTCATGCATCTGCAAATGAGGTAGATGCGATTCGTGAAATACCGATTTGGTTTAAAGATAATGAAATTTTAAACTATAAAAGAGATGATGAATGTGAGCATTATTATTGTTAATTTTTATAATCCATTTCTTTAAAGAGATAAGTATTAAATTTACAATTTAATACTTATCTAAAATAAGAGCAATTTTTGTATTTTTGTTTCAATTTTTTGTATTTTTAGGAGAGTTTTTATACAGAAAACTATTCTTAAGGGTGGTATTTTTATTTTGCTTTTATTTTTTACATTATAATTGATTATATAAATAAATTATATTTGATAAAGTTTTTAATGTTATATTGTTATGCTTAATAGATTGTCAATTTAAATAGAAAATTTCTAATCTTGTGGAAAATATTTATGAAAATACTTAGGCTTTATTCGTTATTTTTGTTTTTTGCTTGTACTTTTGATTATGATGAATATTCTAATAGGTCTGATGTGGCTAAAAAGTTTCCTTCAATAGAAATATTAGGAATCAAGTATTATGATGTTGTATACAATAAAGAACAAACTGTTTTAGAGTCTTTAAGTTTTAGTTATTTTAATGATTATAAAATTTATAAGGCAGAAAATGGAAGATTTTTATATTATTCTCTAGATAATGAAATTTCAGGGAAGTTTAATAATTTAGAAGGTTCTTATATTACAAAGGATTTGGATATGAGAGATTCTGTAGAATTTAAAATAGAGGATAAAAATAATTATTATTTGCTTAATTCAAATAGGCTTTTATGGAAGGAGAAAGACAAGAAGTTGCAATCCCCACCAAATGAGCTAGTGTTAATTAGGTTTAATGATAGCAAAATAAAAGGAAAAGGATTTTCTTATTTTTTAAAGAGCAATGTTTTTTATTTTGATTCTGGGGTTGAAGGAATCATGAATTGAGGGATTTAATTTTAATATGGATTTTTATTATTTTTATTAGTAATATTCAAGCAGCACAAAGAGAATCTAGGCCTGAGTCTGAAAAAATTAAGGAAAATGAAGAAAGAGGTGCTAATTTTACCTTTAAGTCAGATTTTGCACAAGGAATAGTGTCTTCTTTTTATAGGAAAATTGTTTTAAAAGGGAATTCAGAGGTTATTTCGTTAGATTTTAAACTTAGAGCAGATGAAATTGAAATTTATGGAGAAAATGGTTCATATCTTGAAGCTCGAGGCAATGTTTTTTATGAGGATTATAAAAATAAGATGCATGTTAAGGCCCAGTTTTTGTTTTTTAATAGAAAATTGGATAATTTTTATCTTCAAAAAGGGGTTGAGCTTGAAGACTTGGAAAACAGTATGCTCATTAAAGCAGAAAGAGTTGAGGGCAGTAATAAATCGAATGTTTATATTATGCAATATTCTGTTAAAATATATAAAGACGATACTTTCGCAAGAGCTGAGAGTGGGACTTATAATAAAGAAGAAAAAGAAATAATTCTTGAGGGAGTTCCAGTGATTTATCAGAAAGATAACCATTATTCTGCTTCTAGAATAATTTTTAATACAAATACTAATAGGTATAAACTTGAGGGAGATGTTGAGGGGGAGTTTACTCAGGTTGAAAATGATGTTTCTTAAGAAAAAAAATAAAATAAAAGAGATTAAGGAAAGTCTTAACCTTAATTCTGTTAATAATGTTGTCTTAAGAGCAGATAACATTATTAAAAAGTATGGTGAGAAATTTGCTGTTAATGGCATTTCGATTGACATTCATAAAGGTGAGGTTGTAGGACTTTTAGGTCCAAATGGAGCTGGCAAAACAACAACATTTTATACGATTGTAGGCTTTATTAGGCCTAATGCGGGCAAGGTTTTAATAAATAATTATAACATTTCATTTCTTAATATGTATGAGCGCGCACGGATAGGAATCGTGTATCTACCCCAAGATGCTTCAATTTTTAGGGAACTTACAGTTGAAGAGAATATTATGGTTGCTTTAGAGAGAAGAGAAGATCTGTCTAAGGCTGAGCGTAAGATAGAACTTGTGAATTTACTTAAAGAATTTGAGATAAAAAGAATACAAAGCCAAAAAGCTTATACCCTTTCTGGTGGAGAGAGAAGACGGGCAGAGATAGCAAGAGCTTTGGCCGTAAATCCTTATTTTTTGCTCTTAGACGAACCTTTTGCCGGTATTGATCCTATTGCGATCGGAGACATAAAGAATATAATAAAAATTTTAAAAGAAAGAAGCATTGGAGTTCTTATTACTGACCATAATGTAAGGGATGCTTTTGATATAATCGATAGAGCTTATATTGTCTATCAGGGGCAAGTACTTGATGAGGGTGATGTTGATTATATAATAAGCAGCGAAAAGGCCAAAAAGCTTTATTTGGGAGAAGAATTTAGATTATGAAAACAATAGATCATGAACTTTATTATGAATTTAGGGTAGCTGATGATGTTAGAATGATTTATACTAAAAAACCTTTTAATCTAAATTTAAAAGAACTTAGTAATGATAATTTCAACTTTGTTCCTAAGTCAAAGAAAATAAAATATTTAAAGCAATTGCACACAGATATTATTTATAAAGTTGAAGATGATTTTGTAAATTTTCAAGAAGGAGATGGTCTTATAACTAGCTCTTTAGATGTAGCTCTTGTTGCTTACTTTGCGGATTGTCTTCCAGTATACTTTTATGATTCAGTGAAAAAAATTATAGGACTTGTTCACAGTGGATATAAAGGAAGTTTTAAATTGATTATTTTAAAAATGTTGTTTTTGTTTGAAAAAATGGAATCATCTTTTGAAGATTTGAAAATTGTTTTTGGACCCCATAACAGATCTTGTTGTTATGAGGTTTCTGAAGCTTTCTTGGAAGAAGTAAGTAATAAATTTAGCAAAAGTTTATTAAATACTGCTTTTTCTGTAAAAGATGATAAAATGTACTTTGATAATGCTAGTTTTAATTTAAATTTGCTTTCTAGTTTTAATTTAAATATTTATAATTCAAAACTTTGTACGTATTGTTTGAAAAATCTTTATTCTTATAGAAGATTAAAAGAAGGTCAAAGTTATGCTTTAATTTGGAGAATTTAATTTGAATGTGAGAGATTTGTCTTTTAAACTGGATTTAATTTTTGATATAAAGAAGTATGAACATTTTGATAAAAATTTAAATGGTCTTCAAGTAGGTAATCTTAATGCCAAGGCTAACAAGATTGCTTTTGCGGTTGACGCTAGCTATTCAACTTTAAAGGAAGCAAGGGGAAATGATTTTTTAATTACTCATCATGGTATTTTTTGGTCAAAAAAAGAGCGCATTGTTTCTAATATGTATGATAAAATGAAATTCTTGATTGAAAATAATTTAGCTCTTTATTCAGTGCACTTACCTATGGACGCTCATTCTGTTTATTCCCACAGTAAGGTATTCTCAGATTTTTTAGGATTAAAAAATCCTTTTGCTTTTGCAAATTATGGAGGGTTTAATCTGGGAATTATTGCTGATTCTGATTTTGATTTTTCTGAAATTTTAGAAAAAATTAAAAAGGAAAATAAGCATATTCTTTTTTCGAAAAAGTTTAAAGAATCGGTGAATAAGGTTGCGATTGTTAGTGGTTCTGGGTACTCTTTTTTTGAAGAGGCTTTATATCATGGTGTAGATTTGTTTATAACCGGAGATACTTCTCATCAAATATATTCTTTAGCAGAAGAATGCGGTGTGAGTTTGATTTTTGCAGGTCATTATTTTACTGAAACTTTTGGCTTAATTAAATTAATGGAAGATTTCAAAATTCAAGAAGATTTAGAGGTTAAATTTATCTATAGAAATACTAATTTATAAGGATTTTTGTATGAGCGCTAAAAGTAAGCAATATTTCAATATTTTTGTATTTATTATTAGTTTGATTTTTTTTGATCAACTTTCTAAGTATTTGGTTGTGAAGTATGTCAAATTGGGTTCAATATATTTTTCCTTTTTTGAGAATTTTTTTAGAATAATACATGTAAGAAATACAGGCATTTTATTTTCTATAGGTTCTAATATCCATTATAGTTTGAAAAAATTTTTTTTTCTTGCAGTACCCATTTTAATTTTAATATTTGTTTTTTATCTCTCTTTGAAAGAGAAAAATTGTGTTGTCAGGATTTCACTTTTATTAATTTTTTCAGGGGGAGTGGGAAATGTTATTGATAGGTTGTTTAGACCTTCTGGAGTTGTAGATTTTTTGGATTTCAAATTTTATGGAATTTTTGGACTTGACAGATGGCCTACTTTTAATCTTGCAGATAGCTATGTTGTTATAGGAATGATTTTATTTTTGGTTTATGATTTTTTTTATAAAAAGAAAAGCGTTTAATACATGAAGATTTTGGGTTTTATTTTATGCATGTTAATGAACTTATCTTTAATGCTTTTAGTTTTTTTTTTAGAGTTTCTTTTGGTTGTTAGGTTTAATATTATCGTAAAGCCTTATTTGCAATTTATATTGATTTTCATGATGATTGTTTTTGCTGTTTTGGTGGGATATTTTGTGTCAATTTTTATTGTAAGAAGTTTTCTCATTAAGTTGTTTGAACTAGATCAATAAAAAGAGAGGCTTTGTGTCTTTAAGGGTTTTAATTTCTGGAGAGGTTGTTGGTAAAGCTGGAATTATTGCAATAAAATCTTTTTTATCATCCTTTAGGATTAGAAATAGAATTGATTTTGTAATATCTGGCAATAATTTTACTACTGGTTTAAGAGGACTTGGCAAGAAGCATGCCTTTTTATTGAAGAAGTATGGAGTTGATGTTTTAACCTTAGGTGAAAATGCTTTTGCAAGATCCGATTTGTCCGATGATCTTGATAAGTATAATTTTATTTTAAAGCCTTTAAATTGTCCTTCAAAATTAAAAGGATATTCTTATTTTATTTATAATGTTAATGGTAAAAAATTGGCTGTGATGAGAATTGTAGGTCAAACAGGAGTAACTAAGTATAAATTTAATCATCCTTTTTATAGTTTTGATTTTTTTTATAAAAGAATCAAAATGCAAACAAACAATATTATTGTTCTTTTTGATTCAAATACTACTGCTGAAGTTAATGCTTTGTTTTTTTATCTAAAATCAAGGGTTAGTGCCTGTCTTGGAACCGGGAAAAGAATTTTAACAGCTGATTTGAGAATTTTAGATAATACTGCTGTTATAACTGATTTAGGCAGGGTTGGAAGTTTGGACAGCGTTATTGGATATGATCCTAATTTAGAGATAGATAAATTTTTGAAAGGATTTTTAAATCAGAAATTTAATGAATCTTGGGAAGGGATTGGCTTTAACGGTGTTTTAATTGATATCGATGAGGATGGGCATTCTTTTTCTGTAGAGGCTGTTAGAGAATATATAGATTATAAATCAAGTTTAAAAGATGTGGATATTTTTTAATATTTATTTTTTTTCAGATATTTTTTTAAGTTTAATTGATCTTATCTGTATGATTTATTTTTATTGGTTTTCTTATGTATAGTATGTATAGGAGGATGGATTATGGATAGTTATATTGTAGAAGGTGGTTTTAAGATAGGTGGTCAAATTACAGCTAGCGGTAATAAAAATTCTGCCTTACCTTGTATTTTAGCCGCTTTGCTTACCGATGAAGATGTTATTTTAGAAAATATCCCTAATATTAATGATGTGAAAGTTGTTTTGGATATTTTAAGTGATATAGGAGCAGAGATCGAAAGAAAGGGAAATGCTTTAAAAATAAAAGTTTTAAATGTTGTAAAAACAGAAATTGATTCTTCTCTTACGGATTTAATTAGAGCTTCCATACTTTTATTAGGACCTTTTGTTTCTAGATTTGGAGAAATAGATATGGCGCTTCCAGGAGGAGATGTGATTGGAAAGAGGCGACTTGATACTCATTTTTACGGTCTTTGTAAGCTGGGGGCTAAGTTAAGTAAAAAAGATGGAAGGATCGTTTTAAAGGCCAATAAGCTTGTTGGAGTTGAAATGTTTTTAGATGAAGCTTCTGTTACAGCTACAGAAAATATCATTATGGCTGCAGTTCTTGCCGAAGGAAATACCGTTATTATGAATGCTGCTTGTGAGCCACATGTTCAAGATTTGTGTAATATGCTAAATTCAATGGGCGCTAATATTTTGGGAATTGGTTCAAATGTTTTAGAAATAAAGGGTGTAAAAAAATTAAGTGGAACCATATTTAGAATAGGAGCCGATTTCATGCAAGTTGGTTCTTTGATTAGCCTTGCTGCATTAACAGGGGGTGAGTTGGAAATTAAAAAAGCGGATCCTCAGCACTTCAGGTTAATTAGGCATATATATTCAAGACTTGGTATTAATTTTGAATATGATAGGGACAATGTATATGTAAAAGATAAACAAGAATTAAAAGTTAAGCTAGATTTTGGTGGGCACATTCCAAAAATTGATGATGGTCCATGGCCAGCCTTTCCAACAGACCTTATGAGTATTATTATAGTTACTGCAACTCAAGTAGAAGGCACAGTCCTTGTTTTTGAGAAGATGTTTGAATCCAGGATGTTTTTTGTAGATAAGTTAATAAAAATGGGGGCTAGAATTGTACTCTGTGATCCACACCGTGTAGTAGTTACGGGTAAATCTCCTCTTAAGGGCAATGTTTTATCTTCTCCGGATGTACGGGCAGGAATGTCTCTTCTTATTGCTGCTTTTGTTGCTGAAGGTCGCAGTGAGATTCAAAATGTTTATCAAATTGAAAGAGGATACGAAGATGTAGTTAGCAAACTAATTAATTTAGGGGCAAAAATCAAGAAAGTTAAAAGTCAATAGTTTGACATTAGATTGAGAAAAATTTACAAAGGTAGTTCTGATTTTTAATTTTTGTCTTTATAATATTAATTATCATTCTAAATGAGTGTTTATTGTCCAGCTTTAATTGCGTGAATGGTTTTAATTTTTCTGATTTTGGATATGATTTTTTTGGTGTAGAGGGTTAATAGACTTTATTTGTATCTTGACTATTGTAGCGCATAACATGTCAATTGCTAATTTTTTGACGTTGCATATTAGTTTTTAATTTTTTAAATTAAAAACTAAATACTTTTTTATTATTAATTGATAAATTTGAGTTTAGATTTTTTATAAAAAAATATTTTAGATAAGGATAGAATTTTATGTCTACAGATAAGAGTAAGACTAGAGAGTTAATATTGAATGGCAATTTATACAAAGTTCTTTTTTTAATAAGTTTTCCTATTGTTATAACTAATATTATTCAAGCTTTTTATGATCTTACTGATATGTTCTATGTTGGTAAGCTTGGAGCTATGCCTTTGTCAGCGCTTTCACTTGCTGGTCCTGTAAATTTTTTTATTATGGCTATTGCTATGGGCATGTCTACAGGAAGCATTTCTTTGATTTCAAAATGTATAGGAGAGGGAAATTTTTCTCGTTTTTCAAGGTATGCAGGGCAACTTATTGTTTTAAACTTTGTTTTATCTTTATTTGTTGCTATTTGTGCTTTTTTTTTTATTGAGCATCTTTTAGATTTATTGGGTGTAAAAGGTGAGCTTAAAGAACTTTCAAGGGCTTATTTTTATGTGACAATTTTTGGAATACCTATTATGTTTTTAAGCATTTCAATTACATATATTTTAAATGCCCAAGGAGAAACTATCCTTTCTATGACAATAGTTTTATTTGCCAATATTGTTAATTTTATTCTTGATCCAATTTTAATATTTAGTTTTAATATGGGTATTACTGGGGCCGCTTGGGCTACTTTATTTTCAAAATTGCTAACCGTTGCTTTTTATTTATTTTTGACTTACAGACTGAACCGTGGATTAAAAATTTATCCGAAGGATTTAGCGCTAGATATAAGATCTATTAAAGAAATTGTTAATTTAGGATTACCTTCAACTTTTGGGCAAATAATGGTTTCATTGTCTTTTTTTATTTTCAATTATATCGTTATTGAGATTAGTCCCAAATTTCTAGCAGCGTATGGACTTACAAATACTATTATTTCTTTTTTATTTCTTCCTGCTATGGGAATTGGTACTGGAATTATTTCAATTGTTGGTCAAAATCTTGGTGCTAAGAAAATCAATAGAGTGGGAGAAGTTTTGAAAAAGGGATTTTTTATTTCTTTAGTCATTTTATTAATAATAAATTCGATTGTTATTATTAATAAACAGTTTATACTAAAGTTGTTTACAAATGATTTGGAAGTTTTAAATTATGCTAATAATTATTTATTGTTAACAACTATTGGTACTTTTGGATATGGCTTGCAACAGGTATTTTTTGCAGGGCTTATTGGGTCTGGTAGGACAAAAATCGCAATGATTATTATTTTTATTAGATTATGGCTTATTCGTCTTCCAGTAGTTTTTATTTTTCAGTATTTTGGCATAATTGAAAATTCTTTAGGTTATGCTTTTATAATTTCAAATTATTTAGCAGTTATAATTTTAGTTATTTTTACTTGCAATCGTTATTGGACTAAACCCATCTTAATTAAAAAATACAAATAGCAATTAAGATTTATTTATATTTGTTAAAAGGAAATGATTGATTTTGTTTTTAACAAATCAATGTTTTTAGCCTTTAAAATAGCTTTTAGGTTGTTTTTTTTAATCTATTTTTGAGTGTAATATTTTTACTTGAAATAAAGTTTATTTTAAGCTTTATTAATTTTAATAATTTTGGTTTTAAATTGCTCTTCTTTGTTATTGTTTTTCAAAAATATATAATATGTTTTTTCTTTTAGTATTGATTTTAGTTTTCAAATGAAAAGTTTTTGTTTCAAATCCATTAAGTTTTTCTTTGATTAATTCACCTGTTTTGCTTCCTTCTTTAAAAATTGCTAATGAATTTGCATTTATATTTTCTTTACTTTTGTTTTTAAGAGTGATTATTAGATTATTTTTGCTGTCAGACTTGTAGCCCACTATTTCTACTTTTTTATTAGTTTTTATAGTGCTAATAAGATAGGTAATTTCTTTTGCATGTTCTTTTGATTTTATTGTGCTTGTTTTAATGCAAGACGTAAAAACAATTGAAATGCTAGAAATTGTAAGTATTGGTAGTAATTTAAGCTCAAATTTTTGAGTTTTCATTGTTTTTATTATATTTTTTTATTGGGTTAGTGTTAACCTTTTTTATAAAATAAAGATGTTTGATTAATTTTCAATGGCGGCTGGATTCAAAAACTATTTATTACTGTTTTTAATTTCATGTTTTTAAGAGTATTAATTGAACATTTCTTATTTTAAGTAGATGTTTTTAAAACTTATTTTTTAGTATTTTGTGCTTTTTTTAGTTAATATGAAGTTCATGTTGATTCTTAATGCTATTATATGCGCGATTAATTGAGTTTAAAAGTTTAAGCATATTGACTATATTTTATAAAATGTTTAAAATTTTAAAGCTATTAAAGTTTTTTAGAAAAACACGCAGTGCGGGTCAATTTCTAAAAATTGATTTTTTATTTTTTTGATTATTTGTAGCTATTTTCTTATTTTGATAAGAATAAATTTTTTAAAATTTTTAAAAGAGATTAAATGCAAGTAGCTATTTAGAATGTGAGGAGATTTAGGAGGTTAATCATGGCAAAAGAAGTTTTTCAAAGAACAAAACCGCACATGAATGTTGGAACAATAGGTCATGTTGATCATGGTAAAACAACATTAACAGCGGCCATTAGTATTTATTGTTCAAAATTAAATAAAGATGCAAAAGCATTAAAGTATGAAGATATTGATAATGCACCCGAAGAGAAAGCAAGAGGAATAACAATTAATGCTAGGCATATTGAGTACGAAACAGCTAATAGGCATTATGCTCATGTGGATTGTCCAGGCCATGCTGATTATATAAAAAATATGATTACAGGAGCAGCTCAAATGGATGCAGCGATACTTTTAGTTGCTGCTGATAGTGGTGCTGAGCCCCAAACAAAAGAGCATTTGCTTCTTGCTCAAAGAATGGGAATAAAAAAAATAATAGTTTTTTTAAATAAATTAGACTTGGCAGATCCTGAACTTGTTGAACTTGTCGAAGTTGAAGTTTTAGAGCTTGTTGAAAAATATGGTTTTTCAGCTAATACTCCAATAATCAAGGGTTCGGCTTTTGGGGCTATGTCAAATCCAGAAGATCCTGAATCTACAAAATGTGTTAAAGAGCTTCTTGAATCTATGGATAATTATTTTGATCTTCCAGAAAGAGATATTGACAAGCCATTCTTGCTTGCTGTTGAAGATGTATTTTCTATTTCAGGAAGAGGCACCGTTGCTACTGGGCGTATTGAAAGAGGTATTATTAAGGTTGGTCAAGAAGTTGAAATAGTTGGTATTAAAGAAACTAGAAAAACCACTGTTACTGGTGTTGAAATGTTCCAGAAAATTCTTGAGCAAGGTCAAGCAGGGGATAATGTTGGTCTTCTTTTGAGAGGAGTTGATAAAAAAGATATTGAAAGAGGACAAGTTTTGTCAGCTCCAGGTACAATTACTCCGCACAAGAAGTTTAAAGCTTCAATTTATTGTTTGACTAAAGAAGAAGGCGGTAGGCATAAGCCATTTTTCCCAGGATATAGGCCACAATTCTTTTTTAGAACAACTGATGTTACTGGCGTTGTTGCTTTAGAGGGCAAAGAAATGGTTATGCCAGGTGATAATGTTGATATTATTGTTGAGCTGATCTCTTCAATAGCTATGGATAAAAATGTAGAATTTGCTGTTCGAGAAGGTGGGAGAACTGTTGCTTCAGGAAGAATTCTTGAGATATTGGAATAGTTTAAGGCTTTGGAGATATATTTAATACTCTCTAAAGTTTAGGAGAATAAATTGATTGCTAAAGATAAGATACGCGTAAGATTATTTAGTTTTGATGTTAAAATATTAGATCAGAGTGCTGAGTCTATTGTTAAGGCTGTTCATAAGGCTAAGGCCCAGATTAAGGGTCCAATCCCTTTGCCGACAAAAATAAAAAAATATACTGTTTTACGTTCTCCTCATGTTAATAAAAAATCAAGAGAGCAATTTGAGATGAGAACTCATAAAAGGCTTATTGATATCTTAGAGCCCACTTCTGCGTTAATGGATTCTTTAATGAAATTAGAGCTTCCAGCAGGTGTTGAGGTAGATATTAAACAGTAAATGATATTTTAAGTATATGAATTTGAGGTGTTTTAATGTTGGGATTGATTGGAAAAAAAGTTGGCATGACTCAGATATTTCAGAAAAATGGCATTGTGGTTCCTGTTACTGTTATAGAGTTTCAGCCCAATTATATTATAGGGAAGAAAACAGTTGATAGAGATGGTTATAGCGCTCTTATAGCAGGTTCTGTTGATCTTAAGGGTTCTAAAGTTTCAAGACCTATAAGAGGTCAGTATAAAAATTTAAAAGATATTGAGCCTAAAAAATATGTAATAGAGCTTAAGGGGGTTGAGGGGTATGAAGCTGGTGATGAGATTAAGGTCGATGTTTTTAAGTCAGTTAAGTGTGTAGATGTTACAGGTATCACTAAAGGTAAAGGTTTTCAAGGGGCTATGAAAAGGTATAATTTTAGTGGTGGGCCATCTTCTCATGGATCAAAATTCCATAGACATCTTGGTGGAACAGGACAAGCTACTACTCCCGCAAGAACATTTAAAGGGACCAAAATGGCTGGTAGAATGGGTGGAAATCAACAAACTATTCAAAATCTTGAAGTTGTTTTAATTGATGAAGAAAAGAGAGCTATCCTAGTAAAAGGAGCTGTACCTGGGGCTAAAGGTTCTTTTGTTGTCGTTAAGAAATCTAAAAAGTAGGTATTTAGTATGGAAAGAAAAGTTTTTTCTAAAGATGGGAAAGAGATTGGGACTATAAATTTGGATGATAGAGTTTTTAATATAGAAATTAGTCATGGTTCTATTTATAATGCTATAAAAAATGAGTTGTCTAATATTAGGGTTGGAACATCTTCAACTAAAACCAGATCAGAGGTCAGGGGTAGTTCTAAAAAGCCTTGGAAGCAAAAAGGAACCGGTAGGGCTAGAGTGGGTACAAAGCGAAATCCAGTTTGGATTGGCGGAGGCATAGCATTAGGGCCAAAACCTAGAGATTATAGCTACAGATTGCCTAAAAAGGTAAAAAGACTTGCATTTAAGTCTGTATTGAGTTTGCGTGCTGCTGATGAAAATAGTTTTAAAGTTATTGAAAATTTTAATATTGAATCAGGAAAAACAAAAGATCTTGCTTTAATAATAAAAAATTTTGCAAGTTTTAATGGCAAGGTAGTTATTCTTTTGGGCAACGATGATCAGATGATTAAAAGGGCTGGCAAAAATATAAGAGATTTGAAGATTTTGTCTTTTAATAAACTTAGAGTTGTTGATTTGTTTTATGCTAAGAATTTAATAGCTCTGGAATCTGCTGTTAACAAGCTCAATGAGTTTTACGTTAAATAAAAAAAAGATGTTGAGGATAAGTATGAAAGCTTATGATATAATAGTTTCACCTATGCTTACTGAAAAAACCAATACTCAAAGGGAAAATATTAATGTTTATGTTTTTAAGGTTAATAAGAGAGCAAATAAAAAAGAGGTTGGTGCAGCAATAAAAGAACTTTTCAATGTTACTCCAGTGTCGTGTAATTTGCTTAATATTAAAAGTAAAGCCAAGGTTGTGGTGTCTCGAAGAGGATATCCTATAGGTAAAGGGAAAACTTCTTCATGGAAGAAGGCATATGTTTATCTTAAAAAGGAAGATAAAATAGATATTTTTTAGTGGTTTTGGAGAAAAATAAATATGGGTATTAAGACTTATAAGCCAAAAACTTCTTCTTTGCGCTATAAGACGACTTTATCTTTTGATGATTTGAGCAAAGGTAATGATCCTTTGAAATCTTTAACAAAAGGTAAAAAATTTAAATCGGGCAGAGATTCTTCTGGTAGGATTAGTATTAGAAGAAGAGGTGGTGGACATAAGAGAAGATATAGGTTAATTGATTTTAATCGAAGAGATAAATTTAGCATTCCCGCTCGAGTTGCTTCTATTGAATACGATCCTAATAGAAGTGCTAACATAGCGTTGCTTGTTTATAAAGATGGAGAAAAAAGATATATCATTTCTCCTAAAGGCATTAAGGTTGGAGATGTTTTGGAAAGTGGTCCGAATGCCCCAATTAAAATTGGCAATGCCTTGCCCCTTGAAAATATTCCTATTGGAAGAACTGTTCACAATATTGAACTTAATGTAGGAAAGGGTGGACAGCTTGTAAGAAGTGCTGGGGGATATGCTATGATACTTGCTTCTGATGGAAATTATGTCACTGTAAAATTGTCGTCTGGTGAGATGAGATTAATTTTTAAAAAATGTATTGCAACAATTGGTGAAATTGGAAATGAAGATTATGTAAATGTTTCTATAGGTAAAGCTGGCAAAAGTAGGTGGCTTGGTAGAAGACCTAAGGTTAGAGGTGTTGCTATGAATCCTGTTGACCATCCGCATGGTGGTGGTGAAGGAAAAACTTCTGGAGGTCGTCATCCCGTGTCTCCTTGGGGACAACCTACTAAAGGTTATAAAACTCGTAAGAAAAAGAGATATTCAGATAAATTTATTATTAAAAAAAGAAATAAGTAGGAGAATATAGTGGCAAGATCTATTAAAAAAGGACCTTTTATAGAAAAGAGTCTTTATCAAAAAGTTTTATCGTCTTTTGGAAGTGAAAAAAGGGTTGTTATTAAAACCTATTCCAGATCTTCAACAATAATTCCTGAAATGGTAAGTCTTACTATATCTGTATACAATGGGAAGACTTTTATACCTATTTATATTACTGAGGATCTTGTGGGGCATAAGCTTGGTGAGTTTTCACCTACAAGGATTTTTAGAGGACATGCCAAGTCAGATAAAAAGGGAAGGAAGTAAAGTAGTTATGTTATTAGATAGAAGATATACAGCAAAGGGCAAAAATTTACCCTCTTCTCCAAAAAAGGTTAGGCCAATAGCTGACAATATACGGGGAAAGTCTTATCTTAAAGCTATTGCAGTGCTTTGTTCTATGCCTAACAAAGGAGCTAAGCTTTTAGAAAAAGTTGTTAAATCAGCAGCATCAAATGCGATGTATCACAATAAAAATCTTTCCGAGGACATGATATTTGTTAAAATAGTTATGGTTGATGATGGACGTCGTCGTAAAAAGATTTGGCCTAGAGCTAGAGGTAGAGCTGATAGGCTTGTTAATAGAAATTGCCATATTTTTGTTGAAGTTGACGAAAAAAAAGGTATTAAAGGATAAAGCATGGGCCAAAAAGTACATCCATATAGCTTAAGGTTGAAAATTAATAAGGATTGGAAATCAAAGTGGTATTTTGATAAAAAATTGTATTCTACAATTCTTCATGAAGACTTTTTAATAAGACTAGAAATTATGAAGTTTCTTAAAGGGATCAAATTTGATATTTCTGATATAGAAATAATTAGAAATAATCCTCAAAAAGTAACAGTAGTAATTGTTACTCCAAGACCTGGCTCTGTAATAGGGCTTAAAGGTTCTAATCTTGAAAAGATTGGTCAATTGTTGACTAAAAAGATTTCTAAAAAGATTAGTATTAAAATTAAAGAGGTTAAAAGACCGGAGCTTGATGCTAAAATTATTGCTAATGGGATTGCAAAACAAGTAGAAAATAGAGTGTCTTATAGGAAAGTTCTAAAATCGTCTCTTTCTACTTCTATGTTGAAAGGTGCTCAAGGGCTAAAAATTAAAATTGCTGGTAGACTTGGTGGAGCTGAGATTGCAAGAAGCTTTGAAGTTAAGGAAGGTCGGGTTCCTTTGCATACTCTTAGAGCTAATATAGATTATGGGTTTTCTGAAGCTCAAACTACTTATGGCATTATTGGAGTTAAAGTTTGGTTGTTCAAAGGTGAAGTTTTAGGTAGACAAACCAATTCTGATGCTGGTCAGGTAATAAATAAAAAACCTTTTAGGGAAAGAGGTGGGACTGTTAAAAATTTTGATAAAATTTTAAATAACAGAGAGAAGGCCACTAATGAAAAACAAATTAGAACTTTAGATAAAAAAGATGGATTGTCTAAAGACGAAGTAGGTCTTTTAAATAAATTTAATTCGTCTTTCTCTAAAGAAAGGGTAGATTCTAATTAGCAGAATATTGGAGGATAATTAGATGTTAAGTCCAAAAAAGGTTAAATATAGAAAAAAGCAAAGGGGAAGATTATCTGGAGAGGCTCAAAAGGGTAATAAAATTTCTTTTGGTGAATATGGACTTGTTTCTTTGGAAACAAATTTTATTACTGCTCGACAAATTGAATCTGCTCGTATAGCAATGACTCGTAAAATAAAAAGAGGCGGGAGAGTTTGGATAAGAATATTTCCCGATATTCCTTATACCAAAAAACCGGCTGAAACTAGAATGGGTAAGGGCAAAGGGGGTGTTGATCATTGGAATGCTCCTGTTAAGCTTGGCACTGTTATGTTTGAAATGGCTGGAGTTGTGGAAGAGCTTGCTCAAGAGGCTATGTCACTTGCTAGTTCTAAGCTTCCAGTAAAAACCATGTTTGTTGTAAGGCGAGATTTGAGGTAATTATGTTAAAAAATTTTAAGAATTTTACTCTTGAGGATATGAAGGCTAAAAGGCTAGAATTAAAGAAGGAGTATTTAGATTTAAGATTCAAGTCTGTTGTTGGTCATGTTGAAAATCCTTTAAAGAAAAGAGAGATTAGACGTGATATTGCAAGACTTAATACAATGATTTGTGAATATGAATTAGGTATTAGAAAGGTTTGAATATGGCAAGAGAGAATAAAAAAGAATTAATTGGTAAAGTTGTTAGTGACAAAATGTCTAAGACTATAGTAGTAGAAATTGTTCAGAGAAAGATGCATCCAATCTATCGTAAGTATTTAAAGGTTATTAAGAAAGTTAAGGCGCATGATGACAAAGAAGTTTCAAAGGTTGGCGATAAGGTAAGAATTATTGAGGTTCGACCTATTAGTAAGGATAAAAGATGGTCTCTTGTTGAGGTTTTAGAAAAATTAAAATAGCTTTTATTTTTCTAAAGGAGGTTGATTATGATTCAGATGCAAACTTATTTAACAATTGCTGATAATACTGGTGGCAAGGTTGCTCAATGTATTAAGGTTCTTGGCGGTAGTAAAAGGCGTTATGCCAAAATTGGGGATATAATAACCATTGTAGTAAAACAAGCAATTCCTAATTCTTCTGTTAAAAAAGGAGATGTTTGTAAGGCTGTAATTGTTAGAACTTCTAAAGAAATAAGACGTAAGAATGGAACTTATGTTAGGTTTGATGATAATGCTTGTGTGATACTTGATGCTAATTTGAGCCCTAGGGGTAAAAGGGTATTTGGTCCTGTCGCAAGAGAACTTAGGGATGCTAATTTTATGAAGGTAGTATCATTGGCTTCAGAGGTGATATAGCAAAAGGGGGTTTCGTGAAGACAAAGTTGAAGATAGGTGATAGCGTAAAAATTCTTTCTGGAAAAGATAGGGGAAGGATAGGCAAGATTGCTAGTATAAATAGAAAAAAAAATAAAGTTATTGTTGAGTCTTGTAATATGGTTAAAAAAGTTATCAAAGCTAGGACGCCCCAAGAAAAAGGTAAAATAATAGATAAGGAGGCCGCTATAGATATTTCAAATGTGATGATATTTATCAAAGGAACTTCTTCAAGGTTAGGTATTAGATTTGAAAATAATGAAAAAATAAGATATCTTAAAAAAAATGGGCAGAGGATATAGAGTTTATGAATTATGTTCCTGAATTGAAGAAATATTATAAAGACATTGTCATAAAAGAGCTTGTTAAGGAATTTGAATATAAATCTATAATGCAAGTTCCCAGGCTTGAAAAAATAGTAATTTCCGCAGGTGTTGGTGAAGCTATCAAGAATAAGAAGTTGTTAGATTCTGCAGCTTTGGAGCTTGCTCAGATAACCGGTCAGAAAGCTGTAAAGACAAAAGCAAAAAAAGCAATAGCGGGGTTTAAAATTAGGCAAGGGCAAGAAATAGGTGCTAAAGTTACGCTTAGAGGCAATTTAATGTATGAATTTTTATATAAGCTTATTCATTTGGCATTGCCAAGGGTTAAGGATTTTAGGGGAATCAAAGGTGATGCTTTTGATGGTAATGGGAATTATTCTTTTGGTATAACAGAGCAAATAATATTTTCCGAGATAGATTATGATAAAATAGAGAGAATATCTGGTTTGAATGTTACAATTGTGACAACAGCTTCAAATGATAAAGAAAGCAAGGCTTTGCTTTTGAAATTTGGAATGCCATTTAATAATTAAAGGGATTTATAAGGTATATGGCTAAAAAATCAATGATTATCAGGGCTTTAAGGAAGCCTAAGTATAAAACAAGACGGAATAATAGATGTAAATTGTGTGGTCGTCCAAGAGGATATTTGAGAGATTTTTGTATGTGTCGAATATGTTTTAGGAAGTATGCGTCTGAAGGATTAATTCCTGGCGTTTCAAAATCAAGTTGGTAAGGGGATTTTATGGCGATTACTCATTCGGTAGGAGATATGCTAACTAAATTGAGGAATGCAAGTAGAGTTAAGCATGGATCTGTAGATTTAAAGATGTCTAATATGAATAAGTCAATATTAAACATTCTTAAAGAAGAGGGCTATATTAAGGATTTTAATTTTTTAGAAAAAGAAGGAATTGCTTTTATTAGGGTTTTGTTAAAGTATGACAATAAAAGAAATCCTGTTATAAACAAAATAGATGCCATTTCTACTCCTGGTAGAAAAATTTATTCTTCATATAAAAATATGCCAAGAATAAAGAATGGATATGGAATATTAATTGTATCTTCTTCTCAAGGTGTTATTACCGGCAAGAAAGCTAAAGATGAAAAAATAGGTGGTGAGTTGATTTGCTCAGTTTGGTAGTTTAATAGGGGGATATATGTCACGTATTGGAAGACTTCCAATAAAGATTCCAGATGCTGTTAAGATTGATGTTAAAGGCAATTTAGTAATAGTTGAAGGTATTAGGGGAAGATTAGTTCAAAATGTAAAAGACAGTGTTAATGTTAAAGTTGAGAATGACAGTATTATTATTGATCGGGTTTTTAATGATAAAAAAGCAAAAGCTTACCATGGTCTTTACAGAAGTTTGATTTTTAATATGGTAAAAGGAGTAACTGAAGGATTTTCCAAATCTCTTACTATAAATGGCATAGGGTATAGGGTAGAACAACAAGGTAATAGCCTTTTTTTAAGTCTTGGTTATTCAACCCAATTTGAATACGTTATTCCAGATGGTATTACTGTAAAGCTTGACGGTAATACTAAAATTTCTGTTGAAGGAATAGACAAGTTTAAAGTTGGTCAAGTTGCTGCTGAGATTAGAAGTTTAAAAAAACCAGAGCCATATAAAGGAAAGGGTATTAAGTATGATAATGAAGTTATTAGAAGAAAAGTTGGAAAATCTGGTGTAAAAAAATAAATTTTGGGTTAATAATTATGAAAAAAATAAAAGAAGCAGAGCAGAGAAAGCTTAGGCGTAAAAAAAGAATAAAGGATAAAATAGGGCGTGGGGTAGCTAGTAGGCCACGAATTACTGTATTTAAATCTAATAGGTATTTTTATGTGCAAGTTATAGATGATAGCAAGGGGCATACTGTTGCAAGTATTTCTACTATTGAAAAAAGTCTTAATTTAAGTAAAAATATTGATGATGTAAAAAAACTTGGAGAAGTTCTTGCCAAAAGGCTTAAGGAGAAAAGTATAAATAATCTTGTTTTTGACAGAAATGGTTATAGGTATCATGGACTTATAGCAAGTTTTGCAACTTCTTTGAGAGAGTTTGGTATTAATATTTAAGGGAGTGTATTTATGGTAGATGTTCAGGCTCAGAGAAAGCAGATAGAAAAATTAATATCACTCAACAGAGTTACTAAGGTTGTTAAGGGCGGGAGAAGATTTTCTTTTGCTGCTTTCATGGTTGTTGGAGATGGAGAAGGGCATGTTGGTTGGGGCTTTGGTAAAGCCAATGATGCTAGTGATGCAATAAAAAAAAGTTTAACAAGTGCCAGGAAAAATTTGAAATTTGTTCCTATTCGAAAAGGAACATTACCGCATGAGGTTATTGGTTGTTTTAAAAAAGCTAAAGTTTTAATCAAGCCAGCTACCCACGGTACTGGTGTTATTGCAGGGGGCCCTGTTCGTGCTGTGATGGAGGCTTTAGGGGTTCATGATATTTTGAGTAAATCTCTTGGTTCTAATAATTCTATGAATGTAGTAAAAGCAACTTTCAAGGCATTTGATTTAGTTTTGGATGGTGAAAAAGTAGCAGAGATGCGAGGGAAAACTTTGAAAACTTTATGGGGTTAGTATATGATTAAAAGGAAATTAAGGTTACAACTAAAGAAATCTAGGTTTAATGCTTCAAGGTCCAGGTCTAAAAATAAGTGTTTTATTAAAAGAATGGAAAAGAATAGGGAAATTATTTCTAAAAATAATATTAATGTGCAAGTTTTTCTTGTAAGAAGTCTTATTGGAAAATTAAATAAAAAGGTCAAAGTTTTAAAAGCATTGGGTTTGAATAAAATAGGCGATAAAAAGGTACATTTTTTAAATAAATCTATTAAAGGCATGCTTAACGAGACTATTAATATGATTTTATTAAGCGAGGTAAGTAATGTTTAACTTATTAAGACCTAAGGGGGCGAATAAGCGACGTAAGATTGTTGGCAGAGGTCCAGGTTCAGGACTTGGTAAGACTTCTGGGAGAGGGCAAAAGGGCCAAAAAGCAAGAAATACTTCGCCAAGACTTGGATTTGAAGGTGGGCAGACTCCTCTTTATAGAAGATTGCCGAGGAGAGGTTTCTCTAATAATAATTATAAATTAGAATATGCAATTGTTAATCTTGGAGATATAGATAAAAAATTTAAGGATGGACAGGTGGTCAACTATGATAGTTTGCTTGAAAATAAACTTATAAGAAAGAAAAATAAAAAAATTAAGATTTTGTCTAATGGCGAGCTTACAAAAAAAGTTTCCTTGGAGGTTTCTAAAATTTCTAAATCGGCCGAAAACCTTGCAATAAAGATTGGTTGTTCTATTAAATTAGTTTAAAGTGGAATAAAAATGAAAGAATTGTTTTTAAGTTTATTTACTGTTAAGGATTTGAGAAGTAAGTTTTTGTTTACTTTATTTATTCTTTTCCTTTTTAGAGTTGGTTCTTACTTGCCGATACCAGGAATAGATTCTGTAGCGCTTAAAAGTTATTTCAAGTCACAATCGGATTTTTCAATTGCTAATTATTTTGATTTTTTTTCAGGCGGAGCTTTTAGTAATTTTTCTATATTTATGCTTAGTATAGGGCCTTACATTTCAGCATCTATTATTGTTCAACTTCTTGTTTATTCTTTTCCTTCTTTGAAAAAAATGCAAGAAGGTGATGGTGGGAGACAAAAGACTAAAAAATATACTAAGTATTTAACAATAGTTGCAGCTGTAGTTCAAGGATATGCAACAAGTCTTTATGCTAAGAGTATTCCGGGTGCCGTTACTATTTCTTTTTATAGATATATATTTATTGCTATTTTAACAGTTACTACGGGAACATTTATTCTTTTGTGGTTTGGAGAGCAGATTAATCAAAGAGGTGTGGGCAATGGAACATCTTTGATAATTTTTTCTGGTATAGTGGTTAGACTTCAAGCAGCTTTGTTTAATTTATTCCAAAGTATGCAAGATCCTTCCCAAAATGTTAATCCTGTTTTTGTGATTCTTGTTATAAGTATATTTATTTTAGTTGTTATCTTAATTATATATGAATATAAAGCTCAAATGCGAATTGCTATTCATTACGCTAGGGCAAATTCTAATAGTACGGTTAGTTCATATTTGCCAATCAAGTTGAATCCATCGGGCGTTTTGCCTGTTATTTTTGCCTCTGTTTTAATTACTTTGCCCTTACAAATTTTAAGTGGTTTTGCGGAAACTTCTTCTATAGCTAGGCAAATTTTATCTTATTTAAGGCCTAACGGGTTTTATTATACTTTTTTGAATGTAATTTTGATAATCGGATTTACGTATTTTTACTCTAAGATTCAGCTAAGTCCTAAAGATATAAGTAATAACATTCGCAAGAACGGGGGTGCTATTCCTGGAATAAAGTCTGACGAGATGGAAAAATATTTAGATGAAATTATGAATAAAACTTTATTTTCAGGATCTATTTTTTTGTCAATTATTGCAATTATTCCATTTTTAGTGCAAAATATTTTTAGATTCCCGCATGATGTTTCTAGGATAATGGGGGGGTCTTCTTTACTTATTATGGTAGGAGTTGCGCTTGATACATTAATTCATATTGATGCTTATTTGAAAACTCAAGGATTTTCTCATAGAAGTAAAAAGAATTATGCATTTTTGCAAAAAATTTAGGAGTGTTTGACTATGAAAGTTAGGGCAAGTGTGAAGCCAATTTGTGAAAAATGTAAAGTTATAAAAAGAAAAGGTGTATTAAGAATTATTTGTGATAATTTAAAGCACAAGCAAAGGCAAAAGTAAAAATTAGAGGGAATAAAATAGATGGCTAGAATATCGGGAATAGATTTACCAGGTGGTAAACAATTAAAAATAGCGCTTACTTCTATTTATGGTATAGGTAGAACAAGAGCTTTGGAAGTTTGTAATAAGTCAAGTATTTCTCCAAGTAAAATTGCTAAAGATTTAGATAATGATGAGGTTAATCGACTTAGGAAGGTTATTGAGAGTGATTATGTTGTAGAGGGAAAGCTTAGAAGTGAGGTTGCTATGTCTATTAAAAGACTTATGGATATAGCATGTTATAGGGGTGTTAGACATAGAAAAGGCTTGCCTTTAAGGGGGCAGAGAACTAAAACAAATGCAAGAACTAGAAAAGGGAAAAGAAAGACTGTGGCTAATAAAAAAATAGCTAGCAAATAAAATTAGTTTTTAAGATTTGGAGGGCAAGTTGAACGCAAGGTTATCAACTAATAGTAAAAAAAAAATTAAAAGAAATATCGGAGAAGGAAACGTTTATATACAAGCTACTTTTAATAATACCATAGTTACTGTATCTGATATAAAGGGAAATGCTTTAGCTTGGGCAAGTGCTGGTGGGATGGGTTTTAAAGGAGCTAAAAAGTCGACCCCATATGCTGCTCAAGTGACAGCAGAATCTGCTTTAAATAAAGTGAGAGATTTTGGAATTAATTATGTTCATGTGTATATAAAAGGGCCAGGTATTGGCAGAGAATCTGCAATAAGAGCTATTGGTTCAACAGGGATGACTGTAAAATCAATTTCAGATATTACCCCCATTCCTCATAATGGATGCAGACCTAAGAAAACCAGACGAGTTTAGCTGGAAGGAGTTATGATGCCTTTAGAAAAATTTTTGAAAGATTTCACTATACCTGAGAGAATTGAATTTTTGAAAAGCCAAGATGATGGATCTTATGGTAAATTTACAATATATCCTTTTGAAAGAGGTTTTGGGGTTACTATAGGGAATACTTTAAGACGTGTTTTACTTTCTTCTATTGAAGGGTATGCGATTACTGCTATGAGAGTTCAATCTAATAATAAAGACTCTTCGTCAAAAGTTGTTTCAAGTGAATTTGATTTGATCCCCGGAGTTTCTGAAGATACTCTTGAGGTCATTGCTAATATTAAAAATATTCATTTGAAACTTGGAGAAGGAGAGCAAAGGAAGACAATAAGCTTCAGTGTTAGCGGCAAAGATACTAATGTTTTGAAAGCTTCTCATTTTGAAAGAGATGGGGTCGAGGTTTTTAATAAAGATTTAGTTATAGCCACTTTATCACATGATGTGAGTTTAGATCTTGAATTTCAAATTAATTATGGTAGAGGTTATGTGTCTTCTGAGCAAAATTCCAAGTATTTAGAAGAAGTTAATGTTATTGCTTTAGATTCTATATTTTCGCCTATAGAGAAAGTATCATATTCTGTAGAAGATACTAGAGTTGGGCAAAGGTCAGATTATGATAAGCTTGTGATGGAAATTTGGACTACAGGGGTGATTTCTGCCAAAGATGCAATAAAAAAGGCCGCATCAATAGTAAGAGAGTTTTTATTTCCTCTTGTAGATTTTGAAGATAATGTTAATATATCTTTTGAGAAATCAAAATCAGAAAGTTCTAATTTACTTGATATGGGTATTGAGAAATTGGATTTGTCAGTTAGATCTTTAAATTGTTTAGCCAAAGAAAATGTTAGAACTTTAGGGGAACTTATTAGTAAAAATGCAGAAGAGCTTTCTAAAGCGAGAAATTTTGGAAAAAAAAGTTTAGAAGAGATCATTGAAAAACTTGGTTCTTACCAATTGTTTTTAGGAATGTCCAAAGAGGATGCTTTATCTGTATTGAGTAAGAATGTTAAAATATCTGAATAAAAGGAGAGTTTGGGTTGCTTCATGAAAACGAAATTGGGTTTTAATAGGTTAAGTAGGAAATATAGTCATAGGAGAGCACTTTTAAAAAATATGGTGATTTCTTTTTTAAGGCATGAAAAAATTTCTTCTACTAAGGCAAAGTTGCTTGAAGTTAAAAGATTTGCTGAAAGATTAATTACAAAGGCAAAAGTTGATACTGTGCATAATAGGCGTGAATTATCAAAATTCATACATGATAAGTATATTTTAAATAAGCTGTTTACTAAAATTTCTCCGGTTTTCAGACAAAGAAGTGGTGGGTATACTCGAATGATTAAATTAGGGAAAAGATATGGAGATGCGGCTGAAATGGCTATCCTAGAATTGGTTGAAAAGCCTTTAGAAGTTGAGTAATTATAATTAGCACACTGTTTTAAAGATTAAAGTTAAATTGCTTTTAAACAGCATGGGAGTTAAATGATATGATGTATATTATTTTTTCTTCTATTTTTGCTGGCTTTATATTAGGATTTTTATTAAGAGTTTTTTTAGGTAGATTGTCTTTATTAGATTTAGAAAAAAATCTGACAAAAGTAAGGGTAGAATCACAATTAGAGATAGAAAATGAAAGAAGGCAAATTATTGCTAATGCAAAATCTCAAATGCTTAAAGAAAAAAACCAGCAAGATAGGGATATAAGAGATCGTAAAAATGAGATTGTTAATCTAGAAAAAAGATTATTACAAAGAGAAGAAACTTTAGATAAGAGGATATCTGCTCTTGATAAACAGCAGTCTAGAGTTGATTTTAAAATTAAAGAATTTGAACAAAAAGAAAGAGCAATAAGAGAAAAAGAGACCGATCTTGTTAAAAGATTGGAGAATATTTCTGGTCTTACAAGAGAAGATGCAAGAAAAATTGTAATTGAAAAAGTTGAGCATGAGTCTAGAAGAGATGCTCAAGTTATTATCAATAAAAGCGAACAAGAAGCCCAGTTATTAGCAGATAAAGTTGCAAAAGATATTTTAGTATCTACTATGCAGCGTATTGTTACAGAGGTAAGTTCAGAGTTTACAGTAGCTTCTGTTGAATTACCCAATGACGAGATGAAAGGAAGGATTATAGGTAAAGAAGGGCGCAATATTAGGGCTCTTGAGACTTTAATAGGAGCCGATATTATTATTGACGATACTCCTGAAGCTGTTGTTATATCTTGCTTTGATCCAATAAGAAAGGAGCTTGCCAAGAGAACTTTAGAAAGACTTGTTACAGATGGCAGAATTCATCCTGCTAGGATTGAAGAAGTTGTGTATAATGTTACCAATGAAATAAATAGCATTATTCAAGAAGAAGGTGAAAAAGTAGTTTTTGATCTTAATATACATGGTCTTGACAAGAGACTTATTAGAGGGCTAGGAAGACTTTATTTTAGAAGTAGTTATGGTCAAAATGTTTTAAGCCATTCTAAAGAAACGGCTATAATAGGAGAAATTTTAGCCAAAGAAATGAAATTAGATCCTATTGTGGTAAAAAGAGCATGTCTTTTGCATGATATTGGGAAAGGGATGGAAAGCATTTCTGAGAATAGTGAAGGACATGCTATTACTGGTGCTGAACTTGCTCAAAGTTGTGGAGAGAGCGAAATTGTTGTTAATGCTATTGCTGCTCATCATAATGAAGTTAAACCCGAGAGTCTTGAGGCTATTGTTGTTCAAATAGCAGATGCCATTTCGGCGTCTCGTCCTGGAGCACGGCGGGAAAGTTTAAACAACTATATAAATAGACTTAAAAGACTCGAAGACATTGCCTATAGTTTTGAAGGTGTTCAAAAATGTTATGCGATTCAAGCTGGCCGTGAAGTTAGAATTATTGTTGACAATGTCTTGGTTAATGATGAAAAATCAATTTTACTTGCAAGAGACATTGCTAAGAAGATAGAAGCTGAAATGAGATATCCTGGAAAAATTAAAGTTACAATTATTCGTGAAACCAGAGTTATTGAATATGCAAGATAGCGTTATTAAAACCTTGATAATCGGGGATATAATAGGCGAGGGTGGATTAAAAAAAGTTTTTTTTAATCTTAAAAGTATTAAGAATAAATATAAAATAGATTTAGTAATTGCTAATGGAGAAAATTCTTCAAATGGTTTTGGAATAACTCCTGAAATAGCAAATAATCTTTTTAGATCGGGTGTTAATGTTATTACCACTGGCAATCATGTATATTCTAATTGTAAAATAAATGACTATTTAAATAAGCAAATGTGTATTTTAAGACCTAATAATTTTTCAGATTTGTTAGATGGACATGGTTATTGTTTTTTAACTATTAGAGATGAAAAGGTTGTTGTAATTAATGTTCAAGGGGTTTTGAATATGAATTTTATTGTTAAGAATCCTTTTGATAATACAAAAAAATTGGTTAATATGCTGGGTAATAAGGTTAGAACCATTTTTGTAGATTTTCATGCTGAGAGTAATTATGAAAAAGAAAGTTTTGGATATTTTTTAAATGGTTTTGTAACAGGTGTAGTTGGTACTCATACTCATGTTATGACTAAAGATGAAAGAATATTGTCAAAAGGAACAGCTTATATTAGTGATGTTGGAATGACAGGTGGATTAAATTCTGTAATAGGATTTAATCCTGATATTTCTCTTAAAGGCTTGCTTGAATATGTCCCTTTGAGAGCTGAAGTTGTTGAAGATGACACAATTTTACAGGGAGTTATTATTACTTCTAATCTAAAGACAGGCCGTGCTTTAAAAATTGAAAGGATTCAAAAATAATTTATTAAATATACTTTGTAAAAGGTATCCAAAAAAAACCCGAAAAGAATTAATGGTTTTGATTTTAACAGGTAATGTATATGTAAATTCTCATAAAGAAAAAAATCCTAAAATGTTAATAAGCAAAACAAGTAAAATAGATTTGATTGAGAATGCTTGTCAAGTATTTGTATCAAGGGGAGGTTATAAGCTTCTAGAAGCTCTTAAAGATTTTGAAATTGAAGTTAAAAATAAAATTTGTGTTGATGTTGGTTCTTCTACTGGCGGTTTTACCGATTGTCTGTTGCAGTGCGGTGCCAATTTTGTTTATTCAATTGATGTAGGTATTAATCAACTTTCTTATAAATTGAGAATTGATCCAAGAGTTAAAGTTTTAGAGAGAACTAATATTTTTGATGTTGCAGGATTCAAAATTGTACCTAATTTTGCTGTTGTAGATGTTTCTTTTAGATCATCAATAAGTATTTGTGTGAATTTAATAGATAAACTTTCTGATAATTTTATTATAGTTTTGATCAAGCCTCAGTTTGAGTTTAAAAGTTTAAGTTTAAATATAAAAAATTTTAATGGTGTTGTGAACGGCAAGTATTTGAAGATGATTTTGCAAAGTGTAATTGAAAAGTTCTATAAAAATAAATTACAAGTTAAAAATATATTAAAGTTAAAAACCAAAGGTAAAAAAGGTAATCAAGAATTTATGTTTTTAGTTGTTAGGTCAAGCGTTTTAAATATTGCAAGCTCTATGCAATTGCTTAGCAATATTGAATTTTAATATTTGTCTAAAGTTTTTCTATTTAATATTCCGGAGAAGTTTAAGTTTAATTCTTCAAGTATTATTGGATTATTTTCTATTGTTAAAATTATTCCATCAATTCCTTTAATTTCAAGACATGTTAAGATTATTTGAGCGATTTGATTAATTATTCCTTCAATTCCGAAACTATTTTCATAAAACTCTTTAGATAAGTTTATTTTGGCAATTCCTTCTCTTAGACTTAAGCTTAACAGCTTAGTTTTTATAGGGATTAGACTTAAAAAATTATTTTTTAGCTCGTATTCATTTGGTCCTTTGATTAAAGATTTTAGTGTTTCTTCAAGAATATTTTTGTCGTAATAAATAGCCCTTTTTACAGTTTGTCTTAAAAAATAGCCTTCTGGGGTGACTTTTATAAAATAAAGTTTAATAAATTTTTTGTTTTTAAGGTTATTATTTCTTTGGTTTTGCTTGAGCTCTTCTTCAAGTTTTTTTATTTCTGGTGGTTGGATTAAAAAATTTTCATTTTTAAGCATTTTTATATTTGTATTTTTGTTGCTGTCTTTTTCTGCTTCAATTAACTTATTATCTTGTGTTTGGCTTGGTTCAAATAAACTATTATCGTAACTTTTTTCCTTGAAAATATGCATAATGAGTGAATTTTTGATTATTAATAGAGCACTAATTATTGTTAAAATAATAGCAATTAAAATTAAAAGTATGTCTGACTTGTTTGAGCTTGAACTTTTTTTTCTTTTCAATATAAACACTCATGTGCAATTGGCATAAATACTAATATTTGATATTATAATGGAAATATCGGAATAAATAAAGAGGTGTATTTGCTTTGTTTAATTATAAAAAGGTTCTTATTGTTGGTAGACCAAATGTTGGAAAATCTGCTTTATTTAATCGAATTTTAAATAGAAAAAGAAGTATCACTGAGAGTACTTACGGTGTTACTAGAGACTTAGTTGAAGAGGTTTGTAAGGTTGGTTCTTTTAATTTTAAATTAATTGATACTGGTGGATTTACGATCTTAAAAGATGAGATTAGTAAAATTGTTGTACAAAAAGTTTTAAGCTCTTTGGAAAAAGTTGATTTAATTTTATTAGTTTTAGATGTTAATGAAATTTTACTTGAAGATTATCAGGTTATTGAAAAACTGAGAAAATATAGTAGTAAGGTAATTTTAGTTTTAAACAAAGTAGATACTAAAGATAAGGAATTTTTAGCTCATAAATTTCATAATTTAGGGTTTAAGCGCTATTTCCTAGTTAGTGCAGTTCATTGTCGAGGCATTACTAAGCTTAGAGATTTTTTAAAAGTAGAAGTTGGTGAAGCTAATATTGAGGATGAAGTTAATATTAGAGTTGGGATTATAGGTAAGCCCAACTCAGGCAAGTCCACTCTTATTAATTATTTATCTGGAAATGAAATTTCCATTGTTTCAGATCAACCTGGTACTACTAGAGATTTTATTAAAACTAAATTAACCAGAAATGGGAAAGTTTTTGAGATTATTGATACAGCTGGGATAAGGCGAAGAGCAAGAGTAAATGAAATTGTTGAATATTATTCTGTTAACAGGGCCTTAAAAGTAATTGATATGGTGGATATTGTTTTTTTGTTGATTGATGTTAAAGAGGAATTAACTTCTCAGGATAAAAAGATTGCCCATTATGTTGTTAAAAAAGGGAAAGGAATTATTATTGTGTTTAGTAAATGGGATCTTGTGGGAGAATCTAAAGGTTATTTTGAAACCTTAAAGAGTCGCGTGAATTTTTTTTTCCCTGTTTTAAGTTTTGCTCCCATATTTAAAATCTCTGTTCATAAAAAGATAGGTTTAGATTCTCTTTTTAAAGAAGCTTTTAAGTTAAAAAATCAGCTTGAGCTTAAAACCAGTACTCCAGATCTAAATAAAATGTTAAATTTATGGATTAAAGATTATCATTTAAATATTTCTCATAAAATAAAATATATTACACAAGTTAGTACTAATCCTGTCAAGTTTATTCTTTTTGCAAATAAAATAAAGAATTTTCCGAATTCTTACTATAATTATTTACTAAATAATTTACGTAAAATTGGATATAAAAATATTCCAATTTTAGTAGAATTGAGGGAAAAAATAAGAGATTTAAAGTGAAATATATATTTTTATTCTTAATAATTAAGAGTCTAAATCTTTTTGCACTTGATGAGAGTTTTTTTTATGATTTTGATATAAGGACTAAGTATTTAAAATATTTTAATTCGAGCTATGTGCAAAAAAAAATAAGTCCAATTAAGCATTTTATTACAGAAAATTATTACATTGAAGTTTCAAGTGTAGTTTCTTCTGAGTATGTTTACTATTCTTTTTTTAATAAAAGAAAGAATGTGGATTATATTTTTCCAGGGTCTTATGTGATTAAAGTAGGCAAAGATGGTATTGAACAGATAAAAATATTTTTTATAAACAGAGGGGATACGTTTATTAGAATAAAGTCTGCAAAATTTTCTTCTAGTGCTGATTTTTATTTAGTAAATACTTTAATTTATAAAGATGTTAAATTGCCTTTTAAGATTGAAGACATTGCAGTAATTTCCCTTAGAAATATAATAAATTATATTTCTAAGGTTATTGATTTTAGATATTTTATTCCTGAATATTTTGATATTTATAAAAATATTTTTAATATGGTAATTGGTTTAAGAAAGGCTCTTGCATTTTTTCCCATTGCTGAGGTTGTTGATGGCGCAATGGATGAGTATGGCAAAATGGTGCATATAAAAACTGGCTTGTTGCAAAAGGATCCTGTGGGATTTAATTGTTCAGGATTTGTTAAATGGGTGGCGGATTCGATTTATAAATCAATGACGGGACGACTTTTAAGAATTAATGACCTTAAGCTTAGACATATTGGTGTTAGAGGTGGTGTTTTTACTAAAAACTACGAATTTAATAAGGATCCTTTTTTTGGCCTTGATTGGATTCGTAATATTGCCTATAGGATAAATAATATTAATATGGATTTAAATTTATCTAAAATTAAGGAAAATGATGTCAATAATATTAAGTTTTTCGATTATATTGACAATCGTGGCTATAAAATTGAAAATTTAGAGTTTATATTATACAGTCTGGCTTTAGATGAGCCTGGATATATTTATTTTGGATCTATTAGCACAGGTGTTAGCAATTCATCAAGTATGATGCTTCATAAACATGTTGTTTTATTTCTTCCATTTCTTGATGAAAATAGAATTTTTAGAGTTTCTGTTAACGAGGTTAATGCTGAAACTTCAATAAAGTCTCTTCAAAAAAGATATCCAAAATCTTATATTCATTTAGTTAGAGTTAAGATTCCTGAAAATTTACCGATAGTATTTATACCTATAAAGGCAAATAATCAATCGTCATGATTAAAGCTGTAATATTTGATTTAGATGGCACCTTGTATCCTGAAGTGGATAGAAATAAATTAATGTTTTTTGAATTTTTAACTAATGTCAAGTTTTTCTTGGCCTTTAAACAAATTAGGAAAAAAATACGAGTTTTACAAAACAATCAATTTTCACCTTCAAATAGGAATGAATTGTTTTCTATTCAGGTTGCAATGCTTTCTCAACATTTAAATCTTGATGAGAATCGGTGTGCTTTTTTATTAAATAAAATATATTATAGTCAGAGTTTTAGCAATAAGTTTAAGAAGCTAAAACCATATCTTGGAGTTCAAGATTTAATCTATTGGCTTAAATTTAGGGGAATAAAATTAGGTGTAATGTCAGACTTTCCTATTTTAGGTCGTGTCAAAAATTTACTGGGCATTCAAGACAGTTTTTGGGATATTCTTTATTCTTCAGAAGATACTGGATATTTAAAGCCACATAAAGCGCCTTTTTTAAAAGTTATTGAGGATTTGAATTTAAGTAGTGATAATATTTTGTATGTAGGGAATTCTTATGAATATGACATTTTAGGGGCTAAAAATGTTTCAATGAAAACAGCTTTTTTTTCAAAAAAGAATATAAATTGCAAGGAGATGATTGATTTTATTTTTCATGATTATAAAGATTTGAGAGAATATATACGTTTGAATATATAGAATATGGGTAAAATATTTTATGATAGATTTTGCGACTATTTTAGTTAACCTTTTTCTGGTTTCAATAGTTTTGTTTGTTTATAGGCAATATGACAAACGTTCTAGAGCGTTAGATAAAATTAAAAAGTTCATAGATCTTGCAAAGGTTAATCTTGAAGATTTTATTGAAGATAAGACAAAAGAGATTAATGATCTTGCTGTTGATATGGAAGCTTATCAAAGATCTAGTATAGAAATAATAAAAAAGATTGACGAAGTTCAGCAAAAGATTAAAAACAAAAGCAATGATTTTGCAGAGGTTGAAAAAAAGATAGCTTATCATGATTCGATGCTTAAAGATCTTGATGAAATGACCTTTAAAGTTCAAGAGAATATACAAAGATTGCAAGTTGATGGGAAGATAGTAGATAAACTTTCAAAAACTTTAAAAGGATTTAATACTCAAATTGATTTTGTTGAATCAAATTTGAATTCAGTGTTAGAAAAATTTGACAAAGCCAATAAAGAAAATCTTGAGTCTATTAAAATTGCTAGTTGGGAAAAATTTGATACTAATATTAAGAATCTTGTTTTTAAAATGGATAATTTGAATAAAGAGATTAATCTTTATTCAAAAGATTTAGAAAATATTGAAGAGAGAAAAAAGGATATTTTAGTTAAGGGTAATGAGAAATTAGATTTAGAATTTAACAATTTTCTTGAAAAAGTTGAATTTAATATTGGTAAATATAGTAAAGAAATAGAAAGTTCTTTTCATTTTTATGAAGACAAATATAAGTTAATAGAAGATTCTATAGAGCTTATTATGGAAAGCGTAAAGAATAAGATTAATGAGAAAGAAGATTTTATTTTAAATAGACTAAATGAAGAATTACAGAATAAGTTTAAGGATATCTTTACATACGTTGATGATCGTTCTAAGGGAATTCAAGATAAACTTGAGGATAAATTGGTTTTGGTGGACGATGAAATTTCTTCCATGAGTTCTTCTTTCAAGGACAATGTTTATTCAAGAATTAATTCGCTTGAGGAGTCAATACGAATAGAGATGGGAAAGTATGAGGAGCAGGTTGATGATGTTTTTGATAAATTTAGATCTCAAGTTGGATTGAATCTTAAAAATATTTATGAGGATTATGAAGATAAAATAAGTCAAGTTGATGAAAGTATAAGAGAAAGGGTAGAGCTTAGTTTATTAGATTTGAATTCTAAAATGGAAAGCGTTCAGGCAGGTACTATTGATTTAATGAAGAAGCTTGAAGATGATTCTAATGGATTGTATCTTGAATTTAAAAATAAGTTTGGTTTAGATATTGAAGTATTTAGTGAAAGTTTTAAAAATGATATTAATCAACTTAAAATGCAATCAGAATCTCAACTTTTAGATGTTGATTCAAATATTCAAGATAAGCTTATTAAGCTTAATGATAATTTGATTTCTAAATTTGAAGAAATTGATGGCAAGTTTAATAATAAATATTCAAATTTAAGTGATAATATAAATGCCAAGTACACGGCTCTTTTTGAATCTTTAGATTCAAAAAGTTTTAAATTCGAGGATCAAATAGAATCTAAATATAAAGGCCTTGCAGATAAATTAACAGCGAAAATGGATGAGTTTTCTTTAATTTATGGTGAAAAATTTGACACACTCTCTCAAGAGGTAATTAATAATTATCAAGAATTTCAAGATTTAAATAAAAAATTAGAAAATGAAATTGGATCTTTGTGTAATGTGTTTGAAAAAAAACAAGAAATTTTAAAGCGAGATTTTGACACTAGTTTAGTTGGCATTAAAGATGAAATTGGTAAAAATATAGTAGAGTTTAAGGATCGTTATTACGATGAGGTAAATATTTTTGTTAGTCAGCTAAAAGAAAATAAGCTTCAATATTCAAAGTGGCAAAGTGAAATGGATTCTAATTTAAAAAATATTGAATCTCAAATAAATAAAACAAATGAAGAATTTTTAAGTTTAATTCAGATTCAAAAAGACAAGGGAATAGAGCTTAGTGAGAGTGTTTTTAATGATCTTTCAGATCATATTCAAAAAAAAGCTATTGATATGCATGGTAGTTGGAAAGATGAGCTTATTGCCTTAAATAAATCGTTACTTGATATTAAGATTTCTAGTGAAGAATTACTTTCATCTGCTAGTTTAAAAATAGAAAATCTAGAAAAAGATGTTAACGATAGAATGGAATATGTTTTGTTAAAAACAGGTGATATTGAAAGTTTAGTGATAGAAAAATATAAAGAATTAAAAGATATGTCATACTCACAAAGTAATGAGGCTGTATTAGAAATTAAAGAATTTATTAATAGGCAAACAGAAATAATTAAAGATAAAAGTTTATTTATGCTTGAGGATTTGAACAAGAAATTTGATGATAAGAATACTTTTGTTATAAGCAAGATTGAAGAATGTGATTACAAATTAAAAGATTTCAAGATTGAATCAGAAGATATTTTAAATAATTTTAAATCTGATCTTAATGAATTTATTGAATCAAAACTACAAATTGTCTCTAATATAAAATCGGATAATCAAAAGCAAATTGATGATTTTTTAGATAGAATTTCTAAAGATATTTTAAGCAGGAAAGATTCAATTAACAATGAAGTAGACAGCAAGCTTAGTGATTGGCAAGGTAAATTGAACGAAATAACCGTTAAAATTGAGAATTTATTGTCTTCGGGCAAAGTGGATCTAGATTTAATAGATTCTGAGGTGACTACAAAAATCAAGGAGCTTAAATTTTCTATAGAAAGTCTTGAGAGTTATTATCTTGAGAAAATAGATGAGTTTAGGAATCAGGGTACTATATATTCTGATGAGCTTTTACAGGATATAATGAACCATTTTAATAAAGAGACTAGAGAACTTGAGGAAAATTTGTCAAAAAAGTTTGCTGTAGTTTTAAATAATTCAGAGGAATTTGTTAAAGAAGTTGATAGTTTGTTGCAGGATAAAAGAACCGATATTGCTTCTTTTCAGGCTAATATAGATATTACTCTTGATTCTCTTAGTGTAAAGTTTAATGATATAAACAAAGAAATTAATGAAAAATATAATGAGGTGATATCTAATTATAGAGGGTATTCAGAAAATATTTCTAGCAAACTTGAAAATGAAATAATGCATGAGATTGAAAATTTAAATAGAAGATTAACAGACAGAATGGATAGTCTTAGCAAGGGTATGGATGAAAATCTTCAAAAACTTAAAGAATCTTTTGATGTGTCAAAATATCAAGTTGAAAAATTTGAATTGAAAGTTAAAGATCTAACAGATGATGGAGAGACAAAAATTACTGAGTTTATTAAAGAAATTGAACAGTATTATAAATCTAGATTGGAGGAAGCAATTGACTATAGGAGAACGATTGACAGTGATATTATGCAGGCAAAAGAGAGATTTGGAGAGATAACAAATGATCTTAAAAATAATATTGAGAGTAAATCTGAGTTTTTAAATGATCTTTATAAGGAAAGATTTAAGCTTATTGAGAGTAATTTTGAAGAGAGATATTCTACGTTTTTAATTGAAAGTGAGGGGGCTATTTCAAAAATTAGAGATGAAATCTATAAAACACTTACAATCAATGATGAAAATTTGCAGATTAAGATTTCTGAAATGGATCATAATTTTGAGATGATAGAGCAAAGATCAAAAGATATTTTAGATTTTGAAAAAGAATTGCGAGATAAAATTAAAGATTGTTACGGTTTTGTAAATTCTCAATTTGGAGAGATTAAGGTAAGTGTTGAAGAAAATATAAAAGATCATTTTGAGGTTTGTATAAAAAAAGTAAATACTTTAATTAATGATGACATTGTGAAGTATGAAAATGAAATTCATAAAAGAATTGATTCTTTAGAATCAATTGAAAATACTTTTGATAGCATAGAGAAAAATTTGAATGCCAAAGTGAATGAATGTATTGATAAAATATCTAATGATTTTAATCTTAAATACATTGAACTTGAAGAAAGGTGCAATGAAGGGCAATTGGATTTGGAGAATAAAATTGACAACAAAATTAAAGCCATTGATAATTTAGCTTTAAGTCAATATGATAGTCTTGAGAAGAAGTATGCTGATATGTACAATGAGTTTTTAGAGAGATTGAATTCTTATATTGCAACTTTAAGTGAGGAGTTTAAGCATTCAAATAAGGAGATGATTTTTGAACTTGAATCTCAACTGAAAAATCTTAAAAATCTTGAATCTGATTTAAATAATGTTGAAAAGGATGTTATTAGATTAAAAGAAGAGTCTTATCAAAATGTTTCATCGCATCTTAAACTATTAGAAGAAGATTTTTTTAAAGATTTGAAAATTAGAGGCGAAGAGCTTAAATATTCTTTGGAAAACTTTATTGCTTCTTATAATGATAAAATTCAAAATTTAGAATATGATTTATCTAAAAATTTGGAAAACAAAACAGAACTTATTCAAAGCTTTCGAGTAGATATTGAAGAAAAAATGAAAAATGATAAAGAAAATTTTTATTTGGATTTTACTAAAGAATTTTTTTCTAAAAAAAAAGATATGGAGAGTGAGATAGCTTTAATGGAAACCAATATTACCGGGAGAGTAGATGAATTTATTGATTTTGTAAATAATAGGCAAAACATTATTGATTCTTGGTTTTTAAATATTAAAGATGATGTAAAAAATTGGCAAGAACAATCTTATAGTACAATAGAAGAGAGAATAAATCTTGCTGAGATTGGAATTAGATCGTTTGAGAATGATATTCTTAATCTTAAGGTTGGTTTAGAATCCTTTAAAGATGGTTTTGAGATTAGGGCTGAAGAGATTTTTGGCAATTTGCAAAGTGAGGCTAAAAAAATTGAACAATCAGTTCATCTTGACTTTAAAAATATTGGTAATTCATTAAATCTTAAGGTTTTAGATCTTGAAAAATTTGTTGATTTTAAAGTAGAAAAGATAGATGAAAGGGTTAATAAAAAAACCGAAGACATCTTAGTTCAAGCAGAAGTGAAATTTTTAACTCAGCAAAAGAATCTTGAAGATAGGATTTTTGAGCTTAATCAAAAGTTGGAGCATGAATTTACAACTTTGTCTTCTACTCTTGATAAAGTAAGGCGAGAAATGGTTGATGTGATTTCTAGTGATAAGGAAAGCTTTGAGGGTCAAATTGAATTAATGCATAAAAATATTTCAGAATTTTCTGAAAAAATTAGTTTATATAGAAATAATATTGAGACATCAATTGAGAATGAATATAATTCGTTTTCTAAGTCTATAAAATCAGAGTTTGATTTACTTGAGGATGAGCTTAAAAAAAGTTTAAAACATTCAACATTAGAGATTGAAACCGTAAAGAATAACTTGCAAGAACAAATTGATAAATTTGAGGTTGAATTCAAGAAAAATCATAAAGAATTATTGAGAGAGGTTGATGCTAATGTTTTAGAACTTGAATCTAAAGTATTAAATTGTGATAATAAATTTAATAAATTTATTAGCGACATTAAAGACAATTTGGTTGAATATAAGTTTGATTTGAGAAAAGAATTTGAAGATAGTTATGATAAAATAAATTTTCAAATTGAAAATTTTAAAAAACTGGATGCCGAGCTTGAAAAAAATAATTCAATATTTTTGGAGGCTTATTCTCTTAAGGACAAGTTGGAAAAATTATGGAAAACTTTAAAAAATGAGATAGATCTTGCTCAGGAATATAAAAGTAATTTTGAAAACGTTAACAAAGAATTTTATAATATTCAAAAAGAAACATTAGGCATTATTGAAACTTTTAATGAGTTAAAGTTAGAACAAGAATCTATTAAAGCTGTTAAGAATGATTTTAATAGATTTTTTGAATTTTACTCTTCATTTGATAGTAGATATAAGAGTTTAATCGAATCTTATGATGAAATGCAAATTTATAAAGCTAAAATAAAAGAGATATCTGATGAGCAGAGAAGTATTCTTGATAATTATGAAAGAATTAGCAATAAAGATAGTATATTAAAGAGCACTATAGAGTCCATTGATAAAAACTTTGATTTAATAAATGAAGTAGAGAAAAGATTTAATACTTTGAGTAAAGAGAGTTCTAAGTTTAAAGACAATCTCAAAGATATGGAAAATGTTGTTTCTAATCTTTTATCAAATAAAGGATTGTCAGAAGAAGTGTTTATTAATGCTCAGAATTTAAAGGTAATGCTCTTAGATATTGAAAATAGATTGAAAAATACTTTAACTATGAGAGAGAAGGTAGTAAAATCTGAGACAAGGTTAGAGAATTTAAATATTGCAGCAGAAGAAAGAATAAAAACTCTTGGCATTCTTGTTAAAACAGATTCTAAGTATCAAGATAATATTGGTCTTAATAATGAAACTGTTAGGAATTCTGTAATCAAATTAATGAGGCAAGGATGGAGTGCTGAAGAGATTTCTAGAGCTACTAAGTTATCTATTGGTGAAGTTGAGCTTATTTTAGAGCTTGGCATAAGTAACAAGGGTGATTAAAGGTTATATTTATGAAGGCAGATTTAAATTTAATAAAAACATTACATCCTCTTGAGATAAAGGTAATTTTAAATAATGAAGAAGGGGATAATATTTCTGCTTCAATTATTATTGAAAAATTAGGGTTTAATGAAGGTCAAGCAAATAAAACGATTGAATGGTTGAGTTCCAAAAAGATTATTGAAGAAATTTATAGGAAATTAAATGTATTTTATAAAGCAACAGAAAGAGGCCTTAGCGTTTTAAAAGCTGGATTTGTTGAGGAAAAAATAATAAATCTAGTATCTCAAAAGGCAGTGTTGGCTTCAAATTTAGCCTTAGAGCTTGATCTTGATGTTAAAGAAGTGAGAAAAGCATTTGGCAATTTATTAAAAGAGGGTATTATTTCTCTTGGTTTAAATAATCAGATTATTATAAATTGTTTAGACGGCTTGGAGGCTAATTATCAAAAAATACGTGTCTTGTTAGAAAGAGCAAAAAGTGCCGATCTTCTTAGAGAAAGCTTGACAACCGAAGAACTTTTATTAATATCAAATTTTGCTAAGAAAAAAGGAGCAGATTCTGTATTTTTTAAAATAATAGAAAAACTTGATTTAAGGTTTAGATTATCTGGTTTTGGGTTGGAAGTGAAAAATTTTTTAATGAAAAGTAAATTAACAGGAGATGAGCTTACTAAGCTTACTCCCGAAATTTTAAAAAATAAAACGTATGAGAATAAAAAATTTAGAGCTTACAATATTCATATTCCATCAGCTAAAACTTTTATTGGGCGGTTTAATTCTTATTTAGATTATATTTCTAAAATTAAAGACAAATTAGTAGGTCTTGGTTTTCAAGAGTTTGATGGTCCTTTAGTAGAAACAGAATTTTTCAACAACGATGCTCTTTTTATGCCTCAGTTTCATCCATCTCGTGACATTAAGGATGCCTATTACATTTCAGATCCCAGTATTCAAAAATCTTTGCCCGAACCTTATTTTTCTAATGTAAAATCAGTCCATGAAGCAGGATATTCAACAGGCTCAAGAGGTTGGAGATATAGCTTTAGCGAAGATCTTTCCAAGAGATTGGTTTTAAGAACTCAGGGCACCGTTCTTTCTGCAAAACAATTAATTAATGCCAAAAATCCAAGCAGGTATTTTGGAGTTATTAGATGTTTTAGATATGATCAAGTAGACGCAACTCACGGAGTTGATTTTTATCAAACTGAGGGGATTGTTATTGAGGATAGTGTTAGCATTAAAACTTTACTAGGCCTTCTTGAAATTTTTGCTAAAGAGCTTGCAGGCGCTACAGAAGTTAAATATGTTCCTGCATATTTTCCCTTTACCGAACCTTCGATTGAAATGCATATAAAACATCCTGTTCTTGGATGGTTTGAACTTGGAGGAAGTGGAATTTTTAGACCAGAAGTTACAAAGCCTTTAGGTATTGATCTTCCTGTTATTGCTTGGGGGATTGGAATAGATAGAATGGCTTTAATGCACTTGGGTTTAAATGATTTGAGAGATCTTTTTACTTATGATATTGGTGATGTTATTTTAAGGCGAGGAAAGATAAAATGCCAAAGGTAGAAATTTACAAAAATCTTTTTTTAGATAAAATAGGAAAAAATTTTACAAATTTAGAGATTTCAGAATTACTCGAACCATTTAAAGCGGAATTTGATGGGTTTGATGAAAGTTCAGGAAAAATCAAAATAGAATTTAATGATACAAATAGACCAGATTTGTGGTCTTATACCGGACTTGCGCGTCAAATAAAAACCTATTTTTTTGGAGAAATGCCCTGTTATGATTTTTTTTCAAAAAAAGGAGATTTTAAAAAGTTCTATGGTGAAATTTTAGTCGATACTAAAATGTCTCAAATTAGACCGTTTATTTTTGGATTTTTAGCAAAAGGATTGATTGCCAATGATAGAATGCTTGAGGCACTAATTCAATTTCAAGAAAAACTTTGTCAAAGTTATGGTCAAAAGAGAAAAAGAGTTGCAATGGGGATGTATAATTCTAATTTTATTGAATTTCCAATAAGTTATGTTGCTTCATCTCCTAATCATAAGTTTGTTCCCTTGGGAATGGATTGTGAGCTTTCTCTTTTAGAAATAAATGAAAAGCATCCCAAAGGATTGGAATATTCTTACATTATTAAAAATTTTGATAAGTATCCGCTATTATTAGATTGTAATAATAACGTAGTCTCTTACCCCCCAATAATTAATTCTAAGAATATTGGATCTTTAAAGGTTGGTGATACTGATTTATTTGTTGAGGTTACGGGTGTTGATTTTGAAGCAGCTTTGTTAGCGTTGTCTGTAGTAGCTTGTGATTTTTATGATATGGGTTTTGAAATTTTGCCTGTAAAAACTGTGTTTAGAGAGCCTTTCGGTTTAGATTTTGAAGAATTAGTATGCCCTTATTATTTTCAAGAGGAAGTAGAGTTTAATGTGAAAAATGTCAATAGACTGCTTGGAAGCAATTTAACATTAGAACGTATTTGCCTTAGTTTAAAAAAAATGGGAGTAAATTCTTATTCTAGGGATTTTAAAAATTATATTATTCCGCCTTTTTATAGAAACGACTTTCTTCATGAGGTTGACATAATTGAAGATGTAATGATAGGGGAAGGTCTTGCAAGTTTTTATCCAGAGCTTCCTAAGGCCTTTGCAGTGGGGAGGCTTAGCGATTTAGAAGAGTTTTCAAGAGATGTTAGAAATTTAATGGTGGGTATGGGATTTCAAGAGATGATTTATAATTACATGGGCTCTAAGAAAGATTTTATTGATAGAATGAATATTGATGATCAAAATTTTTTAAAAGTATCTAATCCAATGACAGAGAATTATGAATATATTAGGGCATCAATAATTCCTAATTTATTAAAATCAGAAAGTGTTAGTTCTAATTTTCCTTATCCGCATAAAATTTTTGAGGTTGGTAAAGTAGCTTTAAAGAATTTGGATACTATTGAAGGAACAAGTACTTTTACTAATTTAGCTTTTTTAATGGCTGGTAAAGAAATTTCTTTTAATGAAATTAATTCAATTGTTGCAACGCTTTTTTATTATTTAAATATTGAGATTAATTTAAGAGAATCAAAAACCACTTTTTATATTAATGGTAGGGGGGCGGATATTTTGATTGAAGGCTTTAATATAGGTAGTTTTGGGGAAATTTCGCCTTATGTTTTAAATAATTTTGGCATTCTTGTTCCATGTTCTGTTTTTGAAGTTAATGTCAATAAACTTATGAGTCGATTTTAAGTATTTAATATTGATTTTAGCAATGCTAAGATTTGTATTAAAATCTTTAAGAGAGGCTTGAAGTTTAGATATGTTAGAATTCGAAACCATTGATGTAAATCTGACCAAAAGAAAAAAATTATCTCAAAAAGAGATAGAATTTATTGAAGATGTGATAATTGTAGGATCTGGTCCTGCTGGATTAACGGCTGGGATTTATTCTGTTATGAGTAATTATAAGGCTACTATTTTAGAAGGTCCTGAACCCGGAGGACAGCTTACCACAACCACAGAAGTTTATAATTATCCCGGCTTTAAGAATGGAATAAGTGGCAGAGATTTGATGTTGAATATGAGAGAGCAAGTAGTAAATCTTGGAGCTAAAACTTTTTCCGAAACTGTTTTTTCTATAAAAAGAGAAAATAGCATTTTTTACCTTTATACAGAAAATTATATTTATAAAAGTAGAGCTGTTATTATTGCTGTGGGATCAAAACCCAAAAAACTTGAAACTCTTAAAAATTCAGATTTATTTTGGAATAGGGGTATTTCGGTTTGTGCTATTTGTGATGGACATCTTTTTAAAGGGAAAAGGGTTGCAGTAATTGGTGGAGGGAATACTTCTCTTTCAGAATCAATTTATTTAAGCAGATTAGCGGATAAGGTTTATATTATTGTAAGGAAAGATTATCTTAGAGCTATTGCTATGTTAAGAGATAGTGTTGCAAAGTTGCCGAATATTGAAATTTTGTATAATTCAGAAGCCATAGAAGTAAATGGCAAATCTTTTGTTTCTTTGGTTAAAATTTTTAATAAAAAAGATAATGTTGTTCATGAATTGGAAGTAAATGCTGTATTTATGGCTGTTGGCTATAAGCCGAATACAGAATTTTTAAAAGGATTTTTGGATTTAGATGAAGAAGGGTTTATTGTAACTAAAGATGTTGTTAAAACAAGTGTTGAAGGTGTTTTTTCGTGTGGAGATGTTAGTAATAAACTTTATGCTCAGGCCATTACTGCCGCTGCTGAAGGGTTTATTGCGTCTGTTGAGTTGGGAAATTTTTTAAAATAGTTTATTTAGATGTTTTTTTGCTTTTAAATAAAGTTTTTATTTACTTAATCTTTTAGAGTAAATTTAATTGTCTTTTGATTTCAAAGATTAAAATACCCGTGGATACAGAAACATTAAGCGAGTCTATTTTACCACTAGTCGGGATCCTTATTAAAAAATCAGAATTTTCTTTTATTAGCTTGTGCACGCCTTTTCCTTCATTTCCTAAAATGAGTGCAATTTTTTTGTCGTTTATTTTAATTTTGTTTATATCTTGTCCTTTAACGTCACCTGTGTATATCCAAAAGCCATGTTTTTTTAAAAAATTTATTGTGTTGTTTATATTAGTCACTGTTATTTTTTTTACATACTGACTTGCGCCAGAGCTAGTGCGCAAAACTGTCAAATTGTTTTTTGCGCTACGTTTTTGAGTAGTAATTACAAGATCTATACTAAACTGTTCTGCTGTTCTAAGAATTGCTCCAAAGTTTTGGGGGTCTTCTATTTCGTCTAGAAGTAAAATGAAAGCATTTTCTTTTTTTTTAAATGCTTCTAGCAAGTCTTCAAAATCTTTAGCTTGTGTTTTTACATTTTTAATTTTTTCAAGTTTTAATTTTAATGCAAATCCCCTGTGATCTTTGTTTTTAAGAATTTTGTCAAGTTCATTTATGCTTATTCTTATTATTTTTATATTGTGTGTTTTAGCCAGTTTTTCAATTTCTTTAGTTTTTGAACTTTTTTTTGATATATAAAGTTCAAATCCTTTATTGTTTTTTATACTTTCAATTATTGAATTGGCATGAGTTATGTACATATTATACTTTGAGTAAATCTATTTCATCACCATCTCTTAATTCTTTGCTCAAGTTTTCAAAAAGTTTGATAGCATTGGAATTTAAATTTTTAGGTGTTTTTATTTTGGTGATTAATATCAAATTTCCAAATTTTTCAGTTTGAAGAATTGGCATTCCTGCGTTTTTAATTAAAATTTGCTCTTCATTTTCTATTCCTTTTGGAATTTGTATTTTAATCTCTTTTGAAGCGATTGTTTTTATTATTACTTCTTTTCCAAGGGCTGCTTGAGTAAAGCTTACTGGAAGCATTGCGTAGAGATCTTTTCCATTTCTTTTAAATATTTTATGAGATCTTATCAATATTTTTACATAAAGATCACCATATTCTTGGTTGTCTGGATTAACATTCCCTTTGCCTTTCATTTTTATTTGTTGGTTATTATCAATACCTGAAGGAATGTTTAATTGAATAGCTTCTTGTTTTGCAATACTTCCTTTTCCCTTACAAGATTTACAAGGGTTTGATATTATTTTACCTGTGCCGTAGCATTTAGAACATGTTGTTGTAACTCTGAAGAATCCTCCGCCTTGTACTACTCTTCCGCTGCCGTTACACATGTTGCATATCGAAGGACTTGTACCTTTTTCGGATTTTTTTCCAATACAAGAATGGCAGAGTATTTGTCTTGTTATGTTTATATCATTTTTGTAACCAAAGTATGCATTTTCAAGAGATATTTCTATGTTATATCCTAAGTCTTCGCCTTTTGAATGTTTTCTATTTTTTTCTTGTCCTTTGTTCCCAGTGAAAAATGAATCAAAAATATCGCCAAAATCTTCAAAGATGTCTGAAAATCCACTAAATCCACTTGAAAATCCTTCAAATCCTCCTCCTTCAAAAGCGGAATGTCCAAATCTGTCGTATTTGGCTTTTTTATTATCATCTATTAAAATTTCATAAGCTTGAGTAGCTTCTTTAAAGATAGAAGCGGCCTCTTCATTTCCTTGATTTCTGTCAGGGTGATATTTAATTGCTAATTTTCTATAAGCTTTTTTTATTTCATCTTTTGAGGCTCCTTTTGAGAGCCCCAAAATTTCATAATAATCTTTTTTCACTATTTTTTATCCTCGTCAACAACTTCGTAATCAGCTTCTTTTCCCTCTTCGCTTGTATTGTTTTGAGTAGCATTTTCTTGTTGGTTGCTTGCATTTTGTTGGGAAGAATCTTTATACATCATTTCAGCTATCTTGTAAGAAGCTTTTTGAAGTTCTTCTGTTCTAGATTTTATAAGTGAAATGTCTTCTTTTTCAAGACTTTCTTTTAATTCTTTTATTTTATTTTCAATAGCTTCTTTGTCTTCGCTTGAAATTTTTTCAGAATATTCTTTTAATGATTTTTCTGTTTGATAAATTAAAGAATTAGCTGTATTTTTTGTTTCAATATTTTCTTTTAATTTTTTATCTTCTTCTGCATGAGCTTCTGCATCTTTTACCATGCGTTCTATTTCTGATTCAGAGAGCCCCGATGATGATTCAATTCTAATTTTTTGTTCTTTGCCTGTTCCTATATCTTTTGCAGACACATGAACTATTCCATTAGCATCAATGTCAAAACTAACTTCAATTTGAGGTACTCCTCTTGGTGCTGCTGGTATTCCATCAAGTATAAAATTACCAAGTATTCTATTTTGTGCTGCCATTTCACGTTCACCTTGAAGGACTTTGATATCAACAGAGGTTTGATTGTCAGCAGCTGTTGAGAATACTTGACTTTTTTTTGTAGGAATTGTAGTGTTTCGCTCAATAAGTTTGGTCATTACACCACCTAGTGTTTCTATTCCTAGTGAGAGCGGAGTAACGTCAAGAAGTACCATGTCTTTAGTTTCTCCGGTTAAAATACCACCCTGAATAGCAGCCCCAATTGCTACAGCTTCATCTGGATTTACTCCTTTGTTGGGATCTTGTCCGAATATATCTTTTACAATTTTTTGAATAGCAGGAATTCTTGTTGATCCGCCTACAAGTATTACTTCATTAATGTCAGAAGCTTTAAGCCCTGCATCTTTAATAGCTTTAAGGCATGGTTCTTTTGTTTTTTGAACTAAATGGTCTACCATTTGTTCGAATTTTGCTCTTGTTAGAGTGTATTGTAAGTGTTTTGGGCCGTTTGCATCTGCTGTAATAAATGGAAGATTTATAGAAGCCTCTTGAGAGCCTGATAGCTCTATTTTAGCTTTTTCAGCTGCCTCTTTGAGTCTTTGAAGGGCCATTTTGTCGTTTGACAAATCAATAGCGCTTTCTTTTTTGAATTCTGAAATTAAATGCTTTATTATCTCGTCGTCAAAATTGTCACCTCCAAGATGTGTGTCTCCATTGGTTGACTTTACTTCAAAAACACCATCTCCAAGCTCCAGTATTGAAATGTCAAATGTTCCTCCACCAAGGTCGTAAACAGCAACAATCTCTTCGTGTTTTTTTTCAATCCCATAAGCAAGAGCAGCGGCAGTTGGTTCGTTAACGATTCTTTTTACTTCAAGACCCGCTATTTTGCCAGCATCTTTTGTAGCTTGTCTTTGAGCATCGTTAAAGTAAGCAGGAACTGTAATTACAGCTTCTGTAACTTTTTCACCTAAGTAAGCTTCTGCTGTTTCTTTCATTTTTGTAAGAGTTGCTGCTGAGATCTCAGGTGGTGACATTTGCTTTTTTATATTGGAAATGTTTACTCTTGCATCGCCATTTAGTCCCTTTTCTATTTTATAAGGAACCATTTTTATTTCGCTTGCAACCTCTTCAAATCTTCTTCCCATGAATCTTTTAATAGAATAAATTGTGTTTTCAGGGTTTGTAACCATTTGGTTTTTTGCAACTTGTCCTACAAGCCTTTCGCCTTTATTTGTGTATGCAACAATAGACGGAGTAGTTCTTCCTCCTTCTGAATTTTGTATTACAACTGGTTTTCCATGCTCCATTATAGCTACGCATGAATTTGTTGTTCCCAGGTCGATACCTATTATTTTGCCCATATTATAAACCTCCTCTTTTCTAATTAATTTTTACTTTGAGCAACTTTAACTTTAGCTGTTCTTAATATTCTCTCGTTGTAGCAATATCCTTTTTGGTATACTTCTACTATTTCTGGATTTTTAAGATCTTCTTTCTCTTCAATGCTTATTGCTTCATGACGACTTGGATCAAAATTTTCTCCGCTTTCTCCAAATTTTTTTAAATTATATTTTTTATCAAAGATTGATAGTATTTCATTTTCAATCATGCTGATTCCTGTTAATAGGCTGTCAAAATCTTTAGATTTTTTTGAAGAGTTAATAGCCCGTTCTAGGTTATCAAGGAAATTAACGACATCTTTCATTATGGTTTCATTTGCAAATTTAACAAAATTGTCTTTTTCTTTTTCTAATCTTTTTCTGAAGTTTTCGAATTCTGCTTGTTTTCTTAAATACAAATCTTTAAGATTGGAGATTTCATTTTCAAGTTCGGTAATTTTTTTATCAGAATTTGCCAAATCCAAGTTTTCTTTTTTTTGAGATTTTGTATTTTTGTTATCTTGTTTGTTGGTTTTTTCGGTTTCGTTTTTACTTTCTTTTTTTTCCATGTTTCCTCCTTTGATAAAGCATTTTATCTTTAAAAAAAATATTTTACAAATTTTTTTCTTTCTTAAAATTTAGTAAAAATGACTCATTTTGATCATTTGCAAGATATATATTTTTCTTAAGCTTGCAGTAATAGTGTTGTATTGATACATATTGTTATTTAGCAAGATGTTGGTGTGTATTTTTTTGTCAAAATAAAAAATTTTAATTTTTTATTTATCAGAATATTTTTAATACCATTTTTAGATTTTGTTTGTTTTTAGTGCATTTATAGATACTCTTAATTTTTAAGGTATTATTAGAGTGTGGATGAGTATTAATTTTTGCAAAGTTATTAAATGTTTTGTTGTAATTTAATGTGTTATTGCTTATTATTTACCTATGAAAATAAGCATTGCTCAAACTAAATATAGATTTTTAGATTTTGATAAGTGTATTGCCGATTTTAAAATTAATTATGATGAAGCCTTGCTTAGGGGATCAGAAGTTTTAGTTTTTCCTTCTATGTTTTTAAGCAAAATTAAGTATAGCGATTTGTTTGAGTGTTCTAAATATTCTCAAAATATATGTAAGTTCATTGAATTTATGAGAGAACAGGTTAATGATAGTACTTTGATTGTTTTTGGCCATAGTGTTTACAAGGGCGGCAAATTTGTAGATGTTGTTTCTGTTATTAGTAATCATAAAGTGATTCTAAGTGTATCACAATGCAATTTACCCGGGTTTTTTAGTTATAAGAATAAAGTATTTGCTGTATTAAATTTTGAGGATGCTTTACTGTTTAAAGGATTGAATTCTAAATTTGGTGAGGATTTAAAGCAGGCTCAGTATTTAATAATACCGTCTAAATCTTATTTCACTAAGGACAAAAATAATCTTAGGTTAAAATTCTTTGAAAGAGTTGCTGTTGAGAACAACCTGAATGTTGTTTATTCAAATTTTTATGGAGCTGAAGATTCTGCAGTTTATGATGGGTGTAGCTTTTTTATTAATAATTTTGGTAAGGTAAAGCAAGCAAAAGGATTTGAATTTGATTTTATATCTAATGATGCATTTCAAGATTTAAAATTTGATACATGTAATGAGCTTTTTGAAAGAATTATTTTAGCAATATCTTTTGTTTTGAGAGAATATATTTATTTTTCGGGATTTTCTAAGGTGCATTTGGGGTTATCTGGGGGTATTGATTCTGCTCTTGTTGCGTGTCTTGCATGTTTTGCTTTGGGCGCTGAGAATGTTGTTGGAATTTCTATGCCTAGTAAATTTTCAGCATCAGATTCTATTTCTGATGCTAGAGAGCTTTCTAAAAAATTAGGTTTTAAATTGATTGAAATGCCAATAAAAGACTTGTTTGATGTAAGCAGTAGATTTTTTGAAGAGTACTTTGATGTTGAAGGTATTACTGGAGAAAATTTACAAGCTAGGTTAAGAGGGCTTATATTAATGTCTTATAGCAATTCTCAAAATTCTTTGCTTTTAAATACTGGCAATAAAAGTGAGATTGCAGTTGGTTATTGTACCCTTTATGGGGATACTTGTGGGGGACTTGCTTTGATAGGAGATCTTTTTAAGACGGAGGTTTATGATCTTGCTAAGTATATTAATGAAAAGTTTGATCAATACATTATTCCTGTTAATATTATTTTAAAGGAGCCTTCGGCTGAATTAAGGTTTAACCAAAAAGATAGTGATTATCTTCCAAAATATGAGGTTCTTGATGTTATTTTAAATAGATATTTGCTTGGTAATGAATCTGTAGATTCAATTTATCTTCATTTTGAAAAAGGTACGGTTGATAAAGTTTTAAATCTTTATTTTAAAAGTGAATATAAAAGAAGACAAGGAGTTCCTATAGTTAAAGTTTCTAAAAAAACCTTTGGCTTTGAACTTTCAATTCCTATTTTAAATAATATGGTTTGAAATTATGGGCGAGGTTTAATTTTTTAAATTCCTTTTTTTTAAATTTTATTAATAAAAAAAAGCTAGTTATAAGGATTAATAACAAAAGTATTTAAAACTATTATTTAAGAGCAGAAATTGTCTTAAGAGTAATATAATTAAATCTAGTTGGTATTATGTTTAAATTTTACTTGCCAAAAAATTGAAAAACAGCTTTTTTAAGTTCAAATTGAATTTTTACATCTTTAGATAAAGTAGATGAGAAATTTTTAGTTATTATTGTATAAATAATAACTAATTTGAAATTTATCTAATAGGCGAAATATCTATTTATGGCATGGATATGCTTTTTTGTTATTAGTGTGTCAATATTATTAATCTTTATGTTATGACAGCTAGTAAGAATATAAATCCTTTTGAAGTATTAAATTATGTTAATGAGTATTTATTTAATTTATAAGTGATATGTGTATTATATTGTGTTATGGGATTTTTAAATTTGAATCAGAGCATTGTTATTGAAATTGGTAACTATGTATGTTTATTAGGGAAAAGAGTTTGTGTTTGGTAAATTTTCTCAATTTTTGCTATTTATAGAGTTTATGAAATTGAGAAGAAAAAAATGTTAGTATAGATATTTATGATTTTTATATTCTCTTTAGCAAGAGCCATTATAATTTAGAGCATTTTGTTTTAGAGGTTCTTTATGAAAAAATTTTGAATTTGTCAAAGCATAATGCTTGTAGAGATGTTTTTTCAATTTTAGAATTTATTCTTAATAAAAGAGTAGAGACAAAAATGGATTGGGATTTTGAAAAAATTATATTTTTGTTAAATGAGTCAACTAGGCTTGCATTAAGTGGTTGTGCTAAATTAAGTTTAGATTTTAAACCTGATGGGTCTATTGTAACTCAGGTTGATAAGCAAATTGAGCAATTTTTATCTAAAGAAATCAAAAAGCCCGGTAATTTTGTGCTTGGAGAAGAGACAATATCTACTTATGAAGAAGAGTATATCAAAGATGCGCTATTGTCAGAGAGTACTTTTATTATTGATCCGATTGACGGAACTTCTTCTTTTGCTGCAGGTCTTCCTTCATATGGAATATCGCTGGCTTGTGCTAGTGGTGGCAAAATTATTGAAGGAGCTATTTCTCTTCCTTTAAGCGGAGAGTTTTTTATTACTTTTAAAGATAGTGTATTTTATGCTAAAAAAAACATTGGTAGCTATCCTTTAAGAAAAGATTTTAATAAGTTTATTTTTACTAATTCTGAATATTATAATAATCACAGTTTGCTTGCAATTTCAAAGCCTATTATAAGGTCATTTGATCTTAATATTTCTTCTCATGTTCATATTAATGGCTCTTGTGTTTATTCTTTTGCTAAACTTTTTACAGGTTCTTATAAGGCCTATTTTTCTTTTGTGGGACTTTGGGATATTGCAGCATGTTTGGCTATTGGAAATAAATTGGGCATGGTTGGTGAATTTTATTGTGGCAATAAAATGACATTAGATATCTTAGATTCAATGTATATTTTAGAGCCTAGTAACAATAAAAGATGGTCCTTGAAAGATTTTTTTATTTATTCAGATAATAAATCAACAATAGACATTGTAAGAAAAGTCGCTAATAAAAGATTTAATAAGTAAGATATTTGAAAATAATTATTTATTTTTTGCAGTTTTATTGGTGTTAGATTCAATGTAGAGTGTCTTGATTAGCTTGTTTAAGGTCCAGCTTGAAAATTTTATGTAAAGCATTTTAATTGGATTTTTTGTATTTTTTTTAAGCACTTTTAAAGATTCTATATTCATTAAAGCTATTATTTCTTTTAGTGTTTTTGGCAAATTATTGAAAATTTTGGAACCAACCCTATGTCCTTCTAGAATAAAATTTTGAAGAGTTATTTGATCTTTTTTTTGCAGGCGTCTCATATATAACTTTAAAATACGCTCTTGCGATTTCATAATTTCTGAATTAATTTGTTCTTGTTTTTTAGTAATTTTTTTCTTGTTTTCAATAACAGGTTTTTTAGGTAGAGACTTGTAGGGATTTGTTCCCGGAATATAATTTTTAGGAATTTTCATATTTTTTACTCCTATTCGACTAACCAATCAACTAACCTATAATGTTATTATTTTTTTTGTTTTTATGCAATCAATATTGATATTTTGATTTTTTATGATTAGAATCATCATATGAAAGGGTTTTTAAGGTCAGGAGCTTTTAATTTATTGCTTGGTGTTTTAATATTATTTGTTGTTATTTTTCTGCAATTTAGGAATTTAAACTTAAATGTATTTTTTTTAAAAGATATAAAATTAGAAGTAAATAATAAAGTTAAAAATAGTGAATATGTTTTAAATGATATTGTCGTTAATGTTAGGGGACTTAGGATACTTTTGTCCAAACTTAATCCACTTGTTGTTTTAGAAACAGGATTAAATCTGTTGCCTGTCTCTTATAAAGTGCAAGACTCAGGTATTTATGTTTATTTTGAGAAAAATATTTTTCTGGGATTTTTGCTTGATTCAGAAAATAATTTTAGTATTGAATCAAATCTCTCTAAGAGCTTTTTGCTAAGCTATGAAGTTGAAGACCGACATGAAGTTCTATTAGATAAGTCTTCTGTTTCAATAAGACAAGGAGAGAGTTTGGAATATAAAGTCTTTTTAGGAGAAAATGTAAAGATAAGAGAAAAAGATATTTTAATTTCTCCTCAAGCAACATTTAAAATTGGCAATGCTATTTATATTGATTCATTAAAGAAAAATATTTCAAATTCCAGTATAGAAAACAATCAAAGTAAGGTATTAGATCATTCTGTTATGTATTCAAAAATTAAAGAGGTGGATAATAAAACTTTTAATGATACTCTAAATAATTTTAGACAAAGTGCTTATGATTATTGGAACAATCCTGCTAATTTTAATGTTTCAAAGGGGGGTTGGCTTAAATATGATGCTTTTGACTTTGATGAAAATTTAATGGTTTGTTTTTTAGCAGAATCTTTAATGAGAGGAAATCACGAATCAATATTTTTAAAATTGGATTCTTTGTTGGTTAAAAATGAACATAAACTTACTTATTTAAGTTTATGTTATTATGCTAATTCAGATCAAATCGATAAATTTTTTTCTTATTTATCAAGAAATAAAACTTTTATTGATTCTCTTGAGAAAGAAAGACTTATAGTTTATTTAAAGGAAGATCCGTGTCTTTTGGAAAAAATTGCTTTATCTGAAAACGATTCTAAATTAAATGATGCTTTAAATCTTCTCAAAGATTCTAAAAAAATATTAAGTTCTAATTTTGATTTTAGTCAAACTTACAATATTCTTTCTAATTATCTTACTTTTCTTAAGATTAGCAATGATGATTTTGTTTATTTAAGTTTTAAAAAGGAGCTTTATAAATTTGTATTTACTTTATTTGGTGTTACAGATGAAGGAAGAGTGTATATTTTGAATAATAATATTAATTCATCTGATGTTGTTGAGCATGCGTTAAAGATTTCTGGGGTTCTTAAAAAAATAGCATCTTATTTGAGAGATGATTTAATATTAAAGCTTTCATTTAATTTGATTTATTATTTTTTAATAAGTGATTATGTCAAAGTAATTCCTTATGAAAGCTATTATTCTGATATTATTGATAATCAATATATGCCTCAATTTATCTTCATTTCTGGCCATGGATCTATCAGATGGATATATACTGCGTCTAGGATTTTAAATCGTGAAATTACCGATACCAAGGTTGTGGTTAATTTTGATCAAGAGATTAATTATTCAAGCTATATATTTTTTGGAAATATATTAAATCCAACTTTGGTTAGATTTAGAGAAATTGATTGGTTTACAGATTATAAGTTTTATATATATTCTAATGGTTGGAAGTATTACCCCTTGAGTAAAATTTTGGTTATCAAAGCAACGGCTAAACAAAATAAGACTTTTAATCTTTTGTTAAGATTTGACAAAATTGCTAAAAAAATAAATATTTATGAATAAGCTTTTATTATCAGAATTGATAATTGATATTGGAAATACTAGTATTGCTTTTGCCTTATTTGAAGATAATAAAGTTAATTTATTTATTAAAATGAAAACAAATCTTATGTTAAGTTATGATGAGGTTTATGGTTTTTTTGAAGAAAATTTTGATTTTAATGTAAATCAAATTTTTATAAGTAGTGTTGTTCCTGTTCTTAACGGAATATTTGAAAAGGTCGTTTTTTCTTTTTTTAAGATAAGATCCTTGTTTATTAGCTTTGATTTAAATTATAACTTAACATTTAATCCCTACAAAAGTGGTAAATTTTTATTAGGTTCAGACGTTTTTGCCAATCTTGTTGCGGCTATTGAAAATTATTCATTGGAAAATGTTTTGGTAGTGGATCTTGGAACAGCTTGTACCATTTTTGCCATTAGTAGGCATGATGGAATACTTGGTGGTCTTATTAATTCTGGTCCTTTGATAAATTTTAATTCTTTATTAGATAATGCCTATCTTTTGAAGAGGTTTCCCATTAGCACCCCAAGTAATCTTTTAGAGAAAACTACATCTGGAAGCGTAAACAGCGGTTTATTTTATCAATATAAGTATTTAATAGAAGGTGTTTATCGCGATATTAAAAGGATGTATAAAAAAGAATTCAATTTGATAATTACTGGGGGTAATGCGAGTCTACTTTTGCCATTAATTGAGATAGATTTTATTTTTAATATTTATTTAACTGTAGAGGGCATTAGAATTTTAGGAAATTCTAATGCCCTCTACAGTTAAATAAATATTAGTTTTTATAATTTTTCAAATTTTTTTGTTAAATAAATTTGAAAAATTATTTGTTAGATGATTAAAATCATCTAAGATTGATGTAATCTCTTTGTGTACTTTGTCATTAATTTCTACTTTAAATGAATTAAAGTTTGATTCTACATGATTTTCTTTGCTGAAGCCCACTATAAATCCGCTTAATTTTGTTTTTTTAAGCCATGAATATGTTAGTTCTAAAATTGTTAAATTATTTCTCTTTGCTATCTTTTCAAGTTTATTTATGGTTTTTAAAGTATAAGGCCAAATTTCTTTTTTAAAAAGTACCAATTTTTCTGTTATGTTATTATTAAATTTGTTTTTGTCTTTTATATTAGTTTTAGATAAAAGTCCTTGAGCAATTGTTGAATATGATATGGTAGCAATATTGTTGTCTTCGCAGTAAGGAATTACATCTTTTTCTTTATTTCTAAATAGGGGGTTGTATCCTATTTGGTTTACGTCAATTTTGCAAACTTTTTTTATGCTTTCCATGTGAGATATTTCAAAATTACTTACACCTACATATTTTATTTTTTCTTTTGCTCTCATTTCTTCAAGAAATGATGCGATTGGTCTTAGGTCAAAATCGTTTTTAGGCCAGTGTATATAGTAAATATCTATATAATCAGTTTTTAAATTTTGAAGACTTTCATTGAAGTTCTTTGCATATTCTGAAATTTCCATTGGATAGCATTTACTTGCAATTAAAATATTTTCTCTTATTGTTGGATTCTCCGATATTATTTCGCCAATTATTTTTTCTGAAATTCCATTCCCATAAGCTCTTGCAGTATCAATATTCCTAATCCCGTGATCATATGCTTTTTTTAATATTTTTTTGGCGGTTTCTTTTTCAACTTGTTTAAAATATCCTCCTCCAAATTGCCAAGACCCCAAAATTAATTTGCTATAAGCATTTATTTTGTCTTTAAGGTTGTTCACTGATTCTCCTTTTTATTTTATGATAAATTGGTATTTTTATTTTAATGATTTGAGTATCTTTTATTTTAAAGGTTTTGTACTCAAATTTTATAGTTTATCAATATTTTTTAGTAATTTTTCTTTATTAAAATCTCTATTTATTCCAAATCTGGTTAAAGAGAAATCGTATTTTACAGGATCTTCTTTATTTTCTTTTGAAAAATAGCTTGTAATTTTTATTGCTTTTTTAAGATTTACGTTTTTTATTTCTTTGATTTTAAATAGTTTTGAGGCAATGCTTGTCATATGTGTATCCATTGGTACTATAAGCTTATTGGGATTGAATTTGTTCCAAATGCCCAAATCGACATCATCTTTGCGTATCATCCATCTTAAGAATAAAAAAAGTCTTTTACAAGAACTTCCCTTTGAAGGTTTTGGAAGTAGTATCCCAAATTCTCTTCCGTTTATTTTTTCCATATGCTTTATTAATTTATCTATACTAAGTATAAAATTTTGGTTTTTGTAATAAATACTGTAAAGAAGATTTTCAAGTGTATGATACTGTTCTTTTATTATTTTTAAGGTGCATAGTAGTCTTACAATGTCTTCTTCTTTAAAAAATCTATAAACAAATCCTTTAAATATGTCTTTTAAGTCTTTTTCATTGACTAGCTTAAGGCTCTCGGAAGGGGATTTGCCAAGTGGTTTGAGTATTTTCTCTATTGCTTCTAAAATTTTTTCTACCCTTCCAAGTGACAATGAAGAACTAATTAGGCCTACAAGCTCAATGTCTTCTTTTTTTTCATACTTGTATAAAAATTCTAAAGGATCAGGATGTATAAATTTTTTTTTATTGTATTTTGAGTATATCTCTTCTAGAAAATAATATAGTGAGCTTTTAGCTTTTATTTGCATTATTATATTCTAATATTTCTAATAATATTTTTTTAAGCTTTTTATCGTAAAATTTGTCTTTTGCCCATTTTCCAGTCAAATCATATATTGTTGGAGCAGAACCTCTTTTAACAAGGTAAAATCTAGGGTCAACCACACTTGAGTTGATATTTTGTTTTGATGCATAAGCTTTTAAATGTTGAATATGAGCTTTAATTCCTTCTTTAATATTGGGAAAAGAATTTCCTTTTGTAAGATTATTAGTAGCGCCTATTCCTGAGAAATTGTGTTGTTCTTTTGATACTATCCCATTAAATTTTAGAGCCCCTGTTTCTAGTAGCATTTGAGCATATGCAATGTCGTAATTAATCCCTTCAATCAAAGATTCGTCTATATAGGTTTTAGCTATATTATTTACATAATCTTTGTCAAGATCTGGATTTATTTCTAGAGTATATTTTACAAGGTCTTCTAATTGAGCTTTTCCCCTACTTATTAAAAAGGGAATATACTTTTCTTTTTGTATTTTAGTACTTATTTCGATTACCTCTTCATTACTATGAGCTTTATTTGTTAGAAAGATATTGATCATTGCAAATAGCAAGAATTTTTTTATCATTATTATTTTTCCTCTTCAATAAATTTATTAATTTCAGCAACTATAGAGTTGAATTTTGATAGCATTGATTTTTTGTTTTTTAAAAAATTAAAACTTTTTAAATAGTTTCTGCTAAAAATAAGATCAGAAATTTCTGCAATATTACTTATGTTTATTAGCTTTATAGAATTTGTATTATTAACTCTTGTATGGAGCTCTTTTTCATTTTCTTTTAGAATTAGTTGTAAGTTTTTTAAATTTCTTATTGTTTGTGGTTTTCCCCCTATATTGATATATTTTGCTATGTTTGTGTTTTTTGTAATGATAAAATTAGCAATATTTGCTTGATTTCCTAGTGTAATTAACGTTAGTTTATTAAGGTTCATTTTAGAATTTAAAAATTTTAAATTTTGGCTTGATTTTGCTAGTTCAATAATGTTTTGAATATCATCTTCAGTAGATGTGATATCAGCTTTTTCATTAAAGATATTGACTGGTTCAATTAAATAGCTAATGCTTTTGTTGATTACATAGCTAAATATACTTTTATTGCTATTTTTAATAAAATCGTAACTTTTCATATGTTTGTATTTTGGTGAATACAAATAAACAATTTTTCCTTTCTTAACAAGCTTGCTAATTAGGGATTTGAACATTGAATCGTGAGAATAATAAGGAAGTATAATTAAGATAGAATCATATAGTTTTTGGTTATTACTAATAAAGGCTTCTTTGTATATATTATTCTGTTTTGGTAAATAGTTCATTTCATTTATGAAAAAAGGATTAAATTCATACAAAAGAAATGGATTTTGTTTTTTAAGGCCTAATGTTGAGCTTACAGGATACCAAATCGATAAGTTTAAATCATTTTTGTGATCTTTAATTCTTATGAATCCAATTTTATAGCTATTGCCTTCATCTTTGGGGTAATTTACAAAAAGTGCCAAGTATGAAAAAATGGTTGCAATAATAACGGTTAAAATAGTGGGCATTACAAGTATTGTTTTTAGCAAGATTGAAAGAAATATTCTTTTTGATTCCTTTATAAGCTTGCTCTTAGTTCTTCTTCTTCTATTTATTATTGTCTTTATGTTTTTAAAGAAGATGATTATCATAAAGATTAAGAATATACTGCCAATATATAGCATTAATGGATTGATTTCTGTAAAGTATAAAGTTATTACAAAAAACGCACCTGGGAATATTATGAAATAGTCTTCATAAGTAAATTCTTTTTTAAAGTTAAATAAATTTACTATTAAAAATATGCTAAAGCTGGTTAAGAAAATGAGTTCATAAATTTGCGTATCCATAAAAATAATTTTTCCTTAAATAATTATAAGCATAAAAGCATTTTTTCCAAAATAGTTTACAGAATTGCTTATTAAATAGTGTTAATTTAATTTTAGATGTAAGGCGAAGGCTCTTTGATTAAGAGAGTTTATTTTTGTTTAATATAAAATATTGTGTTAAAATAGAGTATGTTTACAGGCGAAAGGTAGTAACATATGGTCGGGACCTTTTTGGGAACTGGTGCTTCAAGTGGTGTTCCTATGTTGAATTGTAGCTGTAGAGTCTGTACTTCAAGTTTTAGCAAAAATAAAAGATTGAGAAGTTCTTTTTTTCTTAAGGTATCTTCTGATATTAAATTGTTGATTGATACAGGGCCTGATATTAGGCAACAACTTTTAAGAGAGAATGTAGATAAGCTTGATTTGGTGCTTTACACCCATGAACATTATGATCATATTATGGGTTTTGATGACATTAAGTTTTATACACGAGATGCTTCTTTAAATATTTATGCTAGAGATACTACTATGGTTCACATAGTGAATGCTTTTTCGCATAATTTTTCATCCAAACCCTCTGTAAGTGGAAAGGCAAATGTTATTCCCAATGTTATTAGAGATTTTGAGCCCATTTTTTTTAAAGATTTAAAGATAGTCCCAATTCCTTTGATTCACGGAGAGATAGTTAGTTTAGGTTATAGGATAGGAAATTTAGCTTATCTTACTGATGTTAAATTTATTCCTGAAGTGTCTTATGATTATTTAAAAAATTTAGATCTACTTATAATAGATGCTATGAGGATTAAGCCTCATCCTGCGCATCTAAATTTTTCAGAGGCTATTTGTGAGGTTAAAAAAATCAATCCTAAAATTTCTTACTTTACGCATATTGCACACGATATAATGCATGAGGAATTTGATTATTTAGAAAAAGATAATATCTATTTAGCTTATGATGGATTAAAGATTTATGTTTGATTTAAATTTAGAGAGGATTTATGAAATTAATTTCATGGAATGTAAATGGAATTAGATCTGTTTTAAAGAAAGGTTTTCTTGAGGTTGTAAGAGAATATACTCCAGATATTTTATGTGTTCAAGAAACCAGAGCTTTAAAAGATCAGTTGCCAAAGGATTTAATTCTTGAAAATTATTATTCTTACTTTTCAAAGTCAAAGATTAAAGGCTATAGTGGCGTTTGTATTTACTCCAAAGTTAAACCTATTGCTGTAAACTTACTTGGAAAAGAAATTTTTGACAATGAAGGTAGAGGCCTTATAGCATACTACGATAATTTTGTATTGATTAACGGTTATTTTCCTAATTCTCAAGCTTTAAGAAGAAGACTTGTTTATAAACTTGATTTTTTATCTTATGTTGAGAATCTTATGGATTCTTTTGTAAATGGCGGAAAAAATGTGGTAATTTGTGGTGATTTTAATATTGCCCATACCGAGATTGACCTTATAAATCCTGATTCTAATAGAGACTCTCCCGGATATTATATTGAAGAAACAACTTGGCTAGATAGTTTTTTGAACAAAGGATATGTGGATACATTTAGGATATTTAATAAGGAACCCGGTTGTTATACTTGGTGGAGCTATAGGACAAGGGCCAGGGAGAGAAATATGGGCTGGAGAATTGATTATTTTGTTGTTAATGAATTTTTTAAGAGAAATGTTAAAAAATCTCTAATTTTAGACAAAGTAATGGGAAGTGATCATTGTCCTGTTTTTTTAGAGTTGTCTGATGTAGTTAGTTAAAGGGAGGAAGCTAGATTGAAAAAAAACATTGCAATTTTTTATTTAATATTTAGTTTTACTTTTGGTTTTGGTATTGATTTAAATGATTTTAGTTTTTATCGTAGCCTTGAAAAGGAAGAATTGATGTTTCTTATTAATTTGCTAAAAAGAGAGCAACTTACTTTGGTAAATAGTTGTGCTTTAGAATATATTGAATTAGCTTATAAGGCGTTAAAGGAAAAAAATATAAATTCATTATTAAAGAATGACAAAGAATTAGCAGTAGATAATAATATTAGACATTCAATACAATCTAAGGTTTATAACAATGCAAGGCTAATCTTTAATGCTACAAAGGATTTAAATACTTTGGTTTATATTAGTAAGGATGGCTTTTTAAAGACTTTAGATGGAAGAAATGTAGGTGTTAAGGATAATAAATTTATTATTTTAGATTCTTTTTTGAATAACGACTTTTATGATAATGTGCCAAGAGAATATACTACTATTGAAATTTATAATAAAAGCATTTTAATGCCCAATTTAAATAAATTTCTTCTAGATAAGCGTTTAAATCCTTTCGTTTATCTAGAAGATTTAAATAAAAACGTTTACTTAAATGATATTCCAAAATTAAGCAAAGAAGAGTTGTTGTTTTTATTTTATGAACTATTTCCAGTTTCTAAGCTAAAGAGTTTAAAAGATTGGAATGATTTTGGATTTTCATCTATTTTCAAAGCGTTGAATAAAGTTTATTCTGAAAAAATAAATTCAAGAAGAGGGAGTGCAAATGAATTATCAAAGAATTAAAAATTATTGTAAATTTACAAGTGTTTTTCTATTTTTTTTGTTTTCTTGTGTTTCTAATGAGTTAAAGCTAGATAAAAGTTTGGTAAAGGGTAAACTTATTAATGGACTAAGGTATTATATTTATAAAAATCAAACCCCAAAGAATGCTGTTAATATGGGAATTGTTTTTAATGTAGGCTCTCTTAATGAAGAAGATAATGAGAGAGGCATGGCTCATTATCTTGAACATATGGCTTTTAATGGTACAAAAGATTATCCAGGGAATTCTATTGTTGATGTTCTTAAGAAATTTGGAATGCAATTTGGTGCTGATATTAATGCTGCTACTAGTTTTGATTTTACTTATTATAGACTTGATTTGTCAGATGCTAATAATAAAGATGAAATTGATGAATCTATAAATATTTTGAGAAACTGGGCTTCTCAAATCAGTTTTATGAAAGAAGAAATAGAGCTGGAGCGTAATATTATTATTGAGGAAAAAAAGCTTGGCGAAACTTATCCTAGAAGGATTTATGAAAAAATGTATAAGTTTTTAGCAAGTGGAAGTATTTATGAATTTAGAAATCCTATTGGACTTGAAGAGCAGATTTTATCTTTTCAGCCAGAAGATTTCAAGAAATTTTATCGAAAGTGGTATAGGCCAGAACTTGCAAGTGTTATTGTGGTAGGAGATATTGATCCTAGAGAAATTGAAGAGAAAATAAAGAAACAATTTATTTCTTGGAAAAATCCAACTGATAAAATTAAAGAGGTAAAAGCAAGTTTAGATGTAAAGTTTAAGGATAAGTTTTTACTTTTAGAAGATTTGGAAGTAGGAGAGCCTTGTTTGATGTTTTTCAAAAAGGAAATTGTTAACTTTGTTCAAACTAAAGCTGATGTTTTAGTCGATGTTAAAAGGTCTTTATTGGCTGCTCTTTTTGAAAATAGATTTTCTGAGTTAAAGACTGATGGGGTAAGGCATTTTAAAAATGTTTCAAATAAAGATTTTTTTTCATTTAAATCAGATAACAATAATATTCTTACAAGATCGATTTCCTTAAACTTTAATACAGCTTATTTGAAAGAAGGAATAGAAGATTTTTTTTATGAGCTTGAGAGAATAAGAAAATTTGGATTTACCCAGGGTGAGTTTGAAAAAGTTAGATCTCAATTTTTCAAATTTTTAGGGTTAAGGAAAAAGAATGTAAGTAAAACAAATTCACAGGCTATTTTTCAAGATTTAATAGAAATTGCTGTCAATAGTTCTAATAAATTCGATATGATTGAATATTGCGATCTTTATGGTCAATATTTGGAAAAAATTGATTTAAAAACAATAAACAATCTTGTAGGAAGAGAATTTGATGTGAAAAATTGTGCAATTTTTTATTCTTATTCTGGAGGAATACATCCTACTTTGGCTTTTGAAGATATTGATAATCTTCAAAAGATAGCTTTAAAAAGAAAGTTTAAGCCTTATGAGAATTCTTCAATTGAAGGTAAATTTTTTAAGAAGTCTTTAGATAATAAAGATATTGTTAGAGAAAATGAGTTTGAAAATGAAATTTCATCATTTGTTCTTGAAAATGGGGTTGAAGTTTATTTTAAATATAATGATCAAAAAAAGGATGTAATCGATTTTAGAGCAACTTCTTGGGGTGGTTTAATCAATGAAGATTTAAAACTTATTCCTGTTTTAACTTTTGCGCCCGGGGTAGTATCTGGTTCAGGGTATGGTGATTATTCTGCATTAGAGATTGAAAGATATTTATCAGATAAAGCTGTTTCTTTAAGCGTTAGTGTTGGAGCTCAAGAATCATATATTGTTGGAAGTTCAGATAAAAAAGATCTTGAAACTCTTTTTGAGCTTATATATTTTACTTTTAAGGAACCCAAGATTGATGATGTTTTTTTGCAAAATGCTATTAATAATATAAAAGAATTAATAAAGAGCAATGAAAATAGTTCCAATTATCATTTTAAAAAAGCTATTAGTAAATTTTTAAACAATAATGATCCTAGATTTGAAGATGCAAAAGATAGTGATTTACAGTATTTTACAAAAGAAAATATTTTGTCTTTTTATAAAAAAAGATTTACTTATGCAAACAATTTTAAGTTTGTCTTTGTTGGAGACTCGAATATTCAGACAATAAAAGATTATTCAAAGAAATATTTGGGTAATCTTGACTTTAAAAAAATAAGCGAGTATAAAGATTTAGATTATTCTTACAGTAAAAATTTTAATAAAATAGTTGTAAGGAAGGGAAAAAATTCAACTAGCTTTGCTTATGTGGTTTATCCTTTTAAATTTAATTATTTAGCAGAGACCTCATTAAATTTAAATGCTTTAGCTGATCTTTTAACAGATGGCCTTGTAAAGAATATTAGAGAAAAAATGTCTAGTGTTTATGCAATTCAAGCTTCTTTTGACGCTAATATAAGGAAAAATGTAGATTCTGATGGTATTTTGTCTATTTTTTTTACTACTGAGCCTAAAGAGTTGGATAATGTTTTAAATTCTATTAATCGCTATATGATTGAAAGGCAAAAAATAGATTTTGATGATAAAGATTTTTCTTATGTTAAGAAAAATTATATTAAAAATACAAAGATAAATTCAGAGAAGAATAGTTATTGGATTTCAAATATATTAGCATCATTATCCTGGTATGGGGTATTTAAAAATAATTTTGGTGTTAAGTTTATAGAGACGAATTTAAACAAAGATTTGATAAACGAATTTTTTAAGAAAATTAACCTTGGTGAAAGAGCAGAGATATTATTAATACCAGAATAGCTTATTCTTATTTAAAGGAGCATTTCCACTTTTTAGTTCTACTAGAAAGTGGAAATGTTGAATATAATTTTTTCTTAACAAGACATCCTCTAGGGGAATCGAACCCCTCTTGCCAGGATGAAAACCTGGAGTCCTGACCGATAGACGAAGAGGACAAAAAGTGAGCTCAGTAGGACTCGAACCTACGACAAACGCCTTAAAAGGGCGCTGCTCTACCACCTGAGCTATGAGCCCAAAAGTCATTTTATGACCATCGAAAGTAATAATATATTCAATTTCCAATAATGTCAAGTTAAATTGGCATAAAATTAACAATTTATACCAAAAAGGTACTTAACAATTTGAGCTGCACAGGACTTGAACCTGTAACCAACGGATTAAGAGTCCGATGCTCTACCACTTGAGCTAGCAGCCCGGTTTATTAATTTGCTAACAATAAGAATAAGTTTTTATAAATTGAATGTCAAGGTTTGCTGTTGCTTTTTTTTAATTTTTCTAGTAAGTCTTTTGCTTCTAGATTATTAGGAGAGATTGCAAGAAGTTTGATTAGCGCTTCTTCTGCTAATACTTTATTTTTTGCATTTATTCTTGATCTTGCCAATTTTATTAATAGATTTTGGTTATTAGGAGCAAATCGTAATGCATTTTCGTAGGCAAAATCTGCTTCATTGTATCTTTTTAGCTCATAGAAAGAATCTGCAATCAAATTATAAACTTTTATTATTCTTGCTCCTTTAGGATCAAGGCTGATATATTCTTGAAAGTATTTTAATGCATTTTCATAATTTTTTTGGAAAAAATAAGCTTCTCCTAGTGCCTGAATAATTCTTATGTCATATTTTTTAATACCAAGACCCATGATAGCCTCTTTTTCAGCTCTTTTATATTCGCCTATAGCTATTAAGCTCCATATCAATATTGTCCTAGCATCTAAGTTGTTAGGATTTAACCGAATTTCTTCTAGCGTGTTTAAAATAGCTTCTTTAAATTTTCCTTCTTTATACAAAAGAAGAGAGTCTTCTTTTTCTTTAATAATCTGTGATTGTCCGAATAATAAGCTTGAATTGGATAGCAGAATTAAAGTTATTTGTAATAGGAAAAAAAAATTCATTCTTCAAAATCCTCCATTTCGCAATTCCCTTTAAATATTGCTCCAGAATCAATAAAAAGTTCTTTGGTTTTAATGTTCCCTATTAATTTGCCGGTTTTGTAGATTTTAACTGTTTTTAAAGCTTCAACATTTCCTTTTATTTTGCCATGATTTAGCAAATATTGGCATTTTATTTCAGCTTCAACATTAGCCTTTTCCCTTAGATAAATTGAGCTTGATGAGTTTATTAAGCCTTTGAGCTTTCCTTCTATTATTATTGGTTTATTACTTTCAATATATCCTTCAAATTCAAATTTTTTTTTTATTACATTTTGAGTATTGCTTTCTTCGAATTCTAAGCTATCTATGCTCATTGAAACCTCTAAAAATGAATGCTTTAAATTAAAGCATTCATTTTTGATTGAATTTTTTATAAAAATGTTTTTATTATTATTTTAGTCGTTTCTTCTTTGGCCCAAAAATCTTAGAAGATATAAGAATAAATTTATAAAATCTAAATAAAGCTTAAGAGATGCTACAACTGCCATTCTATTTTTTACTTCAGTATCGTCTTGTAGCATTTTATCCATTTTAGCAATATTTTGAACGTCATAAGCTGTTAGTCCTGTAAATATTATTACGCCCAAGATAGATATAAGAAAATTAAGCCCTGAGCTTCTAAAAAACATATTAACAAGAGATGCAATAATAATTCCCCATAAGCCCATTATCAGATAGCTTCCCATTTTTGTTAGATCTGTTGTTGTTGTGTATCCATAAACAGACATTCCAAGAAATGTTCCAGCAGTAATTCCAAATGTGAATACTATTGATCCTTGTGTATAAATCATAAATACAGAAGATAATGTTACTCCTGTTAATGCTGAGTATAGCAAAAAAAGAGCTGTTGCGGTATTGCTTGATATTTTGTTAATAGCACCACTTATTGCATATACAAGCCCAAATTGTATAATTATCATAGCCATAAATGACATTGGATTTGAGAATACTATTGCTCTGATTGTTTGATTTTCTGAGGTTGCATATGCGAATATTGCTGAAATTAAAAGTCCAATTGACATAAGTCCGAAAACTTTGGCTAAAAATTTGTTTTTTATTAATATATCTTGTTTTTCTTGTACTAAATCGATCATAATAAAGCCTCCTTATTATTTATTATTAAGATTTGTTTTGATCGTTAAATTTCTTGCGAAGTTCATCAAATATAGCGCTTGGAACTTTTCCATATTTTAAAAATTCCATTGAGAATTCTGCTTTTCCTTGAGTAGAGGATCTAAGGACTGTTGAAAATCCGAACATCTCGCTTAAAGGCACTTCAGCTTCAACTTTTGAAAAACTTCCGTCTTCTAGCGAACCTGTTATTATTCCTCTTCTTTGATTTAAAAGTCCAAACATATTTCCTTGGAATTCAGTAGGTCCTTCAAGAGTAACCTTCATTATTGGTTCAAGGATCGTAGGTTTTGCTTTTTCGTAAGCCTCTCTAAAAGCACCAATTGCTGCTAATTGGAATGCAATATCAGATGAGTCAACAATGTGATATTGGCCATCATTGATTGTGATTTTTATATCAACTATTGGAAAGCCAATTAATGTTCCTCTTTCCATTGCTTTTTGGAATCCTTTGTCACATGATGGGATGTATTCTGTTGGAATTACTCCTCCTTTTATCAAATTAACAAATTCATATGTTTCTCCTTCTTTGTTAAGAGGTTCCATAAACCCGGCAACTCTTCCAAACTGACCAGCTCCTCCAGATTGCTTTTTGTGGGTATAGTTGAATTCAGCTTTTCCTGTAATCGTTTCCCTATAGGCTACTTGCGGCATTCCAGTTTCTACTTCTGCTTTGAACTCTCTTTTCATTCTTTCAATGTAAACTTCTAAGTGTAATTCTCCCATGCCTTGAATTATTGTTTCGTTTGATTCAATATCAACATAAGTTTTAAATGTTGGATCTTCTTTTGTAAATCTTCCAAGAGCTTTTGCCATATTGTCAGCAGATTTTTTGTCTTTCGGTTTTACAGAAAGAGAAATTACTGGGGCTGGAATAAACATCGATGTCATTGAATAGCTGATTGATGGATCACAAAATGTGTCTCCTGATGCACATTCTATTCCAAATAAAGCAACAATGTCACCACTTCCTCCAAATTCAATATCTTCTGTATTATTGGCATGCATTCTGATAAGTCTTCCAACTTTGAATTTTTTAGAAGTTCTTGAGTTGATAAGTTCTTGTCCTTTTTTTAAAGTTCCTTGATAGATTCTGACATAGGTTAATTGGCCGTATTGTCCGTCTTCAAGTTTAAATGCAAGAGCAACAGTTGGGAGGTCGTTGTCAATTTTAAGATCGATTTCTTTTTCATTGTTATTGAGGTCAAGAGCAGTATTTTTTATATCATGAGGGGATGGTAAAAATCTGGTTACAGCGTCTAAGAGTAATTGTACTCCCTTGTTTTTATAAGCAGATCCCATAAATACAGGACATAATTTTAAAGCCAATGTTCCGGTTCTAATTGCATTGTATATTATTTCAATAGGGACATCTTTTCCTTCCATGTGCAATTCCATAAGCTCATCATTAAAGTCGGCAAGATTATCAAGCATTATTTCTCGTTTATTTTTTGCCTCTTCTAAGAGATCTGAGGGCACTTCTTTTTCTATTATTTCTGTTCCATCTTTTCCTTCAAAATAGTAGGCTTTCATTAATATAAGGTCTGCAACCCCAATGTGTTTGTCTTCTAATCCAATTGGGATCTGCATTAAAACGGAATTTAAGTCAAGTTTAGACCTAAGTTGATCTTTTACGTTGTAGGGATTTGCTCCGGTTTTATCGCATTTATTTACAAATGCAAGGCGTGGCACGTTGTATCTTTTAAGTTGTCGATCAACAGTTATTGATTGGGATTGAACTCCAGCGACAGAGTCAAGAACTAATATTGCTCCGTCAAGCACTCTAAGAGATCTTTCAACTTCAATTGTAAAATCTACGTGACCGGGTGTATCAATAATATTTATTGGAAAATCTTTCCATTCAACGTGAGTTGCGGCTGACGCTATTGTGATTCCTCTTTCTCTTTCAAGTTCCATTGAGTCCATTGTTGCGCCAACTCCATCTTTGCCTTTTACTTCGTGAATTGCGTGGATTTTATTGCAATAAAAAAGAATGCGTTCTGTAAGAGTAGTTTTTCCTGAATCGATGTGAGCGCTAATACCTATGTTTCGTAATTTATTGTAGTCCATTAGACATTGTTCCTCCTGATGATATGTGAATAGAAGATTAACTATCTGAATAATTTTACAAAATTTTTTTTTAAAAATCTATCTCATAGAATTTTATGCTATGAGATAGATTGGATAGATTGGATAGATTGGATAGATTGGATAGATTGGAATTTAAACTATTTAATATGATGTTTATAGTTTGCTTGATTAAAGTTGCATTAATGTATATTCTTATATTAGGGAATATATCATTTAGTAGATTTTGATTTTATTGATTAAAACTTTTTATTTAGTGAATTAACTCTTACTTTATTATTATACTCCTAAGATAATTATTTGGAGGAATTTGAGTTGGAAACTTTAACAATATCTAATGAATTGAGCAAAATATCACAGGTAGGTTATGATTCTTCTGTGTCTGAGCTTTCCGTATTTTTTAAGGATGGAAGAGCTTATAAGTATTTTAAGATTGAACCAAGACATTTTAGTGTAATATCTAAACTTGTTGAGGACAAAAGATCAGTTGGTAAATATTTAACAGAAAATATATTTAACAAGTATGACCAAGAAAAGCTTTAATTTGTTTTTTTAGATAATATTAAAAGCCCTTTTGTTTTTTGTTTTCAAACAGGAGGGCTTATTTATGGATATCTTTTAGAGTGATAGATTTTATTCTATAATCATCAATATGATTTGTTTAATTTTAAAATTTAATAGCATTAAAGTTTTGTGTTTTGATTATTATTGGACTTAGCTCTATTTTATTACTTTCAATAATTTAAATAGTATCAAGGATTTAAGTAAATTTTTATGTATAAGTTGTTATTTATTGTTGTTTTTGTTTTGTCTTGCAGCTCTATTTTTAAGGAATATCAAAACATATCGGATGAATATTATAAGCTTGCTAAATTAAATGAAGAGCTTGGTAATGATGAAACTTCTGTTTTGCTTTATGAGAAATCTATTAAATTTAATATTAATGCTGGTGATGACTCAAGCTATAACTTTATCTTGGCTTGCATTAATTTGAAAAAATATGTAGAAGCTGAATTGAAACTTAATCCCATTATAAAAGAAGATCCAGAAAATATATTGTTAATTAATTTGAAGGGATATTTGCTCTTTAAGAAAAATGATTTAGATAATGCTTTGATTTATTATTTAAAAACTCTAGAATTTGCTCCTGCAAATAAAGAGGCTTTATTTAATATTTTTTATATTTACCATTTAAAGGGCGACAAAAAAAATTCAAAAAAATATATTTTAAAATATAAAGAGTTAAATCATCCCATACCAAGTGGTGCTGAAGAAATAGTTTCTTCAGCTGTTAATAGTTAAGTTTTTGTTTACTTTTTACTTTATAACAATTATTATATACTTTTTACTTTATAACAATTATTATATAATAAGGTGTGCAATATAAACCCTGTTTTATTTTTCATAAATTTTTGTAGGAGAGTTTGTATATGATGAGGCTTAAAATTTTAATTTTATGTTTGTTTGGTATTTTTGTAGTCAATGGTTTTGCAGATACTAATTTTGAATTCAATTTTGGGGGTGGAGCTTCTTTTCCTGTTAGTCCTTTTTCAAGTTTTTACAATGAGGCTTTAGAGATTAATGCAAAGCTTAAGCAAAATTTGCCTTCAAATTCATCATCCCCAACAGAGAAAGAAGATATAGTCCAAAGTTTTGCCGATTTGGCCAATATTGCTAAATCTGGAGTAAAATATGGGATTTATTCGCAATTTGGTGCTAAATTTGATGATTTTATTTCTGTTGGAGGAGAGCTTTTGTTTGACATGAATCTTGTTAAAGTAATAAAGCGTTCAGATGGAACTGCAAATGAAAATTTCTCATTTATTATGGGAATAACACCGAGATTTTATACAAAATTAGATTTTTTTGTTTTAGCCTTAGCGTTTTTCACAGGTCCTAAGATCAATATAGCTACCTCTGCTGCAGATTCTGTTTTAGCAGAATTGGGGACAATGGGTTGGGATATTGGTGCTAGACTTTCATTTTCTTTTTTAATTCTTGAAGGTTACTATGTTTGGAATATTAAGAATTCTAAATTTTCTGATTTCAAGTTTGGAATAGGCTTTGAATTTGGAATTGTGTAGTTTAGTCAATTTTGTTTTTAAGATTATACATAATATTTATTTTTGCTATTAATGGAATTTTTCGATTTTTCTTTTTAGTATTAAAGCTAAAATATTTTGTAATGACCTTGCTTTAAAAATTTTTGGTTATTTTTGTATGTATAAGCTATATTAATTGTCAAAAGAAAGAATGAGGAACTAGGTGAATTTACTTAAAAAAAAATCAATAGGAATTATTGCTTGTCCTGGGGGCAAGGTTTTTGCTAGTAAAATAATAAAAGAGCTTGAAAGAATATTTATAAATGTTGGAAATGATATTGTAGATAGTATATGTCAAGATTATAAAGCCCTAAAGGAAGAAATTTTTAGAATTGAAAAAGTTTTATCTCCTTTTTTAGAAGGTCTTAGTTTATCTAGTCTTAAAAGCAAAGAACCTTTAGAAATTCCTGTAAAGTTTGTTAAATTTGCCAATGGTGAATTTAAAACTGAAATTTTAAAGACAATTAGAAATAAGGATGTCTTTATTGTTCAAGATGTTTCCAATACTTATGAAGTTGAGATAAATAGTAGCGAAAAAATAATTATGACAGTTAATGATCATATAATGAATTTAATGACAACAATAGATGCTTGTATGCAGGCTAAAGCCAACTCTGTTAGTGTTATTATTCCGTCTTATCCTTATTCAAGGCAAGATAAAAAGCACTCAAGAGAATGTTTAACGGCAAGTCTCATTGGAAGATTTTTAGAAGAGTTGGGGATTAGGCATATTTTAACCTTAGACATTCATTCAAAGGCCATTGAGAACGTATTTAGGAAAGTTTATTTTGAAAATTTAAATGTTTCTTATGAAATCTTTAAGTCTCTTAGGGATTTGATCGACATTAGAGATTCTAATTTAGTTATTGTTTCACCCGATACAGGTGCTGTGAGTAGGAATAAATTTTTTGCATCAAGCCTTAAGAGTCCCCTTGCTTTGCTTTATAAGGAGAGAGATTATTCAAGAATTTCAAATGATGTTGCTGATTCAAATATTTCTGTAACTAAACTTTTAGGAGATGTTGAAGGTAAAAATGTTTTTATGAGTGATGATATGTTGGCTACTGGTGGTACTCTGATTAAGGCAATGAAATTGCTTAAAAGTATGGGTGCTAAAAAGATTATATGTGGGATTAGTTTACCGTTTTTCAATGGAGATGCTATTAAATATTTTGACAAAGCTTATGAGGAGGGGTATTTTTATAAAATAATTGGAACGAATGCCGTTTATCATAATGATGAATTAATAAATAAGCCTTGGTATCATGAAGCTAATGTTGCACATCTTTTTGCGAATGCAATATTTGCAATTTATAATAAAGTTGGTTTACAAAAAATTCTTGATAGAAGAGATGATATTCAAAAATTGATTAACAAAGATTAATTTATGAATGCTCTTAGTATTGATATTGGCACTAGTGTTTTAAAGGCGGCATTGGTTAATTCTGAAAATGGAGTTTTAAGTTATATTGATATTAGCTATTCAGATTATTTTGATATCGATTTCGAAAATTTTGATTTTAATGTCTGGCTTTTTTCTTTTAAAAAAGCCATAGCCAATTTTCAGTCTAGCAAAATAGATTGTATTTCTGTTAGTGGTATTTCACCATGTTTGATTGCTTTAAATTCAAATTTAATTCCTTTAGAGGTATTGCATTGGAATTCCCTTAAAATTAAGTCTGATTTTAAGGGAAAGTCTGTATTTTTGCCTTATGTACTTAGTGCAGTTGAAAGAGGAACTTATTCTAAGATAAGCTATTTTGTTTCTTGTTTTGAGTATTTTATTTATTTGCTTACAGGAAAGCTTTTTACAAGCTTTCCGAGTATAGAGTATATTCCTTTTATTTGGGATGATGTAGAAATAAAAAAATATGGGCTTGATAAGAGGAAATTCCCTCCGTTTATAAAAATGGGAGAAAATGTTGGCGTTGTAACCGATAAAGCGGGAGTTGAATTTGGGCTAAACAGCGGAATTAGTGTAATTAATGCGGGATCAGATTATTTGAATGTTTTGGTGGGAAGCGGTGCTTTTCAAGAGGGAATTGTGTCAAATAGAATGGGTACAAGCGAAGGGTTCAATTTTGTTTCAAGTACATATTTACCAGGATTTTCTTTGGAATATCCTTATTTTTTAGAAGGATATTTTATTGTTGGGAGAATTGTTCCTTTTGGATATTTGATTCAATTATTAAAAGACAGTTTTTATAAAAAAAGTTTGACTTTTGAGTTTCTTTTAAAAAATATTGTTAAAAGTGTTGCTTTAGATAATGTATACTTTTATCCAAGCAAAATCAGACTTTTTAATGATTTATTTATTTTAGATCCTTATCTGCGCAAAGATTTAGGTAAAGGAATTTTTGGTAGCATAAAAAATCCATTAGAGATCGGTTTGGCAATACTTGAGTTTGCATGTTTTGCTTTTTACAATAGATTGTTAGAGTTAAAAGCCTGTAAAAAAGAAGTTTTAAGTATCTTTGTTAGTGGATCCAATTCTGATAATTTGCTTTTAAATCAAATAAAAGCAAATATTCTTGGCAAAGATTTAAAGATTTTTGATTTTAAGCATTCAGAGATTATGGGGGGGGCAATTCAAGCATTCTATTCTTTAAGAGAATTTGCTAGTTTAAATGATTCTTTTTTGAAGCTTGCAAAGATTAAGCATGTTGTTTCGCCTATTGTTGAGATTCATGAAGAATATGTAGAAAAATATCAAAAATATATTAATAATTATACTCTATTTGTTAACGGGTAATATATAAGTTTCTTTAAATTCGCTTATTCCTGTTATTTTTTTTAAATCTGCTTTTGCTTCTGATTTTGTTTTATAAGGACCAGATCTTACTCTGTAAATATCTTTATTATCTACTGTTGCAGAATATATTTTGGCAACTATATTATATTTGAGTAATTTTTGAATATAATTATCTGCGTTGATTGGGTCCGAGAGTGATACAAATTGTATGTAATATTCTGTATTAGGGTCATATATGTTGTCAACATTCAAAGCTTTTTGGGCTATGGGTTGAGGTTTTTCAATAATTTTTGATTTCTGAGAAGTAGTAGGTACTTTTTGAGTTACAGGTTGAGGTTTTTCAATAATTTTTGTTTTCTGAGAAGTAGCAGGTACTTTTTGAGTTACAGGTTGAGGTTTTTCAATAATTTTTGTTTTCTGAGAAGTAGCAGGTACTTTTTGAGTTATATTTTTTTTTTCTTTATTTAAATCTTGTGTTAAATCTATGATTATTTCATTTGGAGTTTCAGATACCTTTAAAGATTTTTCATTTTGGCCAATGTTTTCTAAAGTTTTTTGATCTTTGGTTTCTTCTAAAACAATATTTTTCTCTGCAATTTCTGAGGCCAAATTTTTGTTTGGAAAGAAAATAATTGTTCCAAGAAATATTATGATACAAACTGCTGCAATTGAGGTTAGTGCTACAAAAAATCCTTTGTTATTGTCATTGTTTTCATTCAAATCTTTCATAGTTAATTATCTCCTGCATTTTTTTTTTAATTTCTTTTTCTAGATATGAATAATTCTTGTTATTAATTATATTGATTATTCTTAAGTTTATAATATTTTTTTTAAAAAAAATATCTTTTTGGATTTTGAGTATTTTATTGATTATGTTTGAGTCGATGCTTGGAATAGAATATGATAATCTATTCTTTATTATAGGAGTCTTTGCTTTGACCACAATTACATAGTCGCAAAGTTTTTCTAAATTTATTTTAAAAAGTAGAGCAGCATTGATTATTATTTTTGTAGATTGGTTTTGAATTAGGATTTTTTTTATTTTATTAAGTATGATTGGGTGTGATATGCTTTCAAGTTTTTTTAATTCTTCATTGTCATTAAATACACGATTTCTTATCAAGAGTTTATCTATTTCATTTTTAGTATTTAATATTTCTTTACCAAATATTTTAACTATTTCTTCTTTTTTTTCGTGTAAGACTGAATGTCCAAGCTTGTCTGCATTTATTTCGTAAAATCCATATTTATTGCTAATTATTTTAGAAACAGTATCTTTGCCAGATGCAATTCTACCTGTTATTCCAATGATTAATGGATTTCTCCCCATGATTTGCCCGTTTCAATATTTGCTCTTAAAGGTAGATTTAATGTATAAGCGGTTTCCATCATGATTTTTAATATTTTTTTCACTTCATTTTCTTCTTCAATAGGAGATTCAATGAGCATTTCATCGTGCACCTGTAGTAATATTTTAGATTCCAATTTTTTACTTTTAAATTCATTAAATACTTTGACCATTGCAATTTTCATGATATCAGCGGCACTTCCCTGAATTATGCTGTTTATTGCTATTCTTTCTGCGGCAGATCTTTCTAGATAATTATTGCTATTAATTTCTTTTATATATCTTCTTCGTTTTAAGATAGTCTCACTATATCCAACATTTCTTACGAAGTTTATTTGATTTATTATAAACTCTTTGATTTTTGGATAAGAATCAAAGTAAGAGTTTATAAATCCTTTTGCTTCTTCGATTGTAATTCCTAGTTCTTTTGCAAGTCTAAAATTCGACATTCTATAAATTATTCCGAAATTAATAGATTTTGCTATTCTTCTTAAGGTGGGAGTGATTTCTTTTTCTTCTATTTTGAAAAGCTTAGAAGCAGTTTCTGCATGAATGTCTTTATTGTCTTCAAATGCTTTAATAAGGGCTTCATCTTGTGATAAATGAGCAAGTATGGCAAGCTCAATCTGAGAATAATCAGCTGAAATGAAAATATTTCCATTTTCCGGTTTAAATGCTTTTCTTATTTTTCGACCCTTCTCCTCTTTTATTGGTATGTTTTGTAAGTTGGGATTTATGCTGGTGATTCTGCCAGTTGCTGTTTTTGTTTGTATGAAGCTTGTGTGTAGTCTGTTTGTTTTATAGTTTACTAGTTCTGCCAAATTATCTGTGTAAGTGCTTCTCAATTTTGCAATTTGTCTGTGTTTTATTAGGTTTTCAATTGATTCATGCTGCCCTCTAAGAGATTCAAGCACTTTTATATCAGTTGAATCTTTTTTCATTTTTTCTGGTAATTTTAGATTTAATTTTTCAAATAAAATTTCATGCATTTGTTTTGGAGAATTTAGATTAAAATCAATTCCTATGCTTTTTATTGTTTCTTTTTCGATTAGTTCCAATTCTTTTGCAAGTTCTTTTCCATATTCTTTTAAATATTCTTTATCAAGGTAAATGCCATTTTCTTCCATTTCTATAATTACATTGTTAAAAGGCATTTCTATTTCGTGCATCAACTCGCAGAGTTTGTCTTCTTTTAATTTTTCGGTAAATATATTGAATAATCTAAATGTAATATCAGCATCTTCAGCTGAATAGCTTGTTGCCATTTCTAAAGATATATTTGCAAAGTTATCATTTTTTTGTATTACATCTTCATATTTAATATTTTTATGCATTAAATATTTTTCTGCAAGAAAATCAAGCGATACTTTTGAGTTTGTGTCAATAAGGTATGCTGCAATCATTGTATCAAAATAAGGCGGTATAGGATTAAATCCATTATTTTTTAGTATTCTATAGTCAAATTTATAATTTTGACCAATTATTTTTGGGTTTGATTTAAAGAGACTGTTAAATTTTTGTATTATATAATTTTTTTCTATGTAAATTTTTCCTTTAGCTTCGATTGGAACATAGTAACCTTCAAATTCTTTAAATGAAATGGAAATTCCAATTAATTTTGCTGTGTAGATGTCAAGTGAAGATGTCTCTGTGTCTATTGATATGTATTTAGCCTTTTTAAGGCCTTCTATTAAATTGTCTAGTTCTTTTTTTGTTGTTATTGCGTGATATTTAACATTTTCTGTGTCAATTGTATTTAGGGTGTCTAAACTATTAGTAGCAGGGTCTTGATCAAATAGGCTTTTTTGGCCCACATGTTCTTTTTCTTGTTTTAAGATGTTATTTTTATAAGTTTTTATTAGAGTAATTGCTGAATGCTTTTCAAACAAAGATATTATCTCTTCACTAAAATTTTTTAAGGCGAAGTTTTCAATTTCTGGAATTTTCAAATTTTCTTCAAGACTTACAAGATCATAGCTTAAAAAAGCATTTTCTTTTTTTTTGATTAAAATTTCTTGATGTTTTTTATTTATTAGTTCTAAATTTGAATATATTCCTTTTAAGGTTTTAAATTCTTTTAATAAATTTGCTGCTCCTTTTGGGCCAATGCCTTTTATTCCAGGTATATTGTCAGACCTGTCTCCAACAATAGCTAAATAATCTTTTATTTGAAAGCTATTTATTCCAAATTTTTTTATTACGTACTCATTGTTCATTTCAACAAAGCTGTTGTTTTCAATTTTAAGTATCTTTATGCGTTCTGATATTGTTTGTAGCAAGTCTTTGTCGGGAGAAATAATGTAAGTTAAATAGTTGTTCTTTGCAGCTTTTTTTGCAAAACTAGCTAAAAGATCGTCAGCTTCATATCCCTCGAGCTCAAAGATTGGTATTTTTGCCTTTAAAAGGCCTTCTTTTATCCATCTGATTTGAGGTATTAAATCAGATGGAGGCTCGTCTCTTGTTGCTTTGTAGTTTGGATATTTTTGTTTTCTAAAAGTTGGTATTTCCGAGTCAAAAGTAACGATCAAATGTGTAGGATTTTTTTCTTTTATTATGAAAAATAATGTTTTAAAAAAGCCGATAAATGCATTTACATTTTCTCCTTGTCTGTTTAAAAGCGGATAATTTTTCATTACATGGTAATTTCTAAATATTATGTTTAGTGCGTCAATTAGGTAAAGTTCTTTCATATTTTGATATCTAACATCATGGGTGAATTGTTTGTTGTAATACTGTTTTGATGTTTTTTAATTTTTGGAATTTTTCTTTTTGCATTTATAATTCGTTGTAAGATTTTATAACAAATTTGATATTTAATATATATTTCTTCTTTTATCAGGTTAATTTCTTTAATTAAATGGTTGAAATCATCCAATTTTTGATTTTTAGATTTCAACCACGCATTTATTGTTTTATAATAGTTTTTGATTGATTCTAGGATTAAATCTTTTTTAGGATTGGTTACATTTAATATTCTTATTTCTTCTCTTTGCAATTCATCACTTTCTATTATTAATACCAACTTTAATTCTTTTAATTCTAATAATAAATTGCTCAAATATTTTTTTAAAATTTCATTAGCCGACAATATTGATTCCTAATTTATTGTGAGTAACATTATTTTCTTTTTTTCTAAGCTCTTTCCAGGTAAAGTTTAATATTTGCAACTGTTTTATAACATTGTCAATTTTGTGTACTTCTTTTTTAAAAAGAACATTTTCTAGCTCTTTATTTAGAAACGAATATATTGATAGTAAGTTTGTAGAGATATCCCCACCTTGTTCAAAATTTAAGGTTGACATTAATTCAGTAATGATTTCTTGTGCATGAAATATTTTTTCATTAGCTTTAATTTCATTTTTCCAATTTCTATCTTTTATAAGCTCTTTGGCAACTTTTAAATCCTGTATTGCTCTTTCATAAAGCATTATCAATATTGAGAGGGGGTTTGATGTTTTTATTTGTGTTTGTTTATATATTTTTTCTTTTGTTATCAAAATTTCCTCTAATCTAAAAGTTTAATTTGTTCTATTATTTGGTCTTTTTTAAAAGGTTTTGTAATGTATCCCCTAGCTCCAAGAGATAAAGCTTTTTGTATTAATTCTTGCTTTCCAATAGCTGTAACCATTAATATATTAACTTTTTTAAGCAATTTTTTATTAATTTCATACATTCTCTCAAGAGCTGTAATTCCATCCATTCCCATCATTGTTATATCTAGCGTTATTAAATCAATATTATTTTGTTTCTCAAATTCTTTAACAGCCTGAATCCCATCTTCGGCTTCTAAAAATTCTTTAAATCCTAACTGCTTTAAGATTTTTATTAGGTTTTTTCTCATAAAAAGTGAGTCATCAGCTATTAAAGCTTTTTTGCTTTCTTCCAAAATGCACTCCTTTATCCATTTTAGCATATTAAAATACTTTAACGACAATTAAAATATAATTCACATTTTTTATAATATTGTCTTTTGATTGGTATTTTTATTTAAAGATTATTTTAATTTGAAAATAAGTAAAAATAATGTTTTGTTTTTTTGATATTCTTTTGTATTTTGTATAATAAAAAAGTGGTTTTTGCTTGTGAATTTAGATTATTTGATAAAATAATAAAGAATATGTTAAATTTTATCCTATGAGCAGTAAAATACAGCAAGAAATTGAAGACTTGAAGAAATTGATCAGAAAGTGGGATAAAGAGTACTATGTCGATTCTTTGCCTAGTGTTGAAGATTTTGTGTATGACAAGCATATTTTAAGGCTTAAAGAACTAGAAAGTAAGTACCCCGAATATAAGACCTTAGATTCTCCCACTCTTAAATTTGGCAGCGATCTTTTGAATGATTTTAAAGAGGTTGAGCATTTTACTCCTATATTAAGTCTTGACAAGGTTTATGATCTTGATTTGCTAAAATCATGGATAGAAAAGATTGATTTTAACAATTCTTTTAATATTTCTGTTGAGCCAAAGATTGATGGTTGTTCTATTGTTCTTTATTATAAAGATGGTATTCTTGAAAAAGCTCTTACTAGGGGTAATGGAAAATTTGGTAATGACGTTACTAAAAACATTAAAACCATTAGGCATATTCCTTTATTGCTTGATGAAAAGGTTGATTTGGTATTAAGGGGTGAGGTTTACATTACTAAAGAAAATTTTTTTAAAATAAATGAATGCTTGGAAAAGCCTTATACTAATTCTAGAAATTTAGTTTCAGGGATACTTAGAAGGGTTAATAGCAAAGAGGTTGCTAATTTTCCCTTAAATATTTTCATCTATGATTTTTTGAATGCTGGATTAGAGTTTAAAACTAATAATTTGGCTATTGCAAGACTTGAGAAATTGGGCTTTAAGGTTTATCCTTTGATTAGGTTTTTTGATCAAAAAAGTTCAATTAGAGAAGTTTTAAATTACATAAAAGATATAATAAAAAATAGAAATTCTTTTGAGTATGAAATAGATGGGGTTGTTATTAAGGTTAGTGATTTTGTTTTAAGGGAAGAATTAGGGTACACTTCACATCATCCTAAATGGGCGATAGCTTACAAATTTGAAGCGCTTTCAGGTTTTAGTAAGGTAAATAGTATTGTTGTTCAAGTTGGTCGTAGTGGTAAAATTACTCCGGTTGCCAATATTGATAAAATTTTTGTTTCAGGGGCTTTTATTACTAACGCAACATTGCACAATCAGGATTATATAATGTCTATTGGTTTGAATGTTGGTGATGTCGTTAAGGTTTCAAGAAGGGGAGATGTAATTCCTGCTGTTGAAATGGTGATAAATAAATTTTCAAAAGGATTTTTTAAGGTTCCTGATAATTGTCCAGCTTGCAAAATGGTTGTAGAAAAAAAGGGGGCACATTTTTTTTGTGCAAATAATAATTGTCCTTCAGTGGTAGTTGAGAGAATAAAATATTTTTGTAGTAAAAATTGCATGGATATTGAAGGGTTTTCTGATAAGACCATTTCTTTTCTTTTCGAAAAAAAATTTATTTCTTCAGAAATTGACCTTTATACATTTGATTTTTATAAACTTCTTGAATTTAAAGGGTTTAAAGATAAAAAGATTAATAATTTAATAAATTCAATTGAAGCCAGCAAGAAAAAACCATTTAGTAAATTACTTCTTAGTATGGGAATTAAAGAGTTAGGAGAAAATACAATAAGGCTATTATTTTTCAATAATTTAAATTCATTTTCAAAGCTTTTTAGTCTTTGTCAAGATAGGGATTTTGCTTTTTCAACATTGTTGAAGATTAAAGGCATAGGAGAAAAAATTGCTTTAAGCATTATTGAAGCTTTTAATGATTCAATAATGCTTAATAAGTTTAAATTTTTTGAAGATTTAGAATTTAAAATGGAAGAGTGTATTGTGATTGATGATGAAAATAAGTTATTGGTTGGTAAAAAGTTTTGCATTACTGGAACTTTTAATGGTTATTCTAGGCCTATTGTTATTGACAAGTTGGAAAATAAAGGAGCAATTTTTAAAACTTGTGTGACTAAAGGTTTGGATTTCCTTGTTGTAGGAGAAAAAGCTGGATCAAAGCTTAAAAAAGCTTTGAATTTGAATATAAAAATTATGTCTTTTGAAGATATCAATAGTTACTTAGATTAAGTTTGATTTAAAAGGGTTTAATTTTTATTTAATTATTTTTATTTGCTTAAATCCAGGTTTTAGACTTTTATACATAATTCCTAGTTCGTGGATATTTTTAACTTCTATTAAGTTTCTAAAAAATTCCTCTTTATTTTTTAGAGTAGGGTTAATGAAATATTTTTCAAAGTTATATTTTGAAATTATTTCATGATTTTTTAGAGCTTCATTTAAATTATTAGTAGGATCTATTTCAATATAGTATGTGTTTTCTTTTTTAAATGCAAATTGATCTCCCTTTTGTTTAAATTCATAGTTATTAAGGTATATGTCGGGATAGATTTGAAAATCTGCTGTTTTGATCATAGTTGTTTTTGGGATGCTTTTAGTATTTTCTTTTAGGTCTTGACTTTCATTTTTTTCTGTAGGTTCTAAATATTCCCTTTCTAATTTATTATTTTCTTTTAAGTAGTCATTTTTGCTTGTAATACTTGGAATGAAAATTTCTTCGTTTAAAGATTTTTGAGAAATTTCTTTTTTTTTAAAATTGTTTAATTCTTTTTGAAGTTTTAAAATAGTCTCTTCATTTTCTTTTATTTTATCTTCTAATTCTTTAAGCTTGTGTTTATCGGTTCTTATTTTTTTTTGATTTTCTTTGTTTATCGCTTCATTTGCGCTAACTTTTTCTTTTAAGGCATTGATTATTTTTCCTATTGAAGATAAGCTTTCTTCAATTTCTTCTAAGTTTTTATCTGATGCATCTTTTTTTTTAAAGTTTCTTAATTCTCTTTGCAAGTCTAAAATGGTACTTTCATTATCATTGATTCTATCTTCAAGTTCATCGATTTTTTTTTCATTAATGGCATAATATTTTTCGTTATCAGGAAGGTTTTCTTTTAGATTATTTATTATTCTTTCATTAGAAGGGTAGTTGTCATCATTTATTTCTTCAACTTCATCACTATATTCATAAGTTTCTTCAAAATCATCATTATCGTCATTATCTTCTTCAATGTTTTCAATATTTATTTTTTCATAATCTTCATCTTCTTCAGGTTTGGAGTTCTTGTTAAGAAGCTTTTTTATTTCTGCTATTTCGTTTTTTAATTTATTGGTTAAAATTTCATATTTTTTTGCTTTTCTTTCGATTGACTCTATTTTTTTATTTTCATTTGCCGATGATTTTTGATTTTTGGTTTTTAGAAGCTTTTCTATATTTTTAATTTTATTTTCATAATTTTCAATTACAGATTTTAGATCATTTTCGTCTATTCTTTTTTTAAAAGGCTTTTTGTCTCTTATGCTTTCTGGTAATTTTAGATCTTTGCCCTTTTTGGGGTCTTTATAAGAAGCTATTTTTTTGTTTGAATCTTTTGAAGTATCTGTTTGATCGTTTTTGTTTCGAGTATCTTTAAATTCTTCACTTAAGTCTTCCAAGGGGATTTCAATACTAGAGTAGCTTATTGTATTATTAGCCCCAAATAATGATATACACGAAAGTATTATAAAATACTTAAAGTTTCGATTTTTTGTTTTACTCATAAAGTCCTTGTTTTTATTTAGAAAACATCTATAATTTATAATGTTATCATAGTTTGTCCATTTATCAAAAGTGATAAAAAATCACCGGAGGTGCTATTTTTATTGACAGGTGATACTAATTTCAAATTAGTATTAGTGAATTTCTTATTAAGTTAAGTTGTTTTAATATTGTTGTATATTTTGGTAAGGTAAGCTGTTTTTGAAGTTTTATTTTTCAATTTTTTTTATTTATGTGATGACGGTTCTTATTGATTATTTTTTTTGTTTAGTTGGAGTTTTCAAGTTTGACAAATGTGGATGCATATGAATTTTGGGCGTTGCCAGTTTGTTGTAATGTTAAAGATTCTTTTATTGAAGATTTTAGCTTTGCAGATGAGCATGAAAGTTCAGTTTTTAGTATCAGTTATAAAGACAATATAACTTTAAAGTTTAGAGATTTTGTTGATTCTAATGAATTTAATTTAAAGCTTTTTGATAATAAAATAAGCTTTGAAGGCCAAATTCCTTTAGTTTTGTATTCAGATAATTTGGATTATCTGCTAAAAGCAGAAAAAAATGTTCTTTTTAACCTAAGAATTGATGGTGGGAGTAATAATTACTCTTCTGGATTTGAAAATAAAGAATCTGGAACTTGCAATGTTTTGAATGCATGTTATGAATTTAGTGATTACAATAGTTTTCCAGACGACTTTATTTTAGTTAAAATATTTTTTGATTCTGAGAATTTAATTATTGATGCTAATATAGATAATATTTCTTTTTTAAAATTTTTTATTAGTGAAAATTTTGGCTTAAATAAAGACAAAATAAAAATCAATTCTCTTAATAACTACTGGTCTAGCTCTATTTTTCCTATTTCTTTTAATGCAATTTTACAAGGCATTGTGATTTCAAAAAAAATTAATAAAAGGGTTAATGTTATTTACTACAAAAGGCATTTTGGGATTTTAAATAATTTAAATTTAACTTTTTCGGTTTCTAATTGTTTATTGGCAGATAACAAGCTTTCAAAGATTATTTTAGAGATTACAATAAATAGACCTTTAAATTTTTTGTATAAGTTCTATTTTAAATTTATTAATAATATTTTTAAAAATTTGTTTTTTGATGGGTTTTTAGAAATTTTTTTTATTGAGAATAAAAGTGATTTCATATTTTTTTATGACAATCTTTTAGCATTTGAGACTTCTGTTTATAATTTTATTTATTCTAATTTTTATAATCTTGCTTTAGTGATGTCTTGTGAGCCAATAGGTTATTTGCTTACGCAGATTAAAGGCGATTACAGTAGTTTTTTCAAAATTTTTAAAAAATTAGATTTAAAGAATTCTTTAATAAAGAAATCTTCTGTTTTAAGCGCTAACAAGAATTATGATATTTTTGATACTAGTCGCAGGGGAGTTGGTTTTGCTTATTTGAATTCAAACACTTATTTTTTAAGTGGAGAACAATATGTTGTTGCTCTCTTATATAAGGATGTGTTAAATATATTTTTGCCCTATAGCATCATTGATAACAATTTAAGCAACTATTTAAAAAATAGTTTGGCTAAAACATTAGGCTTGGCCTATGACAGTATAAATTTTTTGATAGATGAGAGCATATTAGATTTTGATAATTTTTATAGTCTTCTTTTTAAAGATCCCTATTTAATTGAAAAAGCAATTTTAACCATTAAGGACAGTTTTTCTTCTTTGATAAGTATAGGATTTGTAAATGAATATCCTATTGTTTTTAAAGAAAAAATAACTACTGACTATTTTAATGATTGCATGCTTGGGTGTTCTGTTGAGCTTAAATTTGAATTTTATTCTCTTAGCGCTGTTTTTAGCAATGTAAGCTTTTTTGTAGAGAAAGGCAAATTTACTAAACTTAAGTTGAACAATAAAAGAATTCATACAATATTTGGGTTAGCGGTTGATTATGTATTTTGCAATGCTAATGTAAATTACGATATTAAAGATTGCTTAAGCTTAGAGTTTATTGAAGATGGCGAGTTTGTTTTTTCTTTTAGAAGTTTTTTTATTGTTTCTGTTTCTGCAATTCGAACTGCTCTGATTCAAATATTTGATTTTAATGCAAGTAGCACGCCTCTTGATTTTGAAGAAATTTTAAATAGCTGGAGTGTAAAAATTGATATTAATTAATTTTAGTCTAAACGGTGAGAGTATTTCAAAAAAGATTAGTCTTTCTTTGACGACCAGAAGTCTTTTGGATTCTATTTTTTTTGATAAGGGCGATAGTTTGGAGTATATTGTTAATAACAGATTTTTTTTAATTTTATTAGATTTTAGACTTGTTTATTCTAATTTAATTCCTGCTTTTATTTTAAATGGTCGCAGTGTAGTTACTCTTGAAGGACTTAAAAATAAAAGTTTTTATCATCACATGCAAAAAATTTTATTAGAAGACGATTTTAATTTTTGTAGCAATTGTTTTGAATCCAATGTTTTATTGTTTTATTACTTTTTGGAAAATAAGATTGTAAGTAAATCAGATATTTTAAGTTATAGAAATTCATTAAAATGTAATTGTATGGATGTTAATACTTTTTTATCTTTATATTTGAAAGCTGAAGAATTGTATAGAAAAAATGGTTGATGTTAAGGTTTATTATCCTGAAAGTTTTAATATACTGTCTAATTTATTTAACAAAAATTTAAATAATTACATTATTTATAATGAGTTAGATTTTAAAAAAAATCCTGATTTGTTTAATAGAGAAACTTCTATTGATAATTTTTTTCTTGTTGGTAATTTTGAAAAATTTAATAAGGTATCCTTAAGGGGCAATTTTCTTGAGATGGGACCGTGTGTTACTTATAACGAGATACTTCAGATTGGTAAGAAAAATATTCCAAGTTTGTTTTATGAATTTATTTTAAAATTTAATGATAAAATATATTTAAATAGTATTAATCTTGCAAATGGGTTTTATTATAAAAATACTATTTTCGATATTTATCCTTTATTGTTAAGCCTTGATGCGCAAATTGAGTTTAAAAATATTTTGACCAAAAAAACTTATGTTTTTAGTGCTTATAATTTAAATAGAGCCGAATATATTGCAAACCGAAATACCGTTCTTGTTACTAAATTTAAATTTCCAATGATGAATCTATGGAATAGAAGTTTTTATCATAAAGTATTTTTCAATACCATGTCTTTTGACATTCTAGAAGAAATGGATATTATCTTTATATGTATTCTTTTAAACATAAAAAGAGATGTTATAAATGATTTTTTGTTAAAAATATTTTATGATGACAAAGTGATCGTCATAAGGGATTTTCAGATTTTACTTTTAAACAAATCTTTGCCACTTTCATTTTCTGAGATAGAAAATTCTCTTAAAATGTTGGATAAAAATATAAGAGATTCTAAAAATTTTAATGTAGGAGAGAGAAATTTAAAGCTAATAAAGAATTTTTATTTAGATATATTAATGAGTTTTAATTTTTAATGGCTTGAATAAGTTTAATTACTATCTTTATTATGTTATATTTCTTATGTAAAGGAAATATGTAATTTATTTTTATGTATTATAATGTAAAAAGTTAATCAAAAAAAAATAATATTTATAATGAGGGGTTTCTGTACTTATGGTAAAAAAAGAAGCAATTATTAAGGCTGTAAACGGTTTACATGTTAGGCCTGCGTCAACTTTTGTAAAAAAGGCTAAAGAATATTCTAGTGAGATAACAATAGAGTCTGATGGAAAGTCTGTTAGCGGGAAAAGTTTGTTCAGGCTTCAAACTTTGGAATTGTCATCAGGTAAAAAACTTTTAATATGTGCTGAGGGTGAGGATGAAGAGATTGCTGCTTTAGAGCTTGCAGAGCTTATCGAATCTTTTAAGGAATGAATTTTAGAAGGATTTAAATTATGACTTTATCGGGTAAAAGAATATCCAAGGGGATAGGTATTGGAGAAGTTCTTTGTATTAGGAAAAATTTTGATAAAATTGTAAGTAGAGAAAAAATCAGCTTTTCTCAAGTTGATAGCGAGATATCAAAATTCAATAAAGCTAAGTCAAAAGCAATTGAAGCACTTAAGGATCTTGAGAGAAAAGCTGTGTTTCAATTTGGAGATGACAAGAAGGGTATTTTTGAAGGTCAGGTATTGATTGTTGAAGACGATGAATTTTCTGAGTTTGTTATTGAGCTTATTACAAAGGAAAATTATAGCGCTGCTTATTCTATTTATTTAGCGTTTGAAAATTTGGTTAAAAGTGTAGAAGATTATAAAGATCCTTATTTAAAAGAAAGAGCGTCTGATTATAAAGACATTAGGAATAGATTAATTTCTATTATTTTAGGCCAAGTAACCGATTTTTCTGAGATTAATAAAGACATTATTCTTGTTACCGAGGAATTAACCCCATCTGATACCATGCAATTTGACTTAAATTATGTTAAAGGGTTTTTAACTGCAGTTGGAGGAGAAACTTCCCATGCTGCTATTTTGGCAAGAACAATGGGGCTTCCAGCGCTTGTTATGACTTTGTTAGATATTGATGCGTTAAAGGATGGTGATAAGATAGTCATTGACGCAATATCTTCTATTGTTATTAAAAATCCCTCTTCTGATGAGCTTGATCTTTATGAAAGCAAGATTTTGCGTCAAGTAGAGATGGAAAAAGAGCTTTTTTCTTTAAAAGATAAAGATGCTGAAACGAAAGATGGCGTAAAAGTATTTTTAAAGGCAAATATTGGAACACCTGTTGATATTGCATATGTTAATAAATATGGTGTTGCTGGAATAGGTCTTTTTAGGACAGAATTTTTATATATGAAATCTTTACAACCTCCAACAGAAGATGAGCAGTTTGAAACTTATAAGAGAGTTATAGATACAATGGAAAAAAAAGGGGTTGTTACGATTCGTACTCTTGATGTTGGTGGGGATAAGGAAATTTCCTATCTTAATTTTAAGAAAGAGGAAAATCCCTTTTTGGGTTTTAGAGCACTTAGGATGTATAAGGAATATGAAGAATTGATCCAAGCGCAATTTAATGCTATTTTTAGGGCCAGTCATTATGGGAAGATAAGGGTAATGGTGCCTATGCTTACAATATATGAAGAGATTGAAACGATCGAACATTTTGTGAGTAATGCAAAAATCAGTTTGAAGTCTAGAGGTTTACCTTTTGATGAAAATTTGGAAGTGGGTTGTATGATAGAAGTTCCTTCTGCAGCTTTAATTTCCTCTAAACTTGCCAATAAATTGAATTTTTTTAGTATAGGGACTAACGATTTAACCCAATATGTTTTAGCTGTTGATCGTGGTAATCAAAAAATATCAAATTTATATGACAAATATAATCCTGCTGTGTTGAAATTAATCAAAAAGGTTCTTGATGATGGAGTTAGTTCTGGAATCGATGTGTCTGTTTGTGGCGAACTTGGAGGAGATGATGCTGGAGCTTTGCTTCTTGTAGGTCTTGGATTTAGATCTTTGAGTATGATTCCTAGTGCTACACTTAGAATTAAATATTTACTTAAAAAGTATACAATAATGGAATTGGAAGAATTGGCAAATAGAGTTTTAAACAGCAATTCTAAGCAAGAAACTTTAAGTTATTTTGATAAATTTATAGGAGATTAGTTATGGGGTTTTTAGATTTTTTTAAAAAAACCGCTACATTGGATTTGATTGCTCCGATTAGTGGAAAAGTTATGTCAATTGATAAGGTTCCTGATGAAGCATTTGCTGAAAAAATAGTTGGTGATGGAATTGCAATTCTTCCAACAAGTAATGAATTGCTGGCGCCTTGTGATGGGAAAATAGGTAAAATTTTTAAAACCAATCATGCTTTTAGCCTTGAAACTAAAGAGGGTGTTGAAATTTTTGTTCATTTTGGAATTAATACTCTTAATTTAAATGGCAAGGGCTTTACAAGAGTTGCTGAGGAAGGCATTAATGTTAAACAAGGTGAAGTTATTATTAGGCTCGATCTTGAATATTTAAAAGAGCATTCAGAATCCGTTATTACCCCAGTTGTTATTGCAAATTCTGATGAAGTTTCAAGCATAGAATATTCTTTTGGAAGACTCGAAAATGATACTGAATATATTTTGTTGTCTTCAACTGTTTTGACAGAAGAAATTAGACATAAAATATCTCAAACAAAGTCTGTTACAGCAGGAAAAGATTTAGTATTGCGAGTTAAAAAGTAGAAAGAGAGAGCTTTAAACCCTCTCTCTTTTGATTTCAATCATAACAAGTCTTTTTCTAGAAATTCGTTTATTATGTTTATGAATTTTCCTGGATTTTTGCTAGGCATTCCTGAAGTTAGAAGAGCTTCCTCAAAAAGAAGAATGCTTGTTTTTTCTAATTTTTCAGGCTCTAGATTTTTTAAATTTCGGACTATTTTGTTATTAGGGTTTAATTCAAGTATTGGTTTAATTTCTTTTACTTCTTGTCCCATTGACAGCATGATTTTTTGCATTTGGTAAGTTGGGTCATTGTTATCAACGATTATTGCTGAAGGCTCTTTTATTAATGTTGCCGAGAGATTAACTTCCTTTATGTGGTCCTTAAGGATTTCTTTTACTTTTGTAAGAATATCTTTAAACTCTTCTTCAATTTTTTTGAAATTTTCGTCCTTCAATTCATTACTAGTTTCATTTTTGTTTATTGCTTTTAGTTTTAATCCTTCGTATTCTGGAATTAGATTTAAAATAGCCTCATCAAGTTCATCATCCATGATTAGAATTTCAAATCCCTTTTCTTTATAAGCGCTTACTATTGGATTTTCTTTTAATATATTTTCTTTGCCACCCGTTATATAGTAAATGCTTTTTTGGTTTTCATTCATTCTTTCTTTGTATTCTTTGAAAGACACAAATCCATCTATACTTGAAGATTTAAATCTTATCAATGATATAAGCTTTTCTCTGTTTTCAAAGTCTGAATAAACACCTTCTTTAATGCATCTTCCAAATTCTTTAGAGAATTCTGAAAATTTTTCAGGATTTTTTTTGCTTAGCTTTTCAAGCTCGCTTAGTATTTTTTTTACAGAAGACGATTTTATTTTAGACAAAATTTTATTTTGTTGTAAAATTTCTCTGCTTACATTTAGAGGTAAATCTTGGCAGTCTATAATCCCTTTTATAAATCTTAGATAGTTTGGAAGCAAACTGCCTTCAGAATCTGTAATAAAAATTCTGTTTATAAATAGCTTTACCCCAGGTTTAGTGTTTGGGTAATATAAATCATAAGGAGCTTTACTTGGGATATAAAATAAGTTAGTATATTCCAAATTTCCTTCAGCTTTTGTATGAATATGCATTAATGGATTTTCATAATCAAAAGTTGTATTTTTATAAAATTCATTATATTCTTCTGCTTTAATTTCGTTTTTATTTTTTGTCCAAAGAGCAGTGGTTTCATTTATTTTTTCTTCTTTTTCTTCTACTCCTTCTTGTTTTCCATCCTTCATTATAGGTTCGCTATATTTTATATAAATGGGATAATTTATGTGATTTGAATATTTTTTGACAATTTCTTGAATTTTCCATTTATTGGTATAATCAAGTCCTTCTTTATTAAGATAAAGCTTTATTTCTGTTCCTGATTCTTCTTTTGTTGCTTTTTTTATTTCATATCCCGTTTTACCATCGCTAGACCAAACATAAGCATCGCTTTCTAGTGTTTTTTTTGATGTAACTTCTACTTTTTCTGAGACTATGAATGCACTGTAAAATCCAACTCCAAACTGGCCAATTAAACTTGCAGATTTTTTTTCATCTTGTTTTAAATTATTAATAAATTCTTTAGTTCCTGATTTTGCAATTACACCAAGATGATTAATCAAATCTTGTTCATTCATTCCAATTCCATTGTCCTTAATTAGAAGGCTTTTATCATCAAATGTTATTTCTATTTTTGGTTCTAGGGCAATGTTTTTGAATTTTTCATTTGTCAAGCTTAAAAACTTGAGTTTATCAATAGCGTCAGACGCATTTGATATCAATTCTCTTAAGAATATTTCCTTATGGGAGTAAAGAGAGTGTATGATTAAATAAAGCAAATCATTCACTTCTGTATCAAATTGTTTTTTCATGCAAATTTTCCTTTTCAATTTAATCTTTACTTTTTTTATAATATAACATAATCTAAAATAATAAATAAAGCAATTTGTTTAAAATAGAAAATTAGAATCAAGGAGAATGCAATGGATGTAGGAATTTATGGTCTTGGTGTTATGGGAGGTAATTTAGCTTTAAATATTGCTGATAACGGTTTTAATGTTTCTGTTTACAATAGAGATAGCGAAAAAACTGAGGTTTTTGTTAAACAAAATTCTAATAAAAAGATAAATGGCTTTAAAGATGTTGAGTCTTTTGTTAAAAGCTTGAAAACCCCAAGAAAAATCATTTTAATGGTGACAAGTTTGGCTGTAGAAAAGGTTGTTGAACAAATTTTGCCCTTTTTGAATAAATCGGACATAATTGTTGATGGTGGAAATTCTCATTATAAGAATACAATGAGATTGGAAAAAGAATTGTTTGCTAAGGACATTTATTTTGTAGGACTTGGAATTTCTGGAGGGGAGATGGGAGCAAGATTCGGGCCTGCTTTAATGTACGGAGGAAGTAAATCAGCTTATGAAATTCTTGAGCCTATGTTAAATAAAATTGCAGCTAAAACTAAAAATAATGATGTTTGTTCGACTTATATCGGAGAGAATGGCGCTGGACATTATGTTAAAATGATACATAATGGGGTAGAATATGCTGATATGCAACTTATCAGCGAGGTTTATTTTTTCATGAAAAAAGCTTTCAATTTAGATAATTCAAAAATTTCAGAAGTTTTTGAAAAGTGGAATGAAAGCGATCTTTCGGGGTATTTGCTAGAAATAACTTCTAAAATTCTTAGATATAAAGAAAATAATGAATATTTGGTTGATAAGATTTTAGATATTGCAAATCAAAAAGGCACTGGTGTTTGGACAGCTATTGATGCTCTTGAGTCTGGTATGCCTGTAAATTTAATTATTGAATCCGTTTTTTCAAGATTTATGTCAGGATTAAAACATGAAAGGATTATTGCTAGCGATTTGCTTAAAATGGATACTGTTTCTTTTGAGTTTGAGCTTAGTGATTGGATTTTAGATCTTTATTATGCTCTTTTAGTTTCAAAAATAGTAGCTTATGCTCAAGGCTTTATGATGCTTAAGACTGCATCTGCGAATTATGGTTGGGATTTAAATTTGGGTAAAATTTCTTTAGTTTGGAGAGAAGGCTGTATTATTCGCAGTAGTTTTTTAGATAAAATTAAATTAGCTTATGATAAAAATCCCCATCTTATTAATTTGCTTTTTGATGATTATTTTTTAGATTTATTAAAAAATAATCACAAATCTTTGAGAAGAATAATTTCAAAGGCTAGTGAAATTGGAATTTCTTTGCCCGCATTTTATGCCAGTCTTTCGTTTTTAGATTCTTATTCTACCAATTACCTGCCTTCTAACCTAATTCAAGCACAAAGAGACTTCTTTGGTGCCCATTCTTTTGAAAGATTAGACTCAAAACGAGGTGAATTTTTTCATAGTGCTTGGCAATAAATTTAATGCGTCAGTATTCGGATTTAGATATAGTATTTAGCGAATATTCCTCCAGCAAGGTTTGATTTTATGCCCGAGTAGGCTTTGTGAAGCGCAAGGGATCTTGTGTTTGAGATGAATTCTATTGATGGTGTTATTTTTATGCCTATTTCTAAGTTTTCTGTAATGTCGTAAAAAATAACAAATGGAATTCGTATTCCAAATCCCAATTCTATATTTATTAATTTAGATGTGTGAGATGATAGGCTTATATTTCCTCCTATCCCAACTCCTAAATTTAATTTTTTTATCAAAGATATTGTAAAAATGAAATCAAGCGCTGCTATTGCTAATAAATTAAAATCATAAAATTTTGATTCAAGTTTAAATCCCGATAAATTTATTCCATTGCTGCCACCATAGCCTATTTCAAAGTCAATAAAAGGAAATGACATTATTAAGTTAATAATTGGATTTCCAACACTTGCTCCAAAGCCAATACCCCTATTTAAATATGAATCTCTTGCAAAACCATTTGTAGATATATTTGTAATCATGATTAGTAATATGAATATTTTTCTCACTATTGTCTCCCAAATTTTGTCTTATTATTATAATATTCTATTTTTGAATTTTAAAATAATAAAAATAAGTTTTTGATTATCTTAAATTTGAGTTTAAGCTTTTTGAAGTGAGTTGATTTTTTAACAATTATTCTTTTTAAAAAAAAGAATACTTGTTAAGTAAACCAGAATCTTAGTCCCAATCCTGCAAATACTTCCCATCTAAATCCAACGCCGCCGCTCCAAATATTCATTCCAAGTCCTGGAGCTATTCGTAAAAATATGTCGAATCTTTTTCTAAATACTTCAAGATTTAAAGCCAAAGGCAATCTTGCTCCAATGCTCATTGGTCCAGAGCCCGATTGACTACCGCCAAATCTTGAAAACCATATTGTTCCATACCCCCCAGCTCCAACTGAAAAATTTAAAATATTAGCAGCCCCCGGGAATACATGTATGTAGAATATATAGTCCAGTGCTATAAACAGTGTTTTCCAATCTGAAAATAAATTATTCACTCCGCTGTAAAGACCAATATCAAGATCAAAGCTTCCAATATTAATCTGTAAAGCAATTGGTAATGGAAGTATAATTCCTGCTCCAAATTTACCCCTTGCAGATTCTTTTGAATTAGCAAATCCTGATATTGGGACTAATAAAACAATAATTAATACAATAATTATTGTTGTTCTTATTGTTTTACTATTTCCTAAGTGTAGCATTTTAGCCTCCTAAGTATAACATTCTAGCTTTCAAAATAATTTTAGTTCAATAATTTTTTTTATCTAAAAAGTGAAAACTATATCTTAAGAGAGCCTTTTATTCCGATAGAGAAGTTGCCTTTTATTGGGAACATTAAATTTCCGTTAGGTAATTGGCCAATAAAAATTGATGGTGTTGTTTTTATTATAATTTCAATAATATCATAATAAGCTTCATATATTATCCCTAAGGGCAAGCCTACTCCTATTTTATAGGTAACCCCAGAAAGAACGTTTGTTAAATTTGAGTTTGTAACTTTGCCTATTTCAAAAAATAGGCCAGATCCCAAGAAAAAGACAAAATTTGAATTTTTAATTCTTAAATTTAAGAACATATAATCAAAATATGTTTTAAATAGTAATACTGCTGGTGATTTTGGAAAAAATTCTGATACACTCAATATTGTTACCCCCATCCCAATATCAAAGTTATTAATACTGAATTCTATTGCAGTAGGGTAAGGCAGAATAAAGCCAAATTTTATCTTGGTTTTTGTTTTCAGATTGTCTATTTTTGGATTATTTGTGCTATTTTTAGATTTTTCATTTGTGAAAATAGTCTCAACATTGAAAAATAATGTAATAATTATTAGCAATCTTATTAGTTTGTTTCTACTTTGCATTGTTAACTTTTTTATGTTTAATATAAATTAAACTACAACTTTATATCTAAATTATAAGATAGAATTCCGCTAAAATTGTGTCTTTTTTGTTTATTAGAAATTAAATTTTATTAATTTCTAATTTGTAATTTCTAATTTGTATTTATGAATATATGAGGTAATATTAATCTTGATATTAGTATTCTATTTGCGATTTAGATTGCATTTAAAGGGGCGTTTTATGGGCGTGGATTCAGATATGCAAGATTCTTTAAGTCAGTATCTTTTATTTAGTTTAGACGAGCTTTATGCTATTGAGATTAAATATGTTGTTGAGGTTTTAGAATATACTAAGATATCAAAAATCCCAAGGACTCCCAGCTATATGGCAGGAATAATAAACAATAGGGGTAAAATTGTTCCAATAATTGATATTCGAAAGCAATTCGGAATGAGTGATCGCTTTGTTGATGAGGATGATAAAAAAAGAAATAAGGGAGTTAATATTTCAAATATTATTATATTGACTTTAGTTTACGAGGGAGATGAATTTAATCTTGGAATTTTGGTAGATTATGTTAATGAAGTTCTTGAATTAGATCCATTTAGTATTGATGATGCTCCCAAGATTGGATCAGGATTTAATTCAAAATTTATTTCAGGAATTGGTAAGAGCAATAATAAGTTTATTATTATTTTAGATGTAGAAAATTTATTTGACGTTAGAGAGCTTTCTAAATTTAGAAATACAACAATATATGATCCCGAATATCAGCAGCAATAGGAGTTTTTAGTCATGATTTATAGACCGGAAGGGGAGCTTGTAGTAAATAGTATTTTTAAGGTAAAAGAGGATTTGTTGCATATTTTTAAAGAAATGAAAGAAGGGGATACCCTTACCATTGATCTTTCAAATGTTGAAAAAATAGATATTACTTTTATACAAATTTTGTATGCATCTAATAAATATGCTAAGAATAGAAATTTATTTGTAAAAATTGAGTATCCATCTGATGAGGTTCTAAGTTCATTAATATATGGTGGGTTTTTGGTAGATATTGAAGATGTTGATAGCTTTGATTTGGGGCTTAATTTAGTTGGATTTTAGATTTAAGGAAAGCTTATGGATAGTAGTGATGTGATTGATAAATTTAAGAATTCCTTTAAGGAGGAATCAATAGAAAATATTTCAGATATTGAACAAGCACTTCTTAACCTTGAGGTAAGCTCAGATCAAGACATTATTAATTCTATTTTTAGAAATTTACATACTATAAAGGGAAGTTCTGGTATGTTTGGCTTTAATTTTACGGCATTGCTTGTTCATGAAATAGAAACAGTTCTTGATGTTGTAAAAGATGGTAGGGCTACTTTTAATCAAGCTGCTATTGATGCTACTTTGATGTCAGTTGATTTTATTAGGGAGCTTATTGAAGGTGATGAAGTAATTTCTGAGATTGACTTTAATAAGCGTAAGCAGTTTTTGATAGATGAAATTAAAAAGGTTCTTGAGACTTCTAGTGTTAAGAATGCTTATCAAAAAGCTTTAGAAAATGATTTTTCAAATTCCGGTAATAATTCTGTTTTAGAAGAGCTTGTTAAAGTAAATTCAGACAATAAATTTGATGATGAGGCTTTGAGGTCTGAATTTAAAAGTTACAAAATTATTTTTTCTCCTGCTAAGGGTATTTTGTTTCATGGGCACAAACCTATAAATTTATTGAACAAGTTGCTTGATTTGGGCAGTGGTTATGTTAGAGCTAAAGTAGATAGCATTCCTGATTTAGAGCTTATTTCTCCTGACAATGTTTATGTTGATTGGGAGATAAGACTAGATACAGAAGAGAGTAAAGAGAATATTCAAGACATTTTTGTATTTTTAGATTCTCAGTCAAAAATTGATATTCAAGAATTGGATAAATGTTTTGAGGCGGATAAAGGTGATAATGTAGAGCTTAAAAATTTTAATTTATTTGGCTTAGATAGAAGCACTAAAGATCCCGCTAATTCTTTATTTAAAGAATCGAAATTTGTTGGAAAATCCTTTTTAAATAGAGATAAAAATAAATCTAATGTTCAAGATGACACTGTTAGAAGTAAGGTTAATATTGCTAGTATTAAGGTGGATTCTAAAAAGCTTGACCATTTGGTAAATCTTGTTGGAGAACTTGTTACAATACAATCAAAACTTTCAAAAGAGGCTGAAAATAGGAATAGTAATATTTTAAATTCAATATCAGCAGAATTTTCTTTGCTGATTAATGAGCTTAGAGATTATACAACGGGGCTTAGAACAGTTCCTATTGAGATTTTGTTTGTAAAATTTCAAAGGATAGTAAAAGATTTATCTAGTAGTCTTGGTAAGTCGATTCTTTATCATGCTTCTGGAGGCGATACTGTTCTTGATAAAAGTATTATTGAAAAGCTTAATGAGCCCTTGGTTCATTTAATTCGCAATTCAATAGACCATGGAATTGAATCGTCTAAAGAGAGAGAAATGTTGGGAAAGGATCCTAAAGGTGTTATCAAGCTTTCAGCGTGTCAATCTGGAGATTCTGTTGTTGTTATTATTGAGGATGATGGAAGAGGCCTTGATAAGAATAAAATACTTGAAAAGGCCGTGGAGCGCAATATAATTTCTGACTCAGTTGCTAAAACCTTATCAGATATTGATGTTTATAATTTGATTTTTGAGCCTGGATTTTCAACTGCGAGTTCTGTTACTGATATATCAGGGCGTGGAGTTGGTATGGATGTTGTTAAAAAGCAGGTTGAATCCTTAAGAGGACATGTTGTGCTTGAAAGTGAGCTTGGCAAATATACTAGAACTAAATTAATTTTTCCGTTAACCTTGGCTATTATTGAAGGTTGGCTTGTTAGAGTAAAAGATGAGCATTTTATTATTCCTCTTTCTAATGTTGAGTCTTGTTTAGAATCTAATAAACTAATTTCTAAAATAGATGGGGTTGAGACCAAAAGCAATGTAATGAATTATAGAGGCAGCATGATTAGTTTTATTCGACTTAGAGAGTTTTTTCAGGTTTCTAACGAGAAGAGTTTTAGTGAGCAAGTTGTTGTTGTGAACACAAATAGTGGGAAAATGGGTATTGTTGTTGACGAGGTTTTAGGTCAACATCAAACTGTTATAAAAGCTTTGGGTAAAATTTATTCTCGAGTAGAAGGAGTTTCTGGGGCTACTATACTTGGTGATGGAAGTTTGGCTTTAGTTGTTGATATAGATGCAATAACTAAGCTTGTAAGATGAAAATCTAAAATATAGATTTTTGGTTTTAAAGGTTAAAAATATTAAAATATAATAATGAAGATATTAATAATTGATATTCAAGGTCTTATAAAGCAGGTTTTTGTTAGAGCTTTTTCTAAAGATAATGATGTTGAAATATTAAATGCTGGTTTTAATTCTTTAAATCTTATTAATGTATTTTTACAAAAGTTTCCAGACTTAGTTATTATTGATGAGAATACGGCAAGATCTAATTTTGGGAATTCCTTGAACAATGTTCTTAATAATATATCTCTTCCAGTTGTATTTATTGCACAAAATGAAATGTTTCCAAATTTTGGATGTCTTGAGCAAAGTAAGGAAAAGGTTAAATTAATAATAAATAAGCTTAATTTTAAGCTTACAATTGATTTATTTCGTAGCAAGTATTTAGCTTTAATAAAGCTGGAGTTGAAGAATCTAGGTAAAAATAAATTAATATCTTCTTATGAAGTTAAAAGGATTCATGCACCCGATTTTTCTAATCATTCTAAAGTAGAGTTGAGAGAAAACAGTTTAAATGATTCAAGCATAAGGAAAAGTTATAGAGTTTCTGATGTTATTAACTTTGCTCCCAAAAATGATCCGGATGTTATTATTAAGTATCAAGGTCTTCTTAATAAACACAAAACTGGCAAAATTATAGTTGTAGGCTCTTCTACAGGTGGTACAGAGGCATTAAGAATTTTTTTGAGCTCTTTTAAAAAGGATTCTCCTCCAATTATTATTGTTCAACATATGCCGGGAGGTTTTACAAGATCTTTTGCAAAAAACTTAAACAATGAGTTTAATGTTGATATTAAAGAAGCTGAAGATGGAGACATTCTTCGTCCAGGTCTTGTAATAATCGCTAATGGAAGTTATCATTTGATTGTAAAATATGGTAGTGGAAATTATTTTGTAAATTTATTAGATGGACCTCTTGTTAGTAGGCATAAGCCTTCTGTAAATGTACTTTTTAGGTCTGCTGCAATGTATGCAGGCTCTAATGCTATTGGTGTTATCCTTACAGGTATGGGAGATGACGGTGCTATTTGTATGCTTGAAATGAAAAAAAATGGTGCTTATACTATTGCCCAAGATCAAGAAACCTCTGTTGTTTTTGGTATGCCAATGGAAGCTATAAAAATAGGAGCTGTAGACAAAATTCTTCCTTTAAGCAAAATAGCCGATCATGTTCTGAGGAGATCTTAGTGATGGATAATAACAATAATGATTTTTTTGCCAGCGATTTTTTGGCAACCTTATTTTATAAACTTGAAGCTTTTGATGAGAGCGCAAGGCATATTTATTCAAATTTAAGCAAATCAATTCCTAAATTAATAGAAAAAATTTCTAAAGATTCTAAGGATTTATCTTTTAGTATTGACTTAATTTCTAATCTTGATCTTGATAATGATACTTCTTTGAATAATTTCATAGCTAAGATTATAGGAGCATTAGATGATTTTGTTGCTTACTTTAATTCTTCAACAACTTCTCTTGAATCCCAATTTAGCATAATACGCAGTAAGGTTAAAGATATAGAAATACTTGAGGATGTGATTGAAAGAATGAAAAAAAGCTCTCTTGATATGGAAATAATGTCTATTAATACGTTAACTGTTGCTATGAGAGCCGGTAAGGCTGGGGGAGCCTTTTCTTATATTACTAGTGAAATTAAGGTTTTAACCCAATCTATGATTAAGCAAGCGGATCAACTTACCAGCAAGGGGCGTGAAGTTAAAATTGGTCTAGATAGGGCTAAAAATCAAGTATATGAAAGCAATACGGCTGAGAATAAAATTCTTGAAGAATTTAGAGATAATTTAATGAAAAAAATAGATGCCTTTTCAGATGGAATAGGAAGTGTTATTGCCCTTTACGATGATATTTTAAAAGTTTTATTAGAATTTAAGTTTAAGCTTGTAAATTCTATTTCTTATCTTCAGTTTCAAGACAGGCTAACTCAATCTTTGCAACATTTAAATATTATGTATTCTAATATGGATGTTTTTAAATTTAGAGATACAAGCGAAATTCAGAAATTGAAAATTTTATCAGTTTTTACTGATACATCAAAAGTTATAGTAAAGGATGTTCTTGAAAAGCTTGAAAAAAATTATACTGTTTTTGAGAAATTTATTGATGCTTCTCTTAGTTGTATCCAAACTATTAATGATTTAAGGTCTGATAATTCTTTATACATAGATATTCCTAAAATAATAGAACAATTTTCTAGCATTTTGTCTGATCTGCTTAGAAGAATTGATGATGTTGAGAAGAATAATTCTAATTTTTTGAATTTATACTATGAACAGGTTAAACTTATAAAATCATTAGAATTAATGTTTTCAAATATTTCAGCCATTTCTGCCAGATTTCAAAATATTAATATAGCGTCAAAGATAGAAGTTGTTAAAAGATCGGAGCTTAAAGCTATGGAGGGTAATATTTCAGAAATGTCGAAAATTATCAAAGAAATTGATTCTAATATTACCAAGGGAATAGAATTTTTAGATCAAATAATCTTTTTTCTTGAAAAAGTTGTTAAGGATTATGACAATAGATTTTATCTTGAAAAAAATTATTTTAATAAATTTAAAAAATTATTTATGGAAATTAAAAATGATATTCTTGATATTAAGAGCATAGCTATTGACAATATTTTGTCTTATGAAGTTTTTTCAATTGAATTTATGGAAATATTTGAAGAAATGAAATTAGAAGTTTACAATGTTAGAAATTTAAAAAATTCTCTTTTGGATATAGACAACTTTTTAAGCAATATGGAAAGCAAAATAAATTTTAATCTTAATTTAGAATTATCTAAAGTTGGAATTCAATCTGTTGAAGTTGAAGATAAAGAGTTTGTAAATAGAATTGCTAATCGATTTACTTTATTTGTTCATAAAAAACACTTGTTGTCTTTGATAGAAGAAGTTAAGGATATTCATTCTTTTGATGAGGGTAGTGTAATTTTGTTTTAATTTTTATATACTTTTGGGAGGGTTTTAGGAGAAAATTAGATGAAAAAAAGAATTTTGGTTATTGATGATAATAGGGCAATAAGGCAAAGCGTTGCTTATATTTTAGAACAAAACGGTTTCGGAGTCTCAGAAGCAAAGGATGGTTTGGAAGGGGTTTTAAAATTTAAAGAAGCAGTTGGGCAAGGGGATAAAGATTTTGATCTTGTTATTACAGATATCAATATGCCTAATTTAGACGGCATTGGCGTTATTAAGCAGATAAGAGAATTTGGTAGCTTTGTTCCTATACTCGTTCTTACCACTGAATCTGAGCAATCTAAGGTTGATGAGGGCCGTAAAGCGGGTGCTACTGGTTGGCTTGTTAAGCCTTTTAATCCTGAAGCTTTAATGAAAACAATCTCAAAGATATTTTAAGTTTTTATTTGTAATTAAGTTGTAGACTTTAAAGTTTTTATTATATATTAAAATGATTTTTAATATGTTTTTTAAAAGAAGTAGTTATTGTATAACAATGCTTGGCAATTTTGAAGTTTTTAAAAAAAGTAATTAAAATACCGGTAGTCGGAGTCGAACCGACACGAAGTTGCCCTCATCAGATTTTGAGTCTGACGCGTCTACCAATTCCGCCATACCGGCATTAATTTTTATTTTACTATAACAGTGCCAAAAAAATCATTATTTTTGTTAAAAACTTTTTCTAAGTTTTTAATATTATTTCCATTTACTATGTAAAGGGTAAGTCCAAGTTTTGAAGAAAGTTTTGTTGCTATTGGGTCAAAAGGTAAATTTAAGCCCGGATTCCACTTTTGACCCACAATGGTTTGGAATTGGTTCCAATTTAATTTTTTAAAAGCTGTTGCGTTTTTAAATTTTTTTGGATCTTTATCATAAACTTGATTTACGGTTGTTATATTTATAATGTCTTTTTTATTAAATTTTTCTGCAAATTTTACGGCAATGTAATCTGTTGAAAATCCTGATTTCCAGCCGGAAGCAATTAGTATTTTTCCTTTAAAAGAAAAATTTTTTAATGGATTGGTGACAATTTTATCTTTACAAATGGGATTCATTACTTTGCACATAAATTCTGCGTTCAACTTTGTTGACATTATTCCAATCTCATCAAGCTCGTGGACTTTAAAATCAGGGTTGATTTTTTTATAGGCGTCTTGGTATTCTCTTGCAACTTTTCCTCCACCAACTATTAAAATGATTTTTCTTTTTTCATTTTCTAGCAACCATTTAAAAACAAAGTTTTTAAAGTTTTTAATGAATTCTATGTTGATTTGATTTGAATTTATTACTCCCCCCCCAAGACTTATTATTTCAAGCATTCAAGCTCCTTGTTTAAGTTAATGTTTTTTAAATTTTTTACTTTTAATAATATAGCAATTTCTGCTAAACTTTTCATTAAAAATAAGTTTAAAACAATACAAACTTGTTAATTATATATTACAATTTAATTGTTATGCAAAAAATTAAAAGAATTTGTTGTTAAGTGTTTTGGCTTTGTTTTTACTTAGCGGGTTTTATTTTGGAGGATATTGTGCATAAGTATAAAGTTTCTGTTATTATTTGTTTTTTTAATTCGGCTGAAACTCTTGATGCAATGATAAAGGACGCTGTTAATCAAACATTAAAAGATAAAGAAATTATATTAATTAACGATGGTTCTTATGATGGTAGCTTAGAGATAGCAGAAAAATATGCTAATAAGTATAGCTTTATTAAAATTTTTAGTCAAAAAAACATGGGGCTTCCTGCTTCTAGAGACAAGGGACTTTCTGAGGCTCAAGGAGAATATGTTATTTATTGGGATAGTGATGATTCTGTAGAGACCACTATGCTTGAGGTTTTATACAATAGAGCAAAGGCAGATAATTCTGATATTGTTTGTTCCCAGTTTTATGTTTATTTTCTTGCAATAAATGTAAAAAGAAAATCTCTGCTTCCTTTTCCTAATTACCCATTAACAGGTAAGGAGGCATTTAAAAATTTGCTTTTTACTGTTTATGCAACCTTTGGAAGGAAAAATTTTGTTGTTGGAACGTTATGGGATAAATTGATTAGACGAGAATTAATCTTAAAGAATAATATTCGCCAGCAAAATGTAGTATTTGAAGATATGGTTTTTGTTATGCAAATTTTTTTAAAAGCTTCTAAGGTTTCTTTTGTAAATAATTATTTTTATACTAATTTCCAAAGAATGGGAAGCATGAGCTCTTCTATTAGTGTTTTGCATAAAGCTAAATTATCTCTTAATACAATAGAAACTTTATTAAAAAAAGAAGGTGTTTTTAACGAATTTCAATATTTGTATAAAAGATTTTTCTTACAATTTTATTATTTTATTTCTTTTAAGCAAATTTATATTATTGGTTGGAATATTCCCAATAAGCTTGTTTACAGGGCTTACAAGGAAAAGCTTATTTCTGTTCTTGATGAGATTAAAGGATTATCTGAATTTCAGGATTGTTATGAATGTGCAAAAAATTTAGGATTTAACGAAATTCAAATTTTGCCTAGGATTATGATAAAAATTTGGAATTTTAGCTCAAGACTTTATGTAAATTTTTCTATATTTATTTATAATTTGTTCATAAAAAATTAAATTTATATTTTTTGTTTAATTAATTTTTTTGTATTTTGACCCTTAATATTAAGGAGTGTTTATGGCTATTGAAGCTGTCAATGTAAAATTTTCCTATAGGGGAAAAGAAGTTTACTCAGATTTAAATTTTAACATTGAAACCCCTCAAACCTATTTGCTTCTTGGTAAGAATGGAGTTGGAAAAACAACTTTACTTAAACTTGTAAGCGGACTTTTAGAGCCATTAAAAGGGAAGGTTTTATTCAACTCTTTAGCAACTTTTCCAAGAAACCCCTTGAATTTAGTGAATTTATTTTTTGTTCCTGAAGAATTTTCACTCCCTAGATTGTCTTTGGCTGAATACAGCAAATCTTTGTCTAGATTTTATCCAAATTTCAATAAGGCAGATTTTGAAAAATATTTATTGAATTTTAACCTTGATATTTCTCTTGATTTATCTTCAGCTTCTTTTGGACAAAAGAAAAAAAGTATTATTGCATTTTCTCTGGCTACAAATGTTTCTTGCTTATTGTTTGACGAGCCGACAAATAGTCTTGATATTGGTTCAAAAAATGTTTTTAGAAACATGTTTTCTGATTTAAATGATAGAATCATCTTTATTACAGGTCACAATGTAAGGGATTTGACAGGAGTTGTAGATTATTTAATTATTATTGGGGAAAAGTCAATTCTTTTTTCCAATTCAGTATCTTATATTAATAAAAATTATAGGATTAAAATTATTAGCGAATTAAATGGAAATGAATTGTATTATGAAAAAAATAAAGATGGGTTTAGGGCGCTTTATTTTGAGAGTAGCAATGGAGATGAAGTTGTTGATATTGAATTTTTCTTTTTGTATGTTACTGAAAATAAAAAGGAGAGGCAATAAAAGATGCTTAGTTTAAAAAGATTTTTGAATTTATTTTATTTTGATTTTGTTTATAATAAAAAATTCTATATTTTATTAATAATTCAAATTTTAGGAATGATATTTATATCTTATTTGCTTTTTAGATTTTATTTTAATTTTTCAGCAATAGATTTTTTAAGATTTTTTGTTCCCAAAATTTTTATTTTAACCTTGATTATGTCTATGTTTGCTATTTGTGATTATTACAAAGTAATTCACGATCCGTTTAGAAATATTCTTTATTTAACTTTGCCCGTTTCAACTTTTGAGCATTATTTTTTCAATTTAATTAAATATTTATTTGTGTTACCTTTGGTTTTAATCTTTTTTTATTATTTAGGGTTTAATATTTTTTTATTCCTAGATAATGCATTCTTTTTAAGAAGTGAAGGCGCTGTATTTTTAGAATTAAGATATCTTTCTGATTTTTTCTTTTTTCGTTATTTTAATTTTTTATCTATTTTTCCAATTTTCATATTTTTTAGAATAGCTTTTAAAACTCATCCTTTTGTTAAGGTTTTTATATTCTTTTTAGGTTTTATTGTTTTATTATTTTTTTTCACGTCTTTTCTTTATTTGGTTTTTAAATATTTGCCGTGTTCTTTGGATTTAGTTTTTTCTTTTGATAGATTTTTAGGTGACTTTTTCTTGAAAATAATTTACAATTTGGGATTTTTTTTATATTTAGCTTCATATTTTAAGATAGTAGAGCTTGGAAGTATTAGGATAAAAGGCAATTTGTTTGCTATTTTAGGATTTTTAGTTTCTTTGGCGATGTTTAATTATTATTACTTGACTAAAGGTTCATTATATTGCTTTGTTAATTATGATTAACAAAGCTAAAAGATTTATAACAAGGGCTTAAAAATAGCTTTGTAACTAGGCATTAATAATTTTTATTTTGGTTAAATATTTTTATTTGTTTTAGTGCAAGATAATTGTGTTTTATATGTGAGTTATGTTTTTTTCTTAAGTGCAAGCTTAATTGGTTTGAAATTTAAAGGTTTAATTTTGGGGTATACATGAAAAAAAAAGTAAAGATTTTAGTAATAACAGGGGGAGTGATCTCTGGAATTGGTAAAGGAGTTACATCGGCAAGTATTGCAAGGTTGTTTAGATATGATTTTAAGGTTACTCCAATTAAATGTGATGGATATTTAAATACTGATCCTGGGACTATTAATCCTGTTGAGCATGGAGAAGTTTTTGTGCTTGATGATGGAGGCGAGGTTGATATGGACTTTGGTCATTATGAGAGATTTTTAAATCTTAATGCTAAGTCTAGTTGGAATATTACAATGGGCAAAATATACAAAAATATACTTGAAAATGAGCGAAAGGGTAAATATTTAGGAAGAACAGTTCAGCTTATTCCTCATGTTACTGATGAGATCAAGTCTACAATTTTTCAGATTGCAAGTTCTGAGAATAGTGAAATGTTAATAATTGAAATTGGTGGAACTGTAGGAGATATGGAAAATATTTTATTTATTGAGACAGTAAGGCAAATAAGGCATGAGATTGGAAGCGACAATATTGCTTTTATTCATTTAACCTATGTGCCGAGTCCAGCTGGAATTAATGAGCAAAAATCTAAACCCACTCAGCAGAGTGTTAAAACTTTAAATAAAGCAGGCATTTTTCCTGATTTGATTATTGCCAGAAGCTCTCAAGTGTTGACGGATCAAATCAGAAAAAAAGTGGCAATGTTTTGTAATGTCGAGAGCACTTCTATTATTGATAATGTTGATGTTTCTACTATTTATGAAATTCCAATATCTTTTTACAAACAAGGTGTACATGAGATTTTAAGTTCTAGGTTGAATATTAAGGTTGACCCAAAAATAGAGGAGCTTTCAAAGCTTGTAGGCGTTATAAAATCTAATTTTTTTGTGCCTAAAAAAATTATTAATATTGGTATTTGTGGCAAATATTCTGAACTTGATGATTCTTATGCTTCAATTAGAGAGTCTTTGGTTCATGTTGCAGCTAATTTGGATTTACTTATTAAAAGCACCTTAATTGATTCTAATGATTTAAATGAAAGCTGTTTAAAAGATTTTGACGGTATTATTGTTCCCGGTGGTTTTGGAGGTAAAGGATATGAAGGTAAAATTATTGCTATTAAATATGCTCGTGAGAATAATATTCCCTTTCTTGGAATTTGTCTTGGTTTGCAGCTTGCTGTAATAGAATTTGCTCGTAATGTTTGTGGGATACTTGATGCTGATACGGAGGAAAATTTAGTAAAAGATAAACCTTTAAAAAGTCCTGTTATTCATTTACTTCCCGAGCAAAAGGGGATTAAAGATAAGGGCGCTACAATGAGACTTGGAGGGTATCCTGTGATTCTTAAGAAGAATACAATAGCTTTTAAGCTCTACGGTCAGGATAGGATAATTGAAAGATTTAGGCATAGGTATGAAGTTAATAATGATTATATAGAGTTATTTGAAAAAAATGGACTTATAGTGTCTGGCTTTTCGAGTGATTTTAAAATGGCAAAATTAATAGAAATTCCTAAAAATAAATTTTTTGTAGCTTGTCAATTTCATCCAGAGCTTATTACAAGAATAGAAAATCCAGCCAAGCTTTTTTTAGGGCTAATTAAAGCTTGTATTTGAGTGTTTAACCATCTGCTTAGTGAGTAGGCAGGTTTTCAAAATTAATGTTTGTAATGTTTTCAAATTGTAGTATTTTGTAGTTTAAAAATAATTTAGAAAGTATAGTTAGCAATATTATTATTAAAAGATCAAAAAAAGCATTAGCTATTGTCGAACTTAACAGCCTTTTTTCATAGATTATATCGTTTATTACTTTAGGAAGGCTAAATGCAAACCAAGTTATACTAGATATTAGTATTGCAGATAATATATTGTAGTTTAGGTTTGTTAAGTTTCCAAGAGCGTTATTAGTCATGCTTATTAAATTATTGAATAAATTGACAAAAATGTTGATCAAAAAACTTTGCAATAAATGATTGAAAGCTAAAACGACGATAACAATTATTTTGTATTGTTTGTTTTGAGTATTTAATGTGTTGACATTGCCAATTATTTTTTCTAATAATATTTTTCGAAATACTGCTTCTAATAGTATTTTAAATATAGTCATACTGACTATTAATATTAGATTAATATTTGAGAACATAAATTTGATTAACATAATTTTCTCCTTCGCTTTAAGCAATAATTTAATTATAATTAATAGATAATAAAATATTTTGATTTCTTTAATAGATTTGGATTTTATTATATGTGTATAATAGTTTTAATTTTTGGCAATTTTTATTAGGGGGATTAAATGAAAGAAGAAGACATTAGAAAAACAATTTTAATGAAAAGACTAGTTAAATATTTTTTTGATGAGCTTAAGTATAGAATGAAGATTTCTTGTCTTAGAATAAATAATAAAGAAATGAGCACTAAGTACATACTTCTCAATCTTTTTAGGAAAATTGCAAATCTTCCTTTTAATAAGCAATATGAGATAGAAGAGCAGTTTGCTCTTGAAGTTGGTGAGAGGGTTGTGCTTACGGATGCTGTTTTGATTAAAAGAATTGATCATGAAAGATGTGTTATTATTGGAATTATTGAAGCAAAAACCGATCAAGCTGACCTTGATTATGAATTTAATAGATTTTTTCTTCAGGACAAAAAAAACAATGTTCTTTTTTGGCAACCCAAAAAAGTTATTCTTAAGCAAGATGATAAATTATTTACAACAGAATCAGACGATATTTTTAATTTTGACAATGATTTTAACTTGCCAAAAGTTAAAGCCAAATTAGAAGAGTTTATTAATATTTTCTTATGTTTTTTTTCTTACAGAGATGCTCTTTTCGAGTATAATGAAGTTAGTGGGCGTTACTCTTGGGTGAAAAAGAAGTAAATAAAATTTAATATTAATTGTAAATTTAATTAAATAAGGAGAATGATTTGTATCTTTAGATGGTTTTAGGTTTTAAGATGAAAGCTTAAATTTATGTCAAAGCGTTAATTTTTACTATTTATTGCCTTTTAAATGTAAAAATATTTTTTTGTTGTTTGTAGATGTATTTAATTTGATATTAATGATATTAAAGTTGGGATAATGCGTCAAATTAAATGCTTGTGGTCTATTCAAAAAAATATTTTTATGGTAGAATCCCCTTATGAAAAAATTTTCGTTTTTAAAGAAAAAAAAAGAAAAATCTGTTGATTCAAACCTTTTAAATGTTGTCGGTAATGACAAAAAAGATTTGAGTATGTACGAATATAAAGCTCCTGTTAAGGAAATGCTAAAGGGATTTTATCATACCAAAGCTTCCATTGCTACTTTAAAAGTAGGATTTGAGACATTGCAAAGAATTTTGTTTTCTGGAATAGAAGATTTTGACCATATATTTTCTGCTCTTGTTAAGATGACAAATACTGCTCGTGATCAGATAAGCGTTATTTTTAGCGATCTTGGGAAGAGTAACAAGGAAAAACTAAATCAAATATCTTCTGTTATTATTGGAATTCAAGGAAGCCTAGAAACAATAAGTAATTTTCTGGGTGCTACTAATATGATTTCCCTTAATGCAAAGCTTGAGGCCGCAAGAGCTAAGGAATATGGTAAAGGATTTTCTGTTGTTGCAGATGAGATTAAGCGACTTTCTGATCAGGCAAAAGGTGTTATGAATATGATTTCTGTAAAGGAAATTGAGGAGGTTTCTAAAGATTTAATTTCTCATAACCTTAAGGATTTGCAGATTGATATTGATAAGTTCTTTGCTGAGATTCTCGAACAGCTTAATTATCTTGAGAGCATATTTAAACGCTTTTCAAGAAGCCAAGAAGAATTTTCTTCTTTGGTTGAAAATCTTGAGAGCATAGATGCTAATATGGCTTATTATTCAAGGAACTGTGATTCTTTGATTAGTTCTGATACTTTTGTGCTTTCTAACGACGAATTTTTAAAAGAACTAGAGTTTATTGTCTCAGATCAGCTTTCTTGGATTAATAATTTGAGATTGATTGTTGAAGGGCAAAGGCTAATATTTATTCAAACGGATGCTTCCAAGCATGGGTTTGGATTATTTTATAAAGGATTGTCCCCTAAAAATGATGTTGTTAAGCAGTTGTGGGAAGAAATATATATTCCTTATTTAAATATTAATAAGCTTGCAGCCGAAGTTTTAATTATATTTAGGGTAGAGAATAGTAATGACAGCGGTTTAAGGCAAGCTAAAGATTTTTTGTCTCAAGCTGAAAGTTTATCCGAAGAGATTGTCAGAAAACTTGAACACATTAAAAAAATGGTAATTGAATTGGATAATCAAGGAATTAGTATTTTTTCTTGATTCTTTTTATAAGAGTTGTTGCAATAATTTAAATTAGAGATTTAAAATTATTATGGCTTTTTAGATTTTTATTTATTTAGCTAGGGTTTGTTAAAAATCAAGTTTTATTTTGATAAAATAATTTTAGGTATGAGTTTTAGGGCTAAGTTTATTCATCTTCATGTTCATTCAGATTATTCTCTTTTGGATGGAGCTGCAAAAATATCAGACATTATATCAAAAGCAAAAAAATGCAATATGTCACATATTGCATTAACAGATCATGGCAATCTTTTTGGAGCTATTAAATTCTATAAAGAAGCTAAAAAAGCAGGTATTAAGCCGATAATTGGCATTGAAGCTTATATGGCAAAAACTTCTAAGTTTTTAAAAAAACATGATGATCTTGGAAAAATGTCTTACCATTTAATTTTGCTTGCTAAGAATGAACTGGGTTATAAAAACTTATTAAAGTTAACAAGTATTTCTTATCTTGAAGGGTTTTATTATCGTCCAAGGATAGATAAAGAGGATCTTGAAAAATATTCAGAAGGTTTAATTTGTACTTCAGCTTGTATTGGAGGACTCATTCCAAGACTTATTTTGGCCAATAGATTTGAAGATGCTAAGAATGAAATTCTTTGGTTTAAAAAAGTTTTTGGCAATGATTTTTATCTTGAGCTTCAAAGGCACGGCATTAAAGATCAAGATATTGTAAATGAAAGGCTGGTTGAGTATTCTAAGGAACTTGGAGTTTTTTTAACAGTAGCTAATGATTCTCATTATGTTAATAGAGAAGATGCAGTTGCTCAAGACATCATTGTTTGTATTGGTACTGGTGCTAAGAAAAGTGATGAGAATAGATTGAGAATGGAAACCAATGAATTTTATATTAAATCTCAAGAGGAAATGTGTGAACTTTTTAAGGATTTGCCTGAAGCTTTAGAAAATACTGTAAAGATTGCAGAGAAGTGTGATGATTTTAAAATAACTTTTCCAGGCCCTATTTTGCCCGATTATCAAATTCCTATTGAATTTAATACACTTGGTGAATATTTAGAATATCTTGCTTTTGAGGGGTTAAAATTTAGATATAAAACTTTGACAAGCAAAATTAAAGATAGAGCTTTTTATGAGTTGAGTGTGATAATTGGAATGGGTTTTGAAGGCTATTTTTTGATTGTTTGGGATTTTATTAAATTTGCTCATGATCACGATATTCCTGTTGGAGCTGGACGCGGTTCTGGTGCTGGTTCAATTGTAGCTTATGCTCTCAGGATTACCGATATTGACCCTTTAAAGTATAATTTGCTTTTTGAGAGATTTTTAAATCCCGAGCGTATTTCTATGCCTGATTTTGATATTGATTTTTGCTTTGAAGGCAGAGATGAGATTATAAAATATGTTACCAATAAATATGGGGAAGATAAGGTAGCCCAAATAATTACTTTTGGAACCTTGAAGCCCAAGGCTGTAGTTAAAGACGTAGCTAGAGTTTTAGATATTCCATTTGCCGAATCGAATGAACTTACTAAGCTTATTCCTGATGGTCCTAAAGTTTCTTTAAAAGAGGTTTTAAATGACAATTCTTTAAAAGAGTATTTTACTAGCAAACCCGTTTATAAAGAATTAATGAATGCTGCATTGGTTCTTGAAGGAATGAACAGACATGCTTCGACTCATGCTGCAGGAATTGTAATTTCTAGGACCCCTTTAACCGATTATGTGCCCCTTTATAAGGATTATAAGCAAGGATCTGTTTCTACTCAATACACGATGGATTTGCTTGAAGAATGTGGACTTGTTAAGATGGATTTTCTTGGCTTGAAAACATTAACTTTAATAAAAAATGCAGAAAATCTTATTAGAAGTGTAAATTCAGATTTTAAAATAAAAAATATTCCAGATAATGATATTAAGACTTTTAAGATGCTAGGAGAAGGAAAAAGTGCATCTGTTTTTCAATTTGAATCTGAAGGAATGCAGCAAATTCTAAAAGACACAAAGCCTGATAATATTGAGGATTTAATAGCCTTAAATGCTCTTTATAGGCCAGGTCCTATGCAGTTTATTCCTCAATTTATTGCTGCTAAAAAAGGTGTTAAGAGAATTAAGTATCCCCATCCAGATTTAAAGGAAGTTTTAAGGCCAACTTATGGAGTTATTGTTTATCAAGAACAAGTAATGGAAGTCGCAAAAATAATTGGGGGTTTTTCTCTTGGCAAAGCTGATATTCTAAGACGTGCTATGGGCAAAAAGAAAGAAGACGAGATGAATGAAATGAAGGTCGACTTTTTAAGAGGTGCTATTGAGAAAGGGTATGACAAAGAAATTGCTAGTGAAATTTTTGAACTTTTAAAGCCTTTTTCGGGCTATGGATTTAATAAATCGCATGCAGCAGCGTATTCTTTAATAGCATATCAAACTGCTTATCTTAAGGCTAATTACCCTGAGTATTTTATGGCTGCCAATTTGACAAATGAAATTAATAATAATGATAAGCTTTCTTATTACATTGAGGAGTCAAAAGCTATAGGTATAAACGTACTCAAGCCTGATATAAATCGATCATTTAGAGAATTTCGTGTAACTGACTCTGGAATTTCTTATGGGCTTAATGGTATTAAAAATCTTGGAGGAATTGTTGTTGATTTAATAATCGATGAGAGAGAAAAAAACGGTAAATATACTTCTTTTGAGGATTTTATCAGACGTGTAGATGATAAAGTAATTAATAAGAAATTTTTAGAATCTGCAATAAAATCTGGGCTTTTTGATAATTTGAATCAAAATAGAAAAACTTTATTTGAAAATCTCGATCGTTTGATTGAAGTTGTTTCAGAAGATAAAAATAATAAAAAACTTGGTCAAAATAGTTTATTTGATGTTCTTGGAAGTCAAGATCCAATTCAGAAAAGTTTTAATTATCAGGTTTTTAAAGAATATTCTTATTCTGAGCTTTTAGGATTTGAAAAAGAGCTTTTAGGATTTTATGTGTCAGGTCATCCTCTTGATCCTTATAAAAAGGCAATTGATAGCTTTTCCAATTTAAATGTTTTAAGAGATCTTGCCATCAAAAAAGACAGCATTGTACAATTTTCTGGCATTTTAAATTCAGTAAAAGTTATTCAAACTAAAAGAAATAATGCAAAAATGGCTTTTGGTATTATTGAAGATTTTAAAGGTGCAATAGATATTGTAGTTTTTACAGAAAGCTATGAAAGGTATAGGAATTTTCTATTTGAAGGTAATGTTATTGGAGTTATAGGTAGACTTACGTTTAACAGAGATAAATTTTCAATTGTAGTTGAAAAAGTTGTAAATATTGAGAGACTTTCTGAAGATAAAGTAAATAATATTCATATTAAATTTTTAAATAATAAATTAAATGATTTGCAATTACTTAATTCTTTGAAGGAAAGTATAAATAATTTTGAAGACAATTCTGGATTTTCAAATGTTTATTTTTATTTAAGAGAAAATGGTAAAAATTTAAAATTGAAAATGGATTCAATTTTAAATTTTAAACCAGATGAAGATAAGCTTGATAAGTTGAGAAGGTGCATGATAGTTGAAGATGTTTGGATTGATTAGGAGGTGCTGTGTTGGTTGTTTTAATAGAAACTTTAATGATATTTTTGCAGATTTATAGGGTTTTAATTTTAATTAGGATCATTCTTAGCTGGCTTGTATCTTCGGGAATTAATACTAATGTGTTTTTCAAATTTATACATGTTGTTACAGAGCCGGTTTTATCTTTTTTCAGAAAAATTCCTTTTTTTACATTTGGCATGTTTGATTTTTCTCCGATTGCAGCTTTAATAACTCTAACTATTTTTGAAAGAATGTTGGTTTATGGGAATTATAAGCTTTCTACATTTGTTATTTTATTTATTGTTGAAATTTGGGGAATATTTAGAAGTATTTTTATTGCTATAGTTTTCTTTTTGTTGTTGAGATTGTTATTATTGCTTTTGAATTTGTTTCAAGGTTCAGATTTTTTTAAAACAGTCGATTCATTTTTACTTCCTTTATCTACTAGGATAAGTGGTGTAATTACTGACAAGCATATGTCTTATACTTTACGCTTGCTTGTTGGAAGTGCTTTAATGATAGCATTTATAATCATTGTCGAACAAGTTGTATTTGCTATTAGAGTTTTAGGAACATATTTGCCTTTTTAGGAGATTAAAATGTTTTTGCATGAGTTTGAATATGAACTTAAAGGTATAGGTGGTCTTGGTGAGAAAGGGCTTGAAAGGTTAAAAAATCTACAAATTTTAAATATTAAAGATCTTATTGAATTTTTCCCTATAAAATATGAGGATCGTCAAAATATACAAACTTTTCCGGATTTTTCTAAGGTGAAAAGTTGTGATATGATGACGGTGTTCACTGTTGTTGGGCATAAAAAATTTGGAGATAGATCTAAAAAAAATTTAAAGTTAACGGTTAGAAGTGTAAATGACGAGCCTTTTGAGATTTTACTTTTTAATAGGGCTTTTTTAGAGAATGTTTTTAAAATAGATAAAAAATTCTATATTTATTCTAAATTTACTTATAACGATTATAGTGGTTTATGGAGTTGTTCTAATTTTGACAGTGAAGCTTTTAGCGATAATCCTGAAAGGTTTAAAAAAATTCTTCCGGTTTATTCCTTAACAGAGGGATTGACATCAAAGAAGATTTCATTATATGTAAAAGAAGTTCTTGAATATTTTTTTAAGTTTGGACAAACAGATATTCCTAAATTTCTAATAGAAAAGTATTCTTTGCTATCGTTAAGCGAGGCTTTAAAAGAGATTCACTTTCCAAGTTCATTAGAAATGCTTGAAAAAGCAAAAAAAACTTTAATTTACAGAGAAATTTTCTTGCTTCAGTTTTTTTCAAGGTACAGATCTTCTAAGGTTCTTTTCCGAGAAAAAAAACATTTATCAAAAGATTTACTTGAAAGAGTTGTATCAAGCTTGCCCTTTGAACTTACAGAAGATCAGAAAATTTCTGTTGATGAGATATTCTCTGATCTTAACTCTTCTAAGCCAATGAATAGATTGCTTCAAGGTGATGTTGGAAGTGGTAAAACCCTTGTTGCCTTGCTCTCAAGTCTTCCTTTAATTGAAGCTGGATATCAGGTAGCATTTATGGCTCCTACTGATCTTTTGGCTCGCCAGCATTATGATAATTTATCCAACATATTGTCATCTTTTAACATTTCAGTGACTCTTTTGACTGGTAGTTTGAAAAAGAGAGATAAGGATCAAGCGTTGGAAAGCATTAAAAGCGGAGCTTCAGGTTTAATAGTTGGAACACATGCTATTTTTTACGAAAGTACAGAATTTAAAAGATTAGCATATGTTATCATTGACGAACAGCATAAATTTGGAGTTATTCAAAGAGAAGAGCTTAAAAACAAAGGAGAAGGGGTAGACATGCTTTTAATGTCTGCAACACCTATTCCTAGGAGCTTTGCGCTAACACTTTTTGGTGATCTTGAAGTTTCGCTTATTAAAACCTTGCCTAAGGGCCGTATACCTGTTACTACTTATTTAGCAAAGCATGGCAATGAAGATAAAGTTTATGAGTTTTTAAGAAAAGAGCTCTTAAAAGGTCATCAGGTTTATTTTGTTTATCCATTAATTTCATCTTCAGAGAAATTTGAATTAAAAGATGTTAATAATATGTGTTTAAAATTGAAGGAAGTGTTTAGTGAATATGTTGTCGAGATGCTTCATTCTAAGTTGCCATCTGATTTAAAAGAAGAAATTATGAAAAATTTTTATTCTAAAAAAGTAGATATTTTGGTGGCTACTAGTGTTATTGAGGTTGGAATTGATTGTCCAAATGCAACTTGTATGGTTGTAGAGCATGCTGAGCGTTTTGGACTTTCTACTTTACACCAAATCAGAGGTCGTATTGGTAGAAGTAATTTAGAGTCTTTTTTCTTCTTACTTTATAAAGAGCCCTTGACAGGTGCTGGAAAATTTCGATTGAAAACCATAAAGGAAAATGTGGATGGATTTAAAATAGCAGAGGAAGATTTAAGGTTAAGAGGGCCTGGTAATTTATTTGGTCTTGAGCAAGCAGGATATTTAAAATTAAAAATAGCTAATTTTGTTGATGATAGAGATATCATAGTTTTGATTCGAGAAGAACTCGACTTATTTTTTTATGATAATTCTACTTACGATAAGCTTGATATTGATTTGCTAGATAATCTTTTTTGTTCTTATTTAAATGTTGGAAGAAGTATTTAGTTTGTGTATTTTTCAATTAGGCTAATAAGATTTGTTTTGTTATGATTCCAGAATTCAAGAAGCTTGTATTGTAGATTATTGAAATATTTTTTCTGAATAAAGCATGGTTTAGGTCCTATGTATAAGTAATGCCAAGGCTCCGCTTTATATCCAGTTTCCATTTCGTATCCTTTTGGGTATGAAAGAGAAAACCCATATTTAAGAGAATTTTCGTAAAGCCATTTTCCTTCTTTTGTGTTTAGTAGATTATCATCTATATTTATAAAATCTATTGCTGTTCCTAGGTGATGTTGAGAATGGCTTGGATTTGCTGATTGAGTTTCTGCAACTTTTCTGCCGTAAGTTTTTACATTGTAATCGAATAAAAATTTTTGGTATTCTTGTGTTCTGTGAGCGGATTTGATTTTAATTTCAATTCCATTTTTTTTCGCATCTTTTATTAGCCGAATTAAATCTTCGATTAAGATTCGTCTTACCTTAAGAGTCTTTGCTCCAAGATTCTTAAGGTCCTTAAAGTCATCAACATTTACCAGATCAGGTATTTTATAATCTGTAGGAATTGATATTTTTTTATTTATTAGAGTTAAAAGGTTGTTTTTTTCTGCATCTACTAAAGGCTTTATTTCTTTTAAGAATTGAATAGGATTTTTTTCAATGAAATTTTTGCGCGGTTCATTTATTGTTTTGGTAATCTTTAGTAGCATTTTTAAATCTTTTTTTGAAATACTGTTGGCTAATAAAGCTAGGTTAATAAATAGAAGTAATAAAACATAGATTGGTTTCATGTTATTTAATTATAATATATTTTAGTATAATAAATAGTTAATTCTAATTATGTATGTACATATATGTGTATATTTAGATTGGGTTTGATTTAGTTAAAAGTTATAAATAAAGGAGAGTGTGTATAGGAAATATGATCAAAAAGTTTAAAAATTATGATCAGATAATAAAAGAGTTATTTATTATAGCTATTCCCACAGCTTTTGAATCGCTTTTATTTCAAATGGTAACTTTTTTTGATAATTTTATGATCTCCTATTTAGGTTCTTTTCACCTTACAGGAGTTTCTTTAGCAAATAGAGTAACTTTTCTTTTTTTTATTATTGTGTTTGGACTTGGTACGGCTTTAAGCGCTTATGTGTCTCAAGCAATTGCAAAAAAGAAGTTTCTTCAAATAAGACAATCTTTTGCTTATATGTTATCAATTGGAACTACAATAGGAATAATTTTTTTTATATTTTCATTTTTTTTTCCAAAAAACATTATCAAACTATTCACAGCTAATCAGAACTCTTTAAATTTTGGATCAGAGTATTTAAAAATTATTTCATGGTCTTATGTGTTAATGGCATATTCTTTTTTATCGGCCATGGGATTTAAGAGTGCTAAAGAAGTAAAAATACCTTTATATGTTACTTCTATTGTTGTTGTAATAAATATTGTTTTTAATTATATTTTTATTTTTGGTTTTGGCATGGGAATAAAAGGTGCCGCATATGCTACTGTGCTTGCTAGAATTGTTGAGTTTGTTTTTTATTTTTCATATAGTCTGATAAATAGTAATTCATATTATCGTATTAATTTTGGCGATTTTTTTGCTTCAAAGATAGTTACTAGAGCTAATTTGAAACTGATTGTACCCGTTTTATCTCACGAGATTTTTTGGGTTTTGAGTATAACTATTTTGCATGCATTTTATGCTCGTGTTGGGAGCATTCAGTACGCTTCATTTGCTGTTGCATCAAATCTTTTCGACATTTGTTTTGTATTGCTTCACGGCATGGGACTTGCAACAGGTGTCGTTATTGGGCATTTAATGATTTATGATAAGAGGCATGTTAGGTCAGTTGGATTTTTTTTATCTTTTTTAGGATTTCTTTTAGGCATTTTTGTAGTTATTTTGCTTATTGGGATATCAAGCTTTGCGCCTTATATTTTTAGTAATTTAGATTCTCCTAAACTTGTTAGTGTGTTTATTTATGTTTTTGCGAGTATTGTAGTTTTTAAAGCTTTTACCGCACAAGTTCTTGTTGGAGTTTTTAGAGCCAGTGGTATAGCAAATGTTTGTTTTTTTATTGAATCAGGTGTAATTGTTTTTTATACGCTTCCAATTGCTTATTTATTAGTATTTCATACAAATTTAAGTTTGCCAATAGTGGTTTTTATTGTAAATGTGGAAGAGATCATTAAAAATATATTTATTATAATTGAGCTTTTTCATGATGATTGGATTCGAGAGATTGATTATGAAGAGCTTGATTGAGTGTGGGGTAGCGTGATATATTTGGTGTTAATAAAAATTTTAATGGTCTTGGTGAATCTAAAATCCATTCTTATTATGCCGATTTAAAAGCAATTCCTTTTGTTTTTTTGTAGTGTTTTAGTATTTGTCTTTGTGAAAATATTGATTTTTATTTGGAGAAGTTTATGTATTCATTAAGTGCGTCAAAAAAAGATAAAATTTATAAAGATCTTTTGAAGATTGCAATTCCAACTGCTATTGAGTTTTTTTTATTTAATTTTATTTCTCTTACAGATAATGCTATGGTTGCATATCTTGGTGACTATCCTGTTGCAGGAGTTTCTCTTGCAAATAAATTTTTTGAACTGTTTGTTACTATTGGATTTGCTATGGCAGGAGCTTACAATATAATCGCTACAAGGCAATACAATCGGGGCGATTTTAAGAGTTTTAGAAATACATTTTTTATTAGTATATTAACTATTATTTTATTTTCTTTCCCGTTTATATTGATTTCTAGAGTGAGTCCTTTTTTTTTACTTAGATTGATTTCCAATGATGTGCAGGCAGTTTATTATGGGGCTATTTATTTAAATATAGCTATTTATTCTTTCGTATTTGCAATCATAAAAGGCCTTGTTGCCAATGCTCTTAAAGTTGTTGAAATTGTTAAATTTCAAGTTTACATTTCCGTTTTTTCAGTGCTTTTAAATCTAATATTAAATTATATTTTTATTTTCGTTTTTCATATGGGGGTAGTTGGAGCTGCTATTGCAACAACAGTTATTCGCATTTTAGAGCTTATTGTCTATCTTATTTATACAGTATTTAACAAGAATTCAATTTTGCACCTTAAACTTGATGATTTAAATATTAATGTTAAGCTGCTTGTTCAACTAATTAAATTTTTTATTCCAATTCTTTTAAACGATTTTATTTGGTTTTTTGGTTATCTTGTGTTGACGTCAATTTTTATAGGAATCGACACTCATAAATATGCTGCTTACAGCATATCTTTTTCTGTTTATTTTATTATCTTTAATATAATTAATTCTTTTTGTATTTCTTTAAATATTATGATGGGTTATGAAATGCATAATAGCAAAAAAGAAATCATGAAAGTTGCAATCTATTTGGGTAAGATTGGCTTCAAACTTGCTTTTTTAACATCTTTTGCATTGTTTATGTTTTCATTTTTTGCTCCTTATATTTTTTATACATTAAAATATTCTCACCTTACAGGAACTATTTTAAGATATTCTTCTGTTTCTGCCTTTTTTATGGCTCTTGCTTTTCAGTATCTTTTTGGTTTTTTTCGTGCAGGAGCATCTCCAAGTTTTGGTGCTATTATGGAAGGTTCTGTAACTTTTGTTTATACTATTCCTATTGCTTTTGTTTTAGCAAATTATACAAATTTGCCTTTTGAAGTTATTGTTTTTATTCCAGCTCTTGAGGATGCAATCAAGCTTGCTATTTCGCTTCCTTATTTTTATAGCGAAAGGTGGATTAAATCTGTTAAAACAGGTTGGTAGGTTTGATATAATCTTATTGTGCGTTTAGACGAAATTAAAAATTTAAACTTTTTAGTCATGGGGTTAGGTCTTAATGGAGGAGGAGTAGCTCTTTCTAGATTTTTATTAAAGCATGGGGCAAGGTTAGTAATTACTGATCTTAAAAGTGAGGCAGAATTAGCTTTAAGTATTGATTCTTTAAGAGATTTTGATAATCAAATTAGGTATGTTTTAGGTAAACACAATGTAAGCGATTTTAAAAAAGCTGATATTGTTGTGAAAAATCCCAGTGTGAAGCCCAATAATAAATATTTAAAGTTTGCAAAACGAGTTGAAACGGATATTGGTTTATTTTTGATATTCAACAAGAATCCTATAATCGCAGTAACGGGTACTAAAGGTAAATCGACTCTTGTGTCTCTTTTGTATCAGACTTTGAAAAAAAAATATCCAAGTGTAAAGCTTGGGGGGAATATTGGCGTATCTCCTTTAAGTTTTTTTGATCAACTTGATGGAAAATCCCCTTTGATCTTAGAACTTTCTTCTTGGCAGTTGCAATCTTTAAGGAATTTTAATCCTATTCTTAGTATTATTACAAATGTTTACAACGATCACCAAAATTATTATTTAAACTTTAATGATTATATCATCGATAAGTCAAAAATTTTTGTAAATCAAACTTCAGGAATTGTGATTATTCAGGATAAGGCTTATTATAAATATTTTTCAAAATTTAAATCAAAAGCCAAAGTTATTTTATTTTCCGAATTTAATCCTCGCGACTTTGATCGAGATGTTTTTTATTGCAATGAAGGTGAAGTATATTTTAATTATAACTTGATTGGGCATTTTTCTGAGCCTCAAGTTGTTTTTATGATTCCTAAGCTGATTACTTTTTTTGTTTCTTATTATTTAAATATGGATCTTAATGATACGTTTCAGATTTTAAGTAATTTTAAAGGAATTGAGCATAGATTAGAGTTTGTTAAATTAGTTCAAAATGTAATGTTTTATAATGATACAGCTTCAACTATTCCTGATTCTACGGTTTTATCTGTTAGAAGTTTGAAAACAAATGTTAATTGTATTAACTTAATTGTTGGAGGAACTGATAAAGAGCTTGATTTTTCAAGTTTTTTTAAGATACTAAATCTAGTTAAAACTTGGATTTTGATAAAAGGTAGTGCAACTGTAAAAATTATTAAAATTTTGGAAAAAAGTGGCACACAATATTTTGTGTTTGATTCTTTAAGAAATGCGGTAAATTATGCTTTTAAGATTTCAAGTTCAGGCGATATTGTGTTATTTTCCCCTGCTAGTGCTTCTTTTGAACTTTTCAATAATGAGTTTGATAGAGGCTTGCAATTTAAAAATCTAGTTAATACGCTTGGTTAAATTTTTTTCCTTATCACTTTGTAATAAAAGTATCTAAGTTTTTCAAGATTTGCATAAACATTGTAAATGAAATTTTTGTAAACAAAATCATAACAGCCAATTCTGTGAATAATATCTCCCCCAAATCCCGTTTTAAAAGCAAAAAGACCAGATAGAGGATGTTTTTTATTTGCAATTGGGGGAATTCCTAATAAATCATATTCTTTTATTCCTAATTTTTTTAAAATTTTTATTGCTTTGAATTGCACTGCGTAATTGGGCATTAAATTTCTGTATTCTTTGCTGGAAGCCCCGTAAAGGTAAACCGCTTTTTCCTTGTAAATTCCCACTATTATGCCAGAAACAATTATGTTGTTGTAAAATGCAGCTATCAATTTTATTTGAGCATTTTTGTCTTGTTTAAATATTTCAATAAGGTTTTGTATGTATTCTTTTGAGTGGATAGCAAATTTATCTCTTTTGCTGGTTTCTTTATAGAGTTTGTAAAACGCATTTAAATGTTTAAATTTATCATCTGCTAGTATATCCAGATTTTTTTTTGTGCTGAGTTTTATGTTGTATCTTGTTTTTTTTTTCATGTTAAGCAAAATATTCTCAAGAGAATTATTTAAATTTAATATTGTTGTGTTTGAAGGCTGTATGTCATCAAACGATTTTCTTAGACATTTGATTTTAATTTTTATTGGAGAGTATTTTTCATTTAATGTTCTTTGATAGTAATACATTAAATCGAATCTTAAAAAAATTGTATTTTTATGTAGGTAGGGTTTTATTTTTATGCTAAATTCTTTAATATTTTTGCTGATTTTGTCAATATTAATGTTCTCAAGAGTTTTGTTTGAAAATTCTGGATGCGGAATGTATGCTAAGTAAAAACTTTTAAACAGTTTTCTTTGCATTACAATAATTTTACCAAGAGCATCACTTTCAAATGCTAAGGCTTTCCAATTGCTGTTTTTTGTTGTTTTTATTAATGTCCACAGTTCGCTTTGAAGATAATTTTCTTCTATTTCTTTTGCTTTTATTTTTTTTATAGTCATTAATAACTCTTAGCAAATCCTTCCGTTTGGAATATCTTTAGACAATATTTTGTTCTTAGAATGTTCTAATATTAAGTTTATTCCGTTTATTTTAAGCTCTCCGTTTTCTGTTACTATGTTAGCTTTTGAAAATTTATTTATGTCAATTTTAGGTGGGCAGATAAGATCTTTATTTTGATCGTTTTCAAGTATTATTCTCTCTCCAGCAACAGGATTTTTGATCGAATCTTCTACAATTATAACTTTAAAATTTTTATTTTTGTCCTCAGCAGCTATTAGCATTCCTTCAGATTTTATTCCTCTAAACTTTGCAGGCTTTAAATTGTCTACTATTATTATATGTTTGTCTAAAAGCTCTTCTTCTGTATAATGTCCTTCAAGACTACTTACTATTTGTTTGTCCTCATTAGCGCCATCACTTAGTTTTAATATGAATAAGTTTTTAGCTTCGAGATTTCTTTCTATTTTATGTATTTTCATGACTTTTAAGAGCACTTTTTCTCTAAATAAGTTTTCTGGTTGTTCTTTTTCTTCCATTTTTTTCTCTCCTGAATACTTTAGCTTTAAATTGTTGATTTTTTTTTGCTCTAGTTTATTGAATAATATTTCTGTGAACTCAATTTTTTTAACTCCAGATTTAGTTCCAAGAATTTTGATAGAAAATTGATAACTGTTGCCAAAGAATTGTTGTATTTTTTTGCTTGTTTCGGGAATGAATGGCATCATTAAAATAGATAAGTCTCTTATTAGGTATATTAAGTTTGAAATTAGTTCTTTTGTTTCTTGTGGAGAGTTGTCTTTTTTTTTCCACGGTTCGTTGTCTTGAAATATTTTGTTTCCAAGGGATGAAATTTTAAGTATTTCTTTGAGTGCAGATTTTAGTTCTGTCTTTTTAAAAAGATTTAGTATTTTATTATATTTGGGTGTTATTTGTTTCCAAAATTTATTTTGAGTTTCGATTGTTTCTATGACATCTCCAAAGAATTTTTTTTGAAATGTTAATACTCTGTTGACAAGGTTTGAAAAATTATCAATAAGCTCTGTATTTACTCTTTCCATGAGATCTTGCCACATAAATTGAAAATCAGATTTTTCAGGTCTGTTATAATAGATATAGAATCTCCACACATCAGAAGGGATTCCTGTGGTAATAGCATCGTTTCCAAAAATTCCTGTTCCTTCCGATTTTGAAAATTTAAGATTTTCGTAATTTAAGTACTCGCTTGATGAAAGTTGATTTAATATTGTCCAATTTTCTTCACTTCCAATTTCTATGCAAGGGAATATAATTGTATGAAACAATATATTGTCTTTTCCAATAAATTGTACAAGATTTACTTGATCATTGTTTTTCCACCAAGATTCCCAATTTTTAACAATGTTTTTGGTAATTGAAATATATCCTATTGGGGCATCAAACCAGACGTAAAATACTTTATTTTCGTAACCTTTTTTAGGCACAGGAATTCCCCATTTCAGGTCTCTTGTAATTGCTCTTTCTTTAAGGCCGTCTCTTAAAAAAGCGTTTGTCATTTTAAGTGCATTGGTATTCCAATTTTCATTAGCAGTCGAATTTTTTATCCATTTTTCAAGTTTTGTTTTTATCTTGGGAAGATCTATATAAAGATGTTTGGTTTTTTTTAAAATAGGTTTGTTTTTACAAATTATGCATTTTGGATTTATTAGGTCTATTGGATTTAAAAGCTTAGAACAGTTATCGCACTGATCTCCTTTGGCCGTGCTTTGGCACTCTGGACATTCTCCTATTACATATCTATCAGCTAAGAATATTGAATCTTTGTTGCAAAAAAATTGTTCAGTTTCTCGCTCTTTTATATAACCATTTTTTTCTAATTTTAGGAAAAAATTTTGTACAATTTCTTGATGTTGATTGTTGGTTGTGCGACCGAAAATATCAAATTCAATATTGAACCATTCGTAAATTGATTTATGTATTTCATAATATTTATTGCAAAGCTCTAAAGGGGTGGTTTTTTCAATTAAGGCTTTGGTTTCTGTGGCTGTTCCATATTCATCTGTTCCGCAGACATAAAGAGTTTCAATTCCGGACATTTTCGAATATCTTGCGAAAGCATCGGCCGATAATACTTGCACTAAATTTCCAAGATGAGGAATATTGTTGACATAAGGTAGAGCAGCTGTAACCAGATTCATTTTTTTCATTCAGTTTTCCCCTTTTTAAACTACTAATATTGTAATACGGATAGGATAATTTTTTTCAACATTTTTTATAAAAAATTTTTCAAAGGAAAAATCAATTTTGATTTTTCCTTTTGAGGTATACTGATAAGTATTCTTTTGTTATAAGGAGTGTGAGTTTATGAATTTTTTAATAAAATTTTTTTTATTTCTATTAGTTTTTTCAAACGGGTATGTTGTTTTTTCTAAAAACATTAATGTTTTAGTAGTAACCTCTATGGATTCTGAGTTTGAGCAGATAAATAAGCTTATGTCTAACAAGGAAGAAATAGTGCTTAAAGAGTATGGTCTTAATAAAAAGATTGTAAAGGGAAAGTTGTCTAATCGCAATGTTATGGTTATTGTTTGTGGGGTTGGCAAGGTTAATGCGGGTGTTTGGACTAGCTATATTTTGTCAAAATACAACAATATAAGTCATGTAATTAATTCTGGGATTGCTGGTGGCGTTGTTAGTGATAAATACAAAGATATTAAAGTGGGAGATGTGATAGTGTCTTCAGAGGTTGCGTATCATGATGTTGATCTAACTAAATTTGGACACAAAGTGGGTCAGCTTATGGGATTTCCTCAAAAATTTAGGGCCAATAAGAATTTATTTAATAAAGCTACAGAGGCTGTCAAATTAAAGATTGGAAGTGCTAATGCATATTCAGGATTAATAGTTTCAGGAGATCAGTTTATTGATCCAACTTATATGAATAAAATTATGAGAGATTTTAAAGATGTAATAGCTGTTGAGATGGAAGGTGCAGCAGTAGGGCATGTTTCGTATATGTTTAATGTACCTTTTATAGTTATTAGGTCCATATCTGACATTGTGAATAAAGAAGGAAATGAAGTTGAATATAGTAAATTTTTAAAATTAGCTGCTTTTAATTCAGCTAAAATTGTACAAGAAATTTTAAGAATTCTTTAAAAAATATTTAATTTTTACAATTGAAAATTATGAATGAGAAAAAAGACGGTTTTTGTATGAAAAATGTCTTTTTTCTAATGCATTTATAAATATTATGTTGTATCCTTTTTATAAGGTGTTTTGTTTAAAAGATTATGTTTTTAAGAAGGCAAAAGTCTTTGTAAAAGAGAATAAGTTTAAGGCTAGTGTAGTTTTCCCCGAAAGTAGTGACTCTAGGATTTTGAAGGCAACCGTTATTATTTTGCAAAAAAATCTTGCAAATTCAGTTATTTTGATAGGTAAAAAAGATTCTGTTATTAATTCTTTAAAAGAATTTTCTAATTGTAATAATATTTTAGAAAGAATAGAAGTTGTTGATCCTAATTCTTTTCCAGACATTGAAATGTATTTGGATGAATATTGGAGCTTACTAAAGCTAAAAGGTGCTACTAAACAAAGTTTAAGGGCGCAAGTTTTAGATGAAATTACTTTTGCTATGCTTATGGTAAGATTTGGTTATGTTAAGTCTTGTGTTTGTGGCGCTATTTCAACTTCTGCTAAGGTTTTATCTAATGCTTTGAGAATAATTCCTAGGGTAGATGATGTTAAGATTATATCATCTTTTATGATTATAGATACTTCAAATAATGTTCGAAATGTTGATTTTTGTTTTGGGCATAATGGAATTTTATTTTTTGCAGATTGTTCTGTAGTAGTCAATCCTAATTCTTTAGAGCTTGCAGAAATTGCACTGCAAAGTGCTAAATCTTTTAAGGATATTTTAAATGCAAAGCCCAAGGTTGCTCTTTTAAGTTTTTCAACAAAAGGATCTTCTAATGCTAGAGAAATTGAAAAAGTAAAGAATGCTTTAAATATTGTGAAGAATAAAGAGAGTGATTTACTTATTGATGGAGAGCTTCAACTTGATTCAGCAATAAGTAGAAATGTTGCAGAGAAAAAATGCAGGGAATCTTTGGTAGCTGGTTCTGCTAATGTTTTAATATTTCCTAATTTAGATGCTGGGAATATTGGTTATAAATTAGTAGAGAGATTTGCTTTTGCTAAGGCCTACGGTCCTTTTTTGCAAGGTTTTTCCAAGCCTATTAGTGATCTTTCAAGGGGTTGTTCTGTTGATGAAATTGTATTTGCAAGTGCTTTAATGATGAGCGTTTAGAGTGTTGGAAATTTGTATAAATTCTTCAACAGAAATGTTTTCAGGTCTTTTGTCTAAATATTCTTTTAAAAAATTTTCTCTTAGAATATCTTTATTTGTGATGAAATTAATAATAGTGTTTTTTAATTTCTTTCTTCTGCTTGAGAATACAGTTCTAATCAATTTGTTGAATTCTTTAAAGTCTTTTATATTGTTTTTTCTAGGAATTAATTTTAATGTTGTAGACTTAACTTTAGGTGCAGGATAAAAATTGTTCTCTCCTATGTCTATTATTTTCGCTATTGTGAAGTGTGATTGTACTAAGATTGTAAATGAAGAATAGTTTTTGCTATTTATTTTTGCAGTTATTCTGTCAGCCAATTCTTTTTGCACTGTGAATACCATTTCTTTTAAAAAATTTTCTTCAATTAGTTTAGATATTACTTTCGATGCAATATTATATGGTAAATTTGAAAATATTTTATCAATGTTTTTATTTTCGTTTGTGTATTTTTTTAAAAAGTCTCCTTGTATCAATTTAAAGTTTTTTAATTTTCCAAATTTTTCATTTAATATTTCCGAATATTTTAAGTCAATTTCAAATACGGTTAAAAGATTAGTTTTTTTTAATAAAATATCAGTCATTGCGCCAAGGCCTGGACCAATTTCCCACATTTTTTCATTTTCTTTTATATCTAAACTTTCTATTATTTTTTGCCTTATGTTTTCATTGATTAGATAGTTTTGTCCCCACAATTTTCTTGGAGCTATTTTTCTTTCTTTTAATGTTTGTTTTATGCTACTTATGCTGTTGTAGTTGATGTTCATAGATAAAAAAGATAGTAACATATTATTCTTCATATTTGCAGCTATTTTTAAATTATTTTGAATTTTTTTTAGTTTCGTTATTATAAATAATGTAAGTTATAAGAAGAATGCTTAATATTAAAAATATAGGTATTTGGTGGTTCTTAACTGTAAAGAATTTGCTAAAAAATGTTGCTGTAATTTTTATTGTTTGGAATATGTAGGCATTTATAAGATCAAGGAGAAAAAATAAATTCAAGTTTGAAAAGTAAGTTATTAAGCTTAATATTGTTATTGCTAAGAAAATCAATATTAATGGAATAATTATTAAGTTTGACAATACTGAGATTGGTGTTATATCAAAATTGTTAGCATAAATTACTGGCGAAGTGAATATTTGAATAAAAAATGTTGTAAACATTGATGATGTTAGTCTGTTAAGATTGTATCTATTTTTTAGATGAACCGATGCTGATATCCCTATTGTTGCAAGATAGGAGAGTTGAAATCCTATTGAATTTAGTGTTTCGGGGAATGCAATGGCATTTATTATAAAACTAATAGATATACAGCTTATTAAATTAATCTTGCCATAAATTAATCTGTATATTATAAGAGATTCTGTCATTAGAAATGCTCTTAGTGCTGAAGGTGTAAATCCAGTTAATATTAGATAATTTAGTAAAATTATGCTTAGTATTAAGTATTTTAATTTTTCATTTGTGACTATTAAAAGTAAATAGTAACTTATTAAGCTTATTAGATAAAAGTGAAGTCCAGACACTACCAAAATGTGGGCAATTCCTGCATTTTGAAATAATGTTTTTTCATACTTTGTTATTTCTGATTTGATATTCAAAATTATTGTTTTTGAAAAATGGGAATAACTAGGATTTAATGTGGTAAAAAAATTATTTAAAGTGTTTGTATATTTTTCTCTAAGCTTAGCAAAAAAGGGCCTTTTAATTATTTTTATTTTTTGGTTTTCAATTTTAATGGTATCTCCAATTTTGTAAATATTTTCAATATTTTTGAAGTTAAATTTGTGTGTATTTGCGTTATTGTCAATTACTTCAATAATAGTTTTTGAATCTTTTTTTAAATTTTTAATGTTTGTTATTTGATAAATATTTTTTTTCTCGGTTTTAAAATTTAATCTAGTTTGAAAGCTTAATAGCAATATTGTGCAAAAAATAAAACTAAGTGCTAAGTGTTTGTTATTTTTTATTATAAAAAATAATATTAGTATTGTGTTGAAATAAATCAAATTGAGTTTCAAATAGTAATGGATTGATAAATTGAGTGAAATAAGGACAAATATTAAAATCATTTAGAATATTATCATTTTTTATTTATAAATAATTATCTTTTAAATTTTAATTTGTTTTGATTAATCAATCAATAATCATTCATTGACAATTAATAATTATTTAATTACAATGCTTTATGCAATTGTTAAAAAATAAATATCCATTCAAGCTGGCCTTGCTTGATCTTTTTTTGGTCTACGTAGTTATTTATCTTGCATCTCCTTTTGAAAATGTTAATTCAGAATTTTGGAACGTTAATGAAAATCATTTTTATTTTTGGATTTCAAGATCTTTTTTAATTGTTTTTATAATTTATTTTTTTAAACTTACCAGTTCTTATGATGATTTTAGGGTAGAGTTTTTTATTCCTAAATTTAAATTCATTTTTATTTGGGAATCTGTTTTAATTTTTATTAAAACAATATTGATTGCAATGATATTCATTTTTTTAATAGCTTTTTTACTTGAATATCTGTTGCCAGAATCGGTATTTGCCTACTATTTTCAAAACAATGTTGGATTTAATTGGAAAATTAGCAGTAAAGCAGCATTGTTTTTAATGACTTTAACCTCTTTTTTTACAGGAGCTTTTGAAGAATTGTTTTATAGGGCTTTTGTTATTACCAAGTTTACACAAATGAGATTTCCTGTTGTAATTACTGTTTTTCTTAGCAGTATGTTTTTTGCTTATGGGCATTTGTATTATGGAATTTTAGGATTTTTGGTTGCCTTTATATTAGGGATATTTTTTGCTTTTATCTATTTAAGGTATAAAAATGTATATTATATGATTTTTATACATAGCTTTTATAATATTATTGTTAGCAGTCTGTTGCTTTTTTTAAATTAATTTAATTTTAAATCGATTTGAGGGGGATTTATGAGAGATACTGTGCCTAAGCGTTTTAAAGAGGTGGTAACTCTTTATAGTGAGCTTGATATTTTTATGTATAAGGAAGGGGAGTCTAAAAGTTTTAAGAAGCAAATATATGCTGATTTTTGGAATGAGGTAAAAAGAGTGGCTTCTGGGCTTTTGCATTGTGGCATTAAAAGGGGAGAAAAGGTTGTAATTATTTCTGATTCGAGAAGGGAGTGGATAATAATTGACATTGCTACTTTAGGTTTAGGCTGTATTGACGTTCCCAGGGGAAATGATTCTTCTGAGGATGAATTAACTTATATTATTAATCATTCTGAATCTACTTTTGTTTTTGTTGAAAGCAATAAGCAGCTCCAAAAAGTTTTATCCAAAAAACATGATCTTAGATTGGTGAGATGCATTGTTGTTATTGATGATGATAAATCTTATGAAGAAAAAATGGGAAATATTACTGTATTTTCTTATAAAAAATTACTAGAACTTGGAACTGAGTATTTAAGATCTAATCCAAAATCATTTGATATAGAGATTGAAAAAGGTTCTTCAAAAGATATTGCAACTATAATATATACTTCTGGTACAACAGGTATGCCAAAGGGAGTAATGTTAAGACATGAATCTTTTATTTTTCAATTAGATAGACTTTATGATTATCTTCCAGCAATTAAGCCTGGTAAGATAATGATTTCTATTCTGCCTCTTTGGCATTCTTTTGAGAGGGCTTGTGAATATATAGTCGCTTTAAAGGGTGTAGCAATTGCATATTCAAAACCCATAGGTCCTGTTTTGCTAAAAGATTTTTTACTTTTAAATCCTCAAATGATTATTTCTGTACCTAGAATTTGGGAAGGTATAAGAATGGGTATTATTAAGAAGGTGTCAGAATCTTTGATTAAGAAACTTGTGTTTGGAGGGTTTTTAAAAATTGGAATTGTTTATGCAAAGCTTAAAGAAAAATTTTTAGGTTTTTCACCTGTTTATAAAAAACCCAATTTATTTATTTTGCTTTTTTCAAAGTTATTTTTGTTTGTTGGGATTATCTTAATTTTTCCTGTTAAATTATTAGGTGATATTTTGGTATTTAAAAAAATAAAAAATGCCCTTGGGCAAAATTTTGAATTTGGAGTTTCTGGCGGTGGAGCGTTGGTTGATTATGTTGATTATTTTTTTAAGGCTGTAGGAATTAAGGTGCTTGAAGGTTATGGCCTTACTGAAACGGGTCCTATTTTGAGTGTTAGACGTCTTAAGGGTCCTGTGGCAAGAACTGTAGGCCCTATTTTGCCAGATGTTGAATACAAGGTAGTTGGAGTTGATGGGAGAGTTTTGCCTTGTGGAGAAAAAGGTGAGCTCTGGGTAAAGTCACCACAAATAATGAGCGGTTATTTTAAGGATAAGGCAAAGACGATTGAAGTTTTAACAGAAGATGGTTGGTTTAACACCGGGGACTTAGTTAGATTGACAATTAATAATGAAATTACAATTGTTGGTAGAAGTAAAGATACAATTGTTCTCAGGGGGGGAGAAAATATTGAGCCCGAGCCTCTTGAGAGAGTTTTGGGTAAATCTTTATTTATTGAAAATATTATGATTGTTGGTCAAGATCAAAAATTTTTGGGAGCTGTTATTGTGCCCAATTTTGACAATCTTGAAAAGTGGGCAAGCTCTAGTGGAGTATCTTTTTCTTCTAGGAGTGATTTATTAGCTAATGAGGATGTTAACAAGCTTTATTCTAAGCATATCTCAGATACTATTAATACTAAGTTAGGTTTTAAAAACTTTGAAAAAATAGTAGGCTTTGTTTTACTTCAGGATTCTTTTTCAGTTGGGGAAGAGCTTACCAATACTCTTAAGTTAAAAAGACATTATATATCTCAAAAGTATGAAGATAGAATAAAATTAATTTTTAGTAAAAGTGACCTAGATTCAAACGGATATTAGACAAGAAAATGCTAAAAAATTTTCTTGTCTACATTTTTAACATATAAGGAATATTGAGCAGGTACATGCAATTTTTTATTGTTTGTAGAATGGCTTTTAAAAATTCAATTCTTGTGGCTGTTAAATTAATGTTGTTTGTATCTATTACTTTAACTTCTTGATAGTATGCGCTAAAATTCTTTGCAAGCGAGTATGAATAGCTGGCAAGTATTGAGGGGTTTAAGTCTTTTGCCGCTTTGATTACATTTTCTTCTAGTTCCGATATTATTTTTATAATATCCCACTCTTTTTCGTGTTTTAAAAGTTCAAAATTAATTTTTCCCATTATGGAAATAGAAAGTGTGTTATATTTTTCAAGAATGCTGTTAATTCTTGCTCCAACGTATTGGATATATGGGCCAGAATTTCCTGTAAAAGATAGGCTTTCTTTTTTGTTAAATATAATATCTTTATGTACAGCTGATTTTAACAGATAATAGTGAATTGCTCCTAGAGCAATATTTAAAGCATTTTTTTTAGCGTTTTCTTTGTTCTCAATTTTTTGTGTAATTTCAGGCATTATTGATTCTATTAGCTCTAAGATTAAATTATCCCCGTCAATTACATTGCCTTCTCTTGATTTCATTTTGCCATCAATAAGATTGACCATTCCGTATGACAAATGAAGAAGTTTTTTGTTTTTAGAAATTCCCAATTTTTCTGATACAAAAAATAAATTTTTAAAGTGCTGAATTTGTTCACTTCCAACCACATAAATCATTTCGTCAAAATCAAATTCTTTTATTCTAACTGCTATATTTCCTAAATCTTGGGTAAGATAGATAGATGTTCCGTTTGATCTTATGAGTACTTTTTGTTTTGCTTTGTTGTCAGCTTTTTCATTTGAATCTAAGGGCAAATCAATGCATATTGCACCATCTTCTCGTTTGTAACAAAATCTTTTTTCAAGTCCTTCTAATACAACATTTTTCCCAATTTTAAAAATTTCACTCTCAAGGTAAATTTTATCAAATGAGGTGTTTGTAATTTTGTAAGTTTCTTTTATTCCTTCAATTGCCCATTTATTTAGCTTTTTCCAAAGTTCAATTGTGCTTTTATCTTTTTGTTCCCATTTTAAAAGTAGATCTTGAATTTCTTCTTCAGCATTTTTATTTTCTTGTGAGTATTTGTTGTACCTAACATAAAAATCACCAATCAAATGGTCTCCTTTTTTAAAAGCTTTTTCAGGGGTAATGCCATTTCCAAATTTTTTGTATGCAAGCATTGATTTGCAGATATGAACTCCCCGATCGTTTATTAAGTTTATTTTTGTAATTTTTGCACCCACAGCTTTTAATATTCTTGAGAGACTTTCTCCTATTGCGTCATTTCTAAGATGCCCCACATGTAGTGGTTTGTTTGTATTTGGCGATGAAAATTCTAATATTATTTTTTTATTGTCTAGATATTTACTTGTTCCATAGGCATCTTTTTGGGTATTTATCATTTGTATAGTATTGTTTATGTATTCTTTTCTAGGAATTTTGATGTTTAAGTAAGGCCCCATAGCTTTAATTTCGTATTTATTTTCAAGGTTTTTTATTATTTCTTCAGAAATAGTTGCAATAGGAAGTTTCAAAGTTTTACTAAGTTCAAATATTAATATGGAAATATCCCCCAAATCACTTTTTGGGGGCTTTTGAATATTAATGTTTATTTTGTCCAGCTTTATATTTTTTGATAATGCTAAATTGGCAACTATAATGCTAATTTCGTCTTTAATATGTCCTTTAACACTTTTAGTCATTTTTTTCCTCTTTATTAACACCTGTTAGCATATTGATTAATAGTAAAATTAAAGATGCTACAATAAAAATGTTTGAGCTATGGGCTAACATTTTTGTATTTATAAGCCCTTTTATTATAGGTATCTCTTTGTTAAAAAGTTTTAAATTACCTGTGTTTAATATTTCTCTAATAAGTGAAATTGTTGAGCTTAAAGCAATGAAAATTAAAATTGGAATTTTAGAATATTTGATTATCATCGATGGATTTTTTAGGATTTTAAAAGGCTCGTTTTTATGGAATGATATTATTATGGCTATTAAAATGGGTATTGAAAATTTGAATTCTTTGTATAAGGTTGGCGTTAAATGGAGCATGAATAAGTAAGTTAGGCTAGTAATAATTCCTATTATTACTAGATATATTCCTAATATGTGACTTTTATGCTTTTTTAGTTCTATTTGATTGATTATTAAGGCAGGGAATATAATGCATAGTGAAATCCAAACAGATATGATACTAGCGTCTGAAAAGTTTTTTGTATAAGCAAAAATAGGAAATAACATTAAATGACTTTTAAGATATTTTTCAACGTTATAAAATGTCTTTTTTTGCATATTATTTCCTTTTAGTCTATTTTATTTGGTTTTAAATTGATTTATGCTTTCACTAATTTCAGAAATATGACTTGAATTTGTAGTTCCTAAAATTTTAATACGCTCAATTGCTTCTACCAGTTTATTAATCTCTTCTTTTAAACCTTTCATTGAGTTTGATACTGTAATGTTAATTTCTCCTAACAGTTTAACAGTGCTAATGATTTCTTTGTTGCCTCTAAACATATCATTTGAGCCAATTTTTACTTCATATGTTATTTCCCTCATTGTATTTAAAGCCTTTAAAATTTCTTGGCTACCTATTGATTGCTCTTGCATTGTATGATTTATTTCTTCTATTACTTGAACAACTAGATTGATTGAATCGAATATTTGATTGAAAGCTTTATTTGTTAATTCAGAAGTGTTTACGGTTTTGGTTATTGAATCCATTATTTCGTTAATTGATGAAGCAACGGATTCTGATTGTGATGTTACTTGTTCTGCTAAATCTTTTATTTCTTCTGCAACAATAGCAAATCCTTTTCCAGCTTCACCTGCATGAGATGCTTCAATTGCAGCGTTCATTGAGAGCAAGTTAGTTTGACTAGCTATAGATGAGATTAAAGAGTTTGCTTCTTGCAATCTTGTCGAGTTTTTGAAAATTTCTTTGATTTGAGCAATAACTTCTTCTTGTTTTTTTCGTCCATCATCAGAGAATCTTTTTAGTTCTTCTGTGCTTTTTGCAGCTTTTTGAGTTATTTCTGTTATTGATTGTATGCCCCCTATCATTTCTTCGATAGCTGATGAGGATTGTTCAACGCTTGCAGCTTGAGTTTCAATTGAGTTGTCAAGAGATGAAATATTTTTTGAAAGACTTTCAATTACGTTTGTTGTATTAGAAATGAATTCTACTTGTTTTTCTACCTCTTCTTGTGTTTTTTCTATATATTGATTTGAATTTTTTATTGTATTGTGGGTTTTATTTATTTCACTAAATAAATGGTCTCCATTTTCTTTCAACAGCCTTACTCGTTCTTGTAATGAATTAATTACATTTTTTAGATTTTCAATAAAATGACCGAAAAGATTTATTGTAGAACTAATTGAATCTTTACCTTTTGCTTCGATTTTAAATGTTAAGTCACCGTTTTTAACCTTTGGAATGACAGCATTGAGTTTATCTATTTTTGATATTATTAAAGTTTTTATGGTTGATATCATTATTAATATGAAAATTATTACCAAAATAAATATAATGGTAAGCGAGACCAATCTCATATGTTTAAATTCTTTTGAAAATATGTTATTATAGTCTATTTTTATTCCCAAGTACCAATTAGATGTTGTGATTCTTGCTAAGGAGATTATTTCATTTGAATTGCTTGTATTGTAATTTGATTTTCCTTGAGACAATACGTTTAATATTTGAGTTAATGTTTTTGCATTAAAGCCAAATATGTGTTTTATGTTTTTTAAAACTTCATCTTTCCCTCCAAATGCATCTCCACTGCTGTTTATTATGTATATAGTAAAGTATTTTGATGAGTTTTGGCTGCTTGCATTTTGTTCTAGTAAGGAGTTTTCCAAAAGCAGTAAAAGATATTCTTTTAGTTCGGCAATTTTTTCTGAAATGTCGGCATATAAAATAATATATCCAATATTAGATTTTTTTGAATCTGTTATTTTATATGTTATTGGAATGTAAAAATTGTTATTTATTTTTGACAAACTGTTGTGAAGAATTGAAATTTGAAATGTAGTTATAGCTTTGCCTAAGAGTAATTCTTTTAAGCTCATATATTGACCGGTTCTTTTTTTCTCACTTGATGCGATTATGTATCCATCTTTGTTTGCATACTCTATTATTTTAATAAAGGACGGGAGTGTAACTAAAATCTTGTCGGATACTAAATGCTCCTCACTTTTGTTATTTAGAATTGCAGATTTATAATCGTACCTAGTTGTCAATACGCTTAAAGTTTTTATTATTTCTTTAGATTCATCAGAAAAGCTTTTAATCATTGCTTGGTTAATGAATTTTGTAAAGTCTTGAAGTTCTTTTGATATGATTTTTTTATAGCCTTGATCTAATAGTAAAAAGGTTGTTGCAATAATGATTATTGTATATGCTAAAATTATAAAATTGAATTTATAAAAAAGGTTGGAGTTGAGTTTCTTTTTTTTCACTAAGTCCTCTCAAAGTTTTGATTTTTCATAAAATTTTTAAAATATTAAACTTTTAGTATTCTATATGTTTTATTATATAATTATATATACATGTAGCTAAATAATAAAATAATTATTTGCAAATATTTGAGGATTTAATCCTTAATATTCAGAAAGAAAAGTCTAATTTGCCAATTGTTATTAGTAATTATTTATATGTGATTTATGAAGGCGAAAGTTTTGTTTTAAGATTTTAATCATGTTAATGTTATGTTTGGAGAGCTTTTATGACTGATGAAAATTTAATAGATGTTAATCTGAAAAGTACTAAACGATTTCTTTATCTAGTTTTATTTGGATTTCTTTTTTTTAATTTTTTATTCATAGGCTATGCTTATGTTAATCATAAAAATGAATATTTGGATCGCTTTAAATTTGATGCTAAGTTGTTTTTAAACAGTGTGTCTGCTGTTATGAAGGCTAAGTATTTAGAATCTTCTAGGTTTCTTGAGGAGCTTGTAAAAGATAGCTATAGGTTTGGGATATTGGTGAATTCTTCAAAGAGTTTTCTTTTGTCTTCAAGTTTAAAATTGAGTGATAGTTTATCTGAAAATAGCGATTTGTTTTTAAAGTCAAGAGAATTTATCTCTATAGATAAAATTTTTAAAACTATTCCTGTAGCAGAAAATTCACTCGAAGGTATATTTTATATTCCTATAGGGAAGAATGTCTTAATATCAAATTCAAATTTTTCATTTTTAGGCTTAAAAGATGTTAGATTAGATCCAATTTATTCTGTTCCTGTAGAAAAAAATTCTAAATATTATTCAAGGTATATGAGAATAGATGGGAAAATTTATTCTATAGTAAGTTTTCCTGTTAGGGATTCTGTTGCAACATTGGGTGTGATGGGCATTTTGGTATGCTTTGATGATTCGTTTGATATTATTGAAAATCAGCTGTATTCTTCTCTTAAATTTAGCAGCAAGAATTATAATTTTTTTATGCTTGACAGAAATTATGAACCTATTTTTTTAAACCTTAATAATCTTAAGACCAAATCTTTTTCTAAGGTTTATAGTGAGAATGTTCTGAACAAAGTTATAGCTTATACTAAAAAAGATTCTTCTGCTTTTCAGTACACTTTTAATTATGGAAGCGATTTTTATTCTTTAAACTTTGTAAAAATTGATGATTTTTTGATTCAAGGATTGATTTTCAATGTCAATTCCATTCCTATTATGTTTAAGTCAAATTGGGTTGTGTTTTTAATATTTTTACTATTATCTTTTGCGATTGTGTTTTATTTGTGCAATACTTTCATTTTTTCATTAATTAATGATTTTAACAAAATTGTTGATTATCAAAAATCAAAAAGCGATCCTTTTAGCCTTGAGTCTCCTTTAGAGGTTAAGTATTCTTCGGCTATTATTTCTTATATGAGTTCAAAGCTAGACAGTTTGTCGTCCAAGAGTAACGAATCTTTTGAGAAGATAAAATTTTATTCTGAAGATTTGAATGATTATTTGGAGCAAATAGAAGCTGTTATATTAAATACTGAGAGTATAGATTCTAGCGTTTTAGCTTACGAGCAACTAAAAGATGCTTTTTCTAGATTTGAAAAGTCAATTGCTGATATTTCAAAAGGCTTTGAATCTGTTGCTGATCCGATTAATGACCACAATAAGTATATGTCAGAAATCTCTTCAAATTTTGAAGAGAATGTTAGTTTTTTTTATAGCATAGATAAAAATTTGGAAATTTTTAATAAAGTCGCTACTACAAATTCTGCTGATATTGAAAATATTAAAAGTAAAGTTTTTGATTTAAATATTGTTTTTGAAAATGTGAATAAAAATTTTGCAGATCTTTTGTCTCAAACGAACAGCTTGCAAAGTGCAAATAAACTTTTAGTTTCAATCTCAGCTCAAACTAATATGCTTGCTATGAATGCAGCAATTGAAGCAGCAAAAGCAGGTGATGCAGGTAAAAGTTTTGCAGTTGTTGCTGAGGAGATTAGAAAGCTTGCTATTAATTCTGGAAAATATTCTAAAACCATTAAAGATGAACTTAAAACGGTTGATAGCATTATTGCAGTAATTAATTCAGAGATTGATACAATTTATAAAAATTTTATAGATATTCAAGATAATGTGGATAGTAATTTTTCAAGACATGATAAAGTAGATCTTACTCTTGCCAAGCATTTTAAAGAAATTGGTGAGTTTAAAGAAAGGTATTTGTCTCACGATACTAAGATCAGAGATGCTAAGAATATGTATAAAGAAATATTTAATAACCATTTTTTTGTTAGCAGTAAGTTTAACAATTTCAGTCAAGATTTAAAAGAGTTTAAAGTTTCTAAGATGAATTTAGATGCAATAAGTTCTCTTCAAGAATATTCATTTTTGGTGAAATCTTCTAAGGATAAGATATTAAAAACAAAGGAATTGATTCGAAAGATTAATAATGAGATTAAAGATATTCTTTTTTAGCTTTTTTGATTTTTAAATCCTATGTAAAGGACTTCTTCTTCGAGTAAAAGGCCGGTTTTTGAGTAAACTTCAGTTTTTACTTTTTCAATTAAACTTTTTATGTCGTTTGAAGTGGCATTGTTAATGTTGATGATAAAGTTTCCATGATATTTAGATACCGCAGCGCCTCCAATGCTTAGTCCTTTAAGTTTGCACTCTTCAATTATTTGTCCACTAGGTTTGAGAAATACTTTATTGTTTTTAAAAGTACTTCCACTACTTGGGAATAAATAGTGACCTTTGTTTATCCTTGCTTGTTTGTTTTTATTCATTTTTTCTTCAATATTTTTTTTATTTTCTTTTTTTAAATTCAATTCAATTTTTAATATAAGAAAGTTTTTATTTTGAAAAGGTGATACTTTATACTTAAAGTCTTCTTTTTTAAATTCTTTGCTAATAGTTTTTCCTTTATCATTTATAAATGTAATTTTTTTTATTATTTCAGATATTTCATTTCCAAAGCTTCTAGCATTCATCCATACAGCGCCCCCCAGTGTTCCAGGTAGTCCATAGATAAATTCTAGTCCACTTAAGCTGTTGTTGAGTGCAATTTTACATAAATTTTCGAAATTTGCACCACATTCAGCGATAATTTTATTGTCGTGAATTTCTATTCTTTTTAGATGTCCTGTGTATACTATCGGAAAATCAAGTTCTTTCTCGTCATTGACTAAAATATTGGATCCCCCCCCAAGGATAAATAGTTTGATTTTTTCTTCTATTGCTGCTTTAAAAATATTTTTTGCTTCTTGAATATTTTTAGGAATGAGAAATAATCTTGAAATGTTTCCAATTTTATATGTTGTATAGTCAGCCAGATTTTTTGTTTGAGGCTTTATATTGATTTTTTTAAAAAAATTATTTAGGCTTTTAAGCATACTTACTTAATAATAAATTAGACTTTTTATTTTTTCAATTTTTGAGAACTGTATGATTTTAAGATTATATAATACTAGAACAAAGAATTTTTCGGAATTAACAAATTTTGATGATGTCAAAGTGTACGCTTGTGGGCCTACTGTTTATAATTATGCTCACATTGGAAATTTTAGAACCTATATTTTTGGGGATTTATTAATTAAATCTTTAAGGTTTTTAGGGTATAAAGTTGACTATGCGATGAATATTACAGATATTGGGCACTTAACAGGCGATCTTGATGATGGAGAAGATAAAGTTGCCAAGACTGCAAGGGAAAAAGGTCTTACAGTTTATGAAATTAGTAAGTTTTTTACGGAAGCTTTTTTTAAGGATTGTAGAAAACTAAACGTTGTATATCCCAATAAAGTGCTTATTGCTAGCAAACATATTCCTATCATGATAGAGGTTATTAAAATTCTTGAAGAAAAAAAAATTACTTATTTTTCTAATGGTAATGTGTATTTTGATACTTCTTGTTTTAAAAGTTATGGCGAGATGGCTGGCATTGACCTGATTGATAAAGATATGACTTTTTCCAGGGTTGATATTGATAGATTTAAAAGGAATAAAACCGATTTTGTTTTATGGTTTACTAATTCTAAATTTAAAGATCAGGAAATGAAATGGGATTCTCCTTGGGGATTTGGTTATCCTAGTTGGCATTTGGAGTGTGCTGCTATGAATTTGGAGTATTTCAAAGATACACTTGATATTCATTTAGGAGGAGTTGATCATATTGGAGTTCACCACATAAATGAAATAGCAATAGTAGAATGTTTTTTGAATAAGAAATGGTGCGATATTTTTGTTCATGGAGAATTTTTGATCATGGATTATAATAAAATGTCAAAATCACGTGGAAATTTTATTACAGTTAAAGACTTAAAAGAGCAAAATTTTTCTCCTCTTGATTTTAGATATTTATGTTTGACATCACACTATAGAAATCAATTAAAATTTTCATTGGAAAATCTTCAAGCAAGCAGGATTGCTAGAGAAAATATGATAAATAGGTTAAGTTATTTTTATGCATCTTTAGATCCAGTTGATTTAGATGCTCTTAATAGGGATTTAAAAAAAATTGGTTCTAGCGCAGAAAAAGAATATTACGATTCTTTTGTAGAAAAAATTTCTTTTGATTTGAATGTTTCTCAGGGATTGGCTTTGCTTTGGGAGTTAATTAAATCTGAAAATCTAGGCTCTGTTTCAAAGCTTAAATTAGCTTTTATTTTTGATGAGATTATTTCACTTAATCTGAGAGAAGAAATTTTAAAAAATTTAGGAAATCATGATGTAGTTATTGATGAGAATATGAAAACTTTGATTGAAGAAAGAAGAATAGCTAAATGTGAAAAAAATTTTAAGCGTGCCGATGAAATTAGAGAGTTTTTTGCTAAAAAAGGTTTTGTTTTGGTTGATACTAAGGAAGGAACCAAGGTTAAAAGAGGCTAGCATTTGGCTATTTTTTTTAAAAACAAATATTTTTATTTAAGCTTAATTTTTATTATTTTTTTATTTTTATTTGTTTTTTCTGGATTTTTATTTTATTCAAAACCAATTATTTATGATATATCTCCAAGTCCTACTTCACACAAGGATGTTATTGTTATTAAAGGAAGTAATTTAGGTTATAGTGTAGGAGAGATTAATATTAACAATAATTATTTGGTTAAAAGTAGCATTATTAGTTGGAATAACACTGAAATAGTTTTCAAAATTACAGACGAAGTAAATTCCGGGCTTATTTTTGTAAAAAGTGAGAGTGGAATTAGCAACGAGCTTTTTCTTGTTATTAGTAGACAAGTGCCTGTTAAGCTTAATAGAGAAAATATACCTTCTATTTTCTCAGGGGATAAAATAATTTTAAATGCAAATTCTTCAACTTTATTGCAGGGTATGAATTTGTTTTCACATTCTAGTGCTATTCAAATTTTTCTTGAAACTAAAGATAAACTTTATACAATTTTGCCCCAAAATATTTTAGATGTTTCTGAGAATAGGGTAAAATTTATTTCTCCTAAAACTTTAAATTCTGATGGGAAACTTTATGTTTTATTGGACAATCTTCAAAGCAATAAAGTCCCGTTCTCTGTTAAAGATAATTTTTTTAAGTGGACTTTGAGTGATTCAAAAGAGTTTGCAATAATTGAAGAAATCTATTTTACCCAAGGTGTTAGTAGTAATTTAGATTCAAACCCCGAAGATATTAATTTTAATATCTTCTATTTAAGGCCAATTGAGAATGAGCGTCAAAAAATTACAGAGCGTAGTAATGGGTACTTTGATTTTAATATTGGTAATTTGTTTTTTAAAACCCTGAAGGCAAATAAATTTATTTTTGAGACTAAGGTAAAGGTTCATAAGCTTGATTTGGAATTTTTGGATACTAAATATTTAGAAAGCATTGAGGTCAATAAAGATATTAACAATCAAGAGTACAAAACGTATGTTCAAGGCAAAAAAAAAGATTATTTATCTTATAGCTCTGTTGATTTAATGTCGTTAGATTCTTTAATTTTGTCTATGACTGGTGGGAATAACTCAGCTTATAAGCTAGCTAAAGCAATTGTTGATGTTTTGATTTTAAATTTTAAAATTGTTGAGAATAATTTAAGTTTAAATGATTCTATTAAAGAAAGAAAAATTTCATCTAACAATTTAATAGTTCTTACAAATTTATTATTTTTAAAGTACGAAATTCCGCTAAAAAATATAGTTGGGCTTTACTATGATCCTAATTCTCTTAAATTAAATGAGCATTTTTGGTTTGAATTTTTTTTGTCTGGGGTTGGTTTTGTGTATTTTGATATAATAAATGCAGTATTATATAAGGATAACTCTAAGTATTTTTTAAATATGTCTGAGAACTATATTCAATATGGGTGCAAAGAGGATTATGATAAAAATGATTTTTTTGATGGATATTTAGATTCTGGGTTTTTGAAGTATAAAAGCTTGACAAACGGATCGTATTCTTTAATGCATAGGTTTGTTTTGGAGGATAATTTTTGATGAGAGATGATCAAATATTTAATTTAATTGAGAAAGAGAGATTAAGGGAAAAGGAACATATTGAGCTTATTGCGTCTGAAAATTTTACATCTTTAGAGATAAGGCAGGCTGTTGGGAGTATCTTAACCAATAAGTATGCTGAAGGATATCCTTTGAATCGATATTATGGTGGTTGTTCTTTTATTGATGAGATTGAAGCTTTAGCAATTTCAAGAGCAAAAGAGCTTTTTGATGCAAAGTATGCCAATGTTCAGCCCCATAGCGGATCTCAGGCTAATATGGCGGCTATAATGGCTCTTATTAGTCCGGGTGATAGAATTCTTGGTATGCAATTGTCTCATGGAGGGCATTTAACCCATGGTAGTAGGGTGAATTTTTCTGGTATATTTTTTAATACCTATTTTTATGGTGTTTCTAGAGATTCTGAGTTGATTGATTATGATGAGGTTCTTAAAATAGCTAGAGATTGTAGGCCAAATTTAGTAATAGCTGGAGCTTCTTCTTATTCAAGAGAAATTGATTTTAAAAAATTTAGAGAAATAGCCGATGATGTTTCTGCATATCTTTTGTGCGATATTGCTCATATTGCAGGTCTTATTGTTGCTGGTTTTCATAATTCTCCGATTGATGTGGCGCATCTTACTACAAGCACTACGCATAAAACTTTAAGAGGGCCAAGAGGTGGAATAATACTTTCTGGAAAAGATTATGACAAATTAGTAAACTTTAATGGGAAAGAGAAAGCTTTGCTTAATGCTGTAAATTCTACAGTTTTTCCCGGAACTCAGGGGGGCCCCTTAGTTCATGTTATTGCTGGTAAGGCTATTGCATTCAGAGAGGCTCTTCAAGAAGATTTCAGAGAATACATTGCTAACGTAATAAAAAATACTAAAGTTATGGCTGAATATTTCAAATCGGAAGGATTTCGGATTGTTAGCGGAGGTACGGATAATCATTTATTTTTGGTCGATCTTAGTACTTTGGATCTTACAGGTGCTGATGCTGAGAAATTGCTTGAGAGTGTAAATATTACTTTAAATAAAAATGCTATTCCTTTTGATAAAAAAAGTCCTTCTTTGGCTTCTGGCATTAGAATTGGAGGCGCTGCTATTACTTCTAGGGGCCTAAACGAAAGCGATTCTTTAAATGTTGCTAAATTTGTTGTTAGGGCTTTAAAGACAAGGTCTGATATTGAATTAAAACGAATAAAAAAGGAAGTTGTAAGATTTATTAAAGATTTTGATATGCCTTAATTATGTTTGGAGGTTATGATCAATAAATGCCAAGCTTAATTAGAATGTTTTTTTTAGTATTGTTTCTTGTTTTTATTTTTAATCCCATTTTAATAGGGATGCTTTTTATATTATTTCCTTTTATTTTGATATTATTTAGTTTATTAGGTGTTTTTAGAATATACTTTACAAGAGATTACTCATATTCTAGATCCAGAGAGTTTGAATTTTATAAACTTTCTTTTTTATTAATGGCTAAATTACTATCTATTTTAGGGACTGTAACAGGAGAGCAGCTAAATTATGTCAATTTTATTATTAATTCTTTGAATTTATCCGAACGTGGTAAATCAGAATTGTATACTATCTTTCATTCTGCTATTAATAAGAATAATAATGCGGATAAAATTTTGTATACCCTTAAGCTTGGCTATTTTCAACATAAAGATTTTTTTATATGGCTTTTTGCTTCTCTTAAAGAAATTAACAGACTTTCTGGGTATACAAACTTAGAAGCTGAGAAATTTATTTCTTATGTTGGTGTTTTTCTTGAGCTTGAATCTGATGGTTATGAAGCTTACAAAGATATTAATATTAAAATTGTAAATCCTTATAGTGTTTTGGGATTGACTTATAGTGCTAGTGATGATGAGGTTAAAAAGGCTTATAAAAGCCTTGTTATAAAATATCATCCTGATAAATTTGCAAATGATCCTGTAAGGCAAAAAGATGCAAATGATAAATTTATTAAAATTCAAGATGCTTATGAAAAGATTTGCAAAGAAAGAAATATGAAGTAATTAATTGTTAGCTTGTTTTTAAAAATAAAAAAGAAGGGCTAAAAGCCCTTCTTTTACCGTTAGCTTCCGCTGTAGGCTACTTTGAATTGCAAGAAAGCACTTCCAATAGCAGCATTATTTGCGTTTTTATTAGCAAGTTCTATAATGTTATTTGAATCCCATCCAAGAGAAATTGTTGTAAATCTTATTAGTTTTTCAAGGCTGAGTCCTGTTTTTAAATAAATTTTTGTAGCATCGCTTGAGATTTTATTAGAAGGTCCTAAAAGGTATGCTCCAATATAGGGTACTACATATGCTTCTGTTGAAACGGATGCTATTGGAATTGCATAATCAAGGTATAAAGCTATACCCAATTTCATTGCGTCTTCAAATGTTAGATTAGGAGTTATAGTTTGTGTGTTTGTTGGACTTTGTCCAGCTTGATTGCTTGTGTTTGTGCTTGAGTTTGCTGTAAGATAGTTTTCTGCAGATTTTTGTCTTAAAATATCATAAAGTCCTATTGATGTTATCCATCCTAGTCCATTCATAAGGCCTTTTTTACTATCTTCATAGCTTGAGATTTCAATATTTAAGCTTTGAAATGCATTTTCAGATATGGTTTTCAATTTTTTTTCTTCATCTTTGGATCTGTAGAGATTTTGTCCATAGCTTATTCCTAATGCAACTCCAGATTTTTTGTCTTGTTCTCCAAATAGTATTTTATTATAGGAATCAGCTCCCTTAACCTTCAAAGATTCTTTTTCACCTTCATCTTTGTTCCAAGCAAATCCTATGCTTGCTCCTGTTGAAAATGCAATACCTAGTTCTTTAGTTTTGCTAAAATTAAGAGCATTGCCATTTGGATCAAATATATCTTCGGCTTTTTTGCTAGGATCTAAGGATATTCCTTTTTTGGAATTTGCTGCTTTTGAGATGTGTCCAAATACGGAAAAATCGCTCGCAAAAGGATCTATTCCGAAATCAGTACCCATTTGTAAAATAAGATAGGTATTTTTATTGTTGATTTTTGTTAATCCAAGCTTATATTGAGCTCCAAAAGATGCTAAAATTGCAGAATTTGATAAAGTTGGGCTGAACAAATCGTTATCAACTACGGATTTGTCTTTTAAAGAGTATGTTATTGATGAATTGTTGAATGTTTCATTTCCATAAGCTCCTGATAATCCAAAACTTAATTCAAAAGGTGTTTCTGCAACTACAGATTTAGTATCTTCGTTTTGATCAAGTAGATTTTTTATTGGTTTCCATGTCGCTTGAATCCCATAAAGGATTCCTTGATAGGTTTTATTGTAAGGAGTGTCTTTGTCATTTTCTTGATTTCTGTTACCCGTGCCTGTTCCTCCTATTGCAAATGTAAGGTCGAGTTGTGGGAGTTTGTATCCCATTTGAATTGTTCCTATATTTTTAGAAGTACCTCTTGCAAGAATCGTTCCTCTTACTATTCTGTCATTGCTTGGAAATCCGTAGTAAGTACTTTTGAATCCAGTCATAGGAGCAAAACTAAATAAAGATTCTTTATTAAAATCAAAATCTGTCATAGTGCTTATTTTAATAAAAAAATCGTATATATTGATTTGGGCTGTTATATCTCCTACATCAATTTTGAATTGATCATTTTTTTTGCCTTCTGCTTTTAATGCAAAATCTTCTACTTTAATGTAAGCTGAGAATGGATCGTCTTTCCCTAATTCGGGATTAACTTCAAATGGTTTAAGTTTAATAGTAATTTTGCTTTTGTTTTCAAATCCAGGAACAAGCTCATCTATATCGAGTCTGAACTCACTTGTGTTTTCAAACCCAAATGTAGGTACCCACGGGTTTATTTTAAATACATCTTTTTCCTTTAATTCGTCTGCTGCAAATATTGCTACAGATGTAGTTAAAAATATAATTAATTTATATAAAATATGATTTTTCATAATTATACCTTCCTGTTGTAACTATAAACTTTGTATTAGTTCTAGCTATTTATTAAATGCGTTAATAATATGTATTATATACATATTACTACTCACAATGTAATAGCATGTATATAACATGTATATAATATTAAAATATTGGGTAAAAATTCAATACCATATTATTATTTTGTGATTTTTATATTATTCAAATCTATAAATAAGATTAATTTTATTGTCAATTAATCTTATTTATTTTAAACGATTAATTTATACTAAATAAACTAGTAATCCCGTTGCTAAAATGTAGTATAAAGCGTAAGTTACTGTTTTTGATAAAAGCTTGCCCTCTTTTCCAATTAATCCGGCAGTTGTTGTTGCTATTGTTATGTTTTGAGGAGAAATCATTTTTCCTCCAGTTGCTCCTGTTGTGTTTGCTGCTGCTAGCCAGTAAGGATTTGCTCCAATATTTTCTGCTATTTGTGTTTGCAAAGGTCCAAAAAGAACATTTGAAACTGTGTCACTTCCCGTTAAAAATGTCCCAATAGCTCCAATTAGTGGGCTAAATAATGGATAAAATTTACCCGTTATTATTGAGATTCCATTAGCAAGATCTTTTATCATTCCGCTGTGTGTCATTAATCTTGATATTGCAACAATGCATATGATTATAAATGAAGATAATGCCATTTTTTTCAAGGTTAGTATAAATATTTTTAGTTGTTTTAATATTGGAACTCCCCGTATTGAATAGGATATTATTGTTGCGAGTATAATCAATAAGCCCGGAGAGGTAATCCATTTAAAGTGTAGGGGATTTGTTTCTGGATAAATGCTAATGGTGCTTTGAAAAGTTTTTAGGTATTCGTGAATTTTGTTAAAAAGAGGAGATACAAGTACAATAAATAGCACTATTAAAATGTAAGGCGAGCAAGCACTAATTCCTTTTGATAAGGGTATTATTTTTTTGCTCTGGTGGTTGTGTGTGTTTTTGTTTTCAAAAAACCTTGCATAAATTATTGTTATTGTCATAGAAAGGATGCTTCCAAGGATTGCGGGAAGTTCTGGACCTAAAGTTTTTGATATGAATACTTGAGATATTGCCATTGATATTCCTGAGAGCAGGGTAAGAAGGAATATCCCTTTCAATCCTTTAATGCTCCCTTCTGTAAGAATTACTAGTACAAAAGGTATTGCTAAGGTTGGAAGTATGAGTTGTAATGCAATCTCAGATGAAACGGTGTTAACATCTAAGTTAGTTGCTTGAGCTAAAGATATTATAGGAATTCCTACAGATCCATAAGCGGTTGATGAGGTGTTCATTATTAAACAGATTAAGCAAGCAAAAAATGGTTCAAATCCCATTGCTATTAATATTGACACAGGGATTGCAACAGCAGTTCCATATCCAGCAACTCCTTCTAGAAAGTTTCCAAATCCCCATGCTACTAGTAAGACTGTAATTCTTTTATCAGAAGATACATTTGATAAGAGAATTTTAATGGTTTCTATGTCTTTTTGATCTTCTGACATTTTGTATGTAAATATGGCAGCAATAATTACAGTTGCTATTGGCCATATCCCCATTAAGGCGCCTTCAAGCATTGCAAGACCTGTATTTACTATTCCTAAATTTTTATAAAATATAACTATAGCAACAGTGGTTATTAATGATATGGGTATTACATAGTAAGCGGGTTTTTTTATTATGCCAAGTCCAATAATTATTAGGATTATTGGTACCAAAGCTGTTACAAAATCATAAGAATTCATAAAAAATGGCTCCTTGTTAATTTATATTGTAATTAACAATCAATAAATAATATATAATTTTAATATTACAACATGAATAGTATCTGTGTTATTGAAAAATTTTTATTAACCCTATTTTTATTTTTTTTCCTGCTTTATGTTGATCTTTTTGCAGTTAATTTAGCAGAGATTAATGAATTGTCAAAGCATGCAAAATCAATAGTTTTAATGGATTTTGATACTAAGCGGATACTTTATTCTAAGAAACCCAATTTAGTTTTTCCCCCGGCATCGCTTACAAAGATTGTTACAATATATACAGCTTTAATTGAAGCTGAAAAGCGAAATATAAAATTAAAAAGCATAGTCCCTATTAGTGATTCTGCTTCATATTATAATGCACCCTTGAATTCTTCTTTAATGTTTTTAGAAAAAGGCCAAATTGTTAATTTTGAAGAGATTTTAAAGGGACTTTCAGTCTCGTCGGGTAATGATGCTTCTGTTGCAATTGCTGAGTTTGTAGTAGGTGATTTAAATAGCTTTGTTAATTTAATGAATATTAATGTTTTAAATTTGGGACTTTTTAATATGCATTTTGTTGAACCTTCTGGATATAGTAATGAAAATAAAATCACAGCACTAGATATGGCTTTTTTTGCAAAATCTTATATAGAAAAGTTTAAGTTTATGCTTAATATTCATTCTTTAAAGTATTTTGTTTATCCAAAGAGTAAAAATTTAGGAACTGCTTCATCATCAAAATTTTTAAACTTAAAACAAAAAAATGCTAATTTATTGATTTATGAATATCCTTATTCAGATGGTCTTAAAACGGGATATATTAAGGAATCAGGCTTGAATATTATTGCTACTGCTTTAAAGGGCGAGAGAAGATTAATAGCAGTTGTATTGGGTGTTGAAAGAGGAATTAATGGGTCTGGAGAGAGGATGAGAGCTTTGATTGCTAAAAATTTATTTGAGTATGGATTTAACGAATATTCTAAATTTTCTTTAATGGTAAAATTAAAAGAAAAAGTCTATAATAGTACAGTGGATACAATAGCTCTTTTTTCCAAAGAGCCTTTTTATTGTGTTTTGACTAAAGATGAATTTGATAAACTTAATATAAGTTATACTGTTGATAAGTTGGTTGCTCCTCTTGGTGGGGATATGCCTGTTGGGAGAGCTATGATTTTTTTAGAAAATGAAAAAGTGGGGGATGTTGCTTTGTTTAGCAATAAGGTAGATAAATTAGGGTTTTGGCAAGGTCTTTATAAGAGTTTTGTAAATTTTTTTTAAGAGAGTATTAAATTTTATGTTAAATCATTTTAATTTTAAATTGAAACGAGATGTTACAATAATAGTTCCGGGTGAAGCTTTTGTTTCAAATAAAAGAGTTATTTCTACAATTCTTGGTTCTTGTGTTGCTGTTGTGCTTTGTGACGAATCAAGTAATTTAATTGGAATGAATCATTATGTCCTAGCTAGGTCAGATCTTGATATATCTCCTGCTCAAAGGGGAAGATATGGGGTTTATGCTATTCCTATGTTAATAAATGCAATGCTAGAGAATGGTGCTAATAAAAACAATCTTAAGGCTAAGCTTTTTGGAGGAACTAATTTTATGGCAAAGGGATCGGTTAAAGTGGGACTTGAAAATTCAGATTTTGCTATTAATACATTAAATAAGTATCGTATTCCAATCTTAGCTAAAGATTTTGATCAATCTAAATCACGAAAAATTTTTGCTTTTCCTGAAAATTTTAAAGTTATTGTGGAATATCCAGATGGAACAAAGGTTTTTTAATCTTGCTTGATGATTTTTTTAAAAATTCTCTCAATCAATTTCAATATGAGGCAGTTACCACTATTGAAGGCGCTCTTTTAATTATTGCTGGTGCTGGTAGTGGAAAAACAAGAGTCGTTACTCATAGAATAGCGTATTTGCTTTTAAAAGGCATTGCTCAGAAGGAAATTTTAGCCTTAACTTTTACCAACAAGGCGGCTAATGAAATGAAAGATAGAATTAAAAAAATTTTAAAAACCCCTCTTAGCAATCTTATGGTCTCAACTTTCCATGCTTTTGGACTTTTCTTTTTAAAAGAAAATTGTAAATTATTAGGATATAGAAAAAACTTCAGCATTTATGACGATAATGATAAAATTTCTCTTCTTAAAGAGATTTTACTTGATGAAGGTCTTTTAAATAGAAAAGTGTCTTTAAACTCGCTTAGTAATGTTATTTCATTTTTAAAAAATGGAGTTCTCACGCTTGATGATTTAAAGGAAGAAGATGTAAATATTTTTAGACTTTATGAAGAGCGATTAAAGCTTTATAATTCTTTTGATTTTGATGATTTGATTTTAAAACCAAAAGAATTATTGAGTAATAATTCTGATATTAGTAGTAAGTATTCTGAAAGATATAAGTATGTTTTGATTGATGAGTTTCAGGACACTTCTTTGATTCAATATGATTTCATTCGTCTTTTGATAAATCATAGTAATTTATGTTGTGTTGGGGATGATGATCAATCTATATATTCTTGGCGTGGAGCTAGTTACAATAACATGTTGCAATTTGAAAAAGATTACAGCGTTAAAGAAATAAAGCTTGAACAAAATTATCGTTCTGCCAAAAATATTTTAGATGTTGCAAATTCTGTGATTTTAAATAATAAAAATAGAAAAGAAAAGACTTTGTGGTCTTCAAAGATGTGTGGCAAAGTTATAGATTTTTTTATATTTGAAGATGAAATTCAAGAGTCTGAGTTTGTTGCAGGTCAAATCATAGAGCTTTCAAGGTTAGAAGGTTTTCAGTCTAAAAATGTAGGAGTTCTTATGAGAACTAATGCTCTTTTTAAAAATGTTGAAATGATTTTTAGAAGACTGGGCATAAAATACAAAGTTTCGGGGGGAACATCTTTTTTCCAGAGAAAAGAAATAAAAGATATTATTTCTTATTTAAATGTAATAATAAATCCTAAAAGTGATTATGATTTGCTTAGAATTATTAATATTCCAAGAAGGGGAATTGGCAAGGAATATTTGAAAAAAATTAGAGATATAGCAGATAAGAAAGGCTGCTGTATTTATGATGCCCTTTGTGATATTGCTTTTTCTTTTACTAACATTTCTAGTTACGATAAAGCTTTAAATAGGCATGTCATTGAAAGCATAGAAGATTTTGTATCTTTTATTGAAGAGTATCAATACAAATTTAGTATAACAAAAAATGAGTATTCTAATGTAATCAAAGAAATGATAGAAAGTATTGAATATTGGGGATTTTTAGTTAATGAAAATTCCAATTCAATTAAAGCGGCTGAATATAAATATCAAAATATAGAAGGGTTTTTAAGTATAATTAAAAATTGGGAGTCCAAACAATTTGGTGAATTGAGAGATTTAAGCAGTTTTTTAAACTATATAGTTCTTCAATCTAACGAAGTGAGCAAGGAATCTGAAAATATTAATATTAATTTAATGACAGTGCATTCTGCTAAAGGTTTGGAATTTGATTATGTATTTTTTATTGCTGTTGAAGACAATATTATTCCCCATCATAGAATCATTGAAGATAGTGAGCTAGGCTTGGAAGAAGAGAGGCGAGTTTTTTATGTCGCATTAACTCGTGCAAGAGATTTTCTTATTATTACCATGGCCAATAAGCGGAAAAAAGATAGACAAATTTTTGAGCAGATGCCTTCAAGATTTATTTCAGAAATTCCCAAAGAATTTTTAAACTTTAATTATTATGCAGATTTTGTTGAAAATAAAGCTTGATGAACATTATTGAATTTATTGAATGAATTTTAAGATTGATTTAGTATATTATATGATTAATTCTAATTAAGTCTAAGGGTGTTTAGATTTTTTAATATAATCAAAGGAAAGTGATTATGAGTATTGTAATTGATTCTTTTAAAGAGATATCAAAAATTCCAAGATGTTCAAAAAATGTTAAAGGAATTATTAATTTTATTAAGGAGAGATCTAAAAAATTTGGTTATTCTTTTAAAGAAGATAGTGTTGGTAATATTGTGGTGCAGATAAAATCTAATAGTAGCATTGATATGCATCCTGTTATTTTACAATCTCATGTTGATATGGTTTGTGAAAAAAATGATTCCAGTTTACATAATTTTGAAACAGATCCAATTGAAATTATTGAAGAGGATGGGTATCTTAAAGGAGTAGGGACTACGCTAGGAGCTGATAATGGGATTGGAGTAGCCATGATGTTAAGCATTATGAGTGAGGCTAATAGTTTTTCTCATCCGGACTTAGAACTTCTTTTTACCGTTGATGAAGAAATAGGCTTAATAGGTGCTCTTGGTCTTGATCCTAAGTTGTGTAGTGGCAAAAGCCTTATTAATCTTGATGGAGAGGAAGAAGGTTATTTTTTAGTTGGTTGTGCAGGATCAAGACTTGTTGAGATTGTTTTTTCCCCTAATTATAGTCTTGCAACAAAAAAAATAAAAGTAGAAATTTTGTTTAAAGGACTTAAAGGTGGCCATTCTGGAGCAGATATTCATTTAGATTTGGCAAATTCTTTAAAATTAATGTTTTTTGCTCTTTTTGAAATTAAAGCGAATATTGATTTTGAGATTGAAAGTATTTTTGGTGGGGATAGCAGTAATGCAATTCCAAATGAATCCAGGGCTTTAATCTTTATTGATGATAGTGATTATGATTTATTGAATAAAGAGCTTAAACTTTTCACATTTAAAGTTAAAAGTATATATTCTCTTGAAAATGAATTTGACATTATTGTTAATAAAAGGGAATTTTCATCAGTTAAAGTTCTTGATGAAAATAGCAAAAGCAAGCTTTTAAATATGGGAATGGGATTTTTACACGGAGTTCAAAAAGTAGAAAATTATGAAAATAAGCTTATCAAGACTTCTTTAAATTTTTCAAGCCTTTTTAAAACGCAAAGCGACTATATTTTTACTTTTTTAATAAGATCTTTATTGGATTCAGACAAGGAGTATGTTTTTAATCAGTTGCAATCAATAGGCGATTTATCAGGGGCTAATTTGCGTATAATTTATGACTATCCTTCTTGGAAGTCTGATAAGAATAGCAATCTTTTAAAACATCTTAAAGGCGTATATAAAGAGATGTATCTTAAAGATGCTAATGTTTCTTTAATACATGCAGGGCTTGAAACAGGTATAATATCTTCTAAGTTAGGGGGTATAGAATCTGTTACTCTTGGGCCTTGGATTGAATCGCCTCATACTACTAGAGAAAGAGTAGATATTTCTTCAGCTATTAGAGTTTATGATTTTTTAAAAAGAAGTTTAGAAAGGTTTTAAAAAAGTTTAGTTTTAAGAAATTTAATGTTTTAATATAAATTTCTTAATAAAAGTCATATAACTTGTGTTATTCTTATTTTTTATTGACTTAGAAATTAAATATCTATAAAATATTATAGTTGTTATTGGTGGTTGTAGCTCAGTTGGTAGAGCGTCGGGTTGTGGTTCCGAATGTCGCGGGTTCAAGCCCCGTCAATCACCCTTTAATCAATTTTCTTTTTAACTGCATTCATAGCTCAATTGGATAGAGCAGTGGACTTCGAATCCAAAGGTTGCAGGTTCGAATCCTGCTGAGTGCGAAAATATTATTTATTTGGTAGATTGGGCATACTTGCAAAAGCTCTTAAGTTTTTGTATACTAGTTTGAGTATGAAGTATGCAGGAGTGGTGGAATTGGCAGACACGCTAGACTTAGGATCTAGTGCTTTTGGCGTGTGGGTTCGACTCCCACCTTCTGTAAAAGTGCGAAAGTAACTCAGGGGTAGAGTGTCACCTTGCCAAGGTGGAAGTCGCGGGTTCAAATCCCGTCTTTCGCTTTTTAATAATTGTCAATAAGGTTTAGTTGAGGCATTAACAGTGATTTTGAGTAAAGATATTAAGCTTCTTCCAGGTTCAAAAGTTGAGGTTGTCATTAGAGTTTCAAAAAATGTTATTCAGGAAAAATATAACTTATTGTTAAAGGATTATTCTTCCCGACTTAAGATTCAGGGTTTTAGAATTGGAAAAGTTCCTATTAGTATCATTGAAAATAAGTATTCTGAAGGGTTAAGAGCTACTGTTTTAGAAGAAGTAGTTAATGATACTCTTAAAGAATTTTTTAAAGAAGAGCCTAAAAGGCCTTTAAGTTATACTTCCCCTATTATAAAGGAAAAAAATCTAAGATTAAATCTTGATGAAGATTTTGAATTTACTTTTGTATATGAGACTTATCCTGAATTTGAAATTCCAAATGTTAATGATATTGATATTAAGGTGGAAGTTCCTGAAGTTTTTATTAATGATTCTGATATTGATAATGAGATTAAGTACCTTCAGATGGAAAATTCAATTATTATTGAAGATGAGGAAGGGGTTGTTAAAAAAGATAGCATTGTTAGAGTGGATTTTGTTGAACTTGATGATCTTTTAAATGAGATAGTATCAACAAGAAGACAAGACTTTGTTTTTACAGTTGGAGAATCTGAGACTTATTATGATTTTGACAGAGATTTAATTGGTATGAGAATAAATGAAGAGATAGTTATAGAAAAATCTTATATTATGGATTACAAATTTGAAGAACTTGCGGGTTCTTCAAGAAAATTGAAGATTAAGATTAAGAGTATTAAAAAAAGAGACCTTCCTTTGATAGATGATGAGTTTGCAAAAGATATTAGTGACAAATATAATACACTAGATGATCTTAAAAATTTTATAAGATCTAATATTTTAAACCTTATTGAAGAAAAAAAAGAAACTTTAAAGCTAAATAAATTTTTTTCTACTATTTCTGAAAAATTAGAAATAGATATTCCTCATTCAATGATTGAGGCTGAAATTGAAATTGCTTTTAAGGACACTAAAAAGCAAAATAAAATGAGTTTTGAAGAGTTTAAAGGTATGTTTTATTCTTCAGGTTATGCTGGTAATGATAATTTAAAAGATGAAATTCTTAGCAATTTGAAATCTAAGTTGATAATTCAGAAAATGGTAGATTTAGATCCAATTGAAGTTACTGCGAATGACCTTGAAGATGAAATGGCCAGACAGTCTGAAAATTCGGGTGTAAGTTACGAGGAGATTAAAAAATTTTATGAAGGTCAAAATTTGATTTCTTATTTAAAGGATGATATCAAAAGGAAAAGAGCTAAGAAAAGAATTTTAGCAAATCTTAAGGAAGTAAAAGGTAAGCAAATTTCTTTTAAAGATTTTGTTGATTATAAAGTTTGTGAGTAAGAAAAATGGAATTTATGCATAATTTAATACCCACCGTGATAGAGCATACGGGAAATTATGAGAGAGTATTTGATATATATTCAAGATTGCTTAGAGAGCGTATAATATTTTTGAGCGGCGAGATTAATGATCCTAAGGCAGATACTGTGATTGCCCAACTTTTGTTTTTAGAATCAGAAGATTCAAATAAAGATATTTATCTTTATTTGAATTCTCCAGGAGGAAGTATCACTGCAGGTCTTGCGATTTATGATACTATGCAATATATAAAACCTGATGTAAGGACAATTTGCATTGGGCAAGCTGCTTCAATGGGAGCTTTTTTGCTTGCTGGTGGTGCCAAGGGTAAAAGAGAATCTTTAACTTATTCTAGAATAATGATTCACCAGCCTTGGGGTGGAATAAGTGGTCAAGCTAGCGATATTAATATACAAGCTAATGAAATTTTAAGACTTAAAAAATTAATAATAGATATTATGTCTAATCAGATAGGGGTTGATAAAGAAAAACTGGCTCTTGATATGGAAAGAGATTATTTTATGACTTCAAGCGATGCTCTTAAATATGGTCTTATTGATAGTATCTTAGTGAGGGAGTAGTTTTATTTTTGGTAAAAATTTTTATGGCAAGAGTAAAAGGTCAAAAAGTAAAAGAATGTTCTTTTTGCGGGCTTAGTGTTGCTGAGCTCGGGGGCAATGTTGTTATATCTAATGGAGTAGCTATTTGTCCTGAATGTTCTAAAATATGTCACAATCTTTTTAAAGAAAAGTTGTGCAAGCCGTTAAATTCTAAGTCCAATGGTTTGCCAACTCCTAAACAACTTAAAGATCATTTAGACATGCATGTTGTTGGACAAGAAGATGCAAAAAAAGTTTTATCTGTGGCTGTTTATAACCATTACAAGAGAATATTGAAAAATAATAAATATGATGATGGTATTGAGATTGAAAAATCTAATATACTTTTGGTTGGACCTACAGGCAGTGGTAAAACCTTACTTGCAAAAACGTTAGCTGCGGAGATGAATGTGCCATTTGCAATAGCAGATGCTACAACTTTAACGGAAGCTGGATATGTTGGTGAAGATGTAGAAAATATTTTGCTTAAATTGATACATGCTGCTCATGGAGATGTTAGTTTAGCTGAGAAAGGGATCATTTATATAGATGAAATAGATAAAATTGCTAAAAAAAATGAAAATGTTTCAATAACAAGGGATGTTTCTGGAGAAGGAGTTCAACAGGCTTTATTAAAGATAATTGAGGGTACTATTGCCAATGTTCCTCCAAGGGGTGGGAGAAAGCATCCTTATGAGGATACTATTGAAATTAATACTCAAAATATACTCTTTATATGTGGTGGTGCTTTTGTTGGGCTTGAGAATATTGTTAAGAATCGAATAAATAAGAGTTCTATTGGGTTTTCAGCAATTGAAAAAAAGAATATAAAAGAAGACGCTTCATTAAAGTATTTGGAAATGGAAGATTTGATTAAATTTGGCTTGATTCCAGAGTTTGTTGGTAGACTTCCTGTTCATTCGTATCTTGCAAAGTTAAATAAAGAAGATTTGATGAGAATATTAGTTGATCCTCAAAATTCTATTGTTAAGCAGTATTATCATATGTTCAGAATGGATAATGTTGAGTTGGTATTTGAAAAAGATGCTTTAGAGTCAATTGTAGATGAAGCTATTTTAAAAAATACTGGAGCAAGAGGTCTTAGATCTATTTTAGAGGGTCTTCTTAAAGATGTTATGTTTGAGGTTCCTTCGATTAGTAAGACTAAGAAGGTTGTTGTCACAAAAGAATCTGTTTTAAATGCAGATATTAATCCATTAATTTTGGTGGGCAATGCAATTAAAAAACCTTGGGCAAAAGAGTTATATGAAATCAATCTTAAATATGATAAAAAATAGAAAAGAAGATCTTCCGATTGTTATTTTAAAAGAAAATGTTCTTTTCCCGAATGTGACATTGTGGGTAACCTTTGATAATGAATATGTGATTAATTCCATAGCCCAGTCTATGTTAGAGGAAAGATTGATTCTTTTTGCTTATCCGAATGAATCTAATTGTGATGAGTTTAGTAGAGGAGGAGTTAAAAATCTATGCTCTGTGGGCACTTATTCTAAACTTATCCAGGTTATAAAGGTCAGTAAAGATGTAGTAAAAGTTTTGGTTGAATGTCAAAGTAGAGTTCTTATAGGCAGTGTTTCGAAAAAAAATGATTATTTGAGAGCTAAAGTTACTTTTGTGCCTGATGATAGTGTATTAAACAGAGAGCTTTACACTTACTCTAAATTTTTAAAAGAAACTTATGAAGTTTATAGAAATTCCTTATCTTTAAAATCTTATGATAGTGATAGCGAGCCGATTAATTATTTTGACAATCCAAGCAAGCTTGCAGATATTATAGCCTCTAATTCAAACTTGGAAAATAGTATAAAATCAGAACTTTTGCAAGAGTTGAATGTTAAAATCAGAATAGAAAAGTTAATTGTTAATTTAAACATTGAAATTGATCTTTTAGATCTTAAAAAAGATATTAATTCTAAAGTTAGAGCTAAGTTGGATAAGGGGCAAAGGGATTATTTTCTTTCTGAGCAAGTTAAAGAGATACAAAAAAGATTAGGCAAAGATGATAACGATTATATTGACAGATTAAATTCCAAAGATATCCCAGAAGATGTTAAATCTAAGATTGAAAAAGAAATTTCTAGATTATCTAAAATGCAGATGAATTCTCCTGATGCTAATATTATTAGAAGTTATATAGAATTAATATTAGATCTTCCGTGGAATGAAAATACTGTTATGAAAAATCATTTAAGTGAGATTGAGTTTATCTTAAGAAATTCTCATTATGGTATGGATGAAGCAAAAGAAAAGATAATAAATTTTTTAGCTGTTTATCAAATTAATTCTAAGGTCAAGGCTCCTATTTTATGCCTTGTAGGGCCCCCGGGTATTGGTAAAACATCTCTTGTGGAATCTATTGCAAGGTCACTGTCTAGAGAATTTGTTAAAATATCCCTTGGGGGCTTAAGAGATGAAGCAGAAATTAGGGGCCACAGAAGAACTTATGTTGGATCTCTTCCAGGTGTTTTTATTAGTGCAATGAAAAGATCAGGCAAATCTAATCCTGTTATTCTTCTTGATGAAATAGATAAAATTAATAATACTTATAAAGGAAATCCCGAATCTGCACTTTTAGAAGTTTTAGATCCCGAGCAAAATTATAAATTTATAGATCATTATTTAGAAATCCCTTATGATCTTTCCAATGTTTTATTTGTTACAACAGCAAATTCTCTTAATGGTATGTCAAAGCCACTTCTTGATAGAATGGAAATAATTAAAGTTGAGGGTTATTCTTATATTGAAAAGCTAGAGATTGCTAAGATTTTTTTGATTCCAAGCATAATTAAAGAGAGTTTTTTAGACAAAGTTTATATAAGAATAGAGGATGATGTTATTTTAAATTTAATTAGAAACTATACTATGGAATCTGGTGTAAGGGGGCTAAAGAGAGTTTTAACTAATTTGATTAGGAAGCTTGTAAGGGAGTTGCTTTATAAGTATTCTAAGGATCAAATCATCAAAGGCAATTTTTACTCACCAAGTTCTTTGATACATGGAAATAATTCGCTTTTTACTCATGATCCTGATATTCCAGGTATTTATAAAATAATCAATATTAATAATTATTATAATTATGTTGACACTGAATATAATTTGGATTTAATTAAGATTAACTCTTCTGGATTTGTTTATGGACTTGCTTGGACAAATTATGGTGGTACAGTTCTTCCTGTTGAGGCAACTAAGTTTGAGAAAAAAGGAGACATTATTCTAACAGGTAGTCTTGGGGCTGTCATGAAAGAGAGTGCGCAGCTTGCATATTCTATAGTTAAGACCTATTCTTCTAAACTTAATTTTGATTTAAAGGAAAGTCCCGAAATTCATTTACACTTCCCAGAAGGAGCTACACCAAAAGATGGACCTTCTGCGGGTATTACCATTGCAACAGCAATTGCTTCAATACTGTCTGATAAGAAAGTTCCTTTAGATCTTGCAATGACTGGTGAGGTAACTTTAAAAGGTTTCGTTCTTCCTGTGGGCGGAATTAAAGAAAAAGTTTTGGCAGCTTATAGAAACGGCATAAACAAAGTTATTTTGCCTAAGGATAATGAAAAAGATTATTTTAAGCTTCCAGAAGAAGTTAAGGACAATATAGATGTTAAGTTTGTCTCTAGCTTGGAAGAAGTTTTTGATTATTTGAATATTATTTAAAAATTTACATATTTAAATTTATATTTTAGGAGTAAATATATGAAAGATGGAGTTAGAAGGCCTTCAGGTAGCAGGGCATCTTTTAGTGTTCAGCCTTATGCTAAAAGTTTGGGAAAGAATAATGGTTTCTCTTTTTTCGCTAAGAATAATTTGGGGAAAAATGTTTCAAAGAGTAAAAAAAAAGGCAAATAAAAAAAGTGGCTAATTAGCCACTTTTTTTATTTAACAATACAAAAATAAAAGATATTTTATGCTCTTTTAGAATAATATTCTACAACCATTTGCTCATTAGCAAGTGTAGGTATTTCGTCTCTTGATGGAGCATGCTTTACTTTTATATTTAAATCATCAGCGTTTACTTCTATCCAAGTTGGCAAATTTCTAAGAGACGAAGTTTTTTCTATATTTGATCTTATTAATTTTTTTAGGCTATCTTTCTCTTTTATTTGAATTTGATCATTTGCTCTTAGTATTATTGAAGGGATTGTGACTCTTCTTCCATTTAATTTAATAATACCGTGAGAAACTATTTGTCTTGCGTGTGCTCTTGAGATGGCAAATCCAGCTCTATATACAATATTATCAATTCTTCTCTCAAGTATTGAGAGAAGGTTGTCTCCTGTAACACCGTGATGTTTTCTAGCTTCTTTAAAAGTGTTGGTTAATTGTCTTTCGCTTACACCATAAGTAAACTTTATCTTTTGCTTTTCTATCAATTGTTTTCCATATTCTGTGATTTTAGCTTTTCTGGCTTTTCCATGCATTCCGGGAGGATGAGGCTTTTTTTTAAGGATTTTGTCATATTTTGGTTGCTCAAAAATGTTAATGCCAAATCTCCTTACAAGCTTACCTTTAGCTATTTGTTTTCTATTCATCAATTCCTCACATATTAAAAATAAACATAGCAGGGATAGGACTCGAACCTATGACCTTCGGGTTATGAGCCCGACGAGCTACCAACTGCTCTACCCTGCGTCTTACAGTTTAAAATGTTAGCACAACTTTATTATAAGTGTCAATTATTTGTTTATTATTAATTTAATTAGACTAAGAAATATATATCATTTATTTCTTTATGTTCTTGTTTTATGATTTTTTTAATATTTTGTGTTTTATTTATAAAACTTTGAAAGTCATTTTCTGAATTCAAATTTATTTTGATATAAAGTACAAGCTTGTTACCTTGATTGTGAAAATTGAGTGTTTTAAAGTTTATATTTGAATTTTTTAATGTGTCTTTTACGCTTCTTTTAAGATCTATATTTTGCTTTGAGAGCAAATTGTTTGCGTTATTTATTATTACGTTAAGTCCTTCTTTTATTATGATAAAGCCAATAAATATAGACATAATTTTGTCAAAACCACTCCACATGTAAGTTGCAAGTAGTAAACTTAGTGTAATCCCGCCATGTGAGAATATGCAGTTTTTATCAGCTGAAGCTAATGCTAAGAGAAGTTGATTATTGTATCTTTTCCCTATTTGGAATTTTGTCAAATATTCTATTATTTTCACTATAAAAAAAATGAAAGGGGTTATTGGTATCCATAAGCTTTTTTTAAGAGATTTATTTGAAAATATTTCTAGTATATTTTTTTTGTCTTCTTCACTGTGATCGTGGTCATCGTGATCGTGGTCATCGTGATTGTGGTCATGACTGTGGTCATGTTCATATATATTATCATTTTTATTTTTGTTTTGGTGTATGTGTAGGTTAAATCCAGACTCTCCTCCAAGAGTGATAAATTTATTTAATCCGGTTGTATTTAAAAATAGTGTAAATCCCGCCATAAGCATGATTATTCCCATGATAAAAGCTATTAAGCTTTCCATTAATTTGTGTCCATGAGGATAATGGATAGTTTCAGGTTTGCTTGTAATTTTTAAACTAAAATAAGTTATTGTAGATAAAACAAAGTCGGCCATGACGTGGAAAGCATCAGCAATAAGTGCAAATGAGTTAAACAGTATTCCTACAGTAAGCTTAGAAGATATTGATGCTACTTCGGTAAATATAGAAATTATTCCTATTCCCATTACAAATTTATCTTCTTCTATTTCAGATGTTAATTCTTTTTTATATTGAGAATCTCTATTTTCAAATCCTAAACTTAAGAGCTCTTCTTGTATTTCGGTGATTTTGCATGAAATTGTTTTAAATTTATTTTTTTTCCCGTAGTAAATTAAATTACTAATCATTATTCTTTCTATACCTTCTGATTTAAAATCATCATTAATATGAAAATGAATTATTTCAATTTGACCAACTTTTGCTTTTGCTTTAAGATTTGCAATTAGTTTTGAATTGTTTTCAATATAAACAATGTAAACATCTTCTTTTTTTAAAGGCTCTAGTTTTAAATAAGCAAATTTATGAATGTTTTTTAAGCTTATTACCTTGACCATAATTGTAACATTCTCCTGATTATTACATAATTTTATTAATGTAGCATTAATGCTACATTTTATCATTTATTAAATTCAAGCTCAATCTTGGCTTGTTAAGGCAAAAGTGAGGAATATTTTATGCGGCAAGCAGATTTTTTTGTTAAGAAATGTAAAAAAAATATTTTAAATAATAATAATTTGCACAGTTTGATTGAGAATATTAAAAATAATTTTTGTGAGATTTTAAAAGAGTTTGACAAGAAGTCATTAGAGGATATATTCAATTATTATTATGAAGCTTATGAGCTTGATAGTAGTTTATACAGCTTTGTGGAAAAATTTGTTCCAATTATTAATTTTTTATTATTTGAGGATTTAGAATACAATTTTAATTTTGATGAGAAAAAACTTATTTTAAATTTATTTGATTTGTCTGCTAGTGTTCTTGAAAGTGACAAATTAAATAGGTTTGCAAATGCTGTAGTTTCTCTAAAGATATTAGATTGATTTAATTTTTTACAAGTTTTTTGAAAGTTGAGATTATGTTACTCTTAGTAGCTCTTTTCTATCAAAAGGAGCTTTAAGCAAATCTTTTAATGTATAAATTTTTATTGGCATTTTGTTTTCATTAAATGAGTTAGATTCTGTTATTATTATTTTTGTATCTTGATCAAAAAATTCTGTCATTACTTGTAAGCATATAGCACATGGAATAGATTCAGGAGTTGTATTGAGTAATAAAAAATCTATTGTTTGTACGCCAATTTCTGCGATCATATTTAAAATAGCACTTCTTTCTGCACAACAAGTTGCTCCAAAGCTTGCATTTTCAACATTTGTTCCAATAAAAAAATCGTTTGTTTTAGTCTTAATGCAGGCACCTACTTTGAATTTTGAATATGGAGAATATGAATTGTTTCTTGCTTTTTCTGCCATATAAAATGCTTTATTGATATCTTCTTGTTTTGGTTTTTTCACAATTGCTCCCGTCTGTTATATTTTATTAGTTCTTGTGGCTTATTTTATTGAAATATTGTAATATAGTCAATGTAAAACAAGCTAAAAACTTGTTTTACGGAGGGTTTGCGAACTTTACTATGAGAGATGTTATTAATTTTATTAAAAACCATAATAATTTTATTATTATCGGACACAAAGATCCCGATTTTGATTGCATAGGTTCGTCTTTAGCTTTATCGTCTTTTCTCTCAAGAATTGGTAAAAATTCTGTTTTGTTAAATGAAGGTCCTTTTGTTAGAAAAGAAATAATTCCTTTTAGGAATAAATTTTTATCTGAATGGCCTAATATTGAGCTTTCAGATTATTCAGTTATTATTTTGGATTGCTCAATTTTAGATAGGATAGGTGATGAATTTGCATTTTACGTAAAGGATATGCCTATTTTAGTAATTGATCATCATATGTCTGGTGAAAAATTAAAATGTGTAGGCTATATTGATCCTTTTGCGCCTTCTACTACTTTTTTAATTGAAAAATTGATCAGAGAGTTTGGATATGATCTTACAAAAGAAGAAGCTTGGTATATTTTGGTAGGATTTTGTACTGATACTGGTTTTTTTAAATTTATTTCAAGAAGTGATCCAGAGCCTTTTGAAATGGTTGCAAGACTGGTTTCAAAAGGAATAAGCCTTAAAGAAGTTCACAGCTATATAGAAACAACCAAAAGTCTAAAATCAATAGAAATTCTCAAGTTAATGTTAAACAGTCTTGAATCTTATTGGAATGGAAAGGTTTTGTTTACATCTTTATTTTCTTCTAGTTTTGGCAAAGATAGTGGCGTTACTGGAGTTAATGAACTTTTTTATATGATTTTAAGCAATGTTGAGAATAATGAAATTTTAGGTATTTTAAAGGAAATGGAGGACGGTTCGATTACAGTTGGCTTGAGATCTAAAGATTCTTTTAATGTTGGAAAATTGGCAGAAGATTTTGGAGGCGGGGGGCATAAAAATGCTAGTGGGTTTAGAATTAAACAAGGTTCTCTAGAGATTGTAAAAAATCGAATGCTAGCATACATTAAGGATAATATTTATTTATAATATTTCTTAAAGGGATAGTTCCTTTTGGATCAAAATCCTTAGTGAGTGTTAAAAATCCGGATTTAAATGCCAGAGGTGTTGTTCCGTAAATAATTACTATGTTTTTTATCCAATTTAATTTTTTGATATGTTGAGGAGTAAGAGATACGATTACGCTTATTTTATCTTTATATTCTTCCAAATTTTCTAAATATTTTAAGCTTCCAGGTGTTGATAAATTAAAGATGACTTGTTCAAATTTTTTAATTAAATTTTTAATTTCGTTGAGTTTTTGGGAATTAATTCCGTTTAAGGGATAATAGTCGTAATAATAAGCATGTGTATTTTGAAATATTTTTTTGCCTTCTATAATCATTTTGTAGTAAGGAGATATTATAAGGGTTTTTTTAGTTTTAGATATTTCTTTTTCTATTCTTACTTTTGTAATACCCCTTAATGTGTTTTGTTCAAAAAATTTTTCACCTTCTTTTGAATATATTTTCTCATCTTTATTGAAATTAGGATAAAGGTCGGATTTGTTTTTATTTTCTTTCAAGTAGGTCAATTTTATTCTTAATATTCTTTTATTAGATTCAATAATATTGTTTTTTATTTCTAAATCTTTTTTCATTAAATTTAGTAGCATGTTGTAAGCATTTTTTTGTATCTTTTCATTTAAAGATATTAAAAAAATGTCACTTTTGGTTCTAACTATTCTTTCAATTGTATTATAAATGCTCTCATTATTGTATTTTGCTGCATTCATTAAGAGATCATCAGTAATTATTATGTTATTATATTTCAATTTATTTCTCAGTATGTCTTTAATTATTTTTGTTGAGGATGATGCAGGAATATTTTCTCCATTTGTAAGCTTTGGATATGCTAGATGGCCTGTCATTATTACCGGAATGTTTTCTTGGATTAATATTTTATACGGCAAAAGTTCATTTAAGTTTATTTCTAGTAAATTAGAATTTATTATTGGAATATTTATATGGGAATCAAGATCGGTGTTGCCATGTCCTGGGAAATGCTTTGCAGTAGAAATTATTCCTCCTTGTTTTTGACCTTTGTAAAGAGCCAGAGAAAGAAGTGATACTATTCTAGGGTTATCTGAATATGTTCTTGGTCCTATTGTGAAATTATTTTCGTCACTATATATATCTACTATAGGTGCAAAATTTAAATTTATTCCAAGCCTACTTAACTCTTGTGCTATGTAATACCCCGTATTATAAGAATCTTCTGGAGACAGAGATGCTGCAATTCCAAGATTACCAATTGTTTCTGATGTATTTGATTTTACATGTTGTGCCAATCCCCCTTCTTGATCTGTTGCTACAAATAAAGGAATTTTAAATTTATTGTTTTGAGATATTTTTTGAGCTTTATTAATACTTTCTGTTAAGTTTTTTAAATTTTTTGCGTTCCATCCAAAAATTTTAATTCCCCCAAGGTTTTTTTTACTTATGAAATCAAGAACAAAATTTGTTATTGATTGATCTGGATAACTTATCATGAACATTTGTCCTAGTAGCTCATGGTCTTGCATTTTGCTTACCATTTCATTTACTAGTTTTTCTCTTTCCATAGTATCCCAAAAATCAATGGGAAAGCAGTTTTGAGCTATAAAAAGAACAATAAGATAAAAATTTCTTTTCATTTAACCATACAAATAATAAATGCTAATATTAGTATCTATGTTTATTAGCAAATCATTTTGTATTATACTTTATAACAACGCTTTTGAATAATAACGTTGACAAAGTATTATTGAATTTATACACTTAATAAAAGTTTAAGCTGATGTAGCTCAGTTGGTTAGAGCACTCGGCTCATATCCGAGTTGTCGTGGGTTCAAGTCCCTCCATCAGCATTAGGGGTTGTAAATGGTAGTGGGAATTATCCTTGCAAATGGCTTTGAAGATATTGAGGCTATAATTCCGATTGATATTTTAAGACGGGGTAATGTTAATATTCAGGTTATCAGCATAAATGATAACAATTCTGTAACAAGTTCAAGAGGCGTTTCTTTTTTAGCAGATGATGTAATATCAAACTGTAAAGAGAATTGTTTCGATCTAATAATTCTTCCGGGAGGCATGCCTGGAGCTACTAATCTTTTTAATTCGAAAGAATTGGATTTGATTTTAAAAGATATGAATGCCAGAGGTAAATTTATTGCAGCTATTTGTGCTTCTCCAGTAGTAGTGCTTGCTGCTAAAGGTCTTTTAGGATGTAGTAAGTTTACGTGTTATCCAGGTTTGGAAAAAAATGTGTTTGATGGAGAGTTTTTAGATGAGAATGTTGTTAGAAGTAATAATTTTATTACTTCTAAAGGAGTTGGAACTTCATTTGAATTTGCTTTTACTCTTCTTGAAATAGTAAAAGGAAGGCAAGTAATGGAAAATGTTAAAAAAGCAACCTTACTTTATGATAGTTGAATATAAAAAAATGATTATAATAAATAAATTAAATTTAGGTTTTAAGGTTGAAAATTACAAGTTTTTTGGAATTAAATTATAAATGTCTTCAAGAATGCTTGATTCTTCGTTTGTTGGTATTGTTAGTATTTTTACTTTGCTCTTAATGGTTGATATTTCAGATTCTAAGTTTTTATTTTGAGCCATTTTATTTTTTTCAAGGTCTAACTTTATTCCAATTTTTTCAAACCCTTTTAGTGCAAGTTCTCTTACTTCATAGTCAACAATGCCAACCCCACCTGTAAAAACTATTGCATCAACGTTAAAATCAAGAATGGCAATGTAAGATCCAATATATTTTTTTATTCTGTATGTCATTATTTCTACTGCAAGTTTTGATTGATATTCTCCTTTTTTAATTTTGTTCCAAATGTCTCTCATGTCATTTGATTTTTCAGAAATTCCTAGTATACCGCTTTCTTTATTTAATATTTCTTCAATTTGTTTAGTGTTTTTATTTAATAAACTGCTCATCAAATTAATAATTGATGGATCTATATCGCCACTTCTTGTTCCCATCACAAGGCCTTCAAGTGGAGTAATTCCCATGCTTGTGTCATAAGATTTTCCATCTTTAACGGCATTAATGCTTGCTCCATTTCCAAGATGTAATATTATTAAATTTAGATTATCTATTTTTTTATTTAAAATTTCCGATGATCTTTTTGTTATGTACGAATAAGAGAGTCCATGAAAGCCATATTTTCTAATATTGTATTTTTTATACCAAGAATATGGGATTGCATAAAGAAATGCGTGTTCTTTAATAGTTTGGTGCCATGATGTATCGAAACATAAAACTTGTTTTGTGTGTGGTAGAATTTTAAGTATTGTTTCTATTGTAGTAATTGCATTTGGGTTGTGAAGTGGAGCAAGTTCAGAAATTTGTTTTAATTTGCTTAAAATGCTAGTTTTAAGAATTACTGAATTTTTAAAACTAGATCCCCCATGTACAACTCGATGTCCTATTATTTTAATCTCACTGATAGTTTCGAGGATTTTTAAATTGCTGTTTAACAATAATTTAAACATTTTTTTTATTGCTTTTTGGTGATTTTCAATTCCTTTCTCAAATCTTTCTGTTATTGATCCGTCAGTATTTATAATCTTTACGATTGATTTTTGTGATTTTATTTTTTCAATAATTCCAGTTATTAATTTTTTTGAATTTTCGTATTGATAAATAGTAAATTTTAACGAAGAACTTCCTGTGTTTATGATTAATATTTTCATTTTTTCCTTTTATGCTTGACAAACTATGTATTTGTTTTTAGTAAGTTAATATTTTCATATATGTAGTTCATTTTTTCAGATTTTTCAATATTTTTAAAGCTTAAGAATATTGATTTTTGATACGATGGATTCAATATTAATAAATTAGGATGCTTTTGGAGTATTTCTATTATTTTTTTCATGGGAATGCTTTCTGTATCTTTATATTCTATTTCCAAAGTCTTGTTTGTTTCTTTTAGTTTTGTTATGTTTAACTTTTTTGCTAAAATCTTAAGTTCAGCTAACATCAATAGACTATTTATTTCTTTAGGTATTGGGCCAAAGTTGTCGTGAATTTCTGATCTTATCTTTTTACTTTCTTCTTCATTTTGAATTTCAAAGATTTTTTTGTAGATTAGTATTTTAGTCTGTTCATTTTTTGCATAGTTGTCAGGAATAAATCCATTATAGTTAATTTCAATATTAACTTCGTCTTCTGATGAGATTTTTCCCATTTTCTTTTCAATTGCTTTGTTTAACATTGTTAGATAACAATCCAATCCGATCGATTCAATTTCTCCATGTTGTTCTCTACCAAGCAAATTCCCAACACCCCTTATTTCCATATCTTTCATTGCTATTTTAAATCCTGATCCTAGATCTGAAAATTCGGTTATTGCTCTTAGTCTTTCAATAGAGCGTTCATTTAGCTTTTCGCTATCTTGGTACAAAAAATAAGCATAAGCTTTTTTTGATCCTCTTCCAACTCTTCCTTTTAGTTGATATAACTGTGAAAGTCCAAACTTGTTTGCATTGTTAATTATTATTGTATTTGCATTTGGAATGTCTATTCCATTTTCAATTATTGTTGTTGCCAATAAAATTTGATACGCTTTTTCAATAAAATTGTGCATTATATTTTCAATCTCGTCTCCTGTAAGTTTTCCATGAATTATTGCAATCCTTGCATAAGGAGTTAATTTTTCAATTAGCGTTTTTAAATAATGCAGTTCTTCAATATTATGATTTACCAAAAAAACTTGACCATCTCGAGATAGTTCGCTTTCAATAGCATGTTTTATTAAAAGTTCACTAAACGGTTCTAAATAAGCTTCTATTTTTACTCTGTTTTTAGGAGGAATTTTTAAGACTGAAATATCTCTTAGTTTAATTAGTGACATGTGAAGAGATCTGGGAATTGGTGTTGCAGAAAGAGTAAGACAATCAACTGAAATTCTTATTTCTTTAAGTTTTTCTTTTTCCTTTACACCAAATCTTTGCTCTTCATCAATTATTATTAATCCCAAATTTTTACAGGTGAATTTTTTTGAAAGAATTTTGTGTGTTCCTATTATTATGTCAATTTCTCCGCTTTTCAATTCTTTTAAAATCCGTTTTTCTGTGTTATTTCTTATAAATCTGCTTAATACTTCTATTTTGATTGGAAAATTTTTGAATCTTTTTTTGAATGTATTGAAATGCTGTTCTGCTAAGATAGTTGTTGGTGAGAGTACAATGACCTGTTTGTTTCCCATTATAGCTTTAAACGCAGCTCTCATTGCGACTTCAGTTTTTCCAAATCCAACGTCTCCACAAAGAAGGCGATCCATCACTTTGAAACTCATCATGTCTTTTTTGATTTCTTTTATTGCTGTTATTTGATCTGGAGTTTCATCGTATGGAAATTCAGATTCAAATAATAATTGTAATTCGTTATCTTTTGGATATTTAATACCTTGAATGCTTTCTCTTTTTGAATAAAGTTCTATTAGTCTATCTGCAATCTCTTCGATTCTTTTTTTTGCATTTGCTTTATTTTTTATCCATGTTTTAGAACTAATTTTATCCAATTTAATATTTTTAGGATCACCCCCAATGTATTTTTGGATTAAATTTGTTTGTTCAATTGGAATAAATAGTTTTTCTCCTTCAGCATATTCGATCTCAATATAATCCTTTTCAAGAGAACTTGTTTTTATTCTCTTAATTTGCCTAAATATGCCAATCCCATGGTTTATGTGGACTACATGTCTATTTTTCTCAATCTCAATAAAAGAGTCAATAGCTTTTGTTTTTGAAGATTCAAATGTTTTATTTATTTTTTGTCCTGTATCAAAGATATTTGATTCAAGAATAATGGCAATTTTTTCTTTTTCTATTATCAAAGAGCTAGATATTTTTAAAACCTCAATTGATACTTTCGGTAATTCTTTGAAAATGTATTTAAGTTTTTCTTTTTGCGATTCAGATTCTGCTGCAATAATGATTTTAAATCCATTTTTTAGCCAGGTTTTGAACTCTTCTTTTGTAAGCATAATATTTGAAAAAAAGCTTTTCTTGCTTTCAATTTTAAATTCTACAATTTCTTTGGATTTAGAACTTTTAATTTCTGAAAATAAAACATTACTTTTTATATTAAAGGTTTTAGAATTTAAGAAAATTCTTTTTGGATCAATTGTATTTTTGCCAGCTTCTCTTGCTTCTTTATAAAGCTTTTCATATTCTTGGTGTATTTTTTCAATTTCTTTTTCGAAATTGTTAATTTCAAAGTTTACAATAGGTGTGTGTTTTTCAATCTCATCACTTAAGTAAGTATTTGCTACTAGTGGATAAAACATTTCTTCTATTTTTGTTTCTTTTTTAAAATTCAATTCTTCAAGAATCTTTTTATATTCGACGGATTTAATTTTTGTTTTTAGGTTATTAATGGCTTCATCATTCCAAATGATTTCTTTTTTTGGAAGAATTTGTAATTCTAAAATTTCATTGTTCTGTTCTAATTGGGTTAAAGGATCGAATTTTTTTATTTCTTCTATTTTGTCAAAGTTTAGTAAAATTTTTACCGGACTTTCTTCTTCAAAAGGGTATAGATCTATAATTTCTCCTTTTATTGTAAATTCTCCTGGAATTGTTACTCTGAGTGTTTTCTCATATCCCAATGTTATTAGAGTTTTTTCAATGTCTGCTTTATTAATTTTAGTATTTTTTTCAATTTTACATATATTCTTTAGTAGTGTATTTTTATTGGGTATTTTACTGAGCAATGATTTTAAGACTGTAATGTATATTCCAGGATTTTTTTTATAAAAATTGATCAAGAATTTGATTCTTTTGTTAAAGATTGTAGTTTCTGAGCCAATGCCCTTGTATACAAGGGGACTAAAATAGTTAAGCTCAAAGATTTGATTTGTAATTACTTTTAAATCATTTTTGATTTTATCTAATGTATGTTCGTCTTTAACTATTAATATTATTTTTCCAGTTTTGCTATATTCTTTGATTTTTTTAATTAAAAAAGCTTTGAAAAATCCTTCATACCCTGCTAATGAAAAAAATGTATTTTTTTCTAAAAATTCTTTAATTTTTTTTAAATTGGAATTATTTTTTAATATTGTTGTTAGTTCTTTATCTATATTCATTTTTTACCTTTTTGTTTAATTAATTTAGTATAATAATATACTATAGGTATTATTACTTTCTTTATATATAATGTGGTTAGGTTTTGAGGGGAACTTATGAAAGTTAGAAAATTGCTTTTTTGTATCTTTTTTACGAGTATTTCTTTTGTTTTGTTTGCGGAAGATTATAAGGGCCTTGATTTTAAAATCAAGTTTTTTAATCAATCTATTTACAGTGTCAACAGTAATGTTTTTATTGAAGTTTCTCTTAGTAATGCATCTGACAGTGTTTTAACTTTAGAAATAGGTGATATTAATTCTTTTGGCTTTGATTTTGATGTTACTGATACCACCAATATTAAAGTTAAAAGACCTATTGAATATGTTAAAAAGAGATCTAAAAATGTTGCTATTCCTGTTAGAAATATGAGCTTGAGACCTAATGAAAAATTTTCTGTAGTTATTAACTTAAATCAATTTGTTAAGTTTAGTAAAGATGGAGTTTATTTTGTTAAGGGCATTTTTTTCCCAGACATTTCAGATCCATCTAAGAAAAAAGAATCCAATATTATTATGCTTTTTTTAAATGATAGTTTTGATGAAAATCCAGCTGGTATAGATCTTGTTAATTTGTCTGAAAATAAGGATATTCAAGATATCTTGAAAAAGAAAAAACTGTCTCCCGACGAGATTGTTGAATATTTATTAAAGGCATTGCAGCTTGGAAAAAAAGAAAAATTTTTTTTATATCTTGATATTGAAGGCTTGTTATTAAATGACAAAGGCAAAGCGTATCTTTACAAGCAAAAGTTGTTATCTGTTCCCAATAAAAATGTAGTTGAAGAGTATAAGGAATATTTATGGAATTCTAGTAATTCAGATATTTCAAAAGTACCAAATGAATTTTCTATTATTGAGACAACCTATTCTGATACTGCTGGTAAAGTGATTGCTGATTTATATTTTGACGATGGGCATTTTTATATTTCCAAAAGATATACTTTTTTCTTTAAAAAATATGATTATTATTGGATAATTTATGACTACATTGTTCAAAATACTGGCATTAAGGAAAAGTAAAACTTTTTGTGTTTTTCAAATTATAGAACTTATTATTTTATTTTATTTTGTGATAATAAGTCCTGATAATCTTAATGCTGATTTTGAGCATAAGGTTGTCAAAGGAGATACTCTCTTTTCAATTGCAATTAAGTATAAAGCTAGAGTAAACGATCTTAAAAGGATTAATAAGCTTAGTGTTGACAATATTAGGGTAGGTCAAATATTGATTATTCCAAGTGATTCTAATTCTAATTTAGATCAAAATATTACTCATAAGGTTAATCATTCTCTTAATTCTTTAGAATCTGTCGATAAGGGAGTAATTTTTTACACTGCAAAAGAGGGCGACACTATTGAGAGTGTCTCAAAGCTTGTTGGACGAAGTAAGGAAGAGATAATAGCTTGGAATGATTTGCGCTCTAAAGATCTTAAAGTTGGAATAAAGCTTGTATTAAGTGAGCCTGATTTTTTAAAGCCTTATGTAGTTAAAAAGGGCGATTCGCTTTCAAAACTTTCTCAGGATTTTGATATTAGCTCTAAGGATATTTTAAAATTTAATTTTCTCAATGATGATAAATTAAAGATTGGGCAACAGCTTTTTTTAAAGAAAGCCACTGAGAATGTTAATTTTCATTATGTTAAAAAAGGAGAAACTCTTGGTAGAATAGCTTATATTTATGGTGTTACTGCTAAAGATCTTGTAACTCTTAATGGTAATCGGGCTGTTAATCTTAAAGCAGGTTCACTGCTAAATGTTTTAAAGATCGTAAATAATGATTTAGAAAAGCCTATTAAGGGAGATTTAAAAATTGATAAAAAAACAAATAATCAGTTTATCTATCATTCAGTTGCTGTAGGAGAGACTTTATATAGCATTGCAAGACATTATGGTGTTTTGATTGAGGATCTTAAAAATTGGAATAATTTAAATAGTAACAGTATTATGCACGATCAAAAATTGAAAATTTTTGATAAAAAGCTTTCAATCGATTCTTCTATAATTAAATCTAAAAACGATTTATATACTAAAAACAAGGTTGATTCTAGCTCTAATTCTTCTGATAAAGTTCAAACAATAGTTAATCTTCCTTCAAATAAAAACAAAAAGCTTAATTTAAATACTTTTGGAATTACTGTCAATCAAGGTCTTTTTGATATTAGCTCTTTGGTTATTTTAGACTCTAAAATACCAATATTTGAGGTTGTTGGTGATTTTTATTATTGGTATAGACCAAGAAAGATAAGTCAACCAAGTGAGTTTTATTCAGAAGATTGGCATTCTCCTTTAAATTCTTATAAAAAGGCGACTCAACTTTTCAAAAGTTTTGAGAAGTTGGTGAATTCTAGGTTTAATAAAGGATCAAGACTTAAAGATAAATTAATAATTCTTGATCCTGGTCACGGGGGTCTTGATCCTGGAGCTATTGTTAAGTCTAGAGATGGTCTTGGAAACGAAGTTTTTGTTGTTGAAGATGAATATGTTTATGATATTGCTTTAAGGCTTTATGTATATCTTAAAGAGGAAGGGGCCAATGTAGAACTTACCGTTTTAGCCCCTGATCATTTAATTAGGAATAGTGTTTTTGCTAATAATACTTTTGTTAATGTAAAAAATGAGGTTTACAATGATTATGACTTAAATAAAAATGATACGGTTGATTCCTGGATAAGCGGTACTCCATCGGGCCTTAAAAAAAGATTGATTGTTGTTAAAAATATTGTTAGTAAATATAAAAATATTAAAGATAAGGATATAGCTTTTTTTAGTTTGCATGCGGATAATAGCGTTGGAGCGCCTAAGAGCATGGGTTTTTATTATCAAAAAGATGACGATAAAAAATATGATATTCATTCAAAGTCTGTAGCAGAAAAAATTACAGAAGGAATGAAAAGAAGTTTTTACATTAAGGGTCAAAATCTTCATGTTTTAAGAAACAATATAGTAATGACTAAGCTTTTAATAGAGGTTAGAAATTTGGCATTTCCAGAGGAAGCTTGGTCTATTAGATCTTCTAAGCTTAGAGATCAAGATTCCAAAATTCTTGCTAATGGGATTTTAAAAATATTGGAAAATAATTGACAAAAATTTTTAAATTTAAGATAATACTTTTAGTGTTCAATTTCCCCTATAGCTCAGTGGTAGAGCGGGTGGCTGTTAACCACTAGGTCGGAGGTTCAAGTCCTTCTGGGGGAGTTAATTAAAGGTTAATTGTTTTTCTAGTTCTCTTTTTGTTATTTTAAAGTAATTAAGCCTTTCTAGTAGTTTTTTGTTATTTCCATGTCCCAAGCAAAGATGTTTTTGTATTATGTGTTTATTTTTTTTTGAGTTTTCTCCTACTATGCCAAGTTCTAGCAAATCGCTTAATGTTAATAAATCTTTTTGATTATCCCGAGATAAAGTTCCGACTTCTTTGAGTATTTTTATTATTTCTGTTTTATTTGCCGATTCAACTTCGGTATCTTTAGTATTAAGATAAGCATGTTTGATTTTGTTATTTTTTCCTAGATGTTTGACTATTTTTTGTCTAATAATATTTCCAGATTTATCGCTGTCTGTTAAAATTATTATTCCTTTGTATTTTAAAGCTTTTTTTAGTAATTTAATAGTTTCGATTTTTAAAGCAAATCCTTTTGTTTCTATTACTGTGCAGTCGAAAGATTCTTTTATTCTTTTAAGATCATCTTTTCCCTCAACCACAATTATTTCTTTTATTTTTTCCAATTTTAAATTCCTTTTTCAAAGAAAGCTCTTAGCAATTTAATTGCTTCTATATGGTCAACTATTGATACTGTTTCTCGCAGGGAGTGCATTGCCCACATTGGTGTTCCAATGTCAATAGTTTCTATTCCTGTTCTTGCATTTGAGATTGGGCCAATTGTTGTGCCTGAAGGAACATTCGCTTTCATTATTATTTCTTGAATTTTAATATTATTTTTAATAGCCAAATTTTTTAATTTTGCAAATCCTGTTGAGGTTGTTGCGTATTTGAAATTGGCACTATTTTTTACAACTATGCCTCTACTTAGAGTTGCTTGATAGTTTGGATCATGTTTAAATGTATATCCTGGATGAATGCCGTGAACGCTGTCAATCGATATATTAAATGATTTGTTTGTTTTTATCAAATGCTCTTCTCTGGTTAAGTTAAGAGCAATATCGATTCTTTCTAAAACTTCTGATAAAAAATTGGAATCAGCGCCCCTTGATGTTAAAGATCCTACTTCTTCGTTATCAAAAAATACAGCTATTTTATTGTTATTATTACTTGTATGAATATAAGAGTTCATGATTGCATGGCATCCCGATTTGTTATCAAGATTTTTGGAAGCCAAAAATTCTCCTTCAGTTCCTATTATCTTAGAAGGTTGTGATTCTGTGAATATTAGATCGCAAGATAGAAAATTTTCATATTCTATTCCAAGTTGTTCTAAAATATTATCTTTTATTGTTTTTTTGGTGCTGTTAATTACTGTTAAATTGTCATGGGTATTATATCCAAATCCTTCGTTAATTTGTCGGTTTAAATGGATTGCAAGGTTTGGAATAATTCCTATGTTTTCAATATTGATTAGTTTTGAATTAATATTTTCATTTTTTTTGAAATATACAATTCCTGCTAAGCTTAAGTCTCTGTCAATCCAGGTAGAAATTATTGGGCTACCATAAACTTCAATATGGTTGTAGAATACGCCACCTGTTTTTTTTGTTGCATCTATTTTTAATTTTAATCCTGGACTGTCCGTATGTGCTGTTGCTATTAAAAACGGTTCATATTTTTTTTTAACATCAATATTAAAGGCAATAAGGCTGGTTCCTTCTTTTTTTATGTAGTACGACCCCGTTTCAATTTTCCATTTTTCATCAAGTTTTAATTGCTGTGCATTAAAATAATTTATTAATTTCTCTTCAATGTAGTTTATTAGGTGATAAGGGGTAGGACTATTGTCTAGTAGACTTTGAAATAATTTTGGTTCTAGTGTTTTATCATGCACCATAGGCATTCTCCTTTAATTTTATTGCTTTATAATCATATATTCTATTATAATAGTTTTTAACTGTATATTAGTTAGGAGTTTGTTATGAGAAAGTGTTTTGTCAGCTTGAGTTTATTGTTTATTTTTTTCGCTTGTAGTTCTAATGTTGAAATTGAATTAAAAGATGATGTTAGTGGCATTGTTTCAGTATTTATCAATGTTAATAGAGAATTTGAAAAAATTAGAAGAGAGCTCCTAATGACTTTGGTGGGGGGAGAAGTTGCAAATATGTCTCTTTTTCCTGTAGATGAAATAAAAAAATACTTTGAAAATGGAGGAGAAAAGCTTGGACTTAATCTTTTGAGTATTAAAGCCCAAGGAGATTCTATTAATTTAGTTGTTAAGTTTGATAATTTAATTAAAATTTTAGGCGATTATATGGAAAAATCTGATATGCCTGTGTTTAAGATAGAAAAAAAAGATGGTAAAAATATTATTGAACTTAATATTAATTTGGAAAATGCTACTAAGAATATTAATGAAAATAAAGAATATATTAGCGATGAGCTTGCTGCACTTTTGCCATCAGATGAGATTCCAATGTCTGCTAAAGAATATAAAGATGTTTTGGTTTATTTTTTATCGGATTTTACTTCCAAGGCAAATGAACTTATTGATAATTCAAAGCTTGATCTTATAGTTAAGACTTCTAGAAATGTTCAAGAACAATTTGGATTCAAGCAGATTAACTCAAATACACTAAGGTTTGAGATTGACATGGTTAAAGGATTGAGTCTTGAAACGCCAATAAAGCTTAGATTAGTTTATTGATAAAAATTCAAGAATTAAACTTAATCATTTATATTCTTTTTTTAAAATTCCTATTAAAACAGCTGTTATAATTGATCCTGTTAAAATAGATATTATCCACATTAATGGGTTTGCTACTATTGGCAGAATAAATATTCCGCCGTGCGGTGCTATAACTTCTACTTTGAAAAGTGCAGAAATAAATCCTCCTACAGATGAGCCTAGTATGCATGCAGGTATTACTCTTAAAGGATCTGACGCTGCGAATGGGATTACCCCTTCTGTAATAAAGCATGCTCCTAGAAAATAACAAACTTTTCCGGATTCTCTTTCTTCTTTTGAAAACCTGTTTTTAAATAAACTTGTAGCAAGGGCAATTCCTATAGGAGGCACCATTCCTCCTGCCATTATGCTTGCATGGGGAATATAATTTTTTGCAGTTATCATTGCAATTCCAAATGCATATGCAGCTTTATTTACAGGTCCTCCCATATCTATTGCCATCATTCCTCCAAGCAAAGCACCAAGTATTGCCATATTAGTTCCGCTAAGTTGATTTAGTATGCCTGTTATTGATTCATTAATGAATGATATTGGGCTAAGCATTATATATGTTAAAATTCCTGAAATTATAACTGATAAAAAAGGATAAGTTAGTACTGGATTTATTCCTCTTAGATTGCTAGGAATGATTTTGTCAGATATTTTTTTTACAATTAGTGTAACGTATCCTGAAATAAATCCAGCTAAGATACCTCCCAGAAATCCCGCATTTCCATTGCTCATCATTAATCCTGTAATCATTCCAGGTGCAAGTCCCGGTCTTTCTGCTATGCTAAATGAAATATAGCCAGCAAGTATTGGAATCATTAAAGCAAATGCGCTTCCACCTCCGATTTGCATCAGAATATCTGCTATTTTGTTGTAGCTTGGGTCGTTTATATCAAATGCTTTGATTCCAAACATAAATGATATTGCTATTATTATTCCCCCTGATACTACAAATGGAAGCATAAATGATACCCCATTCATTAGGTGTTTATAAATTCCTATTTTTTGGTTGTGTTTGTATTTTTCGGTGATTGTGTTTGTTTTGCTTTTATTGTAAATTTGTGCTTCGTTTTTAAGAATTGTTTGAATAAGCTCTTTTGCTTTGTGTATGCCGTCTTTTACACCCACTTCGATTAAAGGTTTTCCGCTAAATCTTTCCTTGTTGATAGTCTTGCCAGATGCAATAATGATTCCTTTCGCATTTTTTATTTCTTCTTCCGTTATTGGGTTTTCAGTTCCACTAGATCCATTTGTTTCTACTTTTATATTTATGTTTAATTCTAATGCTGCTTTTTTTAGGCTTTCTGCTGCCATATAAGTATGAGCTATTCCCACAGGACATGCTGTTACGGCAAGAATGAAATCTTTTTTTGTATTTAAATTATTAGATTCTTTTACATTGTTATTACTCATAAGTATTTCTAAAAATCTATTTGTATTATTTGTACTCATAAGTTCATGTCTTAATAAGTTGTTGCTAAAAGTATTGCTTAGATATGATATAGCTTTTATGTGTGCATTACTAGGAGTTTCTTCGGGTAGAGCCATCATGAAAAACAGTTTTGAAAGTTTTTGATCAGAAGAATTAAAGTCAAATCCATCACTATTAACTCTTAAAATAGCAATTCCGTGTTTTTTAATGAAATTGCCTTTTGCATGTGGCATGGCTATATGCTCTTCAATGCCTGTTCCGTTAATTTCTTCTCTTTTTTTAATTTCTTTTATGAATGTTTCCATATCATTTAAGTATCCATTTTCATTGAGCATATTAGCCATTTTTCTAATTACATCTTCTTTGCTAATTGCATTGTAATTTAAAACAATCAAGTTTTTTGAAAATAAGTTTTGCATAATAATCACCTTTATATATTATATAGTGTATATATATTTATTAAATTTTACATTTATTTAATTGATTTTATCAATTAAAGGAGATTATTTTGATATGTACTCTAACGCTTAATCCTTCTGTGGATTATAAAATAGTTTTAAAAGAATTTCAGGAAGAAAGTCTTAATTATGCTTTGAATAACAATTTCTTTGCTGGTGGTAAAGGAATAAATGTAAGCACTGTTCTTAAAAATTTGGGAAAGCCCAGTATGGCCCTTGGATTTTTAGGAGGTTTTACAGGTGATTATATAAGATTCTCTCTTGATTCTAAGGGTATAAAAAACGATTTTATTAAAATAAAATATGATACAAGATTAAATATTAAAATGATAGCAAATGGAAGAGAAACAGAAATTAATGCCAATTCTCCAGATATTTCTGAGGATGAATTTGAACTTTTAAAAGATAAGCTTAAAAGTTTGACAAATAATAGTATATTGGTGATGTCGGGAAGCGTTCCTGCATCTATTGGCGAGAATGCATACAATGAAATATCTAATAGCATTTCTAATGATGTTAAGCTTGTCATTGATACTAGTGGCAAACCTTTAAAAAAAATTCTTAGATTAAATCCTTTTTTAATAAAGCCTAATATTTATGAACTTGAGGATCTTTTTAATGCTAAATTTAATTCTACAAAAGAATTGATTAAAATTGGGAAAAATCTTGTAGAAAGTGGAGTTCAAAATATTATAATTTCCATGGGAGGTGACGGAGCTATTTTTATTGGTAGTAAAAATGTTGCTTTTAGGGCCTTTGTTCCAAAGATTAACTCTGTTAGTACTATTGGGGCAGGAGACTCTGTGATTGCAGGATTTGTGTATGCTTTTGATAATGGGAATACTTTAGAAGATTCATTCAAATTTGGCGTTGCAGCCGGTACAGCTACGGCATTAAAAGGCAATCTTTGTGAATTTCAAGATGTTGAAAAGATGCTTTGTGAGATTAGAGTCGAGGAAATTTGTACTTCTTGATCAAATAGAGTTGAAGATTTGACTTTGTAACTTTACTGTAGCTTTAAAAAGCTACAGTATTTAGGTTGCTTAAATTTTTAATTTTGATTTATATAATTTATGTGTTGCTAGGGCTAATCCTGCAATCGCTAACAATGCAATTGTAGTTATGTTGCTTATAAACGATTCTGTTGTATTTGATTGAGTGATTTTTGCAGCTATTTCTGTAGTTTTCTCATCGCAAACACAGTTAACATATCCACATATTGGACAGATTTCTTCTACTCCAAATTGGCTTAAGTTTTCATTTGAAAGCATATTTTCTTTTGTTATTGTGTTGATTTGCGCGAAAACAGATGTTGAAATCAATAGCAAAGCAGTGAAAAATAAGCATTTTTTTAGATTCATTGTACCTTCTCCTTTTAGGTTTATTTTTTTGAATTATTTAAATTACAGCTTTTTAAATTAAATAATTGTAATTTTTATTATTCAAAACCTGATAGAGTGGCAATAGATCCTCTAATGAAAATTGTTGACTAATAAAAGTTGTCAACGGGAGCGACGGGTCTCGAACCCGCGACCTCCTGCGTGACAGGCAGGCGTTCTAACCATCTGAACTACGCCCCCAAGGTCATTCTTTTTAAGAATTATAGTAGTTTTTAATTTATTTGTCAATTTCTTTTAATGAATTTAAGTGTTCTAGTATTTTTGAATCTCTTTTGCTAGATTTTTTACTTAGCTTAAGAATAGTCTCTTTATTAGAAATTATTTCTAAGCTATCTTTAGCTCTTGTTATTGCAGTATACATAAGCTCTTTTGTCAAAAAAGGGTTATTTTCTAATATTACTTTTATATGTTTGTATTCAGATCCTTGACTTTTGTGTATTGTTGTGGCGAAACTGAATTCATAATTTGTTAGTAAATCTAAATTTATTTTTTTATATTTTTCATTTTTTCTTTGGAATAAAACATAAAATTTAGAATTTTCATTAAAAATGATGCCCCGTTCTCCATTGAATAATTTATTTTTATAGTCAGTTTTAGTTATCATTATTATTTGACCAATAAAGTTCCCATAGGTTTTTTTTAGATAAGTTTTTATTATTTCATTTAGTGTTTTAGTTCCAAATTTTCCAAAATTTTTTGAACTTAAAATTATATTTTCAAGTAAAGTTTCAAGTATTGTTTCGATTTTTGATTCTTTTAGTAATTTAAGATTAAAAGTTGATATTTTTCTATATAAATTGTTTGTATATTCTATTAGATCTTTTTTTAAGTTTATTTTTTCTATTTCTTTTAATTGAATATTTTTATTGTTATTAATATATTTGCAAATTAAGGTTTCATCTTCTTTGTATATGGCTTTTGAGAGCAAGTGTATTTCTTTATTGCTTCTGAAATTTTCTTTAAGATCTTCTACATTATCGTTATTTATTTTTTTTATTCCTAGAAGACTTGAATATACATTTCCTTCATTTATCGATGGAAGTTGATTTTTATCTCCCACCATTATTAATTTAGTAGTTATTGGCGTTGCTTTTAATAACTTTAAAAAAGTATATGCATCTACCATTGAAGCTTCGTCAATTATTATTATGTCAAAATTTAGTTGATTTTCTTCATCATATAAATTTTTTTTGTTTATAAATTTGATTCCCAATAATTTTTGGATTGTATTGCATTCTATTTCTAAATTTTTGAATGAATAGTCGATACTTGTTTGTAGTCTTAAGCTAGCTTTTCCTGTAGGCGCTGTAATTGCTACTAATCTTTTTTTATTATTGTTTGATGTTTTATTAATTGCTTTTAAGATATAGTTGACAGTTGTAGTTTTGCCTGTTCCAGGGCCCCCGCTTAATAGAAAGAAGTTGCTTTTTAATGCCTTTTTAACTGATGTAATTTGCTCTTTATTTAAATTATTGGTGTTAAAATTTGATATTATATTTTGTATTTCGTTATCATTTAATTCACTTTTATAGTTTTCTAATCTTTTTATAATTTGTTTTATTAACTCTTCTTCTTCTCTATAGTTTTTTTGAGTATAAATGTAGATATTGTTTTCCAGAATTAGGGGAGTTGTAATCTTAAGCTTGTTAAATTCCATTAATATGTTGCTTTTCTTTAAAAGTGAAATTATATTTTCAATAGTTTCTAGATCTCCAAATGTTTCTAACCCTTTTAGCATTTTTATTAATTTATTATAACCTTTATTGGTTTTTTCTAGGTTGTCTTTTGTGAATGTTATTGTATTTTGAATATCTTTTGCTAATAGATTTATATTAGCTCTTAAGTGGCCTTTGTCAAAGTAATTAAATAAGAATATTAAAAATATTACAATGTTTTCATTGTTTGTGGGTTTTGCAAGTGTTTGTGCTTTATAGCAATTTTTTTTATTGATATTTAAAAGTTCAATTATTTCATAAAGCTTAAGCTCGGGAGTTAAGAATTTTTTGTTTTTATCTTTTAGAAATTCTCTTAATACTAAAAAATCTCTCATAGGTGCCTTTTGATACTTAATTCTAAGATGATTTCATCTAAATCCACGTCATTAAATTTTGGAATATTAAAATAAATGCCATTTTCAAATTTTGATTGCAAGCATTCAATGTTGTCTTTGAATGCTCTTGTAAAAAGATATATTATTCCACCAAATTTTTGATTATATTCTTTTTTGTTTTTAAATAATATATTTTTTATTCCAAGTGCATATATTTTATATTGCAAATCATAATATTCTTTTTTTACTATATTTTCTAAATTTGTTATACTGTAGTCCTCTTTATCTTGTCCAAGATAGTTTGTTTTGTAATCCAGGATATATATTTTATTATTAGCTTTAAATATGAGATCTACTATTCCTTTTAAGTATCCGTCATTTAGTTTTATGTGAAGGTTTTCAAAATGATTGTCAAAAAGATGTTTTTGTTTTTGAAATTTAGGATTTATTTTGATTAAAAATTCCATTTCTTTTTGTAATTCTTCAATATCACATAAACGAATATTAATTGCTTTTATGTTATAAGTTAATATATTATAAATCATTTTAGTTAATGAATTTTGTATTTCTATTGTATTGAGATTTGAGTTGATTTTTTGTATTTGTTTTTCAATGATTTCAATGTTATTTTTTTTAAAATTATCAAATGTATCTTTTGCCGTTCTAAAGATTATTTCCTCCATTGCAGCATGAAAAATGTTTCCGATATCTTTTCCTTTAGGTAAACTATCTTCTAATGTAGGGCCGTAATCAAGATCTGGTTCTTTTTCGTAGTTGATATTTTTAAAATCATAATTTTCATAAAATGCTATATGATTAGCTTGTGCTGTTAAACTTGAAAAACTAGATGTATATTCTTTTTTAAACATGTTTTTAATTATTGGTTTTGGTGGGATTAATTTTGTATTCAGATTTGTATTGTTCTTTTCTTTATTAAATTTCTTTTGGCTAATAAATTCATATATGTTAAAATCTTGTTTGATATTGTCAATAGTAAAAACTTTTGCCATTTCTAATAATTTGCTAGTTATGCTATTTATTTTTGTAATAAATAGAGCAAATTTAGCTCTTGTTGCTCCCACATAAAATATATTTTTTTCTTCGCTTAGTATTTTTAGTCTTGCATATTTTTTGTTTTCTTCTAATTTAAAAAAGTCATATCCAATCTTTCCGTCTTGATAAAATTTGTAAAAATGATTTTTTTTTGAAAAAACATTGCTATTTCCTATTGGAGTTGTATTTATTAAGAATACGATGTTCATGCTAAGTCCTTTTGATTTGTGTATTGTCATTAACTCTATAGATTCATTATCATTATTTATATTATTGGTTATTTCTTCGATGTTTTCGGGCTCTTCGTTTATTATTAGATTTTCTAAAGTAGAGATTAAAGATTGTATGTTTTGTTCTTTATGGTATATCTTAGAGATGGTCTCAAGTGCTGTTTCATAGGTTCTTAAATTTTCAAGCTTACCTTCTGCAATAAGGAGACCTTTGTAATTTATTTTATTTTTTGCCCATTCAATAATTTTTTGATCTTCGGTTTTATTTGCAATTTTGATCCACAAGTTTTTTTCGAATGCGATTTTGTTGATTGCATTTATTAATGTTATTTCATTTTTTTCAAGCAAAACTATTATATTTTCAATAAATTCTTCTATAAGGTGAATTTTGTCTTCTTTTATTAAAATTCTTTGTAAATTCCACGGCACATTTAACATTTTACTGTTTAGAATATAATTTAAGGTTTTAAAACTTTGTTTTCGGTCTAGGCACTTAAGAATATAGAAAATTTCGTTAAATTCTTTGGTTTTTAAAAATTTTTCTTGAGCTTTGTTTGTTTGGATTTTCTCTTTTTTTAATGCTTTATCTATTAAATTGATTTCATTTTTTCCTCTACAAAGTACTTTAATGTCTTGCATTTTAATATTTCTAATTTTATTGTTCTCAGCAATTGTTCCATATGCAAGTAAATATTTTATTGTTAATGCTGTTTTTTGGTAAATGTCTTCTTTGTTTTCGGCATTTGTGGTTATTATATTTACCCCTTCTATTTCTTGTCCGTTAATGAAAATGCTATTATTGTCATTTTTTTGGTTTGAAAGTGAATTGGTAAATTCAATTTTTTCAATTTCATCGGCTATTGCGTTATTGTATATATTATTAAAAATTCTATTTAAAGGCTCGATGAGTTTTTTACTTGATCTGTGATTTGTTTCTAGGACAATTCTAGCATCTGTGTTAATTTTATTTTTTATTTCTTTGTTATAAAATGCAATGTCTGCTTTTCTAAAGGAATATATTATCTGTTTAGGATCAGCTATGAATATCAATTTTATTCCTGCTGTTTTTAATATTTTAAATATTTCGATTTGTGTTAAGCTTAAATCTTGTGCCTCATCAATTAAAATGATTTTGTATCGATTTTTGATTGCATTTAAAAGTTTTTTGTCTTCTGTTTTTAAGTAATTTTTTAAATTTGAAATTATGTAATTTTGATCTATTGCGTTTGTTGATTTAATAATTTTCTCTAGTTCTTTTTCTATGTACTTTAGTATTTTGTATTCAACTTTTAAAAGAACATATTGCTTTAAATTATTTCTATTTTTATTTCTATTGTCTTCTGATTTATATTTTTCATGTTTAATATTAATTCCTAAATTGATTAAATCATTTTTAATATTAAGTTCTTTAGGTAATAATTTGGCATTTTTTTTAATTTCTTTTTCTATTAGAGTTGAAAAAAATTTATTTTTTAATAATGTTTCTGCTATTTTGAATATGTTGCTTTCTTTAGAGAATTGTATTTCAAGTTTACCAGTTTGAATATGTTTATTATAAAAACTTGATATTTCATCTGTTGTCATTTTATCCAAGTCTTCTATTATTTTGTTGTAATCTTTGATCAATTCCTCCTTTTTAAGAAGAATTTTTTCAAATGGTGTTTGAATTTTAAGCCAATCTCCAAGTTCTTGAGTTGCATCTCTCTCGTAAGCTTTTTTTATTTTTAAAACAATCTCTTCTGTTTTTTTAGCATCAGATTTAAATACCTTAAGTTCATAGTCTTTAATATCAAGATCTTGAATTAAGCTATCTGATTTTCTTAGAAAGTCATAAACTATTTCTTCTATTTCTTTTGAAAATTTTTCTTTAGGTTTGTATTTGGAATAATTTTCTGTTTCAATTTGAAAATTATTTAAAGCATGTAATGCGAATTTATTGATTGTTGATATAAAGAGTTTTTTTGATTGCTCATATATTTCTTTAAAAATTTCATTTTTTTTTGAGTTAAAATAAGCATTTTCTATTGCTTTTAGTATTCTTGTGTGCATTTCTTCTGTGGCTTTGTTTGTAAAAGTTAATACCAAGATTTCATTTATGGAGTATAGTTTGGTTTTCATTAAATTTATAACCACATTTTCAAGTATGTGAGTTTTTCCAGTACCCGCCGATGCTTCTATTAATATTGTTGCGTTATTTTGAATTTTTTCTAGGATTTTATCCATGAATGTTAATTTTTTGTCCTTACAAATTTAATATAAAATTTTTCTATTAATATTAGTAAATTTTCGTCTAGCTTGAAATCATGGGTATCTTTAAATCTATTATAGTAATCACAAAGCGTTATTTCGCTAATTTTTAAGAATCTCTCATGTGCTTTGCTTGTGAAATAAGCTTTAGAGGGGTTTTCTATTTCCATTTTTATGAAATTCTTAAAACAATTTGAAAAATTATTTTGATTTGTTTTTGTTAAAGCTTTAATTATCAAGCTTTGGTAAATTGGAGTTGGATAGCTTGATATGTATGCAAATTGCATAAGCATATTTTCAATGTCATCAATTATTATTTCTTTGTGGTGATATGAAATAGTTGTTTTTGCGGATAAGTTTTCAAGATCAATTTTTACTTCTGTTAATGAATTGAAATTTTGTATTTCTTTTTTTACTAGCAGTCCTGTTATATATAAATCTATTTCATCTTTTATTTTATCTGGGATGCTGCAATAGTCTTTTTTTACAAAATTTAAATAAAAATAATCGTTTTCGATTTTGTATACGTTCTCAATATCTTTTTTTAATTCAAATTCTATATTTTTTTTTTGGAAATTTAGTTTTATTTTTTGACAAAATTTAATGTTGGTTTCTGTCATTACTGAAAGCTTTTTTAAGTTTTCAATAGCATTGAATTTTAATTTATTTATTTTTTTAAAGACATCATCCACAGTCGTTTTTTGATTTATGTTGAAAGGAATATTTCCTTGTTGTATTTCATATTTAATGTGGTTTTTAATAATTTCTATTGCTTTATTTGCATCATCTTTTTTCCCCATTATGTATTCATGCAGCGGTGTTGAATTTTTTATAAGTTTGTAAATAATCTCAATAATGTTGAAAATTTGTTCTTCTTGTTTTTCTTTGATTTCATTTTCTAATCTTATGTCTTGTATTTTAACGTTTAAAGTTTTTTCATAAAAATGTTTGTAGGGATTAGAAAGTGCGTTTTTCAATTCGTATAAATTTAGCTTAATTGGGCTTTTTAGTTGAATTTTATTTTGTTTAAACTTAATTGGTTGAGAATTTTGTATTATTTTGGCTATATTAAAGGCTTCTAAATCATAGTTTATCAAATAATTCTCTTTTGCATCTTTAAAATATGCTAAGTCATGGTTTTCATTTGGATGTTTTTCTATTTGAAAATTTTTTTCATACTTTTGTATGTGATCAAGTATTTTGCTTATTGTTTTTGACATATTGATTTCTGGGTTTAGATTATCTTGAAATGAGTAGTAAATGTAAAATTTTTCCGATGTTGCAAAAATTAAATTAAAAAGCGCTGTGATTGCCTCTTTTTCGGTGTTCTCATATTCATAGTACTCATTTAATAAATTCATATTATCATAATCTATTTTAGAGTTGAATTTTTGAAATCCCAAAAAATGAATTTCTTTTTTTTGAAGATATTCAATTTCTTTGTAATTGGCAATCAATATTCCATTTTTTTTATACATTACTCCGTATTTTTCTTTTTCAAGACTTTCTTCAAGCATAATCTTAAAAAGATAAAATTCAATTTTTATTTCATTAATTTCTTTTAAATAGTTTTTGCAAAGATTGTCATTAAAATCTTTGGGAAAATTTTTAAAAGATTTTATTTTATTTTGTAAATATTCATCAGTTGTATTAAATTCTTCAAGATCAATATATTTTTGAATAAAAATATCTATTATTTTTGCCCATTCATATACTTTATATGTTTTATTTTTAAAATAGTTTATATCTTCGTACAAACTTTTTACTATTGTTATAAGTTTTATTATTGATTCTTGATCTTGAAATCTTACGGTTTCTTTTTGAAATTCCTCTTCGTATTTTTCGTCAAATATTTCAGACATTAAAAATCGATTAAATCCGTCTTCCCATGAGTTTAAAAAGTTTTTATCATACTTTAAATTTTCTTTGTGAATGTTGTTTGCTCCAAAACTAATGTTCATTGCATCGCTAAATTCTATTAAATAGTTTAATTCAGATGCTGATATATTAAATTTTTTCATTACTTTGTTATTACTTAGCAGATTAAATACTTCTTTTCTGCTGAAATTACTAATTGTTTCGTTTTTTGATATAAAAAGATCCATTAGCCTTTTTAAGGCTATTATACTTTCTCCTTTTGATAAATTGTTATGACATAGGACACTATATTCGATTTCATATTTATTTAGGCACTCTTCTATATGTGGTAAATATTCATTAAATTTTTCTTGTAAACAAGTTATTGCTATTTCGCTTAATTTTAGGTTATTTTTTTGTATTGAGTGTACTATTTGGTTTGCTAAAATTTCTACTTCACGTTTTTGATTCTTAGCTTCTATTATTTTGAAGCTATCGTCTAATTTTGAAAGCGGAGTTCTTGCTATAATGTTATTTTTAATGCTTGTTAAGAAATTTTTACTTTTAAATAATTCAATATCTACTTTTTCTAAAGCCCGATATTCTATTGGGTTGATTTTTTCTTTTGTTAATAATAATTCCTCAACAAGAGTAGATTTATAGTTGAGCAAATCTTCAAAGATTAATACATGCACTTCAAAATCAAAAATTTTTTCTAAAGAGTTAAGAATTTTTTTTTCAATTTCTCTATTATTGCCAATAAATATTATTTTTTTAATTTCAATTTCTATATTTTTTGTTGGCTTTTCTAGAATTATTTTTTTGTTTAAGTTTAAAATATTTTTTTGCTTTTCAAATAGCTTTTGAAATAATTCTTTTTGCATGTTTTCGTAGGGTTTTAAATTTTCTTCTTGGAATAAAAATCCATTGTCTTCCCAGGTTTCAATTAATTTTGAAAATTTTGAGTAATAATGGTGGAATAAATCTATTATTTTTGATGCAAAAAAGTATCTATTTCTTGTTGATTTGAAATCTTTTATGTATTTTAGTTTTTCAGTTTTCAATATGTGATATAAAATGAATTTTTCTGTTTCCAAGTAAAATGAAAAAGTGTTTTTTTCTATGTATTTTTTTATATTGGGATTTTTTAAAGAAATTTCATATATGCTTTTTACAGCATTCTTTTTAATGTTTAGATTATAAGAAATCCCATTAAGTTTTGCCATAGTTTTTTTAATTTCTTCTATTAAAAGATCGTTTTTTACTATGATGAGTGTTTCTTTTTTAAAGATACTGTCGTTTTGAGTTAATTCTTTAATTTTATTATAAATTTTATTTACTTTGTTAGTTTTATATATATTCACAGATATTAATTGCTTTTATTATCTTCTATGAGCTTGTTTTTCAACTTTCTTAAGTTTTTACTGATACTCACTTTGTATATGTGGGGATTAATTATTCTTCTGTAAGTATGTTCAAGCTTGCTTAAGTCAAGTTTGGCTTTATTTCTAATATTGCTTAAACTAGATTCATAGCCTTTGCTAAGTTTTCCATTTTCTAAGACAGTGTGAATCAAAAATTCAAAATTATCATATTGTTTGATGATTTTGAAAACGTTGTCTTGTATTGGATGAAAAATGGCAAGTTCCTTTCTTGAATCTAGATGATCTTTGATTTGATCTTTTTCTTCTTTTAAAAATATAAAATCAAAAATCATTTGGCCATTTAAATAGATTCTTGCAACTTCTTTTTGGGCGGGTAATGTTGATTTTTCTGTGTTATTTGATATTTTTATTTTTGGCATAAATTTTCCATTTTTTTCTATAGAGATCATTTTATATACTCCTGAAAGGTTTGGATCTCCTTTTGCTGTAACTAAATTTGTTCCAACACCCCAAATATCAATTGGAGCATTTATTGAATTTAAGTACATAATAATATTTTCGTCAAGCTCATTAGACGCAATAATTTTTACGTGATTTAATCCATTTTGGTTTAATTCTTTTCTTGCTGCTTTGCTTAGATATTCAAGATCCCCACTGTCAATTCGTATTGAAAAATTATTTTTTTCGTCTCGTTTTAGTTCCTTAAATATTTTAATGGCATTTTTTAATCCACTTTTAAGTGTGTCATAAGTGTCAATTAGTAAACTTACTTTGCTTGGGTATGTTTTGGCATATTCTCTGAATGCTTGTTCTTCATTTTCAAAACTCATTACCCAGCTATGAGCCATTGTTCCTGTGACTGGTATGTTGTATTTATATCCAGCAAGCATATTGCTTGTAAAGTCTGCTCCTCCTATGTAGGCAGCTTTGCTGGCAGAGAGTGCTCCATTTATTCCTTGCGCTCTTCTTAGTCCAAGTTCTGCTAAAATTTTTGCACCAGATTCTTTTATCCTTGCGGTTTTTGTTGCTATTAAACTCTCAAAGTTTAATATATTTAAAACCAGCCCTTCTATTAATAGTAATTCTATTAGATGTCCTTCAATCACAGCTACCGGTGTGTAGGGAAAAACTAGACGACCTTCTTCTATTGCGCTTATTTTTATGTTTAGTTTGAATTCTTTGAGAAAGTTTAAAAATTTTTCATCCAATATATTCAAGCTTTTTAAATATTTAAGTTCATTTTTATTGAAATGAATATTTTTTAATTCATTAATTAATGTATGCATTCCGGCTAAAACAATATAGCCATTTTTAAACGGTGTTTTTCTAAAAAATACTTCAAACTTTGCTTTAGGATTAATACCTTTTGTAAAATAAGCATTCATCATTGAAATTTCATAAAAATCTGTGAATAGTGATAGATTTTTCATTCTCCTTATTATATACTAGTTTTGTTTATAAAAAAATAATATTTAATTTTAGCCTAATTTTTATTTGTTAATATTCATGAATATATATATTTTGTAATATATAATAAATTGGCCAGATTGGACTAAATTCTATGAAAGAAAAAAGTGTTTCTAATTTTGATATTGTAATTTTTGGGGTTACTGGGAATTTGTCTAGAAAAAAACTTATTCCTTCGCTTTTTAATTTATTTAAAAATAAATGTATTAGCAATTTTAGAGTTATTGGCTTTTCTCGTAAAATTTTTACAGATAAAGAATTTAGATTGTATATTAAAGATTCTTTATGGCAGGAAGAGACTGATTCTTTGATCGAAATTTTTTTAAATTTTTTTATTTATGTATTTGGTGATTTTAATGAAAAGGAGCCTTATCTAAAATTATTTAAATTTTTAGATAAAAGCCGAGAAACAATATATTACCTTTCAACGTCTCCTATATTTTATGGATCAATAATTAATCATTTGAAAAAGTATTTTTTAAGCGAAAGATTGACTTTGTCAAAAATAGTTCTTGAGAAGCCTTTTGGTTCTAGCCTTGAAACGGCAAAAAAATTAAATTGTTTGCTTTATTCTGCTTTTAGAGAAGATCAAATTTATAGAATAGATCACTATTTGGGTAAAGAGACAGTTCAAAATATTTTTACATTTAGATTTGGTAATTCTATTTTTGAAAATATTTGGAATAATCGTTATGTAGATTTTGTTCAGATTACGGTGGCTGAAGAATTGGGTCTTGACGGAAGAGCGGAGTATTACGATTCTGTCGGAGCTTTGAAGGATATGGTTCAAAATCATATTTTACAATTGTTAAGTCTTGTTGCAATGGAATCTCCTATTAAATTTGATTCTGAGTTTATTCATGATGAGAAGGTTAAAGTTATAAAAAGTTTGAGAAAAATTAGCAAAGAGGATATTAAAAATTGTATTATTAAGGGACAATATGTAGGTTCACAAGTTCAAGGAGTTTTTAAAAAGGGCTATAAAGATGAAGCAGAATCATTGGGAAATTCAAATACCGAGACTTATTTAGCTATGAAGGTGTTTATTAATAATTGGCGTTGGTCCGGTGTTCCTTTTTATCTGAGAACTGGCAAAGGTCTTGCTAGGAAATTTTCAGAAATATACATTCAATTTAAAAAACCAAGCTTTACTCTTTTTGACAATAGTTCTGTTGATTTTTCCAATGCTTTAATATTTAGGATTCAGCCAAGAGATGGAATTGAAATTAAATTCAATACCAAGAAACCCGGATATAATTATGAAATCCAGACTGCCAATATGGAATTTTCATATCACGGTACATTTAAAAGATTGTTTGATGAGGCTTATGAGCGTTTGTTGTTAGACGCTTTTTTAGGGGATGGCACTTTATATGCTACAAGTGATGAGATTGAAAGTTCTTGGGAATTTGTTTCAGATGTTGCAAATAAATGGGCAGATATTGAAATTTGTAATTATTTTTATGGGTCTGAGGGTCCAAAAGAGATTGATTCTATTTTAGAAAAAGATCATTTTTGGCGAAAAATTTGATTTTCCAGTTTTTTAAAAAGACAAATGAGATAAAAATTTTTTTATAATTTATTCCTATTTATTTTTAACGCTTACTTTATTGCAATTTAACACCATCGGGTTTTTATTTCTTGTAACTTAGTAGTAAAATTTTTGATAAATTTTATTTTTCTTTTTTAATATTTCAAGAAAATTGGAAATTTTTACTCTTGAGCCTATTGTAAATTTATGTAGCGATTAATAATTTGAGTTATTATTAAAAAAGTATAGTAATCTTTTTTAATAATAGGTGCTTATATTTAAAGGATGTATATGGAAAATACTGAAGTAAGAGTTCAACCAAATTTTTTTGGGCTTGTTCCTTTTTTTGTCTTTATTGTTATTTATTTAGGTACTGGAATTTATTTAGGAGTTCTTGGTGTAGAAATGGCCTTTTATCAATTGTCGGCCAGCGTTGCAATGTTTTTTGCTTCTATTGTTTGTTTTTTAATATTTAAAGGAAAATTTTCCGACAAAATTCATATATTTATTAAAGGGGCCGCTCAGTACGACATTATACTAATGTGTCTTATTTTTATGCTTTCAGGAGCTTTCTCTTCTCTTTGCAGAGAAATGGGTTGTGTTGAAACTGTAGCAAATTTGGGGATTAAATATATTAATCCCAATTGGATTGTTTCTGGTATATTTTTTATAACTTGCTTTCTCTCTTTTTCTGCAGGAACTTCTGTTGGGTCTATTGTTGCAATTGCTCCTATTGCTTTTAATATTGCTGTTAAAAGCAATATTAATCCTAATTTAATAGCAGCATCTGTAATGTGTGGAGCTATGTTTGGAGATAATCTTTCTTTAATATCAGATACAACCATTGTTTCTAGTCGAACTCAAGGTAGTAGTATCTTAGATGTTTTTATTAGTAGCAGTTTTTATGCTTTTCCATCTGCTATACTGACTTTTTTTTCTTTTTTCTTTCTTTCTGGAAATTTGCTTAATACTACAAACTTTTTACATGAAAGTTCAATAGATTTGGTGAAAACCGTGCCTTATTTAATAATTATCTTTTTTTCTTTGGCCGGAATGAATGTTTTTTTAGTCCTTTTTTGGGGCATTTTTTCTATATGTCTTATTAGTGTTTTGTATGGTAATTTATACTTTCTAGATGTAATGAAAAATATTAATAAAGGATTTTTAAATATGGCAGATTTAATTTTTCTCTCAATTTTAACAGGGGGAGTTTCTTTCACGGTGATTCATAATGGAGGCTTTAAATGGTTACTTGTTAAATTGAAATCTTTGATTAAAGGAAAAATTTCAGCTGAATTTTCTATTGGGACTTTCGTTTCAATAGTCGATGTTTTTCTTGCTAATAACACGATTGCCATACTTATTTGCGGCAAAGTAGCAAAAAAAATAGCTTTTGAAAATAACATCAGTTTTCAAAGAAGTGCTTCTATTTTAGATATGTTCTCTTGTATTTTTCAAGGTATTATTCCTTATGGTGCTCAAATGATTATTTTAGTAGGCTTTTCAAATGGACTTGTGTCGCCTATTAGTGTTTTGCCATTTTTAGTTTATTTTGGATTTTTATTGTTTTTTGTTATTTTATCTATTTTAGGAATTGATATCAAAAAGCTTTTTTTATATTTTTTAAAAAAATAAAAATTTTGAAAATTTTAAGATATGCATTGTTAAATTTTTATTAATTTTATTTAGAATAAATTGTTTTTAATTGTATTATAGATTTAGGAGGTTTGAAATTGGAAAGAGAAACTAATATAGTTCCAAATTTTTGGGGACTTGCGCCCTTTTTTCTTTTTATAGGGATTTATATTGGCACTGGACTTGTTCTTTATTTTAATGGTGTAGAAAGGGCATTTTATCAAATGCCTCCCGTATTTGCTATGTTTGTTGCTATTGTTTTGACATTTATTGTTTTTAGAGGATCTTTTTTAGCAAAAATGAATAAATTTATTGAAGGTTGCGCCCAACAAGATGTTATTTTTATATCTTTAATATTTATGTTGTCTGGTGCTTTTTCCGCTGTTTGCAAAGAAATAGGAAGCGTTGATGCTGTAGTGAATATTGGTCTTAAATATGTTCCATTGAATTTGCTAGTATGTGGCATTTTTTTAATTACTCTTTTTTTGTCTTTTTCTACTGGAAGTTTTATGGGAACTGTTGTTGCTGTTGCTCCTATTGCTTTAGAACTTGCAGATAAGGTAAACATTCCTCTTCCATTGGTTGCTGGTGCCATTCTTAGTGCTGGTGCATTTGGGGACAATATGTCTTTAATATCAGATACTCCTATTATTTCAAGTCATACTCAAAAGGTTAATATTGTTGATGTTTTCAAAAACGGAGCTTTTTATACTTTCCCATCAGCAATTTTAGCAAGCATTGTTTTTGCATTTTTAGGTCCTTATTATAGTAAGGCTAATAGTTTTATTATTGAATCTGGTGATATAAATTTTTTTAAAATTATTCCATATATTTTTGTTATGGCCGTTGCAATTTCAGGCTTTAATGTATTTTTAGCCTTGTTTTTAGGTATTGTTGTTGCTGGTATTATTGGGATTTATTACTCAGATATTACTTTTTTATTGCTGGCTAAAAAAATCAATGAAGGATTTTTAGGCTTAGGGGAAATGTTTATTCTTGTTGTTTTTACAGGCGGAATTTCTTATATGGCAATTAAGTATGGAGGGTTTGATTGGTTACTGTTAAAGTTGCAAAAAATGTCAAAGTCTAAGAGGACTTCAGAATTTGTGATTGTGTTTTTAGTTGGCATTTTAACTGTGTTTCTTGCAAATAATGGACTTGCTATTTTAATGAGTGGTTCTGTTGTAAGATCAATAACTAAGGAGAACAATTTAAGTTCAAATCGTATTGCAGCTTTACTTTGTATGTCTTCGTGCTTTTTTTTAAGTATTTTGCCTCATAGTATGCATGTTATAGCTCTTATAGATTTTACAAAAGGAAGGCTTTCTCCTTTTGAGATTTTCCCATTTTTAATTTATCAGGGATTTTTAGTGTTATTGATTGCTTTGTCTATAATTGGACTTGATATAAGATTAGTATTTAAGAAGATAGATTCAAATATATTTTGAGCATTTCCTCTTTTATTTTTTTAGGTATTTTTCTAAAGATTTCAAATTTGGAAAAATCTTTTGGTAGAAATTTTTCTTCTAAATACAATTTCATTTCAGGATTGTTTTTTGCTTCTTCTTCTATTCTTTTTATTACATTTTTATTTGGAGAGTTATATCTGGTTTCTTTGAAATTTTTATAAGATGGTTCATTGTTGTATAGAAAGTTTATAAACTTGTAAGCCAAGTTTTTATTTGGAGCATCAATAGGAATTACAAATGCGTCTATCCATAGATTGGTGTTTTCTGGTGCATAAAAATCCAAGTTTCTATCTTTTAGCATAGCGCTTTGTGCTTCACCACTCCATGTAAGTTGAATAGATGCTTCTTCATTTAGCATTAATGATTTTGCAGGCACATCTGAGAAATATCCGATTAATAGTGGATTTTGGATTTTTAAAAGTTCACCAGCTTCTTTGATTTTGTCTATATCATGTTCATTTATTGAGTATCCAAGCTTTTTTAAAGCGACTCCAATATTGTCTTTAGGAGAATCCAACATTGTAATCTCCTTTTTATATTTTTTATTAAATAGTATGTCAAAACCTTGCATGTCATTTAAATCTATTTTGGTTTTATTGTAAAGTATTCCCATTAATCCCCAGTAAGCTGGTACTGAATAAAGATTGCCAGGATCATGTTCTAGGTTTGTTAGATTTTGAGAAATATTTTTTGTTACGTTTGGCAATTTTGAGTAATCTAATTTTTCAATTTTGCCTTCATCGATTAATTCTTGGATTAAATATTCTGATGGAACTATTATATCGTAGTAGTTTTTTGTGGTGTTAAATTTAGCTATCATTTCTTCATTGTTATGAAAGATTTCATAATTAATTTTTATATTATTTTCCTTTTCAAATTGATCTAATAAGCTCTCGTCAATATATTCTGCCCAATTAAATACGTTTAAAGTTACTATATCTTTTTTAGCGCAAGTAAAAGTTGTAAGGATTGTTATTAATATAAAAATTTTTTTCATAAGTACCCCTTTTTTTGTTTTAAAGCTCAGCATCTGTTGTTAATTTTTTAATTCCTATAAATTTATTAATAATAAACAAAAGGCTTAATATTGTAAAAAACAATATAGCAGAAATAGCATTTATTACGGGTTTAATGCCCCTTTTTGTTAGCGAGTTTATTAGAATAGCTAAATTATTAAATCCTTGTCCAGTAGTGAAAAATGATATCAAAAAATCATCTATTGATAACGTAAAGGCAATAAGAGCTCCAGTTGCTATATTCCCGACGATTTCTGGATAAATTATATTGAAGAATATCTGAATTTCTGAGGCTCCAAGATCCTTGGCGGCATCAATAATATTATTGGGAAGAGAATATAGTTTGGGCAAAATTATTATTACTACGTACGGTGTTGAAAAAATTATATGTGATATTAGCATTGTAGAAAATCCCAATTGCATTTTTATTGCGGAATAAAATGTCATTAAGCTTATTCCCGTTACGATGTCTGGATTAATTATTGTTATTTTATTTGCTGACAATAGTATTGTTTTTAATTTTTTGTTTTCTGATTTGTAGATTGCGTAAGCACCAATAATTCCAATAACAACAGATGTTAAAGATGAGATTGTAGCTATTAAAATGGTATTAAATATTGCTGATTTGATTTGCCTTGAGGAAAAAATTTCTTTATACCATTTTAGACTAAATCCTTGCCATATAAATCCACTATCACCAGAGTTAAAGGAATAAATTATTAAGATTATTATTGGGAGGTAAATAAAGCTGAGTATTAGAAATAAGAAAATGTTTTTAAAAGTCCTAAACATACTTTACTCCCCATTATTTTTTTGCATTAATTTTATTATTATTAAATTAAAAATTAATATTACTAACATTAAAATAAATGAAATCGCAGCTCCAGTATTCCAGTCTTCTACGAAAAGAAATTGTTTGCTTATTAGGTTTCCTATCAAAATTTGTTTAGAGCCTCCTAGCAAATCTGAAATGACAAATACTGTGATTGAAGGAATAAATACCATAATTATTCCTGTTGCCAGGTAAGAGAGTGTTAAGGGTATTTTTATATAAATTAGTGTTTGCCATATTCTTGCTCCAAGATCTTGTGCTGCTTCAATATATTCTGATTTGATTTTTAAAAATCCTGTATATATTGGCAAGATCATGAAAGGCAAAAAATTATATACCATGCCTATTGTAACAGCTTGTTCATTGTAAAGAAGATCTAAATTTCCAATTCCAATTTTTTCAAATAAGTTGTTGATAAGTCCGTTTTTTCCAAGTATTCTCATCCACGCGTAAGTTCTAAGCAATGTATTTATCCACATGGGAAGTATTATCATTATTATTAATTTGTTTTGAGCACTTTTTTTTGATAATGAAATTAGCCAGGCAGCGGGATAGCCTATTAAAATGCAAAAAATTGTTGCTATTGTTGCTAGTTTCAGGCTTCTTGAAAAGATACTAAGATAACTTGGGTTTAAAAGTCTAATAAAATTATGAATTGTAAATTCATGTTTTTCATTTAAAAATCCCAGCAATATGATTATTAGTAAAGGAAGTATGCTAAATGTTAATAAGAATATAGAGTACATAATTAATATCAATTTTTTCACAATCATTATTCCTTATGCATAACATGAATATCATCAGGTTCTAAAAATATGTCAACCTCTTCTCCAACTTTTGTAAGTCTTGTGCTTTGAACTATCCAATTTGTTTTTTGAATTTCTAGAGTCATTTCATAATGAACCCCTTGAAAAATTGCAGATATTATAGTTCCGCTTAGATGTCCTTTTCCTTTTGGGAGTAGTTTTATATCTTCTGGGCGTATTACAAGGTCAACTGATTCTTCAGCTTCAAATCCTTTGTCAAGGCATTCAAATTCATGGCCGAGCAAACTTACAACCAGCTCTTTTTTGTATGTTCCATCAAAAATATTACTTTCTCCAATAAAATCGGCTACGAATTTTGTTTTAGGTTCATTGTAAATTTCTTCAGGTGTTCCTACTTGTAGAATTATTCCCTCATTCATTACAACAATTCTGTCGCTCATTGTCAATGCTTCCTCTTGGTCATGAGTGACGTATATGAATGTGATTCCAAGTTGGCGCTGTATTTTTTTTAATTCTTTTTGCATCTCTTGTCGCATCTTTAAATCAAGAGCAGAAAGTGGTTCATCTAGTAATAAAAGCTTAGGTTCCATTACCATTGCTCTTGCTATTGCAACTCTTTGTTTTTGTCCCCCCGATAGTTCGTTAATATTTCTGTATGCATATTTTGGCATTCCTATTAACGAAAGAGATGTTTTTACTTTTTCTTTTATTATATCTTTTGGTGTTTTTTTCATTCTAAGCCCAAATGAAATATTGTCAAAAACATTCATATGTGGGAAAAGTGCATAATTTTGAAATACAGTATTAATTTCTCTTTCATTCGGACTAATTTTAGATATTTCTTTAGAAAAGAAATAAATTTCTCCATTTTTTTGATTTAAAAAACCACCCAATATTTTTATTAATGTTGTTTTTCCACATCCAGATGGGCCTAATAATGTAATAAACTCATTTTTTTTAATTTTTAAATTTATGTTATCTAAAGTTTTGTTTCCATTGTTATCATAATAATGACTTAAATTTTTAATCTCTAGGATACAATTATCCAACTAATTCCAACCTCCTTATGGCTGTATTTAATACAAATCAAGATTATACTTAATATTATTGTTTATGTAAATGCCTTTTTTAAAAGGCATTATAATTCTTGTCAAGAATTATTTTCCCAAATTTGCCTTCTCTGAATTCTTTAATTAGTATTTTTGATGCTTTCTCAAGGTTGAGTTCATTTTTTTTATGGATTAATTTTCTTGCTTTTGCAAAATTTTGTAGAATATCAAGTGAATTTTTATGATATATTTCGTATTTTTTTAGTAAAATATTTTTATTATTTTGGTCCATTATTTCAAGTAAATATAATGCAAGATCTATATTGTCTACTATTTCATTTTTGATTATATCCAATATTGCAAGTTTTTTTGCAATTGATTGGTCTGCTAGGTTATGCCATAAAATTCCCGGCATATCAAAAAGATTGATTTCTTCAGTTATTTTTACTATTTGTATATTTTTAGTATATCCAGGTTTGTTAGCAACTTTTGCGCTTTTTTTACCAGATAATAGATTTATTATTGAAGATTTTCCAACATTCGGGACCCCAATAATTAAAACCTTTATTTTTTCTTTATAATTTTTTATCTTTTTAACAATGACCAATTTTTTAATACTATCTAATATTTGCTTACGCATTCCTTTTTTGTAAATATTGCTTATTATTACAGTATTGCCAAGATTTTCAAAATATATTTTCCATTTTATAATTTCAGTTACTTGAGCAATATCAGATTTGTGCAAAAGAATTATTTTGGTTTGATTTTTAATAATTTTTTCAGTTAATGGATTTTTACTACTAAATGGAGCTCTAGCATCAAGTATTTCTAGCACAATATTGGTTTTTTTTAAATTATGCTTTATCAGATCTAAGGCTCTTTTCATGTGGCCAGGAAACCAGTTTATTTTATTTATCATGCTTAAATTATAGCTTAGTGTGTATTGAATAATAAATTATTTTTGTTTTTATGTTGTTAATTTGTGTTATATGTTAATTTTCTTTAAAAGAATTGTTTTTTTTAAAGAAAAAATATAATCTGTATTTAAGTTTTTGTATTTGTTTAAAAAAATAAATTTTATAGGAGGTTTGATTATTGTTGCAAAAATTAAAAGAGGGTTAATAGTATCTTGTCAGGCTCTTGAGAGCGAGCCTTTACACAGTAGTTTTATTATGTCTAAGATGGCTTTATCGGCTAAAATAGGTGGAGCTGTTGGAATAAGAGCCAACGGAGTTAATGATATTGCTCAGATTAAGTTGGAAGTTGATTTACCAATAATAGGTATTATTAAAAAAAAATATAATAATTGTGATGTGTTTATTACTCCCACCATGAAAGAGATCGATGAGCTTTGTGATGAAGGAGTAGATGTAATTGCCCTTGATGCCACTTTTAGGAATAGACCTAATGGCGCATTACTTGATGATTTTTTTGAAAATATTAAAAAGAAATATCCAAAACAGTGTTTGATGGCAGATATTTCTTCTTTAGATGAAGCTATTAATGCCGATAAATTGGGATTTGATTTTATTGGAACAACTTTGTATGGCTATACAAAAAGTACTAATGGTATGGATATTGCAGATAATGATTTTAATTTTTTAAAAACCTTGATTAATGCTAATTTGAAAGCTACTTTAATAGTGGAAGGAAAAATAGATACCCCTTTAAAGGCTCAAAAGTGTTTCGAAATGGGAGTTGATTTAGTAGTTGTGGGAGGAGCTATTACAAGACCTGTTGAGATTACTAAAAAATTTGTAGAGAAAATAAATCGGGTTAAAAGAGAATTTTAAACATTATAAGGTTAATTTATTGTTTATTTTAGGAGGTTTTTATTATGTTAAAGGCTTTTGAACGAGCTCAAAAATTTGGACGTTCTTTAATGCTTCCCATTTCTATTTTACCAGCAGCGGGATTGCTTTTGGGGATTGGTGGCTCTCTTTCTAATCCAGAAACTGTTAAGTCGTATGCTTTTTTGGATATTTTTTTCTTGCAATCAGTTTTCAAGATAATGAGTGTATCCGGTTCTATTATTTTTTCGAATTTAGCTCCAATATTTGCTATTGGGGTTGCTGTTGGACTTGCCAAGTCTGATAAAGGTACATCTGGAATTGCAGCATTTATTGGTTATCTTGTTATGAATGCTACTATTGGGGTTTTAATTGATGTATCAGGGAAATCAGAGTCTTTCTCTAGTGGTTCTGTGGGATTGATTCTTGGAATTAAGACTTTAGAAACCGGGGTTTTTGGCGGAATTATAGTTGGTATTCTGACCTATTATCTTCATTCTAGGTTTAACAAAGTAAATTTGCCCAAGGTTCTTGGATTTTTTTCGGGATCTAGATTTGTGCCGATTATTGTTTCTTTTTCTAGTATTTTTCTTGCTGTAATTATGTTTATTTTTTGGCCATTTGTACAAAATGGAATTAATAAGGTAGGAGGTCTGGTAGATTCAACAGGTTATATCGGAACGCTTATTTATGGAATTTTTTTAAGGATGCTTGGCCCTTTTGGTCTTCATCATATGTTTTATTTGCCATTTTGGACAACAGGCCTTGGGGGATCTGTTATTGTTGATGGAAAGTTGATTGAAGGGACTCAGAATATTTTTTTTGCAGAACTTGCTACTCAAGGTACGGATAAATTTTTTATTGGAACTAGTCGTTTTATGAGTGGGCGATTTATTACCATGATGTTTGGTTTGCCTGGAGTTGCGCTTGCGCTATATTACACAGCAAAGCATGACGAGAGGGTAAAAGTTTTTGGTCTTTTGATATCTTCGGCCTTAACATCATTTTTAACAGGCATAACAGAGCCCCTTGAATTTTCTTTTCTTTTTGTAGCTCCCATTCTTTATGTTGTTCATGCTATATTTGATGGATTTGCTTTCATGCTAGCGCACATTTTTCAAATTACAATAGGTCAAACGTTTTCTGGAGGGTTTATTGATTTTATTCTTTTTGGCATTTTGCAGGGAAATTCAAGAACTAATTGGATTTTGGTGCCAGTTATAGGTATTGTTTGGTTTTTTATTTATTACTTTACTTTTGTATTTTTAATAAATAAGTTTGATTTTAAAACCCCTGGTAGAGCACAAGATTTAAATTCTGGAGATTCTTCAAATTTTAAGAGTAGTGAATTTGAAGAAAATTATGCTTCTAAGGTTATTGTTGGACTTGGAGGTGCTTCAAATATTGTTGAGCTTGATTGTTGTGCGACTAGGCTAAGAATTACAGTAAAAGATGCTCTTAAAGTTTCTGAAAAAATTTTAAAAAAAACGGGTTCTAAAGGAATAATTATTAAAGGTAATGGGGTCCAAGTAGTTTATGGATCAGGTGTTAGTGTTCTTAAGAACGAAATAGAAGAATTGCTAAATGATTGATTTTTTTAATAAGTAATAGCCTCAAGGCTATTACTTATTTGTCTTGTTTATGAAGTCAACTGCATACTTCGTGAAGTATGATGTGTTTTGTGCGCTTTTGTAGCTTTGGTTTCCAATAGGTACGTGTGCATGTGAATTTTCAAGAAGGATAATGGGAATATCTTTTTTTTCACCCCCATAATTTTTTATGAATTCGTTTATTTTTATTGGGTCTACTGTATGATCATTAGGTGTGTGGGTTATTATTAAAGGTGTTTTGATTTCATCGAAATTATATGAATTTAATAATTTGACAAGGCCCATCATTGCAATAATTGCGTCTACATGTTGTACTTTTGAAGAGTAGCTTTTGATAGTCATGTGCTCTTTTCTTTTATTTTCTTTTGTTTCGAATTTATTGTAACCGCCCGTTATAAGATACGCAATTTGTCGTCCCCAGGGATAGTAAACAATATTTGTTCTCTTGTCGTAAGGAAATACATTAGGAGAAATCAATGCTACTGAGTTTATTTCATCTGGATAGTTTGCTAAAGCCCAGATGCAGGCAGCACCCCCATTAGAGGTGCCAATTAATATTAATTTGTCACCTATTAGTTTGCCAATTTTAATAGCTTCATCAATGTCTCTTAGCCAATCTTGGGTAGTTATCCCTCGAAATGCATTTTTATTGTCAATTCCGTGTCCTTTTAATCTTGTAAAAAAAAGATTTGCATTGAGTGCTTTTGCAATATTATTTGGAACCGGATAAATTTCATTTTTTGATGCTCCAAATCCATGAATGTATACTACAGAATATTTTGTTTTTTGTGCCTCTTTATACCAAATTACTTCTTTTTTTGTATTTCCTTCTAAACTGAATTGTAATTCTTCTTTTAATAAGTAATTGTCAATTTCTTTAATGTTTTTGGGAATTGCTTTTTTTGAAAATTCATTTTTAAATTTTATCCTTGGACTAACTAGTATTAAGAGTAATAAGAATATAATTATAAAAATGATATTCTTTATATTCATACAGTAATTCCCTTGCTATCTAGGGCATCGTTGTTATTATGAGCATCTTTTTTGTAACAATTATTGCAATGTCCTGAGTAGATTATTTCAATAGATTTTGTTTCCCAGTTTTCTCCAAGCTTGTCTTTCAAAATATCTTTAATGTCGTCAAGTTGGATAGGATGAACTTGATTGCATTTATTGCATTTAAAGTGAGCTATTGTGGAAGCTAAGCTTAGATAAAACTTTGTTTCTTTTTGATCAGTAGTTTTTATGTCTTTTAGTATGTTTCTTTCTTTTAGAATGTTTAATGTATTATATACTGTTGCCTTTGATAGGCTTGGAATTTCTTTTATAAGTTTGTTATAAACTTCTTTTGCTGTAAAGTATTCTTTTGGGTTTGACGCTATGTAGAGTATTATTCTGTTTCTTGAATGAGATGCTTTCATTCCTAATTCTGATGTTAAGTTTTTCAGCAATACAGGATCATTTGTAATGCCAACTTTTTCCAATGCGGAGTGGACGTCTATTATGTTATCATTCATATTATTATACCTTTTTTGTTTAAATTAAAGATTAAATACTTTTTATGTTCTTCTTAGGATAATTTTATACCCAGTTATTAATATTTTACTACTTATTATTTATTTATTTTCATATTTTTTTATATTTCATATTTTTTTATATTTCATATTTTTTTATATTAGTATAAAAAATTAAATTTTTTATTTTTGAATTTAGTTTTATTTTGTTATCAAAATTATTATTTAATGGCAGTATCATTAAATTTAGTGTTTGAGAGTAATTTGTTACGTCTTGGATTTTGACTGTGTTGTAAGAGCCCCCTATGTTTAAAATTAACCATTTTTTAGAATTTATTTTTTCAATTTTATAATTAATTGTATGTATGATTTGTTTTTCAACATTTAAAAAGCTTATAAAAAAATTACTGTTTTTGTCGTTTCCTTTAGATATCAAAAATTCTGTACCGTTAATGTAACCTTTGGGATTGTTTTTAGTTATTATTATTTTTTCATAAGTATCAAGATCGCTGTATTTTGCTGTTATTTTTAAATTAGTGCCTTTTGCAATTTCAAAAATAGGTATTTCAAGGGCTGAATATTCAAGAAGATAATCAGGATTGCATTTTTTTAATGTTTTTTTATCTAGATTGATTTTAGAAGGCCATTGTATTTTAATGGATACAAAGAAGCTAGAGATAGTCTCATCTACAAAAAAATCAATTGTTGATTTTTTTGTAGAGTTAAAAGCTAAATATTGTTTTATTCCTAAAATTTTTTCATTTGAGAAAGAAAATGAGCTTTCAATAGATGCTTCTCTTATTAATTCTTTTTTCGACAAAACTTTGAGATAGGTTCTAGATGTGTTTAGAAATTCTACTTTTTTGTCTTTAAATTTTATTTTATTTAATTTTCCATTTTCGAATTTGATATTGTATTGATCGTGAGATAGTGTGAAATTTCCTTCCATATTGTATTCCAAGTTTTTAGCTGCAATTGATTCTGAATTTTTGACAATTTCTTCTTGGTGTTTGTTTATTAAAAATTCTCTTAAGCTTTTTTCATTGATTTGATAATCTTTAAGCCTTTTATTTTGAAAATTTATTATTGGCTCCTGCTCTTTAAGGGAGTTGAATTTTGGAATTTCTAGTAGTTCGGTAGTAAGTTTTGATCCTTCTAGATTTTGTATCTTGATGCTGTGTAAGTTATTTTCCAAGGCTTTTAAATAAAGTAAAAAATTTTTTAATTCTTGATTATCATAAGTTTCTTTGATTTCATAAAAATAAATAAGAGTTTCTACGTTGCTTTTTGGAGAATCTATTTTTTGGACTTCATATAAATATTGACAGTTATTTTTATAAAAAATTAAGTAAGTTTTTTTATTTTTGCTCTGCCTTATTCCCTCTGTGTAATTGAAATTAAGTTTTCTGTAAAGTTCAGTCACTTTTTTTCTAAACTTTTCTATGTTGTATATATAAAGCATAATAGGTGTATTTTGAAATATGTCTTTGTATCCACTTTTGAATGGATTTTTTAATGCCCAATATAAATCTAAATGTATTTCATCGTGTAGCATATATTCATGAGGGCTTCCGCTGTAAGTTCCAGGCATATATATATCTTTATTGGTTTTAAATCTTTCAAATAGCCATTTATTTAATTCTTCATGTTCTCTTAAAATTTCAAAAAAGTATATTGGAAATGTCCAATGTATTTTGTAAGCTATCCGTTTGTGTTCAATCAAATATTTTATATTTGATATTATTGATAACAGGTTATCTTCTGAAAATTTAGTTATTGAAATTATAATAATGTAAGTTTTTGATTTTTTTAGTTTTCTAAACATAAATTCTTTGTCTTTATGATATAAAGATTAGCCAATATTTACATTATATAATAAAAATTTGTGTTAGTTTCGTATATTTTGTATTTTTTGATATATGAAAGCAATACGCTATAGCGAATGTATTAAGTTTATGTTAATCTTATAGTGTTAAATATAAATTATTTTATGTATAAAAAGGGGTAAAATTTTTATGGCTAAAGACATATATTTTAATGAAGATGCTAGAAAAAGCTTACTTAGTGGCGTTGAAAAATTATCCAATGCTGTAAAAGTAACTCTTGGGCCAAAAGGGAGAAATGTTCTTATTGATAAAAAGTTCGGTTCTCCAACGGTTACAAAGGATGGGGTTAGCGTTGCTCGCGAGATTGAGCTTGAAAATTCGTTTGAAAACATGGGAGCGCAGCTTTTAAAGGAAGTTGCTATTAAAACAAATGATGTTGCCGGCGATGGAACAACAACTGCCACTGTTCTTGCTTATGCTATTGCAAGAGAAGGCCTTAAGAATGTGTCTTCAGGAATTAATCCTATTGGAATAAAAAAAGGAATAGATCATGCTGTAAATTTGGCTGCTGAGAAAATTCGTCAGTCTGCAAAGAAAATTACAACAAAAGAAGAGATTGCGCAAGTAGCTTCAATTTCTGCTAATAATGACAGTTATATAGGCGAAAAAATTGCCGAAGCAATGGATAAAGTTGGAAAAGATGGGGTTATAACAGTTGAAGAGTCAAAAACTTTTGATACTACAATTTCTTATGTTGAGGGCATGCAATTTGACAGAGGATATCTTTCTCCTTATTTTTCCACCAATAAAGAGAATATGAGTGTTAGTTTTGATGATGCTTTCATATTAATATATGAAAAGAAGATTAGTTCTATTAAAGAGCTTTTACCAGTTCTTGAGAAAGTTTTAGGGACAAATAAGCCTTTATTGATTATTGCTGAGGATATTGAAGGGGATGCTCTTGCTGCTCTTGTTTTAAATAGTGTTAGAGGAGCTTTAAAGGTTTGTGCAATTAAATCTCCTGGTTTTGGTGATAGACGAAAGGCCATGCTTGAAGATATTGCAGTGCTTACTGGCGGGGTTTTAATTAGTGAGGAACTAGGTCTTACTCTTGAGACAGTTGAGATTGAACAACTTGGACAAGCTAAAACCATTAAGGTTGATAAAGACAATACTACTATTATTAATACCGGTAATAAAGAGCAAATAAAGGAACGCTCAGAGCTTATTAAAAAACAAATTGAAGATTCAACATCTGAATATGATAAAGAAAAGCTTCAAGAGCGTCTTGCAAAGCTTGTTGGTGGAGTTGCTGTTATTAATGTGGGAGCTGTTACTGAAGTAGAGCTTAAGGAGAAAAAGCATAGAGTTGAAGATGCTCTTTCTGCAACTCGAGCTGCTGTTGAAGAAGGTGTTGTGCCTGGTGGTGGATCAACCCTTATTGAAGTTGCTATGTATTTGGATACAATAGATACAAGCAAATTAAGTTATGAGGAAAAGCAAGGTTTTGAAATTGTAAAAAGAAGTCTTGAAGAACCAATGAGACAGATTATTTCAAATGCTGGTTTTGAAGGATCTATTTATATCCATCAAATTAAAACTGAAAAAAAAGGACTCGGTTTTGATGCTTCCAGTTTTAAGTGGGTAAATATGATTGAGAGTGGAATAATTGATCCTGCTAAGGTTACAAGAAGTGCGCTTCAAAATGCTGCTTCAATTGCTGGACTTTTATTAACAACAGAATGTGCAATCACTGATATTAAAGAAGATAAAAATGCTTCTGGCGGTGGTGGTTATCCTATGGACCCAGGAATGGGAATGATGTAAATTAAGGTTTCACCGGTGAACTTATGTTTTTACCGGTGAAATATTTTATTATTCAAAGGAATTATTTTGAGTGAGGATGAATTTGTTTTTTGTATAGGTTATGATGGTTCAAAAGCAATAGTAGATAGGCAGCTTTTAAGAGAAAACAAAGGTAAAAGCGTTAAGGAGCTTTTTGAACTTGGACTTTATAGAAGTGCCTTTAGTAAAGCTCTTTATAGAAATGACGATTCTCTTATTAATTATTTAATTGAAGAGTATAATAAAATAAGTAATTCTAATTATACCAAAAAAGACGACTTTAAGCTTTTGTTTGGAGTTGTTTATCCCAGCGATATTAATAAGATAAAAGTGACATATATATAGTAAAGGAGGTTTTGTGTTTTTATTGCAAGAATTTAACGGCAGTAGTAGCTTTTTTCGAAGTTTGTTAGTTTTTGTGCCTGTTATTGCTATATTTTGGTTTTTAGTGATATCTCCTCAGCGTAAGGAAGAAAAGAATAAAAAAGAAATGATAAAAAATCTAAAAAAAGGCGATAAGGTATTAACAATAGGTGGAATTTTTGGAGTTGTGAAAAAACTAGGTGATACGGATGTTATTTTAGAATTAAGTCCAAATATCGAAGCAGTATTTGTAAAAAATTCTATTGATAAAGTTGTGTCTGAAAAAAGTGAAGTTAAAAAGGTATTATAATTTAAGGTAAAATTAGAACTGGTAGCTAATAATGATATTTGTTAAAAATTTTAAGGATTTGTATAATGAAAAAAGGATCTAAGCTTGTATTGATATTGTTGGTGACGTTTTTTGCGTGTCTTTTGATATTTCCGACTTTAAAATGGTATTTTTTAATGAGTGTTGAGGATAAAAAAATAAGCTCATATTCACAAGAGGCTTTAAGGGATTATTCAAAGAAAAAAGCTTTGGATGATTTTGTTAAGCTTAAGGAGTTGTATCATAAAGATCCTAATAGTAGTATTCCGCCTAGTCTTTCTTATTTAATTCCAATAGCAAAAAATAATTATAAGTCTTCAATGAGAGTTCCGCCGAATCTTTTTACTGCTAAGTCTTTGCGTGAAGGATTTTTGACTGATTCGGATATGGGAGAAGTAAGTTTAGAAATTTATAGACATTATGAGAACATAAAGAATAGTAAAAGCAGAATAATACATCTTGGACTTGATTTGTCTGGGGGGATGAGCGTTACTATTTCTCTTGATTATTCAAGTATTGAAAAAAAATTAGGTCGTTCTTTGACCTTTGCTGAGAAAGAAGATGCTATTTATCGTATAATGCAAATTCTTAAAGATAGAGTAGATAAGTTTGGTCTTACAGAACCCAAAATTGCAAGAGAGGCTGGGGGAAATAAAATTTTCTTAGATATTCCTGGAGAAAAAGATGAGAGTAGGGTAAATACTCTTTTGAGTGGGAAAGGTAATTTGACTTTTTATGTAGTTGATGACGAATCTACATCTCTTTTGCATAAAAAGATATTAGAAGCGGGCTCTCTTTTTTCTATTTCCGAAATTCAGACAAGTATGAACCTACCAGATAGTAAGCAAATTTTTCCTTGGTATGTTAAAGATTCTTATGGGGTAGATGATGAGTCATCGGTTCGTTATTATGTAGTTGATGCAAGTCCTGAAAATTCATTTGATGGTGCTCACATTAAAGATGCTGGAGTCTCTAATGATCCTAGAACAGGTCGAGATATTGTTGCTTTTAACCTTGATGTTGATGGAAGTGAAAAATTTTTTAAATTTACTCAAAAAAATGTTGGAAAGTCTTTGGCCGTTGTTATGGAAGGTAAAATTAAGTCTGTGGCAGGAATTGGATATGCTATTACTGGTGGCAATGTTTCAATTCAAGGCGATTCTTTTGATAAAAAAGAAGCCTTAGATCTTGCTTTAGTGTTTAAAACCGCAGCTTTTCCAGTTGATATTAAAATAGATGATTTGAGAATAATAGGCCCTACTCTTGGTGCTAGGACTATTGAGCTTGGTATTAAAGCTTCTGTGCTTGCTCTTTGTTTAGTTTTTTTGTTTATGTGCGTTTATTATGGTTTGAGCGGTTTTGTAGCCGGATTTTCACTTGTTATTTATAATGTATTTTTAATTTTAGCAATATTGTCGGCTTTTAATTTTACTTTAACTTTAACGAGTATTGCAGGTCTTATTTTGACAATGGGCATGGCTGTGGACATAAATATAGTTATTTATGAGAGAATTAAAGAAGAAATCAGAGAAGGCAGAAAGTTTGAAAATGCTTTTGAAGATGGTTTTAAAAAAGCATTTTTATCTATTATGGATGCAAATATAACGACATTTATTGCGGTACTTTTTTTAACTCTTCTTGGGACGGGAGTTATTCAAGGTTTTGCATGGTCTCTTTCTGTTGGAATTGTGTCATCTCTTTTTAGTAGTTTGATTTTTTCAAGATTTATTTTGGAATTTATCATGTCTGTTAGAAAAAACAAATTTGTAAGTATATCTTGGAGTTCAAAATATGCAAAAAGTAATTAATTTTTCAAAATATGGAAGCAATGTTTTAATTGTTAGTGTTGTTTTGATTTTGATTGGACTTATTTATACTTTTTTTTATCACGGTGGATACAATTGGGGAATAGATTTTTCTTCTAGAGTTAATATTAATCTTTCAATAGAAAAATCAGATATTAAAGAAAATGAAATTAAAAGGATGTTCTCTCCGATTTATAAAGCTTTAGATGTTAAAAACATTTTCTCACCTAATGAGAATAAAAGCGAATTTTCTATTGTAGTAAAGTCAGATATTATTGATTATGCTTTTAAAACAGAAGTTCAAAAAACAATAATAGATGAACTTAAAAAAACATTTGATGCTAATGTTGAAGTTTTGGATTCTTATTTTATTGATTCAAGTTTTTCTTCTACTTTGAGAATTAAGTCAATATTTTTGGTATTAGGAACATTTACCCTGATTTTGATTTATATAACTTTAAGATTTAAATTAAGTTATGCTATTGCTTCCATACTTTCAACATTTCATGATATATTTTTTATAGTTGCTTTTTTAGGGGCATTTAGAATAGAGATTAATAGTTATATTATTGTGGCAATATTAACCATTATTGGATATTCTTTAAACGACACAATAATTATTTTTGATAGGATCAGAGATAATGTTAAACGATTAACTGATAATACATTTTTAAATATATTGAATATAAGCATTAGTCAAACTTTATCAAGAACTGTTTTGACGTCAGTTACTACATTTGTTGCAGTATTTTCTATTTTTGTGTTTACCGAAGGACCTATAAAGGATTTTTCTTTGGTATTTATGGTAGGAGTAATTGTTGGAACTTATTCTTCTATCTTTATAGCGTCTCCAATACTTTTAAATCTGTATAAAAAGATAAAGTAGATCTTTTGAATAAGATGATATTATGGCATGAAGTTTTTTGATTTTGGTTCATTAGGATTTTATAGATTTTTTGATTTTCAAAAATATCTTAATTTTAGTATTTTTAGGTATAGTTTAATAAATTATTATTCTTATCGAGAGCAGTCAAGCCTTATTAACGATGCTAATTTGCTCAAAGATAAACTTGTGTTTTTAGATAAGCTTTATAAGGATTTTAATCCCAACATCAGTAAATCTTGGGATGCCAATAAAGCTATTTTTTTAGATACTTTGCTTATTATTAAAAATTTGATAAGGAAATATCATCCCAATTCAGAATTTTTAGACATTCAAGAAGATGAATTATTAGAAGATATTTCCTATTTTAATAGATTTTTAGATAAACTTAAATATTTAAATTTTAGAGTAGATCTTAAACAAAAAATTGAAAATTTTGAAAAAAAGAGTAAAGCTCCATTTTCTTGCATAAGAATTGCTACATTTTTTATTCAAGAAGAATTTTTAGTTCGACTTAGTAATTCGTTGGATTTTTTCTCCAATGAGGCTAATAGTAATAATTTAGATGTAATTAATAAAGAAATTAATGATTATTATGAAAAAGTAGAGCAAATTAAAAAAAGCAATAATATTAAAGAAACTCATAAAAAATTTATTATAGATCATACAAAAGATAGAATTGATAAAATAATGAAAGATCATAGTCTTGACATTTCTAAACTGCTTATAAAAATTGCTTTGCTTGAGATTACAATTCAATGTTTTGATAGCTATTATTTGAATTTATTGGAAATTTTACAAATTCTTTTATCTATTAATAATATAATTGAGATCGGTTTAAACGAATTGCCCGATGCTATTTTTAATGAGTGGAATGAGCTTATTTATTTGCGAAGAAAAGATTTTCAAAAATTTGTTTTAATCTCCGATTATGTTTTCCAAAAAAGGATAGTATCTACTATAAATTCTGGAAATTGGAAATTTGCCTTTTTCACTCTTGCTCCCCGACAAGGGGATGTTTTTCAATTTTCAGTGGATATTGTTAAGAATTTTGATAATATTGAAGATGGAATCAAAGAATATGAGTCTAAAATAAATAAATTTAATGAATATAAATCGGGTTGGGAGGCTAATTTGAAAAACTTTGGACATTTATTTTCAGAAACACTTTAACTATATATCTCTTTTAATCTTTCGTAAATAGTTTTTACTTCGTTATTTATTATTTTGGGAATTTTTACCATCAAGGTGACTTTAAGAGCCCCTTTTGAACCGCTTCCAATTACGGGCATTCCTAGTCCTTTTAAGTTTAGGATTTCTCCATTTTTTGCATCCGAAGGAATTTTAAGTTTGATTTTTTTCCCCTCAATTGTTTCAAATAGTTTTTCGCAACCTAGAGCCATTTCCCATGGATAAACTTCTATTGTTGTTTCTAAGGTTTTTCCATTTAATTTAAAATTTTTATAGCTTGATATATTAAATTTGACTATTAAGCTTTCTTTTATTTTAGAAATTGGATTAATAGGACCTTTGTCGTTTATTTTTATTTTAGTTGTTTCTAATGTTCCTTTTGGAATTATTATCTCGATTTTTTTGTTGTTTATAAGTATTATTTTTTTACTTCCCATATAAGCATCATAAAGTGAAATATTTACAGTTATTTCTTTGTCTGCTGGTTTTCTTGAAGATCCACTAAAGATTCTGGAAAAAAAATCTAGATCTTCAAAATTACTAAATCTTGAGCTGTTAAATTCTCTTTCAAAATGGTCTTTGTTGACATTAAAATTGGTGCTACCCAAAGCATCGTAATTTCTTTTTTTATCAGGAGAAGATAAAATTTCATAAGCTTCATTTATTTCTTTAAACTTTTCTTCAGCTATTTTGTTTCCTTTGTTTTTGTCCGGGTGATATTTTATTGCCAATTTTTTGTAAGCTTTTTTAATTTCTTCATTGTTAGCATTTTTTTGTATTCCGAGTATATTATAGTAGTCTTTGGTCATTAAAAAATCTCCTTCAAATCTCCCTTATTTATTATATTTTTTAATAAGTTTTAATATTTGTACTTTATATATGTTATAATTAAATTTAAATTTTGAAAAGACCAATTATGAGAGTAGATCTTTTACCTCTTGTTGAGTTAAGTCTTTATATTAATATTTCATTTTGTTGTAAAGATTTTAGCATTTTTAGTAGAGTTTTAGAGGAATTGAAATATCACTTAACTTTGTTAGGTAATCCAATCATAAAAACACTTTACATTAAGCATGTAGATTTTTGTTTATGTAGGCAGGATAATTTAAAATTTATTTTTACTTCTTTGTCCAAATATATTAATTGGGCTTTATTAGAAGAATTTACTTTGGAAATTATTCCTGGTTATATTGACTTTGAAAAATTAAAACTTTTGGATGAATTTTGTATTACTCGAATTAATCTTAGTGTTCAAAGTTTTTTTTTAAAATTTAGAAAGGTTATGGGGATATCCGAAATTTATTATGAAAAAATGAATATTCTAATTAACAATATTAGAAAGTTTCCTTTTGATTTAAATATTGATATGACTATCAATATGCCTTTTCAAAAAAAATCTGATCTCAAGCGAGACTTGAAAGAATTGCTTTCATATATGCCTGAGCATATTTGTTTTAATGATTTTATATGTGAAGAGGAAGGATTTAGCTTGAGAGATTTTGATAACAACATTGATTCAGAAAAGCTTTGGTTTTGTGCTCTAGAGTGTTTAGAATCTAATGGATACATTAATTATGAAATTACCAATTTTGTGTTAAAGGGTCATGAGAGTAAGCATAATAAGCTAAATTGGGAGTTAAAGCCATATTTAGGATTGGGATTGGGTGCTGTAAGCTTGCTTTTCTGTAATGACAAGAATAATAATGTAAAAGCTTTGATTATAAAAGATATTGGTTTTGTTAAGGCAAATAATCACTTGGCAACGTTTGAATTGCTAGAGGATTTAGAGTTTTTTATTTATCATTTTATTCAAGGACTCGGGACTATTCAAGGTGTTAACTTACGATCTCTTAGGCTTAGATTTGAGTATAATGAAAAACAATTTTTTCAGTTTATTAACTATTGCTCAACTTTAAGTAAAAAGTTTGTTTTTGATAATAATACTATGTTATTAAAAGGGCGTGAAAGGTTTAAGTTGGATTTTTATTTAGTAAAAATTATAAATTATTTTAATGATAACCTTTTTAAGGTGAAGTTTAGGCTTCCTTGATTTGTTTGTTTTGGTAATAAACTATTTTTGTGTTTTTGTGATTGAATATTCCAATCTCAAGTATGCCTGGAAATAGTTTGAAGTATTTTTCTGTTCCTTCGGGATTTTCTACGTTCATTTTTACATCCAAAATATAATTATTGTTATCAGTTACAATGGGGCCTTTTTTTTCGTTACAAATTCTCAAGGTTGCATCTAAATTCATTTCTTCAAGTCTAGTCATAATGAATCCAACAGCATTTTGAGCAACTTCTATGGGAATAGGCATTTTTGTTCCCAATTTTTTTACAATTTTTGTTTCATCTGCTATTATTAGCAATGTTTCTGAGTTGTAAGCTATTACTTTCTCCATTAGATGTGCTCCTCCCATTCCTTTTATCAAGCTTTTTTTTTCTAATAGAATTTCATCAGCGCCATCAATTGCAATGTCTATATTTTTGTTAAGTTTTGAAAAATTTGATTCATAAGGAATTTGTTCTTTTGAGAGTAAATATTTTGTATCGCTACTTGTTGCATATAATTTTAAATTTTTTAAGTTGCCTGATTTTAGCTTTTCACTCAAATGTTTTATTGCATAATAAATAGTTGTACCCGTTCCGATTCCAAGGTTCATATTGCTTTTGATGTAGCGATCAATTGCATATTTTGCTACCAAATTTTTTTGATTTTCCATAATTTTTGTTCCTTGCTTGAATGAATTAAAAGCTTGATGCATTTTAAAGTATATCATTATTTAATTAAGATTGAAATCTTGACTAGATTTTATGCTAATTTATAATTATTAATATTAGTAAATAAAATAATATGCTAGGAGATTTTATGTATAAATTAGTTTTAGTAAGACATGGAGAGAGTGAGTGGAACAGAGAAAATCTTTTTACTGGCTGGACTGATGTTAAACTTTCTGATAAGGGTATTGATGAGGCTGTAGAAGCAGGTTTGCTTCTTAAGCAAGAAGGTTATTCTTTTGATATTGCTTTTAGTTCTTTATTGTCAAGGGCTAATGATACTTTAAATATTATTTTGCGAGAACTAGGGCAATCTTATATTAGTGTAAAAAAAACCTGGAGATTAAATGAGAGGCACTATGGGGCTTTACAAGGTTTAAATAAATCAGAAACAGCTGCAAAATACGGGGAAGATAAAGTTTTAATTTGGAGACGCAGTTATGATGTGCCCCCAATGTCTTTAGAAGAATCTGATGATCGTCATCCGATAAAAGATTCAAGATATAAATATATCCCTAAAAGAGAACTTCCTTCAACAGAGTGTCTTAAAGATACTGTTGCAAGAGTTATTCCTTATTGGACTGATGAGATTGCAAAAGAAGTTCTTGAAGGTAGAAAAGTTATTGTTGCTGCTCATGGCAATTCTTTAAGAGCTCTTGTTAAATATCTTGATAATTTAAGTGAAGAAGATGTTTTAAAGCTTAACATTCCTACAGGTATTCCTTTAGTTTACGAATTAGATAAAGATTTGAATCCTATTAAACATTACTATTTAGGCGATGAAAGTAAGATTAAAAAGGCAATGGAATCTGTTGCCAGTCAAGGAAAGTTAAAGTAATAGTCTATTGTTATTAAAGTGTTGTTAATAAGTCATATAATTATGGCTTATTTTTTTATCATTTTAAGGTTTGAATATATTTACTTACAATCTTTTCAAATCGATCAATACCAATTATTTTGATAAATCCGGCTAATTTGGGCCCTTTTTCTTTGTCGATTAAAATTTTATAAATTTGCTTGAAAAACAAAGCGGGCTCTATATTGTTTTCTCTTGAAATTTTATATATTTCGTTTTGAATGTCTTGCTCCGTAGCAACTTCAAAATTTTTATTTAAAAAATCCAAAAGTTCATTAATTGCTTTTTTGCTATTTTCTTTTAGTATTTCTGCGTTATCAAATTTAGATCTTAATGAAAATTTGAAATCTTCGGGTGCAAAATCTCTAATCCAGTTAATTGCACATTTGATTTTATTGATTAGTTTGTCTTTTTGGTCATCTTGAACGTTTTTTAAATAATTTAGAATTTTATTTATATTATTTTCAAATATTTGACAGATTACGCTTAAATGTCTAAATCCAATTTGATAAGGGATTCTTTTGCTTGGCATGTATGGTTGAGATAGCTCATAAATTCTTTTAAATGATCGTTTTTTTTCTTCTTTTATATCTTCTACTCCATAGTAGATTCTCTCAAACTTGTCGTAATCTTCGTATATTTTAATTACGTCAAGGTCAAATGAGATCGAAAATTCAGTATTTGGCTTTGTAGCGGCAAATAAAAATCTTGTGACCTCAGGTGTGTAAACTTCAAGAACATCTTTGAGTGATATGACATCTCCTGATGAGGAAGATATTTTTCCACCACGTCCTTTTATTGAAATAAAGTCATATTGAAATGTTATAGGGGGACTGCCTTGAAAAATTTTTACAATGTTTTTAGACGTATCAAAACTACCACCACTGCTGTGATGATCTTTTCCCGCAGGTTCAAAGTCGACCTTTTCATATTTCCATCTCATAGGCCAATCTATTCTCCAAGGAAGCTTAATAGCCCATGTGGTCCTTATGTCTAGAGATTCTTGATTTCCACATTCACATGAGTACTCAACAGAGTAATGATTGTCATAATTACTTACAGTTGTTGTATCTTTATTGCATTTTGTACAAAATATGCTGATCGGATACCAATTTTCGTCAAGCTTTGAAGTTCTATATTCGTTTAATGCTTCAGACAGTTCTTTTTTGTGATCAAGTGCAAATTTTATTTGGCTTGCATAAACGCTGTTGGTATATTGTTTACTTTGGTCAATGAATTCAGGATTGATTCCCACTATAGGCAGATATTTTTCAAATTCAATTTCATTAGCTCTTGCGTAACTTGTTTTGTGACTTCTTGTGTCAGGGACTCTTGTTATTGCTTGCCTTAAATAAGTTGTAAGAAGTTCTTGTTCTGGCATATTTTTAGGAACTTTTCGAAATACATCGTAATTATCCCAAGAATAAATAAATCTTACCTTTGATCCCGAGTCTTTCAAGGCTTTTGCCACAAGGTCTACGGAGATAACTTCTCTAAAATTACCAATGTGCACAGTTCCAGATGGTGTAATTCCCGATGCTACTGTGTATAGATTTTTTGGCCCCTTTTCTTTTTTTATTTTTTCTGCGTAAAAATCTGCCCAATGCGCCGTTTTCACATTCTATTCCTGATCTAATTTTAGCATTTTATTTTTCAAGTTTCAAGAATTGAGAAAATTGTAGTTAAATATTAATTTATAAGTTTTTTTATTATTTTATCTTCTTTGTTCCAATTTTTTTTTAGTTTTACTTGGAGAAATAGGTTGCATTTTGTCTCAAAAATTTTTGCAATCGTTTTTCTTGCCCTTTCTCCTATTGATTTTATTTCTTTTCCGCTTTTTCCTACTATTATTCCTTTTTGACTTTCATTGGTTACAAAAATATTTGCTTTAATAAAAAGGCCCTTTTTTTTATTTTCTAAAGTATCAATATCCACATACAAAGAATAGGGAAGTTCTTCTTTTAGGTTTTCAATAGCTTTTTCTCTTATTATTTCACTAATCCTGAAATTTATTTTTTGATCTGTGTAATATTCTTGTGGATAATAAAGTGGACCTTCTGAAAAATTTTCATAAATTTTATTTTTTAATTCTTCGGTGTTGATATTTTTTTCAGCAGATATTTTAATTATATTATTAGCCTCTATTTTTTTTTCTTTTAGAAATTCTGTTATTTCTTTTATTTTTGTATTTTTAAGATCAACTTTATTAAGCAGTACTAAAAATTTAATTTTGGAGTTTTTAATTATTTCTAACATTTTATTTTCTTCTTCTCCAGGTTTGTCTTGAATGTCTATTATATATAGAATAAGTTCAACTTCTCCTATTGAAGAGTGTATGTTTTTCATCATTGCAATATTAATTTTTTTTTTACTTAGATGAAATCCCGGTGTGTCTATGAAAATAATTTGTCCTCTGTCGTCTGTAAAGATTCCTTTTATTTTATTTCTAGTTGTTTGCGGAATAGGGGATATGATTGATATTTTATGTCCGCATATTGAATTTAAAAGGGTAGATTTTCCAGTTGATGGTCTACCAAGTATTGCTGCAAATCCTGATTTCATGTTTTAACATTCCTTAAATATGTAATATTCATACATTTTTTATTATAATTAATTATATAGTATTTGGATACTATATAATTAATTATAATTTGAGGGGTTTTCGTTTGGCAAAGGTAACTTTTGAAGTTTTTTGCGAGCAATGTGGTGAAAAAGTTGGGCTTAATAGGTCTGTTTGTCCCAATTGTGCTGCTAAGCTTGGTGATATTGAATGCCCAAATTGTCGTCATATAGGCCCAGTTTCCGCTTTTGGAGAGGGTTGTCCTAATTGTCATTACAGTCCTTTTCAGGAGCTTAAAGAAAAACCCTTTAAAAGAAAAGAAAGAACAAGAATAGTGAGTGATAGAGTAATTTCTAAAGTTTTTGTAAGACTTTTTCATTTTGGGATTAATGTTAATGTTTTGCTGTATTTATTTTCAAGTTTTTTGTTTATCATTCTTTTCCTTTATATTGTTTATGGCTAAAGGCTTTGTATGAGTATTACAGTTTTTTATTTATTTTCTATTTTCACATCTTTTGTTATGGGTTCTAGCATGGAATCTGTTAAAGACAATATTCTCAAGAGTACTATTTTTTATTATGATGTTGAAGAAGTTGAATTTCCTTATGCCAAGAAACAGACTTTACAATTTATTGCTAAAACCCATTTAAAATATGCTGTTTTTAATTTTGACAAAAATAAAATGTTTTCGTACACTTTTGTTTTTGATAAAAAATTAATATCTCAATATTCAATTTTTATTGAGATAAAGAAAAAATTTGGCGAGGCTACACTGGTAGCGCCTTTGAATTATTTGTGGGATCTTGATGAGTGTATTGTTGTTTTAAATAAAAATATTTTAAGAATGACTTTAAAATCTTATATTGCAAATTATAATAAATGATTTTTAATAAGGTTGATAATTGGAAAAAATTTTAAAACGGTTTTTGTGTTTAGTCTTGTTTATGCCTTTTTTATCTTTTGCTGATCATTTTTATGATAAAGAAATTGTTATAAATAGGGTTAAGTTTTTTGTGAAAATAGCATCTAATGAATTTGATAGGGCAAAAGGTTATATGGGTACTGAAAAAGTTGAATATGGTAATGGAATGCTTTTTATTTTTAAAAAAGAACAAAATTTATCTTTTTGGATGGAAAATACACCTTTGCTGCTTGAAATAGCTTATATTGATTCAAATGGAATCATTAAAGAGATTTATAATTTAGAACCATATTCTAGGGCAAATGTTAATTCTTTTTATAAAGCAAGATATGCTCTTGAACTTCCAAGAGGCTCATTTTCTAAATTTCAAATAAAAATAGGTGATAGGGTGCATTTTTGCTTTGATATTAATTCTTTATCAGTAGAATAATGATTTTAAGATTATTGAGCTTTAATTTCTTGAAGCTCTTCTTCTATTTGATCTTCTCCTGGTTCATTTTTATTAGATTTTTTTGTTGAATTTGTTTTTTCTTGTTTTAATGCGTGCTCATTTGATTCTTTATTTGCATTGTCATTTGCTTTATTATTATCAATGTTTTCGTTGTTGTTTGTTATTATTTTTTTGAAAATAGTTATTGTTGAGGCGATCTCGTCAATTGCATCAAGTAAAAATGCTTCACTTGCAAATTCTTCCGCTTTTACAATATATACTAAAGAGTTGATTCCTCTTTCTGCATTGTGAATAATTTCCCACGATCCTAGTACTCTGTTATTGTAGCTGTCGTTCATAAGAGAGCCAGCTATTTCTTTAATTTTTTGTGTATTTACATCAAATACTTTGACAATTCCAAATATTTCTCTTATTTTTGAATTTTTGTATGAGTTTAGCCTTGATCTAATGATTACTTCTTCTCTTTCGCTATTGTTTATGTTTTTAAATGCTACAAAGTCGTTTTCTGAGTCTATTTTATATTCAATTTTGTTTTTATCTAAAAATTTTTTAATTCTCTTGTCATACTGTATATTCTTATGGTTGCAAGAAATGAGTGTAAAAATGACAATAATCATGCTATGAAGTATTGCATTAATATTTATTATTCTTGGAATTAACATTGTATTATTTGACATATGATTATTATAATTTAATTGTGAGGATTTTAAAAGTAATTTATGCGTCTTCAAAGTAGCGGCTATTCATACACTGTTATTCAATCTAAAAATAATTATTCACAAAAATCTTCTTTTGGAATTTCTTTTGTAATACTAAGCAGAGGAACAAAAATTTTTAGAGAAGATTTGTTTGAGTTTTTATCAAATTTTGACTTTATAAGAGAAATAATTTCAATTGAAAAACAGAGCAATAGAAGTTCTTTACAGTTTATATCGGAAAGTTATGGCAAGTTGAAATTTATTTTACTTTCTGATGATTTGAATTCTGGAGAAAAAGTTAATTTAGCAATGAAAGAATCCAGCTGTGATTTTGTTTTTGTTTTGCAAAGTGATATGTATTTGTTAAATCCTTTTTGGATTCCAAATATATTCGATGAAATAATCAAAAAAAATGTTCTTCTTGTTGGGGGTGAATTTTTCGACAAAGAAGAGGAAATAATCCCTTCAATTTTTCTTCCCAGTATAGATAAACAGCAAAAGTTTAAGGTAATTTTAGTAAATTCTGAAAAAGACTATGAAAAAACTTTGATTACCATGGATTATTGTGGACTTTATTCTAAAGAGAAGTTTTTACAGCTTGGAGGTTTTGATGGAAGAATTCAAAATGAGTATTTTCAAAGAATAGATTTTGGACTAAGAGCTGTTTATTTTGGAGAACATGTTTATATTTATAGAAAGCTGAGAATCCAGTATACTGCATTAAATTCTCCAGAAAATTTAACCAAAAATAAAAGTTTTTTGATTTTTTTGCTTAAAAATTATGTCCCAATTTTTGTTGGAAATGGCGTTGTTTTTTCTTTTTTGAGGTTTTGTAAAATTTGTTTAAAATACAAAATTAATCCTTTTCTCTTTCAAAAAGAGTTTAAGGAAATAAAAAGCGAGATTGCTAAAAATAGCTTAAGATTCAAAGGAGACTTAAAGAGTGCTATTGAGCTTTGGGAAAATGATATTATTGATTGATTTAGTTTTGTTTCCATATTTAAGCTTATATTCTAAGCCCCTTGATTACACTAATGTTCTTGATTTTTTTGATACTAATGTTTTTAAGTTTGATTTTAACATTGAAAATGATGTTTTTACAATTGAAAATGATAAGGGATATTTAAAGTTTAGAGTAGGTTTTGAGTATGCACTGACGTCTTCTGGTTATTATATGTTTGTAGACCCAATTATTGACATTCGTGGGGAAATTTTAATAAGTCAAAAAGTATTAAAGCAAATTGAAAATTATTTCAATTCTCTTACGAATTACAATAAGCCCAGAATTACTTCGATAATCATTGATCCTGGACATGGTGGACATGATGCTGGTGCGGTTGTGACTTTAAAGATAAATGGTTATGATGTTGTTCTTCAAGAAAAAGATTTTGCATTAACCTATTCTATATATTTGTCTAAAATTTTAAGTAATTATTTTGTAAATAAAAATATTTTGTTAACCCGTGTAAATGATGTTTTTTTAACTTTAAAAGAGCGGTCGGAATTTGCAAATGCAATAAAGCCAAATTTTCCAAATAATGTTATATTTTTGTCCATACATGCTAATGATGCTCCAAATAGTGAAGCTAGAGGAGTTGAGTTTTGGTATCTTCCCAAGGATTCAAAAAGAGAGGTTATTAAAGATTTTAAGGGGTATGATATTAAAGGTAATAGATACTTAAGCGAGCTTAATGATATACTAGATATTAAATATAAATATGAATCGAAAAGATTGGCTGAAATTTTATATAAGGTATTTAAAAATGAGTTAAGCGAAACTAATATTAGACCAATCAGGGAAGAGCAATGGTTTGTAATAAAAAATAGCAGTATGCCTGCAGTATTGATTGAAATGGGGTTTTTGTCCAATATTTTAGATGCTAAATTGATTTTGGATTATAATTACATGAGTAAGTTTAATATATTAATACTTAAATCTTTGATGGAATTTATAAGTTTTTATGAAAAATAATATTTCGGATGTATTTTTAAAATGTAATACAGTGATTTATAAATTTTTAAATTCTAAAAAAGAGCATACGGTTAGAGTGCTTTTAGGGGCTTTGTTAGCAAGTTTTTTGTTTTCTATTTATATGGTTTTTTTAAATTATGATAATCTTTTTTCAAAAAAGGTTTTTTATTTCTACTCCAGTAAGGGGTTTGTTGCTAATTTAAAGTATTTAAGAGATGAAAAAAATTTGCAAGACAATTTAGATCTTTTAGTAAAAAATTTCCTTTTAGGAAGTAATGAAGGGTTTTCTTTTGGATTTTTATTAAGTGATGCGAGATTTTTGTATTCTTTTTTACAAAATGGAATTTATTATATAAATCTTTCAAGGGAATTTTATGATTCTTTTAATAACGAGGATTATAATGAATCTTATGAGTCTTTTGATGATAAGATTAGTTTGTTTGCCATGTCTTTAATAAAAACAATACGCTTTAACTATCCCGGTAAGGCAAAAAAGCTTGTTATTCTTGTTGAAGGGTGTATGTTAAAGGAGCAAAGTTAATAAACTTTAATTTTACTAACAATGACAATTAAAAAACGAAAATTTTATAAAAGATGTATATATAAGGAGTTGGTTTACATGAAGAGGAAAGCGAAAAGTATTTTATTTTTTTTATTATCCACTGCTCTTTTTGCTCAAGAGGCTGATGGATTGATAGAAGGCTCAAAAAGGTCAGAGCCTGGAGAATTGGTTTTAGATTTTGCTGAACTTGCAAGAGATCCAAGTTCAACTAAACTTGATCTTACAAATTATGTTGATTATGTATATTCGGGCGCTTCTGGTGTTGTTAAGCCTGAAGATATGGTTGTAGATCTTGGAATAAACAATTGGAGTGTTTTGCTTACTCCTTCTGCTAGGTTGCAGGCTTATGTTAAAAATTCGATTGTTGCGCCTGCTGTTGTTAGGAGCGAATCAAAAAGGTATGCAGGTGATACTATTTTAGGAGTAAGAGTTTTATTTCCAAGCTATTCTCAATCATCTGCTATGATAATGCCGCCATTTAAAATTCCTTTTTATTCAGGGGAAAGTGGCAATCAATTTCTAGGCAAAGGTCTTATTGATAACATTAAAACTATGAAAGAGATCAAAGTGTCAGTTTATAGTTTAGGGTATGAGATAGATCTTGAAGTTTTATTTGAAGATATGAATGGTATGGAGTACGCTTACTCTTTGGGGACTTTAAAGTTTAAAGGATGGGCTGATTTAATTTGGTCAAATCCCAACTATATTCCTGATATATCATCTAGAATAATTAAAGATGATGTTCCAAATTATCCCCTTGCTTCAAGTAAAATGAGATTTAAAGCTTTTAGAGTTTTAAAATCTCATAGTTCAAAAGAGCAAAATTTTATTTTTTATGTTAAAGACTTGAGAGTTCTTTATGACAAGTTGAGTGTTTCATTAGATTCTGATATTGATAGTGAGTCTGTATTTAAAGTTTATGAGACTAGTGGAACTGAATCTCTTCGTAAATTGAAGGCTCATGAAACTTTTAAAAGAGTTTTAAAGCTTCGAGAAAAAATTTCTATGCCTGAAGGTTCTTTCCAAAACTTTATAGAAAAAGTTGAGAGTGAAAAACCTGAAGAATCATCTTTAAAAAAATAGGTTTAAATTAATATATAAAGCTAATCTAAAAGGTTAGCTTTATATATATAAAATGTCTTAATAGGAAATGGTATGGAAATATTAGATTTGGAAAATGAAGAGCTTTTAGGAGTTTTTTTTGAAGAAGCTCAAAATCTTGTAGATATCCTTGAAGAGAATATTATGTCATTAGAGGATGATCCTAATAATTCTGATACTATTGATGAAATATTCAGGGCAGCTCATACTTTAAAAGGAAGTTCTGCTTCTCTTGATATGATGGAATTATCTGATTTTACTCATATTGTTGAAGATGTTTTTGATGCTATTAGAGATGGTAGGATAAATATAAACAATGATCTTGTTGATTTGCTTTTAAATTCATTAGATATTATCAAAGAAATGCTTGCGCTTCGACTTGATGGCAAGGTTTATTTGGATGATATAAGTGATCTTAAAAGCAAATTAAATCAATTCTTAGTAATTGATGATCAAATTTGTATTAAGATATTTGACGAAAATTCAACTAAGAACAATTTTTGTCTTTCAAAATTAGATCTTGAGGAGATAAAAGAAGGGTTAGGAATCGGACAAAAGGTTTTAAGGATCAGCGTTATTTTTAATGCAAATAATGATTCTGAAGTTGAAAATGGTGGATTGAAAATATTTAATATTTTAAAAAATTTAGGTTCCGTGTTACACACAATTCCTAAATATGAGCGAATTATCGAAGATAAATTTTTAACAAGAGTAGATTATTATTTGATATATTCAGATATAGAGGGTGTTAAAAAGAGTTTAGACTCTTCAAATTTAATTGCAAGCTATTTGGTTGATGAATTTAATGTAAAAGAAGAATTAGAAAAGCTTGTAGACAGAAAAATTAAAGATATTGATTTATATACCAATTCTATTTTAAATGATAGTTTTGATTTTGCAGAGAGTGAGATTTCTGATTTATTGCTTGAGATTGGGAATCAAAAGTTATTTAAAGTTAGATTGGATTTTATAAAAGACAATCCTATGGCTACGATTAGTGGGTTTCAAATGCTTCAGGCATTAAAAAGTCTTGGAAAAATTTTCAAGTCTCTCCCAGATTCTAGTGAGTTATTGTCAGATAAGTTTTTCGATTTTGTTACATATTACTTAATATCAGATGTCAGTTCAGACAGTATTGCTAAAAAGATTAATTTATCAGATGTTGTTAGTCATTTTGAAATTGAAAAGATTGATTTAGAATCTTTAAAGAGTATAAGTCTGAAAGAAAATGATGAAATGTCTTTTAAGGTAAATAAAGGTATTAAGAAAAACAATCCAATTAATATTAATTTAATTAGAATAGATAGTAAAAAAATAGACTACATATTAAATCTTGTCAGTGAGGCTGTAATAAGCAAATCATCTTATAATCAAATAAATTCAGAGATGATTACGTTATTTTACAATTTTAATTATTTTTATGATTATCAGGAAAGTTTCCAGAGAAACTTTCTAATTGATTTAAAGATAATTTTTAAAGATGCAGGTTTGACATTAGAAGATGAGATCGAAGCACATATTAATTCTTTTATGAATTTTAAAATGGAAAAGTCCCTTAATGATATGTCTGAATTAAGAAATTCTTTTTTCAGGCTTCTTCAAAATTTTAAAATGACCTCTGGTAGACTGTCCAGAATAATTACAGATTTGCATGAGAGTGTTTTAAAGACTAGAATGTTGCCAATATCTAATATATTTTCAAGGTTTACAAGAGTTGTCAGGGATCTTTCAAAGAAATTGAATAAGATTGTAAATCTTAAAATGGAAGGAGAAGAGACTGAGCTTGATAAGTCTGTTATAGATGACCTTGTAGATCCTTTGATGCATTGTGTTAGAAATTCAATGGATCATGGACTTGAAACAGTTGAAGAGAGAGTTAAAAAGGGAAAGAGCAAAGCGGGTACTATAATTTTACGTGCTAGGAATGAGGGCAATGTAATATCAATTGAGATTGAAGATGATGGAATTGGTATAGATCCAAAGATTATTAAGCGCAAATTAATTGAAAAGGGGATAATAAAGGAAGATGCAATTTATTCTGATTCCGAACTTATTAATTTAATTTTTGCTCCTGGGTTTTCAACGGCAGTTCAAGTGACAGACCTTTCAGGCAGAGGGGTTGGTCTTGATGTTGTTAAAAAAAGTATTGAAAAACTTAATGGAACTATTTTAGTAGAATCAGAAATTGGTCTTGGAACAATTTTTAAAATTAAACTACCATTGACATTAGTGATTATACAAGGCCTTTTGGTAAAGTCAGGGCCTGAGACCTATGTTATTCCTTTGAACAATGTTCTTGAAACTCATAGAATAACCGAGCATGATATAAAATTGCTTGAAAATTATCATGAAGTTTATAATTTAAGAGACGAAATCATCTCTGTTCTCAGACTTGATAAACTTTTTAATATAACAGGAGATGATTCATTGATAGAAAAATTTTTAATAGTTGTTAATACTAACAACATAAAGACCGCAATTGTTGTAGATTCTATTCTTGGTGAGGAAGATTTTGTAGTAAAGCCTATTAAGGATAAATTTTCATCAAGTGCAGGTGTAGTTGGAGCTACTACGCTTGGTAACGGTAAGGTTGTGCTAATAATTGATGTTTTTAAACTTTTTGATTTAAAAAAGGATACTAAGGAGTGAATCTCTTGTGCAGATAAAAGAAATTTATTTTGGGTCCAAAATTTTAGATGATAAAAATTGTAATTCCAAATTGACCAATTTTGATTTTAAGGTTGTTTCTTTTGAGCTTGGATCTGATCATTATTTGGTAGACATTATGCAAGTTAAAGAAATTAGAAAATCTAGTAATTTTACGTATGTTCCAAATGCCAAAAAATATGTAGCTGGACTTGATAATTTGCGAGGTGAAATAATTCCTATTATAGATCTTAGAATAATGTTTAATTTGGAATTTAATAAAAAAGATCTTGAAGATATTATGGTTTTAAAGAATGAAGACCTTCTTATAGGGGTTATTGTTGATAAAATTAATAATGTTTTTTCAATAGATTCTAGTCTTATTCAAGATCCACATCCAGTTTTATCTCAGGATTCTTTAATAAACTATATAAAAGGTGTTGTAGATTATAACGAGAAACTTTATATACTCCTTGATGTTTTTAAAATTTTTAATTATGGTGAAAAAGAAAGGGGACTAAAACCTGATCAAAATTTTGTTGAAAAAGTCGATTTTGTAAGCAATTGTGATGATTTAGATATACTAGAGGATTGTAAAAATAGTTTTTCTAATAATGGTTTTTCAAAAAATGGAAATTCAACTTTAAACGATATTGCAGCTTTTAGTTTGGAGAATATTAAAAAAAATCTTTTGAAATACTCTTTTAATATCTCTTTAGTAAATGATGTGTTTTTAGAAAAAGTTGGAGTAAAATTTAATATGGTTGATATTGATTGCTTGCCTTACGATAGTTTTTTAAATGAATTTTATTCAAAATCATCGGGGAATCTGTGGGGAGCTGATTGTTTGGAAGAATTTCAAAATGAAATTGTTAGGAATCGATTAAATTTTATGGATAATTTGAATTTCGCTTTAAATGTACTGGAAATTGGTTGTGGTAGTGGAAGGGAGACTGTGGCTTTAGCTAATGCTTTGTCTGAATATTATTTAAAACCGTTTAAGTTGACAGCTATTGATAATGATTTGTCAAAAGTGGTTGAAACTTCTAGGTTGATTTTTTCAGATTCAGAAATTGGTATTAGTGAAATTTATCGTAGAAACTCTTTTGAACAAAGTCCTGGGATTTATAAATTTAAGTCAGAAATTCTCAATAATGTTTTGTTTGAGTATTCTGATGCTCTTTTTTCAGATTTGCCTGATAATTTGGGAATGGTTTTTTTAAAAGATGTTTTATGCTTCTTGGATAGTAAAGATCAGATTTTAATTTTAAATATCATTGCTTCTAAAACTATTAAAGGGGCTCTTTTGGTTCTAGGAGATAACGAAGAGCTTAAAAATAATGATGTTTTTATAAAAGAGAAATCCACAAAATATTTTAACTTATACAGGAAAGTCTAAAGGAGAAATTAATGAGAATAGATTATATAGAGCCATTTTTGGACGCTGCTTCTTCGGTTTTAAGAGATATGTTGCTTGTTGAAAATATAGAAATGGGTAAGCCAGGGCTTAAATCAATAAATCAAAAGATAAAGGGTGTTTCTGTAATAGTAGGGCTTGCTGGTTCTGTTGAAGGTAGTATAATTATTGATATGGATATAGAAACAGCTCTTTTTGTTGCTTCTAAGTTAAATTTTGAAGAGTATGATGATTTTGATGATGAGGAAACAAAAGAGATGGTTGCCGCAACTCTCACTGAGGTTGGGAATATTATTGCTGGAAATTTTGTTACTACTTTACATGCCAAAGGTTTTGTATTTGATATAACCCCGCCAGCTTTTATTTATGGAGAAAATATGAAAATAAGCAATAAAGGTTCTGAGGCTTTAATTGTTCCTTTTTCTTTGCCTGATGGTAAAATTATAGAAGTTAATATTGCAATAAGAGAGAGGGTTTGATATGAAAAAAATTCTTTTTATTAGAAAAGAGAGGTTAATATGATCCAAAAGACAACAATTGCTGCAGATTCTTCATCTAAGCCTAGAGGAATAAATTATGATACAGGCATTCCTTTTAATGTTTTAATTGTTGACGACTCTGTTTTTACTGTAAAACAGCTTACACAAATTTTTACATCAGAGGGTTTTAATATTATTGATACGGCAGCTGATGGAGAGGAGGCCGTGATAAAATACAAAAATCATTATCCTAATATTGATATTGTCACTCTTGATATTACCATGCCCAAGATGGATGGAATAACTTGTCTTTCTAATATTATGGAATTTGATAAAAACGCTAGAGTTATAATGATATCTGCTTTAGGTAAAGAGCAGTTAGTTAAAGATTGTTTAATAAAAGGAGCAAAAACATTTATTGTTAAACCTTTAGATAGGGCAAAGGTTCTTCAAAGAGTAATGTCTGTATTTGTTAAATAAATTGTTTATAAAGATAACCCAAGCTTTAATTATATATTTTTATTCTTTTGGAGAAAAAATCATTTCATTGCTTATTTCATCTGAATTGTTTAAAAAATAAGTTATGTTCAGGTTAAATATTTTTATAGGTTCTGTATTATTTTCTATGTAAAGTTCTAGTTTGTAGAATCCTTTTTCTGTGTATATTAGCGAATAGCTTTTAAAAATTCCATTTATATTTTTAATTTTAAATATTTTATATTTTAAAAATTTGTTATTAATAAGCTCGCTTTGAATTAGATATTTATTTGCTTCTTTGTAGTTTGGATTTAATAAACCATAGTCAGTTTTATTAAGTATTATGCTTTTTACAAAATGTTCGGTTAGTTTGTAAATATTTTTTTCTATTTCGCTTGTTGGAAAATCGGTATAGTATTCTTTTCCTAAGATTAAATTGTAAGATGAATATTTTTTTATTTCTTCGGTTGCTCTTTTTTCAATTGTGATGTCCAAAAGTCTAGCATTGAGTGGAAAATTTAATAATATAAATAGTATTTTAGCTATTTGAATTTTCATTTTAATTCCTGATTTTTATTAATTATTTTTTTTACTTTTTCAATTTCCAAAGGTATTTTGCTTTTTCTTTTTGAATTTAGTTTTTCTTTTAGCAAAAGATTGTTAAATGATTTTGCAAGTTCATATACTTTTTCTTCGCTTAAAGTAAAAGGAATTTGAATTTTTCGATATTCTAATGGGTCTTGTAAGATTTTTGTCATTAAAATAATAGGATTTAAAAAACTTGCTTTAAAAAATTTATAAAAGTTCATTAAAAAAATAGTAAATGATGCAAACAATGCAAATAGAAAAATTCCAAGAATAGAATCGCTTTTTCTTTGCAAATATTTATCTATATAAAATTTTGTCTTCTCTATTTCTATTACTTTGTATTCACTAGGACTGTAGTAAACAAATATTTCGTCTGATTTTGAATATATTATGTCCTCTTTTTCCTTGATTATTAAAATGAAGGGATATTTTTCTTTAATATAAGCTTTTTCATTTATTATTGATATATTTTTAATAATATTAAATTCTTGTTTTTCTGGTATTGAATTTACAATTTTAGAGCTTGATATTATTATAAAAAATGTAAATGGTATTAATAAGCTCATTGAAAATGTTCTAGCAAATGCTATTAGTATTAGATTTTTTTCTTTAGAATTGTAATAGATTTCTATTATAAGATCGTTAAATCTAAGAAGTCTTAAAAATCTTAGCTTGAAGAGTGATAGCATTATTGGATTTAATATGGTTTCGTGGGCGACAATTATGTTTTTAAGTTGATATGAACTGTAAAATACTAAAGGGATAAGACAGTGAATTATATCGAAGAATAAATTGTTTCTGACGTAGATTCCTAATCTTTGGGAAAGGTGAGCCTTGGTTATTTTGTATAAAAAAATGAAAATAAAAATTGTGTCAAATAGAAAACCAAGAAATATTAGTGCAAATCGTATTTTATATGGCAAAAAAAGAATTATTGAGAGTTCTTCTATTAAAAGTTCAAATATTGAAAAAATTATTATTGCTTTCAAGAAAATCGAAAATTTTTTTACCATTTATTTCCCTTAGCTATTTCTAATAATTCTTTGATTATTCTTGAATCGTATTCTTTAGAGCCCGATTGTTTTATTGAAAACCAACTTTCATCATACCCAATAAAACCTTTGACCGGATTGTTTTTGTATTTTGGAATTCTTGCTCTGGCTGAAAAAATAGCAATTAGTGTTGAAATTGGAGACATTTTTTGTAAAATCTCATATTTGAAAAAGCTTTCAATTATAAGTTTGGCTGTTTTTTCGTCTAGAAAATCGGTATCATTGCTTATTGATTTTGCAGTTGATTCAATATTTTTAATAGTTAATTCTATTCCTTTTTCAAAGCAGTATTTAATTACCAATACTTTTAAGAGAAGTAATATCTTTATGTAATTTTTTATGATTTCTGATGAATAAAGGGCTTTATTTTCTTTTTGTATTAAATATATCGTGTAAGAGTTTTTTTCTTCAAATAGTTTGTTTATGTAAAAAGTAATGTATCCATTGCTTATAGTATTAAAATTATAAAAGAATTCTTTTCTTAAAGACGAGTTGACTTTAACGAAGTTAAATATCAAATTTAAGTCATTTTTTGTTAATTCTTTGGTAAAAAGAGGCTTTACAATGTTAAAATCAATGGATTCAATACCAGATAAAACGAATGGAGTAATCATTGTATCTGTTTTATCTTTGATGTATTGAATTAGATCTTTTATTTCTGATTCAAAATCATTTTTGATGAATGTAGCAATAGTTTTTTTGTTTTCTTTTAAATAGTTGAGCATTTCAATTTCTTTTTCTATGGCAGATAAACTTTTTATGCTTTCATGATTGAATAAGTAATGATATAGATAAGGAAAATATGATTTTGCATTCATTTGATTATGTCCAATAGTTCAAGCGGCTTGTGGATTATATGTTTTGCTCCATTTTGTTTTAATTCTTGAACACTTCTAAATCCCCAGGAAACTCCTATTGGTATAAATCCAGCGTTTATTGCGGTTAGCATGTCTACATCGCTGTCTCCAATATATGCAATTTCTTCTTTCTGGACATTTAATTCTAGTATCATATCAAGAGCATTTTCAGGATTTGGCTTAGGCGGAAATTTTTTTGAATAACCTCTGATTTCAAAAAAAAATATATTTCCAAAAATATTTTTTACCAAATTTATTAATTCTTCATGATTTTTATTGCTTAAAATTCCAATTGGAATTTTAAGTTTATTCATATTCTCTAAAAGAGTTTTTATGTTTTCGTATGGTTGTGTTTGAGATGAAAGATTTTTGTTATATTCTTTTACGAATTCTTTGTAAAGTTTATCTTGTAAATTGAGATTATTGTATTCAAGAGATAATAGTTTTAGGGTATCTATTATAAATTGTGTAAATCCTCTGCCAACAATAGCATTGAATTTATTTGGTTCGATTTCGTTATATCCCAAGTTTAAAAGAGCAGAATTCATTGAAAACGCAATATCCATGATGCTATTTACTAGGGTTCCATCCATATCAAAAATGCAGGCTTTGATTTTCATATTAGTACTCTCTTTATAGTAGTTTAGTCATTCTCTTATTTTAACATTAATTTGCTCTCTTTATTAAGGTTTTTATATTTTAAGCATTTTTATTTACTAGTAATTAATTTTTATGAATAATTTATTTTGTTTATCAAAGTGAAAAGATGTTATTGAAAATATAAATTTTAAGCTTTATAATATTCCATTAAAATGGAGCATTGTAAGTAATTTGTGTTTGATATTTATTAGGGTTAAAGTTTAATGAAAAAAGATATATTGGTGTTAAAAAATATTACAAAAAAGTACGGCAATTTTATTGCCAATGATGATGTTTCTATTAAATTTAAGGCAGGCGAAGTTCATGCCATTCTTGGAGAAAATGGTGCTGGAAAAACTACTTTGATGAAGATTATTTATGGGATTCATCAAGTAAATAGTGGTCGAATTATTTTAAAAGGTCAAGAAGTAAGCTTTAAGGATTCAAGCGAGGCTATTAGAAATGGAATTGGAATGGTTTTTCAGCATTTTATGTTAATCCCACAGTTTACAGCTGTTCAAAATATTATTTTAGGTTATGAAAATTCAAAATTTGGCTTTGTTGATTACAAACAAGCTAGAAAAAAAATAAATTATCTTTCAGAAAAGTATGGTTTAAAGATAGATTTAGAAAAAAAGGTTGAAGACTTGAGCGTTGGCATGGAACAAAAAATAGAGATATTGAAAGTTCTATATCGAAATGCAGATATTATTATTTTTGATGAACCTACTGCGGTACTTGCTCCAAGTGAAGTTGATGATTTTATGAACATTTTAAAAGCACTAACTCAAGAGGGTCATACTGTAATACTTATTACTCATAAAATAAAAGAAATTAGGTCTATTGCAAAGCAATGTACAATTATGCGCCTTGGGAAAGTTGTGAAAACTGTTAATATTGCTGAGATTGATGACAAAGATCTTACAAAATTAATGATAGGCAAAGAGATTACACTTCGTTCATCTAAAATTCAATTTGAAAATCATTTTAATGTTCTTGAAATAAAGAATTTAAGTGTTAAAGATGGGAGGGGGGTTTTAAAAGTTAAAGATGTTAATCTTAATCTGAGAAATGGTGAAATTCTTGGGATATCAGGTATTGAGGGAAGTGGTCAAGAGGATTTAGTAGATGCAATTTTGGGTTTGAAAAGCATATTTAAGGGCGATGTTTTTAAAAAAAATTCTTCAGGGATCTTGGAATCTTTAAAAGGTTTAACGATTAAGCAAATAATAGATAAAAAAATTGGCAATATTCCTTCAGACAGGCAAAGGCATGGTCTTATTTTAGAATTCAATGTTATGCAGAATATTGGGCTTAAGAGCTTTGATAATCCCGATTATTTGAGATTAAAAAAAAATCATTCAAAGAGTAATCTTGATTTAAAATTTAATTTTTTCAACTTTATTAAAAGACAATTCAATAAAGTTAAAAGACAATTCGTAGGGTTTGATTTTAATATTTTAAAAAAATTGAGCAATCAACTTGTAAATTATTTTGATATTAGACCAAGAGATATTTTTAATAAGGTAAAGCATTTATCTGGAGGTAATCAGCAAAAAGTTATTATTGCTCGTGAGATTAGTTTAGAGCCGGATATTCTTTTAGCTATTCAGCCTACAAGAGGTCTTGATGTTGGAGCTATTGAGAATATTTATAAAAGAATAATAGAGCAAAGAGATGCGGGTAGATCTGTTTTGTTAGTTTCTCTTGAACTTGATGAGCTTGTTAATATTTGTGACAGGATAGCTGTAATGCATGATGGAAAGATAGTGGGTATTTTAGAGGGCAATTTTGATATTGATGTTATTGGTAAAATGATGATAGGTTTAAGCTAAATGATAATTAGTAAAGAAGTATGCAGTAAATTTATATTGAAATTTTTTAATTCTTCAGCATTTATTAGTATTTTTGCTCTATTTGTTGGATTTTTAATTGTTGGTTTAGTAGTGATGGTGTTTGGCTATTCTCCTTTTAGGATGTATTTTATAATACTAGAGATTATATTTTCGTCTCCCAAACATTTAGGTTATATATCAAGTTATGCAGCCCCTTTGATTTTTACAGGCCTTTCTATTGGTATTTCTTTAAAAACAGGCCTTTTTAATATTGGGGCTGAAGGTCAGTTTATATTAGGATCTATTGTTGCTTTAATAGCATCGGTTTTGCTTGATTTGCCTCCAATTTTACATGTAATTACTATTTTTGTTATTACTTTTTTAGCTTCAGGTAGTTTAGGAATTTTAATTGGATATTTAAAAACTAAATTCAATATTAGCGAAGTGATTTCAGGAATAATGTTTAATTGGATATTATTTCATTTGAATAATATAATTTTGGATTTTAGTTTTATTAAAAGAGATAATAGTGATTTTTCAAAGTCCATTAAAGAAAGTGCATTTATTGATTTTTTAGGTTCTTGGAAACTTTCACCAGAAGGTCTTGCTTATAGGTCTTCTCATCCTTTTGTCAATGAGCTTTTAAAAGCACCTTTTCATTTTGGAATAATTTTGGGTATAATTTTTGCCATTTTAATATGGTTTTTGCTTAATAAAACTATTATTGGATTTAAAATAAATGCCATAGGAAGTAATATTGAAGCTTCAAGATGTATGGGTATTAATGTAAAAGCTGTGCTAATCTTTTCAATTTTTCTCTCAGCAGCTGTTGCAGGTCTTGCTGGTGCTATTCAAGTTATGGGTGTTAATAAAGCTATATTTAAGCTTTCTTATATGGAAGGAATTGGTTTTAATGGGATAGCTGTTTCTTTGATGGGAAACAATTCGCCGATTGGCATAATATTTTCTAGTATTCTTTTTTCTATATTGCTTTATGGAAGCAGCAGGGTTCAAAGTTTAATGGGACTTCCATCTTCAATTGTATCTTTAATGATGGGAATAATAGTTCTTGTAATTTCTGCTAGTTATTTTTTAAATAAAATTTTTTTAAAAGGTGTTAAGAGTGTCAAATACAGTAATATTCTTGATTAGTGAAACTTTAATAAATTCTCAAACATTAATTTTAGCTGGTCTTGGGGGTCTTATAAGTGAAAAAAGTGGAATTATTAATATTGGACTTGAAGGAATAATGACAATAGGAGCTTTTTCAGGAGCCACAGTTGCATATTTTACAAATGACCCATTGTTTTCAATTTTTACTGGCGGATTAGCGGGGCTTGCGCTTGCTATTTTGCATGCTGTTTTTACAATTTTTTTAAAATCAGATCAAGTTATAACCGGAATGGCACTTAATTTTTTAGGACCCGCTATTGCTGTTTTTATAAGTACTTTAATTTTTTCTTCTATTTCAACTCCGCCTATAGATATAAAGTTGCCGATACTTTTTGATGGAATTTTAAGCAAAACGTCTCTTATATTTCAAATTTTTGGTAAAAGATACTCTGTATGCATTGCAATGTTAGGTGTGGTTTTATTTCATATTATTTTCAAATACACTAAAATTGGGCTTAGAATTAATGCTAGCGGTGAAAATCCAGAGGTATTAGAGTCTGTTGGAGTTAGTGTTAATAAAATTAGATTTTTTTGTGTTCTTTTGAGTGGGTTTTTAGCGGGGGTTTCGGGTGCTGTTCTTACAACAGTGATTGCATCAAGCTATGTGCAAGGGATTACAGGTGGACAAGGTTTTATTGCTATTGTAATGTTAATTTTTGGAAAATGGACACCTTTGGGGGTTTTAATGGGCAGTTTTTTGTTTTCATTTGTGAAAACTTTGGCAATTATCTTGGCTCAATCGTCTTTTTTATCTTCAATAATGCCTCTTAAAATATTGGTTATTGCCCCATATTTAATTATTATTTTAAGTCTTATCTTTTTTTCAAAAAGAAATTATGCTCCTAAGTTCTTAGGAGTGCCCTATAAAAAGCATTAGCAATTAATAACAGCTTATAATTTATTTTTCATATTGTGAAAATTCTTTTAATTTTCTAAGAGTTTTTAATTTTTTGCTGTAGAATTTTTTTTGATACCCTTTTGGTCTTGAGTTTGTTTAATTAAATAAGTAGATGATTTGTGAGGTAGTTTATTATGCTGTTGAAGCTTAAATACAGGTTTGTTGGATTTTTATTATTGTTTTTGATTTTTATACTTTTGCTTTTTTCCATGATTTTTAATTTTGTTTTATGCGGTTATTTAGAAGATTATTATAAGCAACTTACAAGGGCTCAAGTAAGAAGAGCAGCTTTTTCTACACAATCTCTTTTGGATACTTTGTATGTCATAATCAATGGCGCAGCTTCTAATTTGGCACTTGAAACTATATCAGAATTTGCAATGTCTGAGAATAGAGGGAAAGATTTCTCTGAGTCTGAATTGGTAGATTTAAGAAAAAATTCAAAATTTGTTATTGATTCTGTAAAGGTGAATAAAAAATATCGACAATATTTATACAATTTCATGTCCAGTCTTAAAAATGATACCTTTTTTGAAGAATTAGCGTTTTTTGATTTTGAAGGGAGAATAATTGTTAGCACAAGGCATGAAAATAATATGGATTTTGGGCATTCTGAGGCTAATACTAATTATTTTAAAAAAGCGGTTGAGGATTATAGGCAAAACCACTTAAAATTTGTAGGCTGGTATTCAAATCTTTCTGAAGGAATATCCGCAGAGGTTGCTATTAGGTCTAGGCAAAGCGAAAAAAAGGCTTTTGCAATAATTGTGCCTGTATACTCCCCAGAAGATAAGCTTGTTTGTGGATATTTGGCTGGATATTTGCTTAATGATGTTTTAGCAAATAGTTTTGATAGATTTAGATTTGGTTTTTACAAAAGAGGCAATTTTATTTATGTGGATCCTAATAATATAGCAGTTAATCCTTTTGAAGAATACAATGAAACTAGTAGAGTTAGTTCTAAATTTTTAAATATTCTTAAAGATGTTTTTTCTAAACCACCTGTTTTATCAAATACTCCTACTGAAGTATCGGTTTATACTATTGATAGAATATTATTATCCGATATGGGGGAAGAGTGTTATTATGCACTGTTGCCCATAAGTAGTAAATTGGGAGAGAAAAGCGGAGTACTTATTGCTAGACTTCCTTATAAGGATATTTACGGAGTAATATCTAGTCTAAAATTGAAGTATGTCTTATATTCTGTCTTAGGCATTATTGTATTAGGTATTATTCTTTTGATGAGAATAGATAAGATTATTAGTTTTCGTTTAAACACAATTAGAGTTTTAGTTCAAGATATGGTTAATGGAGATTTAGATAAAGATTATGCTCTTGATGATGAGGATTTTTTTGATGAGCTTGGCATGTTAAGTCTTCAGGTTGTGAAAATGAAAAAGGCTATTTCTTTGGCAATTGCGAGTGTTTTGAGAAATATTAGCTATGTGAATAAGGCAAGTTTAGAAGTTGCCAGCTCAAGTCAAAATTTAAGCTCTAGTGCGTTACAGCAGGCATCTGCTCTTGAAGAAATGTCAGCTAATGTTGAACAAATAGCGTCGGGTGTTAATATGAGCGCGAATAATTCTTATGAAACAGAACAGATAGCCTTAAAGACAAATGAAAGTTCTCAGATAGGTGGCAAGGCTGTTGAAGAATCTGTTATTGCTATGCAAGATATTGTAGAGAAAGTTAGCGTTATTGAAGAAATAGCTAGAAAGACTAATTTACTTGCTTTGAATGCAGCTATTGAAGCTGCAAGAGCAGGTGATGAAGGAAAGGGATTTGCCGTTGTAGCTAGTGAGATTAGAAAGTTAGCTGATCTTAGTAAAATTTCGGCTCTTGAGATTGGAGAGTTAGTTGAAGATAATTCTAAGGTAGCAACTGAAGCAGGAGTGATCTTTAAAGAAATGTTACCCGAAATAGAAGAAACAGCTAATCTTGTTAAGAAGATTTCAGAGGGCAGTTCTAAGCAGAGTGATCAGATTGCTCAATTTAAAATGGCTTTAGACCAGGTTGGAGAAGTTGTTCAGTCTTCAGCTGCAAGTAGTGAGCAACTTTCTAGTATGTCCGATAAAATGCTAGAAAAGTCTAAAGAACTCAGAAAATCTGTATTATTTTTCAAAATTAAAGATTCTAGAATTGAAAATCTCGAAGATGGTGATTATGATTTCAGGCTAATGGATTGTCCTGAAAATTCTCTTAAAGATGAAAATCAAAATTTGAAAAGTAATGGAATTTTAACTTCAAATGGTAGTAGACATAACAATCATTCTTTAACTATTGAGGGTGAGCCTACTAGAGCTATTAATAAGCGAGTTGATCCTAAAAAAGCTATCGATGTTGCTGATAAGGATTTGAATTTTGATGATGATTTTTCAGAGTTTTAGAATTTATTTTTTTTAAAAAGAGGTGGTTAGTATGAAGCTGAAAGCTAGGATGTTGCTACTTGTTCTTATTCTGATAGCATTCTTTATATCAATTTTGTTTTTTGTGTTTGGAATGTTGATTAATAGTAAATTAGTAGATCAGCAGTTTGATCTTATGATAAATCTTATTGGAAACATTAAAAGTTCTTTTAACCTTTATATTTCTTCAATGGAAGAGAAAGTTAGGGTTAGTTCCATGTATTTTAATTCTGCTGAAAAATTTAATGGAGATAGTAAAATTAGATCCAAAAGGTTGGGCTTTATTTCAGATCAATCTGAAATTCTTGTTCAAACTGGTAGTAATATGATGGTTACAAACAAGGAAGGCGAAATAGTTTTTACTACGGCTGTTAAGGATAATAGTGATTTTGGCAAGTCTATTGGTGATAAAGAATATTTTACAAAACTTAAAGAGTCTCAAAGTATTGTTTACAATTCTTATGTCATGTTGGCAGATCCTGGGTCTATTGAGGAGTCTTTAGTTAAAAATATTTCCAAGATAAAAAATAAAAAAGGTCAGATTCCTTATATATTAATAGGTATACCATTAAGGGATTTTGGAACGGGTGATATTTTTGGTTATTTTATGTTCTTTTATTCAATAGATTATATACATAGGTCTTTTAGAGGAATTAATTTTGGAATACTCTCTAGCGGTCGTGCATTAGCTTATGATATCACAGGTAGATTTTTAGTTCATCATACAGTATTTCCAGGTGATCTTATGACTGATATTAGTGTCTCTTATTCCAATATTCTTAAAAAAACATCTGAAGATTTATTGCAAAAAAATAAAGAAATTTCAACCGTTTATTATTATGATCCTGTTAGCAGTAAAAAATATGTGGGAATTAGTCAAAAGGTGCTTTTAAGTTTGTCTAATAGTAGATTTATTCTTTTGATGAGGACTTCAGAGGATGATTTTTATTACATGTCACGAGTTACATCTTTAATCTTGGCCATTAGTTTTGCATTTACATTGTTTATTCTTGCTATTGCAACTCTTTATCTTGTGAAAAAGTTGAGCTCTTCTTTGAATAAGATATTAGAATATTCTGAGCGACTTGCTTCTGGTAATTTTACTGCTGATGTTAATTTTGATAAATGGGATACTGTGGAGTTATATAGCTTATACGAAGGTCTTGAACAATTGAGAACTAATTTTTCTTCAGTTGCGAAAGGGGTCATTGAGAACCTTGATTACCTTTATGAAAATGCGATTCAAATAGCAAATGCAAGTCAGAATTTAAGTTCTGGTGCTGTTGAGCAGGCTTCTACTTTAGAGCAAATGACAGCAAATATTGAGCAAATATCACAAGGTGTTTCTGAGAATACCGAAAATGCATCTACTACTGAAAAAATTGCTGTTAATACCAATGAGAGGACTAAAGAAGGACATAAATCTGTTGTTAAAGCTATTGAGGCAATGACTGTAATTACTGAAAAAATTGGAATTATTGATGAGATAACAAGGCAAACTAATTTGCTCGCTTTAAATGCTTCGATTGAGGCCGCACGAGTGGGGGAAAAAGGCAAGGGGTTTGAAGTGGTAGCTGCTGAGGTTAGAAAGCTTGCGGATCAAAGCAAGGAATCAGCAAGAGAGATTATTGATATTGCAAACAGAAGTTTGACTGTTGCAAGTCGTGCTGGAGAAAATTTTGAGCAAATAGTCCCTGGTATGGAGCAAACGGCTAGACTTGTGAAAAATATTTCTGATGAAAGCTCTAAACAAAGTGTTCAAATAGAGCAATTTAAAAACGCAATAGAACAAGTTAGTCAGTTAGTTCAGACCACAGCTTCAAGTAGTGAAGAACTTTCTGCAATGTCTGAAAAAATGCTAGAGAGTGTAAAAGATTTAAAAGAATCTGTTGATTACTTTAAGATCGAAAAGTAAGGAGAAGGTTTTTTAAATCTTCTCTAGCTTTTTGGCGGACTATTATTCTATGATTTTAAAAATTTTAGCACCTCCTAGACATTCTGTATTTTTATAAAAGATTGCAAATTGCCCTGGGGAGATTCCTTGATCTTTTTTATTTAAAGAAATTTCAATTAAGTTATTTGTGATAAATTTTAATTTGCACGAGTATTTCTTTTCACCATGTCTTATTTTAATTTTTAAATTTTCAAAATCTGAAGGTACACCATTTATCCAATGTATTTCGTGAACTGAAAATTTGCGTTTTGCTTGTTTTAAATAATTCTCGTTATGGGAGATATATATAATATTTTTTTTTAAATCTTTTTCTATGACGAACCACGGTCCGTTGCTAAGCTTAATTCCTCTTCTTTGTCCAACTGTAAAAAACCAATATCCGTTATGAACCCCTATTATTTTTCCCGTTTCTTTTTCAATTATATTGCCTTTTTTCTCGCCAAGGTGATATTTAATAAATTCGTTATATTTAATTTTCCCTAAAAAGCAAATACCTTGACTATCTTTTCTATCTTTGTTGGGCAAATTTATATTTTTAGCTATTTGTCTTACTTCGCTTTTAAGTAATGTTCCTAATGGGAAGTATAGTTTTGAAATTTGTTTTTGAGAGAGGTGAGATAAAAAGTAGCTTTGGTCTTTAATTTTATCTTTTGCCTGTTTTAAAAAAAATCTTTTTTCTTTTATTTGTATTTTAGCGTAATGTCCTGTGACAACCAAATCATATTGTTCGTTGATTTTCTCAAAAAATGCCCCAAACTTTATTCTTTGATTGCAAAAAATATCTGGACTTGGGGTATTTCCATTTTTTAGTTCTTCAATAGTATAGCTTACCACTTTGTTATAATATTCTTTTTGAAAGTTTATTATTTCAAACGGAACATTAAATTTGTTGCATACAGCTTCAACGTAATTTAAATCTTCTTGCCAAGGGCAGTTTCCAATATAAGATAGTTCATCTTCAAGCCAAATTTTTAGATAGTAACATTTTATATTTGCATATCCTTTGTTTATAATTCTATAAAGGGCAACAGAACTATCAACTCCTCCAGATAAAAGTACAGCTATTTTCATAAACTTCCTTTTTAGGTTTCATTATATAAGATTTTGATAATTTTTGCATATTATAATATAATATTAGGTTCATTAGTGCAGTGAGGAGTGTATGAAAATAGGTATTAGTGATATTAGGATTTTTTTACCTTTAAATTATTTAGACTTTTCTGTTCTTTTAAAAAATTCTTTATATCATTCTAATGAAGTTTTTTTTAAAAAAATCAATAGAGCAATAGATGCAACCTTGCAAAAGGGTTTTAGGTTTACAAGTCCTAATGAGGACAGTGTAACTATGGCAAGTTCGGCTGTTAAGCTTATTTTTGACAACAATAACCTTGATTTAAGCAAAATTAGAATGCTTTTGGGAGGAACTGAGACAGGTGTTGATCATTCAAAGTCAATTTCTTCTTATGTTTTTGGAGCTTTAAAGCAGTCGGGTATTTGTCTGAGAAATAATTTTTTAACTTTCCAAGTTCAACATGCGTGCGCTGGTGCTGCTATGTCTTTACATAGTGTAGCAAGTGTTTTAAGTCATTCTAATAATTCTGAATATGGCATAGTTTTTTCTTCAGATATTGCGCATTATAGCAATCTTACTACGGCTGAGATTACCCAAGGAGCTGGTGCAACTGCAATTCTGGTTGAAAAAAATCCAAAGCTACTCTCGATCAATTTATCTGAATTTGGAGTTTATACCGATGATGTTGATGATTTTTTTAGGCCTTTTGGAAGCGTTGAAGCTAAGGTGAGAGGCCAATATTCGGTTGAATGTTACAATAATGCAAATGAAAATGCTTTAAGAGATTTTGCTTTCAAAAAGCAGCTTAACATGAAAGATTTATTTTCTAATTATAGATTTATTTTACATGTTCCTTTTGCTAAGATGCCAATAGATTCAATGCATTATATTTTAAAAAAATATTATAGTGATGACGAATCTGTTAGAAATGCTTATTTAGAATCAATAGATTTTTACGATGGAGTTGAAGCTGCCATGGAAGTGGGGAATTTGTATACGGGTTCAATTTTTCTATCTTTAGCATTTTATTTAAAAAGAGTATTTTCCAAGAAAGATATTTCAGGGGAAAAGATATTGTTTTGTTCTTATGGATCTGGTAATATCATGGTTATTTATGAATTTACTATTGAGAAAGGTGCTTTTGATGTTGTTAAATTATGGGATCTTGATGGACTTTTGAAAAATAGAAATAATGCGAATTTTGAAGAATATAAAGATTTCTTTCAAAATAAAATAATTCCTGGTGAATCTAGAGGATTTTATTTAAAAGAACTAAGAAATGATGGATACCGAGTTTATGGGTATCGAGCCTAATATATTAGAAAATAAAAAAAGGCATATTGAGATTTGTTTGAATGAAAACGATGTTAAAAGCGGATGCAATTTTTTAAAGTTTATTAAGCTAAAGCATAATGCTCTTAGTGATTTTAATTTTTCTGAGATAAGCATAAAAGAAGAAATATTCGGATACAATATTAGCATGCCTGTTTTTATTTCTTCCATGACAGGGGGCAGTAAAGAAGGGAATGATTTTAACAAATCTTTAGTTAAAATTGCAAATTATTTAAAAATTCCCATTGGTTTAGGCTCTTTTAAACTTTTGTTTAAGTATCCTGAGTACATAAAAGACTTTACCCTTAAAAAATATGCCCATAATATTCCTTTGTTTGCCAATGTTGGTGCTGTTCAGATTGTTGAATTTGGTATTTCCAGAGTAGCTGAAATGATCAAGAGATTGGAAGTTGATGCAATTATTGTTCATCTCAATTCAGGTCAGGAATTGATGAATGTTAATGGAGACAGAAATTTTAAAGGAATAAAAGAGTCAATAGCTAAATTGTCTGACTTTCTAAGTGTTCCATTGATTGTAAAAGAGACAGGTTTTGGAATTTCACCAAATGATGTTAAGGAATTATTTAAGCTTGGTGTTTCTTATATTGATCTTGCTGGAAGTGGTGGAACTAATTGGGTTTTAGTAGAAGGCATAAAGGGCAATAATCTAAATATTGCATCTTGTTTTTCTGATTGGGGTATTCCTTCGATTTTTACTTTGCTTAGCATTGATGATTCTCTAAAGGCTAATATTTTTGCATCTGGTGGATATGAGACGGGCATGGATATTGCCAAAGGTATTGCTCTTGGAGCTAAGCTCATAGGTGTTGCGGCAGTTGTTCTTAGGGCTTTTTACGATTCAGGAGAAGATTCTGTATTTAATCTTTTTTCTGATTATGAGCATGTTTTAAAAATGTCTATGTTTTTAAGTGGAAGTAAAAATTTGTCAGAACTTAGAAATAATAAGTATTTTTTAAGTAGCTACTTGCTTGCTGAGCTTGGAGTTTTTAAGCATTTTTATGGAGCTTAGCAAAAATTTTAGACATAAAAGTGTTTTAGAAAAAAGGCAAGAGATAAAAAGTTTTTTAGGATTATCTTTTGAAGATTTTTTTTATAATAATGCTGATGAAGATTTTCTTTTTAATATGATAGAAAATTATATTGGATATTTGTCTTTTCCTATTGGAATTGTAAAAAATTTGAAAATAAATGGCAAATACTATTCATTGCCTATTGCAACAGAAGAATCTTCTGTTGTTGCTGCCTTGAATTTTGCAGCAAAAATTCTTGAAAATGCTAATTTGAAGTATTCTTTAGGTGAAGTGTTGGGAATTTCTCAGATTTATATAAAATCAGAGAAAGATTTAAGTAAAATTTTTATTGATCTTGATGATAAAATCAAAACTTGGATTGAACCTCTTTTGTTTAATATGAATCAAAGAGGAGGTGGATTTAGAAGATTGTCAACTAAGTATATTAAAGAGCTTGGTATTCAAAAATTGAATCTTTATTTAGACACCTGTGATGCTATGGGTGCTAATTTGCTAAACTCAATTGCAGAGCGTATAGCAGAACGTATTTTTTTAGAATTTGGATATGAATGTGTTTTAAAAGTTTTAAGCAATGATATTAGTGAATTTACAGTCAAGGCTTGTTTTGTTTTAGATTATAAACATTTGCTATTAAATAAAGAGAATTCTTTTAATTTAGCTAAAAAAATTGAACTTATTTCTAATATAGGTTTCTATGAAGAGGAGCGAGCTGTTACTAATAATAAAGGTATTATGAATGGGATTACAGGAGTGTGCCTTGCTACTTTTAATGATACAAGAGCGCTTGAGGCTTCTGTGCATAGGTTTGCTTCAAAAAGCGGAAAATATCTTCCCCTTAGTAAATTTTATACTATTGATAATGCTTTGGTTGGAGAAATTGAAATTCCTTTGCAAGTTGGAACTAAAGGCGGGGTTATATCTTTTAGTGAAGCTTCAATTTTAAGTTTTAAAATTATGAATGTAAATAGTAAGAGTGAATTCATTGGCATTCTTGCTTGTGTTGGGCTTGCTAGTAATTTTGCCGCATTAAGGGCTCTTGCATTTGATGGAATTCAAAAAGGTCACATGAGATTGCATGTTAATAAAATACTTTACCTGTTAAAGACAAAATATGATATTTCTGATTTTGAGAAAAACAAATTATTATTAGAAATGGAAAGAATGGATATTTATTCTTTTGATTTTGCTTTTAAAATTTTAAAGAAAATAAGGTTAGAGAATGAAGGTAAAGTGCAAAGTTAATGCAAGCTTGGCTTTAATTAAATATTGGGGCAAGAAGGATGTTTGTTTAAATATTCCAGCAACCTCTAGTCTTGCTGTTAGTGTTGATAAGTTTTATTCAATAAGTGAGCTTGAGCTTTCAGATCGAGATGAAATAATTTTAAATTCAAGGCCAATTATATTGCAAAATAGAGAAAAGGTGTTTTTTGATTATGCAAGAAAAATTCTTAATGAACCAAATGTTAGATTTAGAATTAAAAGTGAAAACAATTTTCCAACAGCAGCAGGCCTTGCAAGTTCGAGTTCAGGTTTTGCTTCAATTGCTGCTTGTATTTTGAAATATTTTAATAAATATTCTTTTAATAGTGCATCTAATCTTGCAAGAGTAGGATCAGCTTCTGCATCAAGGGCTATTTATGGGGGATTTACTATTTTAAAAGAAGGTTCAAAAGAATCTTTTCAATTAAGAGATCAATCTTATTTTAATGATTTGCGCATAATATTTGCCATAATTGATACTAATGAAAAAGAGTTGTCTTCAAGAGCTGCAATGAATATTTGTAAACACCATGAATTTTATTATGATGCTTGGATTGCCTCTAGTAAAAAGATTTTTAAAGATGCTTTATATTTTTTTTTAAAAAAAGACTTTGTACATTTTGGAGCAAATATTGTAAAAAGTTATCAAAATATGTTTGCTTTAATGTTTGCATCTTCTATTTTTTATTTTAAAAGTAGTACAATAGATTTAATTAAATATGCTGCTAATTTGAGAAATGAAGGAATTTTTGTATTTGAGACAATGGATGCAGGCCCCCAAGTGAAGCTTATTTGTTTGGAAAAAAATTTAAATACTATTTTAAAAGGACTTAAGCAAAATTTTACTAGCATTAATTTTATTGTTTCAAAGGTTGGGTGTGATTTAGAATGGATTTAATTAGTTTTTCTGTGCCTGGGAATTTGCTTTTAATGGGGGAATATACTATTTTAGAGGAAAAGGGATTGGGATTGGCAATTGCTATCGACAAGAGAGCATTTTTTTCTTTTAAAAAGAGTGATTCTTGGCGTTTCTTTAGCAAAAAGAAAAAGATAGACGATTTTTCTTTAATAGAAAGTAGAAATGATTTTGTTTTTAAAATGTTTGAGTATTTGAATCAAAATTATTTTTTTAATCTAGAGAGCATCGCATATGATGTGTATATTGATACAAGCAATTTTTTCTTTAATGACGGAACTAAAAAGGGATTTGGCTCAAGCGCTGTTGTTGCTATTGGCATAGTTTGTGGACTTTTTTTAATTTATAATGTTACTAATGTTGTTGATAAAGGTGAAATTTTTAAATATTGTTTGGAAGCTTATAGACACTCTCAAGGAGGAATAGGTAGTGGATATGATATTGCCACTAGTATTTTTGGAGGTGCTATTGAGTTTGAAGGTGGTTTTACTCCTAAATGCAGGCAGCTAGGTGTTGTAGAGTTTGATGATTTTTATTTGATGCAGGGTTTGCAAGCAGTTAAAACTACCGATTCTATTTATGAGTACAATAAACATAGAGATTCTATTTTAGATTTTATATTGAAATGTAATTTGGAGATGAAAAAACTTGTTTCAAGTGTTGGTAGTTCTAAGTCCGCATTAATTTCTAGTTTAAGAAGAGCTAAAGAATTAGGATTGGCAATTGGAGAGGCAATAGGGGTTTCAGCAACTTTGCCTCCAAGTTTTGAACACCTTCGATATCAATGTGATTTGATTAAAGCTTTGGGGGCTGGAAATGAAACTTTTTTAGTTTACAGGCCTAATATTAAAGCTTTTGATTTGTCAAAAATTATTCCGATTGTTTTAGAGCGTGAAAGTATTAAGTTCGAAAGCGATAAATGCTAAGAATAAGGAAACCTGCTAAAATATTATTCTTAGGCGAACATAGCGCTGTTTACGGATTTCCAGTTATTGGAGCCACGGTTCCGATTTATATGGATCTGGTTTACAGAGTGTCTAAAAATTGGAAATATTTAGGAGAGCCCAGTACAAGATTAAATGGCTTAATAAGCTTTATTGTTTCAAATTACAGCAAAGTTAATCCGATTGAGTTTACCATTTTTTCTGAAATTCCTATTGGAGTTGGCCTTGGTTCTTCTGCTAGTCTTAGTTTGTGTTTTGCAGAATATATTACAAGTCATTTTGAATACAGGGATTGTAATAAAATTTTGTTAGCAAATCAAATTGAAAACATTTTTCATGGAAAATCTTCTGGAATGGATATTGGACTGATTGATCTTGGTGGAACTTTTTATTTGGAGAAAAAAGAAGATGTTTTAAATTCAATAAAATTAAAAGATTCTGGTTTTTATTTTTTAATAGGAGCGATAAAAAGAGATTTTACGACTAAAGAAATTGTTGTTGATTTAAAAAAACAGTTATTATCTAATTCCGATTTATTTGTTTTTATTGAAAAACTTGGTCTTGCTGTAAACAATGCTTTTGTTTCTTTTCTGAATAAGGATGTATATTCTTTAGCTAGCGAAATGAATATTGCACACCGATGTTTAAAGCGCTTAGGGTTGTCTAATGATACTCTTAATTGGTTGATAAATAGGGGACTTGAGCTAGGTGCTCTTTCTGGTAAGTTGAGTGGTTCTGGTAAAGGAGGAGCGTTTATTTTTCTTTTTGAAAATCTAGAAAAAGCCAATGCAGTTCAAAAAAAATTAAACAATATACTTGAAAATTCTAAAATAAACTTGGTCTTAGAATTAAAAGTAATTGAAGTTTAGGTTATTTTTGGGCCCAGAGAGATTCGAACTCCCGACATCCTGCTTGTAAGGCAGGCGCTCTGACCAACTGAGCTATGAGCCCTTTTTGCTAATAGATAGTATACAGTATAAGTTTTAATAGTGTCAATTCTTCTCTTTTCTTTTTCCAAAAAGAACCACAAATATATTAACATTGTTAGCTGTTTTCAATCTATAGCCACCTATTTTATTTGTATCTGTATTAACAAGAGCTTCTTTGTGGCTCGGGCTATTAAGCCATGCATTAACTACGCTGTCAAGTTCGACTCCTGATGCTAGTATCTCTCTTGTTAAATTAAAGGTGTTATCATATTTGTGTATTCTTCGCATTGGGGTTGTGCCAAAAAGGGTATGAGTTAGTGTTTTATTTTCGCCTAGTTTGATAGCATATTCTTTTGCAACTTTTTCAAGAGTATCATCTATTTCTAGATGGTTTAGATTTAAATTTTTTCTCAATTCAGCAATTTCTGAATATAGGATTTTCATATCTTCTTTTGTATCTAATGGATGTATTGTATTTAAATTGCATGCTTGAGACAAAAATAGTGCAAAAATCAAAATCAATTTTTTCATCAAAGATCCTTTTTCTTTTTATTTATTATAATATTAAAATCATAATTATATCTCATTATGCATTATAATAATTGTATTAGGGAGATAGTTATGGAAAAGTATTTAATTTATATAAAAAAGGATGATTTAGAAGCAATACAGTTAAAATTACAAGAACTGTTGGCAAGTTTGCATATTTTTTATTCTAATTTAAGAGGTATTCATTGGAATATAAAAGATACTAATTTCTTTGTTATTCACAAAAAAACCCAAGATCTTTATGAATATGTTGAAAAGATTATTGATATTGTTGCAGAACGTTCAAGAATGCTTGGATATGATTCTGAATTTAGATATTCTGAGTTTATGAAAAAATCCTTTATTAAGGAACTTGATATTGAATCAACTTCTAATTTTTTACTTTCAATGCAAAGCATTGTTTGTAGTCTTTCTGAGATTTTGAAAAATATTTTTGAAATGAGAAGATTAATTGATGCTGCTTGTGATTATGGTACTGCTAATATTATAGATGACATCATGAGTGATCTTGAGAAATATTTATGGATGCATAAGGCATTGCTTGAAAATTGTAATTGTTTTTGTCACGATAAGCACAAATGTTGCGAGCGCAATATAAAATAACAATTTTATTAAAAGGGTTGACTTGCGATAATGATTATTTTATCTGTATTAAGGCTTTAAGTTGTTGTTGGGGATTTTATGGGTATTAGAAATATTGGAATTATGGCTCATATTGATGCTGGCAAAACTACTACCACGGAAAGAATTATTTATTATACTGGCAAAAGTCATAAAATGGGAGATGTTGATTCTGGAAACACCGTTACTGATTGGATGCCTCAAGAGCAAGAAAGAGGAATTACTATTAGTTCGGCTGCTATTACTTGCCATTGGAAGGGTTGCCAAATAAACATTATTGACACTCCAGGGCATGTTGATTTTACTGCAGAAGTTGAAAGATCTCTTCGAGTTCTTGATGGGGGCGTTGTTATTTTTAGCGCTGTTGATGGAATTCAAGCTCAAACAGAAACTGTTTGGAAACAAGCAGAAAAATATGAAATTCCACGACTTGCTTATGTTAATAAGATGGATAGAATAGGTGCTGATTTTTTTAAAGTTGTAGGAGATATTGAAAATAAGTTTAAAACTATTCCTTTAGTTTTGCAAATTCCAATTGGAAATGAAAGCAATTTTGAAGGAGTAGTTGATATTCTTTTAAATAAAGAACTTCATTTTGTAATGGAAAAGGGAGTTCCAAAATTAACTTATAGCCAAGTTAGAGAAGAATTTATTGGAAAAGTAGTTCTTTTTAAGAAAAAATTAATAGACATTCTTAGCCAATTTAGTGAAGAAATTACTCAATTATTTCTTGAAGACAAAGAGATTGGTTTAGATATTATTAAGAGCGAGATTAGAAGAGGCACTATTTCTAGATTTATTATTCCTGTTTTAATGGGAACTAGTTTAAAAAATATTGGAATAGAGTCTTTAATTGATTCGATTGTAGATTATTTACCAAGTCCTTTTGAAAAAAATTTTGGTGCTTTCTCTTTAGATACAAATAAAAAAATTTTAGTTGATCCTAATGAAAATAAAAAATTGTCAGCTCTTGTTTTTAAAGTTCAGTATTCAAGTGTAATTGCTTCTCATCTTTATTTTGTTAGGGTTTATTCTGGTGAGATTAATGCTAATAAAAAAATTGTCAATGCTTCAAATGGTAAGCGTGAAAAGTTTACAAAAATTTTTAGAGTTTTTTCAAATAAAAATGAACAAATAGATTTCGTGAAAACAGGTGACATTGGTGCTGTTTTAGGATTAAAGTTTTCCGTTACAGGGGATACTCTTATTGAGAAAGACAATAATATTTTGCTTGAATCTGTTATGTTTCCAGAGCCAGTTGTTTTAATGTCTGTTGAGCCTGAAAGATCATCAGATGAGGTTAGGCTAAAGCAAATTTTTGAAATAATATCTAAAGAAGATCCTACTTTTAGTTATTCTGAGAGCAAAGAAACAGGGCAATTGATTATATCTGGGATGGGCGAATTGCATCTTGAGATTATTTTGACTAGAGTTAAAGATGAATTTAATCTTAATGTTCATACAGGAAAACCTCAAGTAAGCTACAGAGAGAGTGCGGGTAAAATTGTAAAAGAAATTTTTAGGTTTAATAATATCTTTGCTGGCAAAAATATTGATTTTAAAATTGGAATGATCATTAAACCTTTGTCGCGGGGCGAAGGAAATAAAATTGATTTCGAATGTGGTATTGATTCTGCAATTAAATCTGCAATATTGAGGGGAATTACAGCCGCATTTGTAAGTGGAATTTTTGGATATCCTATTATTGATATTAATGTTATCATTTTTTCTATTGTCTGTGAGACTAGTAAGATTAGTGAGAGTGTTTTTGAATCAATTTCAGGATTTGCTTTTCATAATATTTTTCAAAAAACATGCCCTATTAGACTTGAACCAATAATGTTATTGGAAATTAGAACACCTATTGAGCATACAGGAGAAATTATTTCTTCATTAAGTATTATAGAGGGTATTATTCATTCCGTTAGCAATGTTGGAGAGTATGATTTGATAAAATCAGAGGCGGCTTTCGAGAAGCTTTTTGGGTATGCTTCTATTTTAAGAAGTTCTACTAAAGGGAGAGGCAGTTTTACTATGGAATTTTCTTATTTTAAGGAAAAACTAAGTTAAAGTTTTAGTTTTTGGGCAAATAGCTTTTCTTGTGTTTATTATTTTATAAATCTAATTAATTTTTATTAATGAGTTTTTATAAAAATGATTTTATTCATTTTTTTGTTAAGCTGTAAATTTTTAATAGTTTATGAATCTGTTATTATGATGTAAAATATTTTTAACCTTATAAAGGTATGTTTGTCTTTGGGGAGTAGATAGAATATTATATTGGGTTTTTTTGATATGATATTCTATAATATTTTTTTATTTTAAAAAATAAAGGAGGTGTATTATGCAAGGTGAAAATATGGTTTCAATTAGGGGTGGAAATAGAAAAAAAATTCTTCTTAGTTTGAAAAATATGCAATATTCAAGAACAGACTTAGCTCGTAAGTTAACCTTAACAAATGCTGCGGTTACTATTTTGACTAATCAAATGATAAAAGAAAATCTTTTAATCGAAGTTGGCTCTAGAGTATCTGATATTAAAAAACATGGACGAAAAGAAATACTTCTTGATATTAATAAAGATTATGCGTATTCAATGGGAGTTATTATTTCTAGTAATTATTTTCAAATAGGTATTGCTAATCTTAAATGTGAGGTTTTAATAAGCGAGACTCATTCTTTTGAGCCCCCAGTTAGTGCTTATGATATTTTAGAAAAAATAAAAGATCATATGATAGAAATTATTTGGAAGCATAATTTCTCAAGAGATAAGTTTATTGGCTTAGGTTTTAGTATTATAGGTTTAATAAAAGATAAAGAATCAGGCATTGTTAATGACAGTTATGGAGCGTGGATTGAAAAAGATGTTCCTGTTAAGAGAATACTTGAGGAATATTTTTCACTTACAGTTTATCTTGAAAGCTATGTTAAAAATTTATCTCTTGCTGAATTTATGGGTAAAAATATAGATAATATTATGTTTTTTGACTATACGGATACTGCTGAACTTTCTATTTGGTCAGGTGGCAATGTTTATCCCGGTTTTAATAATAAGTCAGGTATGGTTAGCCACATGATAATTGATTATGAAGGAGAGAAAAATTGCCCAACTTGTGGTAATAAAGGTTGTGTTAATATGCTAATATCTAATTTTGCTTTGCAGAGATTAATCTCGAAAGAATTTATGAATGGTGAGATTCCTGAGCTTTATGAAAAGTATGAAGGTAGATTGAAAAAGGTTACAATATATGATATTTTTTCTCTTTATGAAAAATATGATTTTATAAATAAAATTATGGAAGATACGGTTAAATATTTGGCAATAATTATTATTAATATTCAAAGAATGCTCGATTTTAATTATTTGGTGCTCTATGGTCAAAGTTTTAAATTAAAAGCTTTTTTTGATTTGTTAAAAGAAGAGATTAAAAAGCGCAATAAAGAAAATGTAGTATTAAAGCTTAGTTCATTAGATACCGAAATTTCTGTTGTTGGGCCCGCTTCTAGTGTTATTTTTAATAAATTTTATTTGACAGGAGGAGATATTGATTAATATTGCCTTTTTTTGTATCTTATATTTGATAAGATTATTTTTGAGAATAAGGGTTATTTTTAATGCTTGAAAGTTTGGGGTCAAATTTTAAAAATTTTGTAAATTATCTTTCTGGGAAATCTACAATAAATGACAAAAATATTGCAGAGGCTATTGAGATTATCAAAAATTCATTAATTGACGCTGATGTTAACTTAAGAGTTGTAAGACGTTTTTTAAATTCTATAATTGAAGAATCCAAGGGAGTGAAAGTTTTAAGAGGTATTGATCCTAAATCTCAGTTTATTAAAATTGTCAATGATAATCTTGTTAAATTTTTGGGAGGCAAAAGTTGTGAGCTTAGCTTATATCCTGTTAATAAACAATCTTATGTTCTTATGCTTGGACTTCAAGGTTCTGGCAAGACTACAACATGTGTTAAGCTTTCTTTAAGGCTTAAAAAAGAAAATAGAAAAGTGCTTCTTGTAGCTGCCGATACATTTAGAGCAGCGGCTATAGAGCAGTTAAAAATATTGGGCAATCAAATAGATGTTCCGGTATTTTCACTTGAAGGAGAAAAAGATCCTATTAAGATTGTTAAAGCTGCTATGAGGTTTGCCGAGTCTGAGTTTTTTGATTCTGTAATAGTTGACACTAGAGGACGACTTGAGGTTGAATCTTCATTAGTTGAAGAGATAAAAAAAATTAAGGAGATTTTGCATCCAGCAGAAACCATTTTGGTGCTAGACTCTATGATGGGGCAAGTTGCAGCAAATATTGCTAAGGAATTTAATGAGAATGTTGGGCTTACTGGTGCAATATTTTCTAAGTTTGATTCAGATACCAGAGGAGGCGCTGTACTGTCGTTTAAAAGTATTTGTGCAGTTCCTATTAAATTTATTGGGGTTGGAGAAAAAATTGAAGATCTTGATTTCTTTTACCCAGAAAGAATTGCTTCTAGAATTCTTGGCATGGGGGATGTTGTTAGTCTTGTAGAGAAGGTTCAAAGTATTGTTGACAAAGAAGAGATTATTAAACTTGAAGAAAAAATTAATAAAGCTAGTTTTAATTTTGAAGACTATTTAAGCCAATTTAGACGCATGAGACAAATGGGAGGGTTTTCTAATTTTGTAAGTTTTTTACCAGGTGCTTCAAAAACAATGTTGAATATGGGTGATTTGAATGAAGAAAGTTTTAATAGAGAAGAAGCTATTATTCTTTCCATGACTAAAAAAGAAAGAGTAAACCCAGTTATTTTGAACAATCCTTCAAGAAAAAAAAGAATAGCTTTAGGAAGTGGAACGACTATTTTTGATGTTAATAAGCTCATAAAAAAGTTTAGTCAAACATCTTTGATTATGAAAAAAATGAAAAATAAAGATTTTCAAAATAAGATTGCATCCCTTTTGGGAAAATAAGGAGGAATAAATTTGAGCGTTAAGATAAGATTGAAGAGAATGGGGGCTAAGAAAAGACCTTATTATAGGATTGTGGTTATGGATTCTGCTTCTCCTAGAGATGGCAGGGCAATTGAAGAGCTTGGTTATTATCATCCTGTTGAAAAGCAAAATCAAATAAAAATTAAGGAAGATAGAATTAAAGATTGGATAAGCAAGGGAGCAATTTTAAGTGATACAGTGAAAATGCTTTTAAATAAAAACAACTTGAATACTAAAAGTCAGGAGGTTTAGATGAAAGAGTATGGAAATGAGATTGAACTTATAGAGTTTATAGTAAAGTCTCTTGTAGACAAACAAGATGAAGTAAAGCTAAATGTAATTGAAGGGGAAAAATCAACTATTTTAGAATTAAGAGTTTCTCAAAGTGATGTAGGTAAGATAATTGGGAGACGAGGTCGTATTGCACGAGCTATTAGGACTTTGCTTGGAGCTTGTGCTGCTAAAACCAATAGGCGAGTGCAATTGGAAATTTTAGATTGATTTATGTTTATTAAAGGCGTGATATTGTCGTCTTATGGAGTTAATGGATATGCTAAGGTCAAAAGCATATCCAATAATTTTTATGATTTTATTAACCTAAAAAATAATAAAGTTCTTTTGAAAAAAAGCAATGGTTTTGCCATTGAAGTTAAAATTGTAGATGTTAATATAAAGAGCAATTCCTTATTTTTGAAGTTTGAAGGAATTGATACCCCCGAGTCAGTTAAGCCTTTGATTGGTTTTGAATTGTGGGTTGATGATGTGCTTGCATCGAGTTTGAAAGAAGGCGAATATTATTTGGGAAAATTGATTGGCTATGCTATTGTTAATGACAATAGGAAGTTAGGAGAAGTTGTAGCTTTCTTTGAATATTTAAATAGTGTATTTCTTGAGGTTAAAGTGGGTATTAAGTTTTTTTTTATCCCTTTTTTAGGCATTTATATTGGAGATATAGATACTAGTAAGAAAACAATTGAGCTTAAGGTTTTAGATCTTTTAAGATGAAATTTACAGTTATATCCCTTTTCCCAGTAATAATTAAACCATTTTTTGAAAATTCAATAATGAAAAAAGCTATTGACAAAGGAATAGTAAGTTTTGAGCTTATTGATGTTAGAGAGTTTTCAAAAGATAAATATAAAAGATGTGATGATGTGCCTTATGGAGGAGGTGCTGGGATGGTATTAAAGGCTGAACCCATGTCTTTTGCTCTTGAGTATGTAGAAGCTACTAAGAAAACAACAATATTTTTAAGTCCCTCTGGTATAAAGTATACCCAAGAGTTGGCTTATTCCTTGTCAAAAAAAGAAGAAATTGTTATAATTTGTGGAAGATACGAAGGGATTGATCAACGTATTATAGATTTGTATGTTGATTTTGAGATTTCCATTGGAGATTATGTTTTATCTTCAGGAGAGATTGCAGCTCTTGTGTTAATAGATAGTTTATATAGACTGCTAGATGGAGTAATAAATCCTAATTCTTTATTAGAAGAATCATTTGGTGTGAAAAATGGGTTACTTGAATATCCTCATTATACTAGGCCTTATAATTTCATGGGGATAAAGGTTCCAGAAGTTCTTGTTTCAGGGCATCATGAAAATATAAAGAATTGGAGGCTTTTTAAAGCTATAGAAAAAACTAAGAAAAATAGATATGATTTATACCTTAAATATTTAGAGATAATAGGAGAAGATGATGGATTTGATAAGAAAAATTGAAGCTCAGAATAAGAAAAATGAGACTTTTGTCTTTAATGTGGGAGATACTGTAAAGGTTGTTTATAAAATTATTGAAGGTAGTAATGAAAGGTTGCAGAGTTTTGAAGGGATTATTATTGCTTTTCAAAATAAAGGAATTGGCAAAACGTTTTTAGTTAGGAAAATTTCTTCAGGAATAGGCGTTGAAAAAATTTTTCCAGTATACTCTCCTATTATAGAAAAAGTTGAAGTTTTAAGAAAAGGAAAGGTTAGAAGAGCAAAGCTTTATTATATGAGAAATAGAATTGGTAAAGCTGCTATGAAGATAAAGGAGCGTCTTAATACTAAAAAGATTAGACATTAATTTTTAAGTTATTTTAAATATTTTAGTAAATTAGGTCATGAGATGAAGCAAATTAGATTATGATTAAAAATCATTTTTGAATGATTTTTTGTTGTGTGAGTTTTTATTCAGAGATTTAGGATTTTTGATGTTTTAAAAAATAATTTTAGCAAGCTTGGTCATGCATTTGCTGCGATTAAGGACACTAGTTAACTATTCTTACTAATTTTTTATTTTTGTAGGACAAATATTTATTTGTTGTCGTTAAGGAGAGTTGATTTTGAAATATACTCAGAGTAAGTTTAAGGGTAGTAGTAATTTTCAGAAATACAATAAGCGTTTTTATGGTTTTAAAAATAAAAAGTTAAATTCTGAGAGTAAAAGTCAAAATGTTTTCCCGTTAAACAATTCTAATAGTAAATCTACTGTTTTAAATCCAGATAAACAAAATGTTTTTAAAGGTAAATTTAGAAGAAGAAGTATAAAATTTAAAACAAGAATAAATTTTGACATTACTTGTGCTATTTGTGAAAAAAAAATAAATGATCTTGTTTTTAGTATGTCTTTAAAGGTTAAAAATGAAGATAAGCCCGTTCATTTTGATTGTGCTATTAACAAATTAACGGTTGAGAATAATCTTTCAAATAGTGAAAAATTGGTTTATAGAGGTGTTGGTAAATTTTTTATTGTGGATACATCTTCTAGAGGAGAATATTTATATTTCAAAATTATCAAAGAAATTGAATTTGAAAATTTAAAAGAACAACCAATATGGCGTAAAAAAATTCTTAAAGATATCAATAGGGGATTTAGGCTTTGTTGATATGAAGGTGGCAGTTTTTCCTGGATCTTTTGATCCAATTACCTGGGGTCATATTGATTTAATTAAAAGATCTTTGGCCATTTTTGACAAAGTTGTTGTTTTAGTCGCTAAAAATAAATCAAAAAAATATTTATTAACTGATATTGAGAGATTTAGTCTTACAAAAGATGTTATTTTGTCTTTAAATTTTTCAAATGTATTTGTAGATAGGTATAGCGGATTTATTGTTGATTATGCATTAATTAATTCTATTAAATTTATTGTTAGGGGAATTAGAGCTTTTAATGATTTTGATATAGAGTTTGAGAGGTATCTTGTTAATAATAAATTAAATTTTAAAATCGATACTATATTTTTGCCAAGTAGTGCGGAGCATTTATATGTAAGATCGGATTTTGTAAAGGAATTGATGAGAAAAAAGGATGTTGATCTTTCTGATTTTGTTCCAGAATTGGTGTTTAATAGATTGAAATCTAAGTTTATTGACAAATGACTTGGTTAATATATATATTATTAAGATAATTTAATGTAGTTTAAAAGTAGTAGGAGAAAGTAATGGCTGTTCCAAAATTTAAGCCTTCAAAATCTAGGAGTAGAACAAGGCGTAGTATCAATATGAGAAAGAAAATTCCACAATTTCAAGAATGTTCTAATTGTGGCAATCTTGGAGTGAGGCACAGAATTTGTTTAAAATGTGGATATTATAGGAATAACCAATATCTAGAAATAGGTTTGTAGTTTGTAGCAAGGAAGGTGTATTCATGGATAATGATGAAATTTTTAGTAAGGTTCGGTCTATTATATCTGAGCAGCTTGATAAAAAAGAAGATGAAATCACCATAGACTCTAGATTTGTTGAGGATCTTAGTGCCGATAGTCTTGATATTTATGAGCTTTTATATTTACTTGAAGAGGCTTTTGATGATAAGATTCCGGAAAACGAGGCCAATGAATTTGAGACAGTAGGTGATGTTGTTAATTTTATTAAAAAGAGAAAAGGTTGATGAAAAAAAAATCTTCCGATTTTTGTTTTGGTAGCGAAAGAAAAACTCAATTAAGTGAATTTTTGGAAAATTTGAGCATTAATTTTAATGATTTTGATTTATTAAATACAGCATTAAGCCATTCGTCGTATTCTAATGAGTTGGATCAAAAATCTGGTAACAATGAGAGATTAGAATTTTTGGGAGATTCTGTGCTTAATTTGATCATCACAGATCATCTTTATAAAACTTATCCAAATAAAAGTGAAGGAGAACTTAGTAAGGCAAGATCTTATATTGTTAGCGAAGATTCCCTATCTAGTATTGCTAGAGAAATTGATCTTGGTTCTTATATTTTACTTGGCAGAGGGGAGGAGAGTAATGATGGTCGCAACAAAAAAGGCATTCTTGCGGATGCTATTGAAGCCCTTGTAGGAGCTATTTATCTTGATAGTGGGTTTTTAATGGCAACAGAATTTGTGGTTGGACTTTTTGATATGTATATAAGATTGATGTTTAATAGGGGCGATTTTAAAGATTATAAGAGTTTGTTGCAAGAATATGTTCAAAAGAAATATAAAATCTCGCCAAGTTATAAGCTAGACAAGGAAATAGGTCCAGATCACGATAAAGTTTTTTGCGTTGAACTTTATGTTGGAGAAAAGTTTATATCAAATGGAAAGGGCAAGTCTAAAAAAGAAGCCGAAATGAGAGCAGCTGAAGTAGCTTTAAAGGCCATGGAAGATATTAATCTTTAAGGTTTTTATTTTTTTTATAAGATAATTTTTAGTATTAAGTTTGGGATTTTCAATTACATAGCTTAGCAGAATGTTTAAAATTATACCTATATTTTTGTTTTCTATTTGTTTTAAATTTTGAATATCTTTTCCGTTTATTTTCAAATCTTTTAAAGAGAGAGGATTTTTTAGTAATTTTTTTCTTTTTATGTTTTTTGTTATAAATAAATATTTTTTCTTTTTTCCTTTGAGTGCTTTATATATATCAATTATTTCTTTATAATGTTCCCTTGTGCTTTTGCTAAGCAAGTATCTAATATCACTTAATTTTTTGATGTTAAAAATATTGTTATTATCGATTATGCTTCTATAAAATAAAATTAACTTAATTTCTTTGTTTGAGAATTTAAGCAAAGTTAATTTTTCTTTTAATTCTTTTATAGGTTTTTCAATCGTTAATATAGTAATTGCCTTTAGATAAAATTTGTCTTTGTTAAGCAGTGCAGTTTTTTTGATTAATTTTGTTTTTATTTCTAGATTGAAAAAATTTTTAAAAAAATCAACTTTTTTAAGATAATAAATTCCTTTTTGTATATTTGTGCCTTCTAACAATTTGTAAAATTCGTTTTTTATTCTTTCCTTTGAAATCAGTAAAATATTTTCTTTTTTGTATTTCATCGAAATTAAAGTATTTTTTTCAATGTTAAAATTAAGTGTAGATGAGAATCTTGCTGCTCTAAGTATTCTAAGGGCGTCTTCTTCAAGTCTTTTATTGGGATTCCCTATGCATCTTATTATTTTTTTATTAAGATCTTTTTTCCCATCATAGCAATCTATTATGTTAAAACTGAAAATATCCATTGCAATTGCATTGATTGTAAAATCTCTTCTTTTAAGATCTTTAATTAAATTTTTAGTATACTCTACTTGTTTAGGGGCTCTGTTTTTTTCATATTCTTTTTCTATTCTGTATGTGGTGATTTCAAAGATTTTTTTATTAAAGATAATACCAATTGTTCCATGTTTTATTCCTGTTTTGATGTTATTTGGAAATAATTTTATTATTTCTTCAGGAGTTGCATTTGTTGCAAAATCAAAATCGCAAGGCTGTTTATTAAGTAGCAAGTCTCTTAAAGCGCCTCCAACTAAATAAAATTCGTAGTTGTTTTTTTTAAATATTTTACCAATTTTAATTATATTTTGATTATTATTGCCTAGATTCATATAAAATTATATTATAGTGTAAATAATTTTTTTCTAAAATTGATTTACAATTTTAATTTATTTGAAGTATGTTGTAAGTAGTGCTTGTATTTTTAAATGGTTTTATTGGGGTTTTATGAGTGGTAATAACAATAGTGTATACAACGCTATAGGTCAGCTTTCAAAAGAGACCAAAAATAGATTGATGAATGATATAAGAAAAAGCTTAGGTTTGAATTCTTCCGAGTTTGTTTTGCCCAATTGTAGTAATGAGCCTTGTGTTGATTCTCAGCTTGAAAAATTTCTTTCAGGGCGTTTAATGGAAGAGTCATTTCTTATGAAAATGTGGTTAACTATTTTAAATTTTTTTCAGAAGGATAAAAGTAAAGAAGATATTTATAAAGCTTATGTTATAAAAAATCTAGAAAATCAAATTAATGAAATGTGTAAAAATCCAGTAATAGATTTTAAGAGAGAATGTTTGTATGTTGGTTTTGTAGAAATGTTTTTTAGTGTTTGTCGATATTCAATGGAATTGAAAGAATTTTTTAAAAAATTAGAAAAAGGTGGTATTGTTGTTGAACAAACTATTTTAGAAATTATTCAAAATAAAGTTATTCATTCTAAGAAAAATTTAGAAGATTTTTTAGATGAAGGCGAATATGAGCTTTTTTTGAAAAAAGAAAAAACTCAAAACGATTTAGAAGAATCTCTTAAGATTAAAATAAATGAGTATATTAATTCTATTCCGACTAATATTTATAAAACCGTCTCTGATATGTTTGAGTTTTATTATGTTTTTAATAGTTTGGCGTTTTTTCCGTACAAATCTTTTTTTTCATTTTTCAATGTAGATCTTTTGGATAATGTTGAGAATATTAGTATCGTTGACCTTGAGGTTGGATTTGGAATTAGCTTTTCAAGTGTTAGTAAGTATTTGAATTATTTTTTTGATATTTTATATACATTAAAAGATATTGAGATAGATGAGAGCATTGTTAAAAGTATTATATCAAATTATTTTTTAATATCTGATGATATTAATAATTCAGAAATAATTTCAAGAGAAGATCATTTGTCCCGAGTAGAATATGTATTAAAAAACGTTTTATCGATTGTATCTAAGATTGTTGTCTTGTCTAGAACTTTGCCTTATTTAGATGTTTTTAGGGTGTATTGCAAAAACCCGGTAGCGTCTCCCAAAAAATATGTACCCTTTTTTGATGTGAAAAATTTTTATGAGAACATTTTATTTTTAAATGTTATGGGGCAGGCCATTGAAAGGCGCGATAGTTCTTTAAAAGTTCTTGTGACCAAGGAAGTAAAAAACCTTGTTAGAGATCCTGGTGTAATTTTTAATTTAAAAGGTGAGATTTTTAACGAATTAAATCTTGGTAATTATAGTTTTAAAAAGTTATATTTTCTTAATGATTTTTTTAAAAATATATATGATGTTAGAATGATGGAAGTTTTAAGGACTATAAATAATGTTGTATTAATTAATAATCATGACTTGAGAAATATATATGTTGACATTGAAAATAATATTACTGGCTTGAAAAAAGAAATTTATAATATTTACTTTGAGATTGATTATAAAAATGAAGAGTTTGAAAGGTATAAAAGAGAAAGTAAAATCGATGACCCTTATAAGGAAAGGATTTTGAAGTGGTGTTTAAATGAGTCGATTACTATTGATAAAGCTTCAAATAGATTTGTAGATTATTTTATTGAGCTTAAAAAGAGATGTTTGGCTCTTTTAGAAAATCATAATGTTTTTATTCGAAAATCTTTAACAGTTTCTTATAAGTCAATGGCAAATGAAAATAAAAAAATTACATTAGCTGATGTTATTGGCAATCTTTTAGAAATTATCAATCAAGCACTTTTCATAATAAAAAATTTATAAATTTGATGAGAGCTTTTAAAGTAAAAAATCTAAGATATTTTTCAAATTTTATTAGAATCTTGGTTATTGTGTTGTTTTTAAATTCTTTATTGAGTTTATTCGTTTTTTTAGCCGGTTCTTACAATATTTTTGTTTACAATTTTCAGAAATTTTATCTTGATCTTACTATTATTTTAAGCTCTGTTTCTTTTGGGCTTGAATCTACTAGGCTGATATTTTTTTATTTATTGAGAAATAAAAAAATTAATTATTATTTAATTTTAATTTTTAGTTTTATGATTTTTTTTTGTGCTCTTGTTTTTAAAATTTTTCTTTCTGGCAACAAATAGATTGATAAGAAGATAGCATTAATTGTTTGTTATTATTCTATTGACTAATAATTTTTATTTTTATAAACTAACTATTAGTTTGTTATTTGCCGACTTAGCTCAGCTGGCCAGAGCAGCGGTCTTGTAAACCGCAGGTCGTCGGTTCGACTCCGACAGTCGGCTTTTAAGGGGCGGTACCGAAGTGGTTAACCGGGGCAGACTGTAAATCTGTTGGCTTTGCCTACGTGGGTTCGAATCCCACCCTCCCCAATTTAGCAAAAATAAGTGAATGTCTTTTTCTATTTTTTTGATTGCGATCTTTTAAATGTGCTATACCATTTCGTTATGATGCTTGTATTTTTATCTATTTGGTAAAGTTTTTATTGATAACTAGGAGTAATTAGAAATACTTTTGTTTGGCTAGGAGATTCTTGTGCTTATTAAAGTTGGGAAAGTATTTATTTTTTTGTTCTTTTTAGGATCTGTTTTGTCAATTTTTATATATTTTTTAAATCTATCTTCTTTAGCAAATGGCTTAGTGTATGAATTTGATGTTGAGAAAGGTTGGGGAGTTAAAAGAATAGCCAAAGAATTGAAAAAACAAAGATTAATTAAATCCGAATTATTTCTTGTTTTTATTTCGTATATTTTTGGTAGTGACAAACAATTTAAAGAAGGAAGATATTTAATCAATAGTAATCTTTCCACATTTGAAATGTATAAAGAATTTTTAAGGGGATCTTCTAGCGTAAATATTGATGTTACAATACCTGAAGGGTATACTAGCAGAAGAATTGCTTTTAAGCTTAAAGAACTTGCTATCATCGATGATGTTCAAGATTTTATTGGTTTAGTCAACAAAAAATCGTTTATTTATGAGCTTGGGTTTGATTATGACTCTCTTGAAGGATTTTTATTTCCAGATACTTATAAATTTTATAAGGGCATAGAAATAAAGAATGTTGTTCGTATGTTTGTTGTTAATTTTTTGAATAAGCTTAAATCTATAGGTGTTGTTTTTAGCGATTATTCAAGTAAGGAGCTTTACAATAAAGTAATAATAGCATCTATTGTTGAGCGTGAGTATAGGGTTAAAAGTGAAGCCCCAATAATGTCTTCGGTTTTTTATAACAGAATAAAATCTGGCATGGCATTACAATCTTGTGCTACTATTGAATATGTTATTACAGAAGAGTTAGGACGAAGTCATCCTAAAAGGATTTATTTTTCAGATTTAGAGATAGATTCTCCTTACAATACATATGTTAATAAAGGATATCCCCCTACTCCAATTTCAAATGCTGGTATTATTTCGCTGCAAGCAGCTTTTTTCCCCAAAAATACACAATATTTATTTTTTGTGGTAAAAGACCCCAAGTTGGGTACACATAAATTTTCATCAGATTATTCTTCACATCTTTTAGGAGCAAAAGATTATATTAAAAATTTTATTACTAAGGATTAAAGTATGGAGCATCTACAAACTGCAGCTTCAATTAAAGCTAAATTTGATATTGTAGCTATTGTGGAACAGTATATTAAGCTTGTTAAATCGGGCTCTAATTATAAAGGGCTTTGTCCTTTTCATGCTGAGAAAACCCCCTCTTTTTTTGTAAATCCTTTGCAAGGATATTTTTATTGTTTTGGATGTAAAAAGGGTGGAGATGTTATTGGATTTTTAATGGATATGGAAAAAATCAATTACAATGATGCTATTAAGATTTTGTGTGAAAAATCTGGTATTTATTATAATGATTTAAAAATAAGTTCAGAAAGTGAAAAAAAAAATGAAAATAAAGACATAGTTTTAAAAATTTACTCTTTGAATTCTAGATTAATCAATACTATTAAATTTTTTTTGAATAAAAACAAAAAAGCCTTAGATTATGTTTTAAAGAGTAGATCAATATCTAAGGAAGTTGTTGATTTATTTGAACTTGGTTATTTGCCATCTAATGTTAAAGATGGTTTGGAGCTTTATGATTTTTTACTCTCAAAAGGATACTCTTCTGAAATACTGAAAAAAAGTGGTTTATTTTCAAAAACAAATCCCAAAGCTTCCATTTTATCTCAAAGATTAATTTTTCCAATTAAAGATTTTAAAGGAAATGTTGTTGGTTTTGGGGGTCGAGATTTAGATGGAAAAGGTTCTAAGTATATTAATTTAAGTGAGACTGAAGTTTTTAAAAAAAAGGAACTTCTTTATGGATTTTATGAAGGGTTTGATGAGATTAAGTCTACAAAGTCAGTTATATTAGTAGAAGGATATATAGATGTTCTTGCTTTTTTTACATCTGGGATCAAGAGAGCCGTATCTACTCTTGGTACTTCTTTTTCAAAAGAACATCTGGCTTTGATTCAAAGATATGCTGATGAGATAATATTTTCTTTTGATGGCGATGATGCTGGACTTTCTGCAACTTTAAAGGCTTATCAAATTTGTTTGCCATTTAATATCAATGTTGGTGTTGTTAAAATGGATTTTGGTCGTGATCCTGCAGATATTATCAAAGACGAAGGTGTAGGTTCTTTGCAGAAAATTTTAAATAATAGGTGCGATGTTTTTGACTATCTTTTAGATGTTTATTCTAATAAATATGATTTAAATAAAACTGTAGATTTAAATGCTATGATTAATTTATTTTTAGGTTTGATAAATTTATCAAAAGTGGATACTCAGAAAAAAATTTTTTTAGATAAGCTAAGCAATAAATTTGGTATTGGTGTGTCAACTTTATTAAAAGATTATTATAGGATAAAAGAAAGATTTGTAGTTGACAATAATAAAAGAAATTTGTATGCTCATAATGATGATTCTTATGAGAGGTATTTAATAGCAGCTTTGTTGAAAAATTTTAGTTATTTTGGCATAATAAGGCGCAATATTATTGATAGTGATTTAATCGATATCAATGCCAGAAAAATTTTTATTTGCTTTGAGAACTTATTTGAAAATAATGAAGACTTTTCAGTAATGGATTTAAAAAAAAAATTAAAGGATAGCTATAAAGTTAGTGAATTTTTTTTTGAAGAAATTTTAAATTCTGAATTTGAAGTAGATGATGAGACGCTCATTCATACTTTACTTGCAATCAAGAGAAGAAAATTAGATTTTCGTGTTTTACTTTGCAAAAAAAGATGTGATGGGGATTCTTTGGTAAATGCTAGGATTCAAATAAATGAGTTAATGTTTTTAAATATGCAGAGAAAAAATTTAAAAATTTACACGGATAATGTTCCAGGGAGTTAGGTTTTGTCGGATTTGGAAAAGAAATATTCGAAGCTGATAGATGGTATTATTACTCATTTGGGAAATAGAAAATCTCTTAGTTTTAGTGAATTATCAAGTTTACTTCCCGATGACATATTAGAGCCAGAGATTCTTGATTATATTTGCTCAATACTTGATGATAGAGGAATAAGGTTGGTTAATAAAATTTCAGAATTAGATCTGGTCGATCCTGAAGATGGAAATGATGAAGAAGAGGTGGAGATTGAATCTGATAGAAATTTTATGATCTTAGATGATGGTTTTCAAAATGGTGCAGGAGGGGATATTGATATTGATGTTAAGCTTGATGATTGTGACGAAGAAGATATTTCTGTTAAGGATTATTTAGGCTCAGGGTATATTAAAAGCAATGTCTTGAAAGATAATCACTCAGAAGATCCAATAAAGCTTTATTTAAAAGAAATAGGAAAAGAGTTTTTATTAACAGGAAATCAAGAAGTTGAACTTGCAAAGCAAATGGATTCTGGAGAGAGCATAATTGAGAATATTCTTAAGAATGAAGGACTTGTTATAGAAAACTATTATAATCTTGTTAATACCATTTATTCAAGAATGGAAAGGGAAGAGTTTTTTAAAAGAGAAAAAGATAAGGATAAAGAGAGTAACCCAGATTATTATAATAAAAAAAAAAGAATTGCCTCTTTTTACAAAATTCCTTTAAAACCAATTCAAGATCGTTTAATAAGTTATGTAGATAATAAGCATAGGGTGTATGAGCTTGGGGGTGATATTTTTGAAAAGAATTTAAAAAGAGAGAGATTGGCCTTAAAAGAGCTTTTACAAGACATTCCTTTATATCAAGATGAACTAAGGATTTTTTCAGATGATTATATTGACTCTGCTAACAAAATAAAGGATTTGCAAAGACAGCAAAGAATAATTCTAAACAGGTTGAAAATTGAGAAAATAAGAGACTTAAGGGTGCTTGGAAGAGATTTGACTATTGCTGAGAAAAGAATAGAGATAGAAAAATCTCTTAAACTTAAAGAAGATGCTATTAAAGAGCAAATTACAGAGGCTCAACTTGCTCAAAAAGAACTTGAGAGAATTGAAATGTATTATGAATATCCGATGGATAAAATAATAAGCATGTCAGAAGAGATTGCTAAAGGAAAACAAATGATGCAGCATGCTAAAGATCAGTTGATTAAGGCTAATTTAAGGCTTGTTGTAAGCATTGCTAAGAAATATGCAAATAGAGGTCTTCATTTTTTTGATCTTGTTCAAGAAGGTAATATTGGATTAATTAAAGCTGTTGAAAAGTTTGAGTACAAAAGAGGTTTTAAGTTTTCAACTTATGCTACCTGGTGGATTAGACAAGCCATAACAAGATCTATTTCTGATCAAGCTCGCACAATTAGAGTTCCTGTACATATGATTGAACAAATAAATAGGCTTAATAGAGAAACTAGATATTTAATTCAAGTTTTAGGAAAAGATCCCACGGATGAAGAGCTCTCAGACAGACTTGGATGGGAACTTAAAAAGGTTAAAACTGTGAAAAGTGTTTCAAGAGAGCCCGTTTCTCTTGAAACACCAATTGGAGAAGAGGAAGATTCTGTTCTTAGTGATTTTATTGAGGACAAAGCAATAAAAAATCCCGCAAATCACACATCCTTTGTAGTTTTGCAAGATCAAATAAGAGCAATTCTTGGAACTCTTCCTGAAAGAGAGCAAGAAGTTGTAAAAATGAGATTTGGACTTGAAGATGGTTATTCTTTAACTCTTGAAGAGGTTGGGCTTCATTTTAATGTTACAAGAGAAAGAATTAGGCAAATTGAATCTAAGGCATTAAGGCGACTTAAAAATCCCAAAAAAACTCAAAAATTAAAAGATTATCTTGAGGATTTAAATTGAACATGGAGGATTAATGGAGAACAATATTGATACATTAAAAAAACTTGAGGTTATATATAAATCTAAGTTTGAGCTTGAAGAAAGGCGAAAGAGTATTCCCAAGTATTTGGAGATGAAAAAAATTCAAATTGAAGAATTATCGAAAGTTCTTATTGATTTGCAACAGAAGTTTAAAGAATATCAAAAAGAAGATTCTGCTTTAAAGTTAGATATTCAAGATATTAATTCAAGAAAGAGTAAGGCCGAAGAAAAAATTGATAGCATTAAAACTCAAAGAGAATATGAAGCTCTTGAAAAAGAACTTCAGATTATTATTGACGATGAAGTTACAATTAGAAAAAAGATGACACATATTAATGGACTTAAAGCCAAAATAGAAAAGGAAATATTAGATGTTAACGAGAGGCATAGCAAAGAAGAAGAATGTTTTAGATCTGAAAGCAATATTTTAGAGCTGGAGCTTTTAGAAATTAAAGAGAAACTTTTAGAAATAGAGAGTGAAGAGATAAATTGTGCTTCTAAAATGAATGAGGATTTTTTATTTAAATTTCAAAGAATAATAAGAAATAAATCAAACGGAGTTGTGCCTTTGATTAACAATGTTTGCAAAGGTTGTCATATGATACTTCCTGTTGAATTCGCAAATAAAGTAAGACGCGAGCCCAATGATATTAAATTTTGTCCTTATTGCAGTAGAATACTCTATTATCAGGATAAAATTCAAATGAGTGATGAAATAATTCCTGGTAGCTTAGCGGATCTTGTTGAATAAAATTTATTAATTTGATACTTTTTATTTAAGCTGACAGTCAGCCATCGCTTGGTTTTATAATAATTAAAGCTTAAGAGGAAAGTCCGAGCTCCAATAAGAACATAATGCTAGGTAATGCCTAGGGGTTTTAAACCTAAGAAAGTGTCGCAGAAAATTACCGCCAATAAAAGGTAAGGGTGAAAAGGTGAGGTAAGAGCTTACCGCTTATTTAGTAATAAATACAGGCAAGATAAACCTCATTAGGAGCAAGATCAAGTATGTAAGTTTCCTTTGTTCTTGAGGATATGCTTACGGGTAGATCGCATGATTTTTTTAGCGATAAAAAAACAAGAGAGATGATGGCATAGTACAGAACTCGGCTTATGGGTGTCAGCTTAATTTTATAAGTCTAAAAGAGAGTTTTAAATGGAAATAAGATATTTAAGATATATTTTTTATTCATTTATGATTTTCATTTTTATTTTTCTAATCTATTACATTTTATCATATTTTAAATCTTTTCCCAATTCTTATTTAAAAGCAGGGCCAACAGAGGTTGATTTGCTTTTGTTGTGGGATAAAAAAGAATATAAAGAAATAATAGATTATGCTGAAAATGATATTAAAAATCGTAGATTTGATTTTAATTTAAATTTGCTTTTGGGATTTTCATACTTTTATTATTCTTTAATAGTAAATGAAGGGTATTTAAAAGGAGAATTTTTAGATAAATCCATAGAAAGGTTAAGATTTTTAATTTCTATAAATGATGGGGTCTCTATAGGTCCTTTGTATTATGTATTAGGAAAGGCATATTCTCATAAAGGGGAGTTTTATAGTGAACTTGCTGTAAAATTTTTAAAGAAGGCCTTAAGTATTGGTAATTTTGATTTCATGAACATCAAAGAGGATATTTTTGAATATTTGGGGTATTCTTATCAGCTTTTAAGAGATTACAAGTCTAGTTTAAAGTTTTTTGAAAAAGCTTATAATGAAAATAAATCTGATTTAGTGCTTTGGAGTTTAGCTTATGTTAATTATAAGTTGAACGATATAAACAAAAGCATTGAGTATATAGAAAAAATAATAGAAGAAGAAAAAGTAAAATTGTCAAAGGGTGAAAAAACAGATGAAAATTTAATTCAAAAAGTATATTTGCTTTATGGAGACATTCTATTAGATAAGGGTGATTATGACAATGCTTTTAATTACTATAATAAAGTTCTAGAAATTAATAGTTCAAATTCTAGCGTTTATGTTAAAATAGGAGATATATATAGGAGGAAAGATAAAGATTATCCTAAAGCTAGAAAATACTGGAGAGAAGCTCTTAATCTTAATCCTTATTTAGAAGCAGCAAGAGAGAGGCTTGGAATTACTTTGGAAGACTTTTAGGGAGGTTGATTTGAATTTGTTTAAGTCTTTTTTAATAGATATTGGCATTGATCTTGGAACATGTAATACGTTGGTTTATATTAAGGATTATGGTGTGGTTATGAGTGAGCCTTCTGTTGTTGCAATAGATATTGCTAAGGGTAATAAAGTTGTTGCGGTTGGCCGAAATGCTAAAAAAATGCTTTGGAAAACCCCGGAAAATATTAAAGCTGTGCGTCCACTTAGAGATGGAGTTATTGCTGATATTGAGAATACAGAGAAGATGATTAAATATTTTATTAATCAAATTTTTTCTCGTAAAAAATTGTTTTTTAAGCCAAGAATGGTAATAGGTGTTCCAACTTGCATTACAGAGGTTGAAAGAAGAGCTGTAAAAGAGAGTGCAATGAATGCTGGGGCAAGAGAGGTTAAGGTAATAGAAGAATCTCTAGCAGCTGCTATTGGGTCTGACATTCCTATTTTTGAACCTACAGGCCACATGGTATGCGACATTGGAGGCGGAACTACAGAAATATCGGTTATTTCTCTTGGCGGTATGGTTGTAAGTAGAGCGATTAGGACTGGTGGGGATGAGTTTGATGAGAGCATAATAAAATATATGAGAAATTCTCACAATATTATAATTGGTCAACAGACAGCAGAAAAATTGAAAATTAAAATAGGAAATGTATACCCTGATATTCAAAATTTAAGGGTAGAAAAAATAGATATTAAGGGTACAGATGCTGTAACTGGCCTTCCTAGAAAGCAACTTGTTGATTCTATGGAAGTAAGAGAGTCTTTACAAGAGCCTATTAATGTTGTTGTAGATGAAGTTAAGCGCACTCTTGGCGCAACGCCTCCGGAGCTTGCTACAGATATTGTTGAGCGTGGCATCATTTTAACGGGGGGGGGAGCTCTTCTTAAAGGTTTGAATAGGCTTCTTTCAAAAGAGACTGGAGTTCCTGTTTATGTTGCAGACAATCCGCTTCTCTCTGTAGCTGTTGGTGCTGGATTGTTTTATGATTATGCTAATAGAATAGATATTAGTAAGAATATTTATAGTTTTATCAATGAATAATTTATGAATTTTCTTGTCAAATTCAAGAATTTTATCAAAGTGTTTTTAGTATTGATAGTTTCTCTTGTTTTTATGATTTATGATTCAAGCAGTATTCAAAGGAGAAGACCTGATAGTTTTTTGTTTTTTACTCTTAATTCTTATATTCAAAGTAGAATGCACGGGATTTTTAGTTTTATTTCCAATGTTTTTAAAACTGTAAATGAATACAAGAATTATAAGGATAAGATAGAATTTTATAAAAAAAGGATACAACAGCTTGAAATAGTAACTCAGAATATACAGTCGTTAAGGCAAGAGAATGTTCGCCTTAAAGAGCAATTAAATTTTTATTTGTCAAGTTCTAGTGATTTTATTTCGGCAGAGGTTATATATCTAAATTATTCAAATATATCAACATTAATGGCTATTAATAAAGGATTTAATGATGGGATAGAAAAGGATATGATAGCGGTTGCATATCAAGATGGATTTAGTGGCCTTGTAGGCAAAGTTGTAAAGGTTTATTCTAATACCGCTAAAATTTTGCCTTTGACTAATTATGAAAATTTTGTGTCGGCAAGAATTCAAAGTAGTAGGTTTATAGGTCTTATAGAAGGCAATGGTTATGGTAAAAAACTTGAAATGAATTACGTTAATAAACTTGCTGAAAAAGATTTAAAGATAGGCGATTCTATTGTTACTGCTGGGTTTAGTGAATATCCAATTGGCATTTATATTGGAAAGATTACAAATTTTCATATTCTTGATTACAATTCTCTTTTAAAAATAGAAGTAGAGCCGGCGATAGTTTTAGATAAGCTTGAATATGTTTTTCTTATTAAAAACAACAAAGAGATTAGTGAATAATGACAGCATTTTTTACATATTTTATTTCTAGTGCATTTTTAGGTAAAATTTTTCAATACTATTTTGCAACTTATTTTTATTTTTCAATAGATATTTTTTTGATTTTTCTAGTTTTTAATTCTTTAAATTTTATTTTTAATGTGGGGTTATTATCTAGTATTTTATATGGTCTTCTTATGGATTATTTTACAGGATTGCCACTTGGATTTTTTGTTTTTGGGTATACGCTAATATTTTATTTTAACAATAAAATAAAGCTATTAATGCCTAAAAATATGCTCAGCATGACAATATTTTTTATTCTTTCAAAGATTATATTGTGGTTTTTGGCTATTGTATTTTATGATTTTATAGATTTAAAATCTTTTAATTATTCGATTTTTAATCTTGATCTCGTTGTAAATATAATGTTTATTAACTTTTTATATCCAATCCAAAGTTATTTTACTAGAAATTTTTATTCTTTTAAAGAGGATTATTAGTGGGTGTTATAAAAAATTTTAGATACAAGTTTGGCATATTATTTTTAATAATAATTATAGTGCTTTATTTAGCAATTTTATTTCAAATGCAAATTGGTAAGCATTTATTTTATGATAGAGAAGCTAATGTTTTTTTGTCAAGATTGGAAAAAATCAATGCATCAAGGGGTGAAATCTTAGATTCTAATTCCAATATTTTGGCAAATAATTTAACTATGTTTATTTTAAAGATAAGTTTGCAACAGTATTATAATATGCCTGTTGCTACTAGAATTGAGATGATAGATTTTTTGTCAAGTACTCTAGATATTGATAAATCGGTTATTTTGTCTAAGCTTCAAGAGCCTGGTGGGTATCTCAAAGATGTTGAAATAATTGAACTTACTCCAAAAATGTTGTTTAAAATTTCTGAAAAAAAGTTTTATTATCCCGCTCTTTTATGGACCTATTCTTTTAAGCGCAACTATTTAGTTGATGATTCATATTCGCATTCAATCGGTTATGTTGGGCAAATAAATCAAAGAGAACTTAGAACTTTTTATAATGTTAGTGGGTACGATAATACTTCTACGATTGGAAAGTTGGGCATTGAGCAGGTTTATGATAATTATATTAGAGGGCAAGAGGGATTAATTAAATACAAAGTGGATTCTAAAGAGAGAAGAATAGACGACGGTTCTATTATAAGGAATATGGTCCCAGGTAATGATGTTGTACTTAATATTAACAAAGATATTCAAGATCTTGCTAAGAATGCTTTGGGTAAAAGGTATGGTGCTATTGTTGTATTAAAACCATCAACAGGTGCTGTTCTTGCTCTTCATAATTATCCTTATTATTCTATGACAGATGTTTACAATAAATATAATAAGGAAGATTACTCTTTTTTGAATAAAGCGATTCAATCTGTTTATCCGCCAGCTTCTATTTTTAAATTAGTTGTTGCTGCTGCTATTCTTGAGGAGAGAGTTATAGATAAAGATCGTAAAATTTATTGTCCTGGATATTTTAAAGTTGGAAATAGAATTTTTCATTGTTGGAAGCCCGGTGGTCATGGATACGTCAATTTAGAAGAGGCGATTGCACATTCTTCTAATGTTTATTTTTATACACTCGGACTTAAGTATCTTGGGGTTGATAGAATTAAAAAATATGCAAAAGAATTTGGTTTTGGAGAAAAAACGGGAATTGATTTGCCAAATGAAGTGTCTGGTCTTCTTCCTAGTCCTGAGTGGAAAGAAAAAACTTTTAATCAGTCTTGGGTAGGAGGAGATACTGTAAATTTTTCAATAGGTCAAGGGTTTTTGAATGCTACTCCCATGCAGATTGTTAATATGGTTGCTATGATTGCAAACGAAGGTGTTGTGTATAAGCCTAGAATTGTAAATAAAATTTTAAAGGGCGGTACGAATGAAATTCTTCTTGAGAATAAGCCAGAAATATTAAGAAAGACAAATCTTATTAGCAAGAATACATTTAAGCTTCTAAAAAAATATATGAGAAGTGTTGTAACTTATGGTACAGCAAAATATGCAGTTATTACTAAAGCTGTTAAGGTTGGGGGTAAAACAGGTACTGGTCAAACTGGCATAGATGGTTTTGAAAATAGTTCTTTTATAGGGCTTGCTCCTTATAATGGTTCATCTGATGATCAAATTATTGTTTTTAGTTTGGTTGAGGCAAAGAGCAATGTGGATTGGTGGCCTGCAAAATCTACGGATTTAATAATGCAAGGTATTTTCGCAAATCAAAGTTATGAAGATATTCTTAAAGGTTATAAGCCATGGTATATTAGGTAGGTTAATGGCTTTCAGGAAAAATTATGATTATTCAGCTTTGATAAGCTTACTTATAGTTTCTTTTGTTGGTATATTGTTGATTTATTCTAGCGATTATAATATTAATGGGTCTTTAACCAAGAATGAATATATAAAACAAACCTTTTGGGTAATTATTGGATTTTTTCTAATTTTTATGGTAGGTAAATATGATTTAAAATTTATTTATAGCATGGTATATCCTTTGTATTTTTTATTAATATTGGCTTTAATTTTTACGGCATTTTTTGGAATGACCGTAAATGGAGCAAAATCTTGGATTGGTATATGGCAACTTGGAGGACAGCCTTCTGAATTTGGTAAAGTTGTTATTATTTTAACCCTTTCAAAGTTCTATACTGAAAAAAAAGGTTATAATGAATTTTTTATCTTTATTGCTGCATTTTTGTTGATTTTTCCATCGGTAATTCTTATATTGTTGCAGCCTGATTTTGGTACAGCGATAGTATATTTAACCATTTTTATATTTATTTCTTTTTTTGCAGGAATAGATTTACATTATGTTTTAGCGTTTGCGTTGATAGGGTTTTTTTCTTTTGTTTTTGCCATTTTACCAGTTTGGTATGAATATAAAGTGAATATGGGTAATGTATTTTATCTTATTTTATCAAATCCTTTCTATTTTAAAGTAATGATAGGTGTGTTGCTTTTAATACTTTTGATTTCTGTTTTAGGATTTTTTATTGCTAAATATGGTTTGAGTATTAAAATAATTTATTTTTATGTATTTTTTGCAAGTTCTATTTTATTGGTTTCAATAGTGTTTTCAAAAGTTCTTTCAAAGTTAATGAAGACTTATCAGATTAAGCGGTTTTTAGTATTCTTAGATCCGGCTATTGATGCTAAGGGTGCTGGTTGGAATTTAAATCAAGTTAAAATAGCAATTGGTTCTGGTGGTCTTTTGGGTAAAGGATTTTTAAAGGGGCCTTATACTCATGCTAATTATGTGCCATCTCAGAGTACAGATTTTATATTTTCCATTCTTGCTGAAGAATTTGGATTTTTAGGTGTTAGTACGATTTTAATATTATTTTTTTTCCTTTTTTTTAAATTTTTGATAATAATGAATAAAAGTCAAGATAGATATATGGCTTTAGTAATATCTGGAATTTTGGGGCTTTTGTTTTTTCATACTTCTTTTAATGTTGGAATGTCTTTAGGTGTTCTTCCTATTACTGGGATTCCTTTCCCTTTTCTCTCTTACGGAGGTTCTTCTACTATTACATTTTTTTTAGCAATGTCTTTTTATTTCAATATTGAATCAATAGTTGCTATGGATTGATAATTTATTTTTAATTTTTTTGTTTTATTATCTCTATTTTTTTAGAAAATTTTTTTGTATATTTTAATTTAGTAATTATAAATATTTGAGGTGCGTATTTTTTCGTAAAAATGATGAATGTAAATTTTAATTTTTTAATAAAATTTTTAATGAAAATAGAAAGATTAAAGGTACTTTTGTGAGTAAAGATTTAGATAAAGAAGATATTCTTTACAAAAAAAGACATTCAATAGCCCATGTTATGGCGGAAGCTGTGCGCGATTTATTTCCAAATACTAAAATCGCAATAGGTCCCCCTATTAAAGATGGTTTTTATTATGATTTTGAATTTGAAAAGCAAATTACAGAAGATTCTCTTTTAGATATAGAAAATAGGATGAAGGAGATTTTAAAGACTGGGAGTTTTTTTGAAAAAGAGATAATAAGCGTAGAACAGGCTCTTGAAATTTTTAAAGATGAACCTTATAAGATTGATTTGATTAAAAATTTTGATTTACAAAATGAAATTTCTATTTATAAGAGTCATAATTTTATCGATCTTTGTAGGGGACCTCATGTTGAGAGTATGAATAAAATTGATCCAAAAGCATTTAAGCTTACTAGTATTGCTGGGGCTTATTGGCGAGGTAATGAAAAAAATAAAATGCTGACTAGAATTTATGGAACTTTATGGAATAATGAAAAAGAGTTAAAATCTTATCTTAATTTGAGAGAGGAAATAAAAAAAAGAGACCATAGAAAGCTTGGAAAAGAGCTAGATTTATTTTCTATTCATGAGGAGATTGGCCCAGGACTTATTTTTTTTCATCCCAATGGGGCCAAAATAAGAGCTTTAATAGAGGATTTTTGGAGAGAAGAGCACTCTAAAAATGGGTATGATATTCTTTTTACTCCTCATATTGGTAAATCTTGGCTTTGGCAAACTTCTGGGCATTTAGATTTTTATAAGGATAGCATGTTTGAAAAAATAGAAATGGATAAAAGTGATTATTATCTTAAGCCCATGAATTGTCCTTTTCATATTGCAATTTACAATACAGGTAAGTATTCCTATAGAGATTTACCATTTAGATGGGCGGAACTTGGTACTGTATATCGTTATGAAAAGATAGGTGCTTTGCACGGTATGATGAGGGCTAGAGGTTTTACCCAAGATGATGCTCATATTATATGTACTAATTCTCAAGTTGTAGATGAGATTAAAGAAGTTCTTAGATTTGCTATTTATATATGGAATAAATTTGGATTTAGCAATTTAAAGGCATATCTTTCTACAAAGCCTGAAAAGTCTGTTGGGAATGATGCTGACTGGGAAATGTCTTTAAAGGTTCTTGAAGAGACTTTAAGTGATTTTAAAGTTCCTTATGAAATTGATAAAGGGGGAGGCGCTTTTTATGGGCCTAAGATTGATCTTAAGATAGTTGATTCGCTTGAGAGAGAGTGGCAGATGAGTACAATTCAATTTGATTTTAATCTCCCTGAGAGATTTAATATGACTTATACTGCTGAGGATGGCAAAGAAAAAAGACCATTTATGATTCATAGAGCTTTGTTGGGATCTATTGAGAGATTTTTTGGAATTCTTGTAGAGCATTATGGTGGAGCATTTCCTTTATGGTTGTCTCCTGTTCAAGTGGTAATCATTCCTGTTAATAATGTTGTGGGAGATTATGCTATTAAGGTTTTTAATAAATTTAAAAATGAGGGAATTAGAATAAAGCTTGATAATAGTTCTTCAAGAATGAATGCTAAAATTAGGGAATATCAGACTAAAAAAATACCTTATATGTTTATAATTGGCGAGAGAGAAGCAACAGAAGAAAGAATATCTATTAGAACAAGAACAAATGAACAAATAAATGGAATTAAACTTGATGAAGCTCTTAAATTTATTTTATTAAAAATAAGAGATAAGGAGATTTGATAAATTGAATAATTTAATCAAGATTATTACTCCTAATAAAATAACATTAGTCAGGATTATACTTTCCTTTATTATATTAATTTTATTTTTTTTGGAAAATATATTTTTTCCATATTTGTTTTTTGGAATTATTTGGGTTTTAATCATTTTTAATGAATTTACTGACTTTATTGATGGGTATCTTGCAAGAAAGTGCGGTCTTGTTAGCAATGTGGGTAAAATTTTAGATCCTTATGCAGATGTTTTGCAGCATTTAACGTATTTTGTTTTTTTCTTTTACAAAGGCATAACCCCTTATTATTTTTTTGTAATATTTATTTATCGTGAAATTTCTATTGGTTTTGTTAGAAATTTGATTATTCAGTTTAATATAGTTCAACAAGCTAATTTTTTGGGAAAATTAAAATCAATTCTTTATGCTTTTTGTACTTTTGCAAGTCTTTTGTTTTATACTTTAAATCAGCTCAACTTTACAGAATCGACTCAAAATTTTATTAGCTATATTTTAAATTTTGAATTTAAATTTTTATTTATTGTTCAAACAATGTATATTTGTGCTGCTTTTTTTGCAATTTTATCATTTTTAGACTATGTGTTAGTATTCTTGAATGTAAAAAAATATGAAAAAAAATAAGGCATTAATTTTGCTATTTTTATTTACAAAACTTTCTTCCATTCAGGCTCAAGTAAGTCAAATATTAACGGAAATTAGTCCTTTGAGCATTTTAAGCAAAAATGGAAAAGAAAGCGTTTATTTAAAAGTCAGCAAATCTTCTGATTATATTTTAACTTTAGATAAGAGTTCAAATTCCGATTTTGTTTTTAAAATTTATGATATTTCTAATAAAAAGTACATAACTGATAAAGTAAAAAGAAGAGATTTTAAAATAAGATTAGATAAAAATTCTCTTTATGCAATAATATACGTTGGTACTAAAAACGAAAATATAAAGTTTTCGCTTACAGATTTAGATTTTTCAATTTTAAATAGTGATTCCCTGAAAGCTAAAACATCTAAGATTGAAAAAGAAGATTTATTTTTCACCTTAAAAGATTTGCCTGTTTTAAATTTGACCACCAAGCTTAAAAAGTATGTATTAAGAATTTATAAAAGCAATATTTATATTGCTTATCAGTTAGAAAATAGCGATGACATTAAAGTTGCTGAATTTATTGAGGGTGTTGGTTGGTTTAATCTTGATTCATCTGTTAATGGAAATATTATCAATATAGTTAATTTTGATTTTTCAATTAATTCAAAAGGAAATTTATATATTGCTTTTGTTACAAAATCTGGGGTTGATTTTGCTAGTGAGCTTGTAGTTAAAAAATTTAATAGTAGAAAATGGATTGATATTAGTCCTGGATACATAGAAAATTTTGGGTATTTATTAAATATTAGTATTGATTTAAAGGATAGGTTGTATTTGGCCTATTTAAGGGAAATTGGAGGTGAATATAAAATCAATTTAATCTCAAATATGGGCTATGGAAGCATTTGGACCGATGTAATACATTCTTATTTAAGCAAAGGTGATTCTAATGTTAATTCATCAAACATTGGACTAATATCTGAGCCTTTTTTAGGTATTTTTTATAATTATAAGTCAAATAATGAGATTAAATCTGAATTTATTGTAAACAATGAGAATGCTTGGGTGAATGCGAATATTCCTTCTGTTTATATGGCTAATTTTATTAAAGGTTTTTTTGATTCTAATTTTAATCAAATAATTATGAGTTTTGTTTCTGAAAATAGACCTATTGTAAATATTTGTCCTTTTAAAAGCAATAGATGGATTAATATAAGTCCGAATGTTGAAATGGAAGGTTTAAGTATTGATATTGGGCTTTATAAGAATAATTTGTTTTTAGCTTTTGAAGACAATAATAATGTGAGATTAATTTATTTTAAGAATAAAAATTGGTACTTTTTAAATAAGTCGGAGCATTTTAAGAGTAATGTTATTCATCCTCAGATTGGAATTTATGGCAATAAAGGACTTGTAGTATCTACTTTAAGTTCTAGTTCTAATGAATTATTTTTTACCTTGGTTTGCCAATGAAAGTAATTCAAAGTAAGGTCTAGTTTCAAGGTTTTCTTTTAATCCAAATTGATTGATTATACTGTCAATTTCTTTTTTTGCCAAATCTGTATCATTTTGATTGTTGGTTATTTTTTCTATTTCTAAAAAAAATCCAAGATTTTTTATTTCGTTTATCTCTACATTTAAATTATTAGTTTGGTAAATTAAACTTTTTTTTATCTTTTTGTATAGCTTTTTAAATTTAAGCTCCTTCATAAGGATTAAAAAATTGTTAACATTATCTATTTTGAATTCTACTTCTTTATTAATTTCTATAGTATTGCTGTTGTCTAATATTTTTTTTTTAAATGTGACAATTTTTTCTAGAGTATTTAATTTTCTTATTCTTATGATTTTTTTGTGGTTTGAGTAATAAATGTCAGTTTTTATTTCTTCTTTAATAAACTTGAATTTTTCGTTTGCTAGCTTAATAATTCTTTTTAATTCTTTTGGGGGAATAAATGATTTTGATTCTATCTCGAACATATATTAAAAATAATGTAATTATGATAATATTTCAATGTTAAAATATTATGCCATATAAGATGGATTTTTAATAATTTAAACAACTTTTTGTATGATATGTTGAAATTTGAATTTAGCGACAGATTTTTACTTTTTAGTTATTTTGTTTTAATTATGCTTATAGGCTCTCTTTTGTTAATGCTGCCTATTTCTTGGGAAGGTGATGACAAATTAGCATACATTGATGCTCTTTTTACTGCTGTTTCTGCTGTAAGTATTACAGGTCTTTTAACGGTTAAAATAGAAAGTTTTTCTACTTTTGGATTTATTTTAATAATGTTGCTAGTCCAGCTTGGGGGACTAGGATTTATAAGTATTACTACTTTTTATTTGCTTATACCTAAAAAGAAAATGAATTTAACAGATGCAAGAATAATAAAGCAGTATTCTCTTTCAAATATAGAATATAATCCTATTAGAATTTTAAAAAGTATCTTGTTTATAACTTTTTCAATTGAAATGATAGGATTAATATTAATACTTGTTTGTTTTAAACTTAGGGGAGTTAATATTTCATTCTTAGAGGCTTTGTTTACGACAATTTCTGCTTTTTGCAATGCGGGTTTTTCCATGCATTCTGAGAGTATTTATGCATGGCGAGATGTTCCTGAAGCTATAGTTGTGGTTTCTATTTTAATAATTTGTGGTGGACTTGGGTTTATGGTCTATAGAGATGTAAATAATACTATTAAGAACAAAAAAAAACTATCACTTCATGCTAAAATAGTTTTTTCTTTAAGTTTTGTTTTAATTGTAAGTGGTGCAATTTTATTCTTTTTTACAGAGATGCATAAGTTAAAAGATGGTTATTCAATAGGTACTCTAATATTTAATTCAATTTTTTATTCGATTAGTACGAGAACAGCTGGTTTTAATTATCTTGATAATTCTTTGATAAGCGGAAGAACTCAAATAGTTTCTCTGCCATTCATGTTTATTGGTGGAGCACCCGGATCAACTGCAGGGGGAATCAAGATTACAACATTTTTTTTAATTGTATTGGCCGTTTTTAAAAATCAAAACGGCAATGGATATATTATTGGGTCTTACAAAGTTTCAATAGATAGTATAAGATTTGCACTTTTATTTTTTGCAAGAGCTATTTTTATTTTAAGTTTTTCTTTTTTTATGCTTCTTTTTTTTGAGGGAGGGGGATCTGGCAATTGGAAGGTTATTGATTTGGGTTATGAAGTATTTTCTGCTTTTGGAACAGTTGGTCTTTCGGTTGGAGTAACTCAGGATTTGTCATTTTGGGGCAAAGTCATTATAATTTTTACTATGTTTGCAGGAAGAATAGGGCTTTTTTCAATGGCTGTTTTTGTTTCAAAAAAGTCACGTTTTGAAGAATTTACAAGACCAAGGCAGGATATTTTGGTTGGTTGAATCATATGAAAACATTTGTTATTATTGGACTTAGTAATTTAGGAATTCACTTGCTTGAAGATTTAAGCAGGCTTGATTGTCAAATTATTATCATAGATACATCTAAGGAGCTTATTGAAGAATATGATGTGATATCGACAGAAAGCTTTGTTGTTGAACAATTCACTAAAAATGCTTTGAAAAGGATAATTCCTGTAGATACAGATGCTGTTGTGATTGATTTTGATGATGATCTTGGCAAAAGTGCTCTTGTAACTCACTATTGTAATCTTTTGGGTTTAAAGGAAATATGCGTTAAGACAGAAAATAGAGATGACGCTGAAATATTAAAAACTCTTGGTGCAACAAAAATTATATTTCCAAGTAAAGATGCTGCAAGAAGATTAACCCCATTATTGGTGTCTCCTAATCTTTCAACTTATAATATTATTGGCTATGATATTATTGTTGCTGAAACTGTTATTCCTAAAGAATATGTCGGGAAAACTCTTTTTGAGGCTGATCTTAGAAGAGAATGTGGGATTACAGTTATTGCTGTTAGGAATTTAAGTAATTCCAGATATGAATTTGTTGATGGCGATTATTTTTTTTTAAAAGATGATAAAATTGTGATTTGTGGGAAACCAGATAGTATTGAAAATTTTACAAACAATAAAGATTTAATTAAAGATTTAATTTCGGTTTCCAAAGAGGATGAAAATTTAAATAAAGATTCTGAAAAGAAATCCAGATTTGTAGGAATTTTTAATTTTATGAAGATTTTTCAAAAAGATCGTAAGGATAATTAGGATTTAAGAATGACTAAAATTATTCCTGTGGCAAGTGGTAAAGGTGGTGTTGGAAAAACATCTTTTGTTGCAAATGTTGGTTATAAGCTTTCTAGTTTAGGTAAAACTGTAATACTTGTTGACCTTGATCTTGGGGGTTCTAATTTACATACGTGTTTGGGTGTTAAAAATAAGGGTGTGGGCATTGGTTCTTTTATTAATAAGAAGGATAGAAGTTTTTCAGATTTAGTATGCAAAACGTCTTATGATAGACTTTACCTTATTCCAGGCGATGCTCTTTATACAGGTACAGCCAATCTTCCTTTTTCTGTTAAGAAAAAGATTATAGAATCTATTCAAAAAGATCTTATTGCTGATTTTATTTTTTTAGATTTAGGATCTGGAACTTCTTATAATACAATAGATTTTTATTTAGCATCTTATAGTGGTATAATTGTTACAATACCAGAAACACCTTCTATACTTAATGCTTATTCTTTTTTAAAGAATGCTCTTTATCGTCTTTTATATTTGGGTTTTCCTCAAAAAAGTCCTGAGCGCGATTATATTGGTAATTTTTTTAAAGATAAGATTGAAGGGACAAAATTTGGGTTTAAAGATTTGGTTGTTGGGATTGAACTTATTTCTTTGAGTTCTTCTTTGAAAGTTAAGAAGATGATGAATAATTTTTATCCTAGAGTGGTGTTGAATAGAATAGAAACTAGTGAAGAGATTGCTATGTGTGAAAATTTGATTAATGTTGTTAAGAATAATATTAATATACCAATAGAGTTTATAGGTTTTGTGCCTTTTGCAAAAAGTTTTAGAGAGGCTATTAATAATAGAGTGCCATTTGTTGATTTTGATAAGAATTCAAAGTTGAATAAATATTTTGAATTTATAGCTGGCAATTTAATTAAATCTTCTGTTGAAGGGTCGCCTTATATTTATGATGACATATACGATATGATTAAAGATCAAAGTCAATTTATTAGAAAGTAATTGGACTATAATGCTATAAAGGAGTATTTGGTGTATAGAATTAAAAATGAAAATTTAGATTTTAAAATAGATAGTTTGGGAGAATGCAAGCAAAATAATCCTTTGATTGATTTTTATGCTAGCGAGGGTTCTTCGCATTTTGTTGATGAAAAAAATAAAATTAAGTTTAGTGTATATAGAAATGAAGATAAGGGAGATAGGTATGAAGATGTCCTTTTAGAAAAAGCTGGACCTAGGGAAAAAATTTATTTTGTGCCCAGACATGTTAAAGCTGCTATTACTACTTGTGGTGGACTTTGTCCTGGCTTTAACGACGTTATTCGTTCTATTGTGCGAACTTTATGGAAAATTTATGGGGTTAGAAATATTTATGGGGTAAAGTTTGGATATCAAGGGCTTCTTCCTGAGTCAAATTCACCTTTTATTAATCTTAATCCAGATGTTGTCGATGATATTAATAAATTTGGAGGCACTATTCTCGGCTCTTCAAGGGGTGGTATTAAGCCTGTAGAAATAGTTGATACTTTGGAGAGAATGAACATTAATATGATTTTTAATATTGGTGGAGATGGAACTCAAAAGGGGTCTCTTCTTATTGCTGAGGAAATAGAAAAAAGAAATTTAAAAATATCAGTTGTTGGTATTCCTAAAACTGTAGATAATGACTTTATGTTTGTTCAAAAATCTTTTGGATTTGAGACTGCTGTAGAACAAGCGGTTGCAGCTGTTGCTGGCGCTCATTTTGAAGCTAATAGTGCTTATAATGGCATTGGACTTGTTAAAGTTATGGGACGGGATTCTGGCTTTATTGCTGCTCATACTGCGCTTTCTTCTAATGATGTTAATTTTTGTTTAATTCCAGAGCTTGATTTTGATATAGAAGGTCCTAATGGATTTCTTGTTCATCTTGAAAGACGGCTTTTAGAGAAAGAAAGCTTAGAAGAAATTCCTCATGCAGTGATATTGATAGCAGAAGGAGCAGGGCAAAAATATTTTAATCATGTTCCTCGCAAGAAAGACGATTCTGGAAACTTGCTTTATGAGGATATTGGACTTTATATTAAAGATAAAATTACAGAATATTTTAAAGCAAAAAATATACAATTTACTCTTAAATACATAGATCCTAGCTATATTATTAGAAGTTCGCCTGCTAATGCTAGTGATTCGCTTTATTGTGCTAGACTTGGGTCGAATGCTGTGCATGCTGCAATGTCTGGTAAGACAAAAATGTTGATTAGTTTGTGGAGTACGAAATTTGTGCATATACCAATTAAGATGGCAGTAATTGACAGAAATAAGGTTAATCCAAATGGTTCTTTTTGGAGAGATGTTCTTTCAAGCACAGGACAACCGATTAGCATGAAGAACTAAATCAATTTTAATTGATTTAGTTCTTTTTATTTGGCAGCATTACCAGCAATATTTAATATATCCCAGGTTCTTGAGAATGGTGGAGAATATGAGAAGTCCATCATTCCCAATTCTTTTGTTGTAAGTTTTGAATAGATTGCAATTGATAAAGCATGGATTCTTATTGCGGCTCCATCTTTTCCTATTGATTGTGCTCCAAGTATTGTTTTGGTATTCTCCTCATAAATTAATTTAATATAAAGATCTTCTTGACCCGGATAATAATTTGTATGATTTTTATCCTTTACAAAAATCGTTTTATATTTTATTTGAAGCTTTTTTGCATCTTTTTCTGTAAGCCCTGTTCTTGCAGCTTCTAAAGATAGTATCTTGATTGAAGCTGAGCCCAATGTACCTTCAAATGGAACATGATTCCCAGCTAAATTTTCACCGACTATTCTTCCAAGTTTGTTGGCTGTTGTTGCTAGAGGTATGTATTCATTTTTTTTACTTACTATGTTATAAATAGTTGCACAATCTCCTGCAGAAAAAATGTTTTTTATGCTGGTTTCACCATATGCATTTACAATTATTGCTCCATTTGGAGTAGTTTTAAGCTGATTTTCTAAAAATTCAGTAGCAGGTTTTATCCCAGTAGCAAGTATAACAACATCAGCTTGATAAGTATTTTTGTTTGTTACGACTCCTTCTACCTTTTTTTCTCCTATTAAACTTTTTACAAATTCACTTGTATGAAGATTAATCCCCTTTTTTATTAATTCTTCTTCCATTATTTTAATTATTTCTTCGTCAAAGGAATCTGTGAGGATGTGTTTATCTAGTTGAATTAATCTTACATTTTTTCTTTTATTTTTTGCTGCTTCTATCATTTCAATTCCAATATATCCAGCACCAATTATCACTATATTTTTAATCTCTTCTTTATCCATTAATTTTTTTATTTTTTGACCGTCTTCTAAATTTCTTAATGTATAAAAATTTTTTAGATTAATATTATTGATTGCAGGAATAATGGGTTTTGCACCAGTTGCTATCATGAGTTTGTCGTAGGTATTATTAAAAATGCTTCCCGTTTTTTGATTTTTTATTATAATTGTATTGCTTTTTGTATCTACTTTGATGACTTCATGGTTAGTTTTAACAGAGATTCCAGTTTTTTCAAATTCTTCTTGTGTTCTTGAGATCATTGTATTTGGATTGTCAAAAAATCCCCCTATAAAATAAGGCAGGCCACAAGCCCCAAAGGATACAATATTTGTTTTTTCATAGATAGTAATGTCTAGTTTTTTGTTTAAGCGTTTTGCTTTAGCTGCAGCACTAGTTCCTGCTGATGTGCCTCCAATAATTATTATTTTCATGATCGTTTTTCCATTTATTTGTTTATGAACTCTTTTTTGTTGTAGATATCGAGGTTGAATTGTTTAAGTTTTTTAGCAGATATAATACCGGCAAGCATTGAATCGCTTACATTAACTGCTGTTCTTCCCATGTCAATTAAAGGTTCAACAGATATTACAAGTCCAACCAATCCTACTGGAAAGTTCATTGCGGAGAGTACCATTAGTGAAGCTGTTGTTGCGCCTCCGCCAGCGCCAGCAGCTCCAAATGAAGTTATTATTATTAATCCAAGAAGTGTGAGTATAAATGAAGCATCTGTAGGGTTTATTCCTTGAGTTGGCGCTATCATTACTGCGAGCATAGCGGGATGCAGTGCTGCACAACCATTTTGCCCAATTGATGTTCCAAAGGAACTTGATAAATTTGCTATTCCTTCACTTACCCCCAGGTTTTTAGTTTGAATTTCTATATTAATAGGTATGGTTGCAGCACTAGATCTAGATATAAATGCAAATGTTAGTGCTGGGGATATTTTTTTTATAAAAGTAATTGGGTTTAATCTATTTATTGCAATTAATGCCATGTGCATAAGAAATGTAAGTCCTATGGCAATGTAGGAAGCGATTACAAATTCTCCAAGCTTTATTATGCTTTTGATTTCGCTGGTTGCTGTAATTTTTGTCATTAAAGCCAATATAGCAAAAGGCGTTAATTTTAAAATTAAAGTTACTATTCCTAATATTGTGTCTTGAAGCGTTAATATTATTTTTTTAAAAAACTCTATTGATTCTGGCTTTTTGATAGATGTTTTAAGGGCGGCTATTCCTACGATAGCTGAGAATATTACGACTCCAATTGTTGAGCTTTTTCTAAGTCCTGCCAAATCTTCAAATATATTTTGCGGAATAAGTTCTGCGATTTTTTTTGTGATTGTTGTTTGATTTAATATTTCAAGTCCTTTTTGTAATTTTTCGCCTTGTAAAATTTCGCTGGCTTCTGCTTGCAGTCCTTCAGCTGTTAATCCTAACATTAAAGCAGTGAAAATGCCAATTACAGCAGCAATACCTGCTGTAAATACCAGTGTTAATATTACAAGTAGGCTCATTTTTCCAACATCTTTACTGTTAGTTAATTTTATTATTGCAGAGATTATTGATGTTATTATTAAGGGGATTATAACCATTTTAAGAAGTCTTACGTATCCATCACCCAAAATACTTATCCAACTGATAGTTTCATTTGTTATAGATGAATTTGTTCCATAAAAATATTGGATAGTCATTCCAAATATTATTCCTATTCCTAATGATATAAACACTCTTTTTGTAAAAGAAACATTTTTTCTTTTACAAAAATAAATTATGCTTATTAGAATAAGCATAATTATAATATTGATTAATGTATATAATATACTTATATTATCCATTCTTACCTCTTGTATAAGCTTAGTGCATTCTTTTTTAAAATTAAGGTTGTATATTCAAGATTAATTAATTAGCTAATCTTGAATTAATATTTTTTTAGAATAAGATTCTATTGCCTCATCTTCAAAAGTGTCATTTTTTAAAATTTGATTTGCAATAATTTTTCCCAGCTGAACCCCTTCTTGGTCGAATGAGTTTATATTTAATAAAAATCCCTCAAACATTACTTTATTCTCATAATGGGAGAGTATTGATCCTATTGCATAAGGTGTTAATTCTTTTGAGTATATTAGCGCAGAAGGCCTTTCGCCTTTAAAATTTTTATTTTTGTTATTATTTTCTTTGCCTTTTGAAAATGCTATTATTTGGGCTATTAAATTTGCTTTTAATTTATCATTGCTTGAGCTATTATCAGATATTACATCTTCTTTAAGCTGTGTTTCATTAAAACCTATGAAATCCATTGGAACTATATCTGTTCCTTGATGAAGCATTTGAAAGAATGAGTGTTGAACATCCGTTCCAATGCCCCCCCAAATTATTCTTACAGTTTTATAGTTTATTTCTTCGTTAAATCTGTTTACGCTTTTTCCATTGCTTTCCATTTCAAGTTGTTGTAGGTGAAGATAAAAATTTTCCATTGCCTTGGAATAAGCAATGATGCAGTTGCTACTGTAGTTAAGAACATTTCTCTCGTATATGCTAATTAGTGCTGCTAAAAGAGGTGCATTGTCTTTTACATTTTTATTTAATGATTTTTTGTCAGCCTTATTGGCTCCTTTTATAATTTCTTTTACAATTTTTTCTGTAAAGCAAAGAGTAAGTAGTGTAAGCCCAACTGCTGATGTTGGAGAAAATCTTCCACCTATTGAATCATGCATGAAGAAATATTCAAGATATCCTTTTTCTTCTGATGCCAACATGCTATCTTTTAATGTTATAATAGCTATTTGTTTTTTATATTCTTTTATGCCATTTAATTTTAATTTGTTTATTAAAAATTGCATATTAGCTTTGGTTTCTAATGTATTTCCACTTTTTGAGACAATAATAAAAAGCGTTTCATCAACATTAATGCTATTTAACATCTCTTCTGATTCGTCTGGATCAATATTTGAAATAAAATAGCCATTCATTAAGGCTAGATTGTGTTTTTTTGCATAATTTTTTATTGAGTTGTAAAGAGCTTTTGGTCCCAGACTTGATCCACCAATTCCTATTTGAACTACATTTTTAAACTTTTTACCATTTGCACTTTTAATATTTCCAGAATGGACTTGTTTTGCAAAATTATATATTTTTTCAAGTTCTGATTGGAAAAACTCTCTCATATTTTCTTTATTATCTTCTATTACGTCCTTACCAATTTGTCCTCTTGTTAGGTGATGTAGAACTTTTCTATTTTCACTAATATTAATCTTTTCACCATCCAGTAGTTCTTTATATTTTTCTATTAAATTTGCTTCATCGCTTAAATTTTGAAAGATTTTAAGGTGATTTTCATTAATTTGCTTTGAAGCATAATTATAATGCACACTATCCCCTTCTATTGTAATGTCGTATTCTTTTATTCTTTTTCCAGTTAATGCAGTTTTGAGCGCTTCTGGGGCAATTTCTTCAAGAATTTTAAAATTTTCAAGTTCATTAAGATTTTTGTAATTTATCATAAACACACTCCTTTGCTATGGTTTAAATTTTTCTATTTTTTCTTTTCCATATGTTTTTAATTTTTAAGATAATAAATTTAAGAAACCTCATTATTATATTGCTTTCAGAATAAATTTTTAAGTAAGCTTCACCCTCGTTTGCTTCACTTTTTGTAAATGATTTTCTAACATTATTCTCATCAAGTTCAATTTCAAGTAAAGTTTTCTTGTTTTCAATTGAGATTACCTTTACTTCAGCTTCTTTATAGCCGATTTCTTTTAAGGCTTGATATCTTCTAAATCCCGCTATTAAATTTTTATTTTTATCTATTATTATTGGATAAATTAACCCATGTTTTATAATGCTGTTTTTTAGAGTTTCAATGTCACCTACATTTTTTCTAATTCTTTTTTTTATTTTTATTTGATCGATATCTATTAACATATTGTTTTAATCCAATTGTATATCTTCTCCGTTCACATCTTTATTGTTAATTTTTTCATTTTCATTGTTGTTTGACTTTAATTCTTTTGTGCTTTTTGTATTTGTGTTTGTTTCATTAACAATGACTTCGTCTTTAATTTCTTTATCGCTATTTTTAATAATCATTTCTTCGTTATTGTTGTCGTTGTTTATTAGATCTTGTTGCGAATTTTCATTCAAGAGTTCTTGAACCTTGATTTCTATCTCATCATCTTCATTTTTATTATTGTTAATGCTTTCAATATTATTGTTATTAAGACCGTCAATATTAGTATTAGTATTATTGTTTAGACTACCATCATTATTATTGTTTAAGCCTTCAAGCTCATTGTCAAGATATTCAAATTCAGGAGTGTCAAAATTTATTTCATTGTTATCATTAATCTCATCAATTCCATATATGTTAAATTCCATTGTATTTTTAAATTCCATTTTATTTTCATAGTATTTTGATTTTTCAATTGGCTGAGTGCCAGAAATAAATAGTTCATTTATTATTTTTTCCTCAGCAATTTCTTCTGGCAGTAGTCCTGTTTCTGCTTGTACGGGAATGCTAATTATTCCTTCAGGTTTTGCAAAAACTTTTTTAGGTAAGTTTTTGTGATATTCTGCCATGAATTCTCCCCAACTAGGCCCCGCCAATCCTGTTCCTGTTCCGGATGTTCCTAGTGAATATCCTTTTTTGTCAAATCCAACCCAAAATGCTGTTGTTATATAAGGAGAGTATCCTATTGCCCATCCGTCTGCCCAATTTTGGGTTGTTCCCGACTTTCCAGCAATGTCAGATTTAAAATTTTTTAGATTTGTGTATCTTTGATTTGCTAAGGTTCCGTATTGAATTGTTGATTTCATCATATCCGTGATGATATAAGCAGCTTGAGGAGACACTATTTGACTTTGAGGTTCTTTATTTTTTATTTTAGCCAATATGCTTGCTTCTTCATTTGCTATTATTCTTCCAGTTCTGTCTTCGATGTATCTTATTCCATAAGGCTCGATTTCGTTACCACTGTTTCCCAAAATTGCAAAGGCTTTTGCCATTTGCATTGGAGAAACCGATATTACACCAAGTGCTAGTGGATAAACTTTTGGAAATGTTTTTTCTATTTCTTTTGGATCTGTTATTCCTAACAGTTTTGAGGAGTAGCTAATTGCAGAGTCAAAACCTAGCTTGTCTAATATTCTTAATGCCGGAATGTTTAAAGACAAAGCTAATGCTTGGCGTGTTAAAACGTTGCCCCGCCATTTACCACCGTAATTTTCTGGAGCATAAATTTCTCCGTTTTTATTTAAAAATGCTACCGGAGAGTCTGAAAACATTGTGGCGGCTGTTATTTTTTTTAGATCAATTGCGGCTGCAAAATATAATGTTTTAAATGCACTTCCAGGTTGAACTTTTGCTTGTGTGGCGCGATTAAATTCATTGTCTTTGGCATGCCCGCTTCCTCCAACCATGGCTCTTATTGCTCCGTTTGTTGTGTCTATTGCTATCATTGCTCCTTCAGGCTGTGCAATGAGTTTTGGTGTTAATTTATTTTTAATAATATATTCTTTTGTTGCTTTATCTATTTTATCAATTCCAAGAATAGCTCCAAAGCTTGCAATTAGATCAATATTGTCTTCGTAAAATTTTCTTTTTCTTAATTTTTTATATTGCTTTCCATTTATTCTTAAATTTTTAATTCCTAATAAATCTGATATTGCATCTACTACGGGAACAATTTCTGAATTAATAATTATTGTTTCAGATGATCTGTTTAAATTGTGCATGGTTCTTGCTTTATTGATCATGTCGTTTGTAACTTTATCTGCATATTTTTGTGCTTTAAGGTCAAGCGTTGAATATATCGAATATCCATCTTTATATATGTTTGCATCATCTGGTAAATATTTTAGTATTTTTTGTCTTATATATTCAGAGAAATAAGGAGCCTGGTCTTTTTTGCTTGAAATTGCAGATGTATCAGCCATTCTAGTCCAATCATAATTTTGCCAATAGTCATTAAATTCTTTTTCAGCAATTTCGGCTTTTACTATTCCATTAGATACAACTTGGTTTAAAACTGCTCGTTGTATTTTTTTTGAAAATTCTGGATTGTAAAGAGGTGAATAAAGTTTCGCATTTGGAAGTTGGATTATCATCATTACGGATTCTGCTGTATTGATTTTATTTACGCTTTTTCCGAAAAAGAATTTTGATGCGGCAACTATTCCATAGTTGCCGTTTCCAAAATAAACTTTATTAAGATATTTCTCTAGTATTTCGTATTTTGAGAGTTTTTTTTCAAGTTGGATTGCCCACCATATTTCATGCAATTTCCTTAAAATAGATCTTCTTGCTTGATTTGTATAGAGAAGCTTTGCAAGTTGTTGGGTTAATGTGCTGCCACCTGAGAAATATCTACCAAGAATAATATTAAATGCGGCTCTAAATATTCCCATTAAGGAAAAACCTCGATGAGAAAAAAAACCAATATCTTCTCGTATTAAAAGTGTATTAATTAGATTGTCAGGCATTTTTCTCAGAGGCATTAATTCTCTATTCTCATCAGATATAAATTGAGTTATTTGTTTTCCATTGATATCTAAAAGTCTTGAGGGAATTGCTGGGTTTATATATCCAAAATTTTTATCTTTTTGTATGTTTATAGTCTTAGATATTGCTAATGACAGTCCAATAATAGAAAAACTAACTGTGAAACATGTTAAATAAATAAGTAGCTTATGCTTATTTATTTTTTTTGAATTAAGGCTATTTAATTTCATACTTTTTACTAAAGTATACTATAAGTGTATAAGAATTAATAATGCTATGAGTTGATTGTTATAGTGTAAAATTATTGTTATAATTTTACACTATACAAACAGTATTTTTAAGTTTTGTGAATTAAATAGATCTTGTGATGTTTAGGTGATGGTGTGTCTTTAATTTTAAGAGTAGATTTATTAATTGTTGATTAGTTTTGTTTATAATTTTATGGGTTTAAAACTGTTTAAAGCAGCTTTAAACGTTGCTTAGTGTTTTTATTTTTTATATCAAAAAAGGAGTAAGGAGAGGTTTATGCTTTTATCTAGAAAAATAAGAGATTATGGAACTAAATATAGAGGTAAAGAAATTAAAATGAGTACAGAGATAAATAGTTTTTTAAATCTTCGCAATACTATTGAGATGAAGATAGGCGCTTATTCTGTGTTTGGAGTAATTTATTCTATCTCTATGGATTCTCTTAAGCTTATTTTTCAAGAAGATACAGTATTGCCTGCTTTGGCTAAAAATAAAAATTTAGGTTCTATTCAACTTAAGAAAAATTCAGATTATAAGCATGGTGCAGCTTTTTTTCCCTTTTTGTCTGTGAAACTGTTAAGTGCTTCTGCTTATTCTTCTCAAGATAAAGAATACAATTTATTAACATTGGAATTTTTATCTCCTGCGCCAGAAGAGATTGCTATTAAAGTTGGAAAGCTTCTTGATTTAAAACTTGGGCAAAATCAGAGAATTCATGAGAGGATTATTGTTGATAAAGATTCTATTAGAAAGCTAAAGATTGATTCTGATAAAGCTTTTATTAAGTTTAATGGGTCAAAACATAAATGCTTAATAAAAGATTTATCTTATGGGGGTGCTTTAGTAATTTCTTCTTTTGATTGTGGGGATCTAAAGGAAGATGTAACTGATTTGATTTTTAGTTTTGAATTTATGGATAAAGAGATTTTTATTGAGGGTAAATCAAAAAGTTTAAGCGTTATTCAGACACCCAATGGAAAGGTTTTTGCGCTTGGTATTGCTTTTGATGAGGATAAAATACCGCTTGAGTATACTATGTTAATTCATGATTATTTCAATTAATCAAAAGATTAAAAATTTTTATCTTCTTGTATGAAAATTTGCTAGTAATGCTTGCGGGGAGGGGAAGTTTTTTTGAATGTATTTACTGGCTTTCTTGAAGTTAGGAGTAGTAAGTCTGTTGCATTACAGGTTTAGATTTTACTTTTAGATTTAGCATTGTTTTGCTAATGGATGGTTATGTTTATGCTTTTTAAATTTTTTAAATATCGATTAATAATCGAGTATTATTTAAATTTTTAATTAATGAATCTATTTGAACTGGCTTTTTTGATTCTATTGTTTATTGAGTATCCAAGTTCTTCATCTTTTACGAATTCACTAAGTATTTGTTTATAGCTGTTCTCAGAATTGACTAACTCTTTGTAAAGATTTTGTGCATACTCTTCAAGAGTATTAAATACTGTAATATTTTTTTTATCCCACAAAAAATTAAATAGATAGGATTTTAGAGTAGGTTTTGTGATAAGTATTTTTGTATCTTTGTCTAAATATCTTCTTATGTTATCTTGACTTTTGAATAAATAGACAGGAATTTTTGGTTTGTAATGCTCTATTATATTACCGGGTGATTTTTCTAACTCTATTTTTGTTTCTGCGTAATTTACTGTATATCTTCCTTGAAGTTCTTTTTCTATCATTTTTTTTGTTATTGCGCCCGGTCTTAATATTAGTACGTTATCTTTTATGTCAAATCCAATCACAGTTGATTCGATTCCAATATTAAAGTCTTTTTTCCCTTCTGTTTTTATTATTCCTTTTACAAGTCCATTCAATTCTTTTAAGGCCATTTCGAAGTTTGTTGAGCTTGGTCTTTTTGATATATTTGCAGATGGTGCCACTATGGGGACTTTAGATGCTTTGATTAAGTTTAAAGCTATTTTGTTTGCAGGAATTCTTATTGCCACTGTGTCTAAATTTCCACTTACAAATTTGGATATTTTTATTGATTTTTTAAGAACATAGGTTAAAGGGCCCGGACTAAACCGTTTTATTAGCATTAGAGCACTTTTAGGAATATATTCTGACAGTTCTTTTATTTTTTTCACTGTGTCAACGTGTACTATTAAAGGATTTTTAATAGGTCTTTTTTTTACTAAAAAAATCATTTTTACGGCATCTTCATCGTAAGCATTTGCACCAATTCCGTAAACCGTTTCTGTTGGAAATACAACAAGTTCTCCCATTTTGATAAGTTTTGCCGCTTTTTGTATTTGGTTACTGCGGATTATTTCTGTTGACATCATTTTTTAGACTTTTTTTCTCTTTATAATTAAATCAAAAAAAATGCAAATAAGCAATTTGTGAGCCCGATTGTTTATTGAAATATGTTTTTATATTATAATAAATATTATGAGAAATTTAATTGATACCATCGTAAGAGATAATAGAAGCTTTGTTTTTCTCTTTGTATTTTTTTTTATTGCTTCTCATGTAAATTCCGCTACAGTAGGTCTTGCCTCATGGTATGGCGAAGCTTTTCATGGTAAAATTACTGCTAATGGTGAAAAATTTGATATGATGGCTCTTACTGCTGCTCACAAAGAATTGCCTTTTAATACTGCTGTAAGAGTTACAAATCTTTTAAATAATAGATCAGTTGTTGTAAGAATTAATGATAGGGGTCCTTTTAGGAAGGATAGAATAATCGATTTGTCAAAACATGCTGCTGAGAAGCTTGATTTTTTGGGAATAGGAGTTGCTCCTGTAAAAATTGAAGTAATTGAAAGCGTAAATGAAAAAAAATCTTCTGTCTCAAAATCTAGTGACTTTAAAAAAGCATTTAATACTGCTGAGGTTGAAGAAGAAAAGAAAACCAAGAAATCAGATGAGAATGTTTCTATTGAAAATAAATCTTCAAGTTTATTAGCAGATTATTCAATTTCTGATGACAAAGAAACAGATTTTTACATACAAGTCGGATCTTATAGGAAAAAAGATTATGCTGATAGGGCTTATCGAATATTAAAAAAAGCGGGTCTTTTTGTTGTAGTAAATTCCCATGGGCCGTTTTATACTGTTTTTATTCCTACTAATGCTGATGATGTTCAAAAAAATATAGACCTGATTAAATCTGCTGGATATAAAGATACTTTAGTAAGAAAGACCAAGGTTCCAGGAGAAAGTCTTGTTATGGATTGATTTTTTTAAATTATTTTTTTTATCAAGATTGTTTATTGATTTTTTAAAATCTTATGATTATGTCATTTATTACCACTCTTTTTAGAATACAAATTTTTTAAGTAAGGCAAAATAGTTACTTAAAAAATTTGTATTATTATATAGTTATTTTATGAAGTTTTTATTTAATATTCCTCTTCCAATTATGATTTTAGCCCCAATGGAGGACGTTACTGATACTGTTTTTAGAAATTTAATTCATTTAATAGGATCTGAAGAAGGGGAGCCCCATATCTATTTTACCGAATTTATTTCTACAAAGGGAATTTTAAATAGATCAAAACAATCTATGCAGCATGTTTTTTTAAAACCCAATGAACTTGATAGGCCTTTAATTGCTCAAATTTGGGGCAATGTTCCTGAACAATTTTATAAAGCAATAGAAATATTAGGGGGCATGGGGTTTTGGGGGATTGATATTAATATGGGCTGTCCTAAGAGTAAAATAATTAAAAAAGGGGTTTGTTCAGCTTTAATTAATAATAAATCTTTGGCTAAAGAAATAATTATTGCAAGTAAAGAAGCTTGCGCGAGATTTAATTTACCTCTTAGCGTTAAAACTAGACATGGATTTTCATATCCAGAAGTTGATGATTGGTTGGGGTTTTTGTTGAGCTTTGGAATTGATATGTTAACGGTTTATCCAAGACTTGCTGTTAATCAGAGCAAAGGCCCTGTTAATTTTGATATTTTTTATGAACTTGTTAAGTTGCGAAATAATCTTAGTCCTTCTACGCTGATTATTGGTAATGGAGATGTTTTGAGCCTTGAGGATGCTAGATATTATGTTGATAAATATTTAATTGATGGGATTATGTTTGGTCGTGGAATTTTTAAGAATTTAAATTTATTTAAATTATCTTCAAAACACTTTTTGGATAGTAATTTGAATTTTAGGTTAAATATATTAAAATTCCATATAAAGGATTTTCATGCTACTTGGGGACTTGGAAAAGATTTTAATAAACTTAAAAAATATTTTAAGATATATTTTACTGAGAAGGAAAGGCAGAGTAAATATTTCTCAAATCTTATAAATTCGAAAACTTATGAAGATCTTTTTGAAAATTTAAATGTTATGGTATGGTAGGAGATTTTTAAAACGATGAATTTTAGACCTTTTGAAAAATATGATCCTAAGGCATTTGAAGATGAAATTTACAACAAGTGGCTTAAAAATAATGTTTTTTTACCAAATAATTCTTTATTTGAAAAATTTAGTATTGTTGCTCCCCCCCCTAATGTTACTGGTGTGTTACACATGGGGCATGCTCTTAATTTTGTTTTGCAAGATATCTTTGTAAGGTATAAAAGAATGAAAAAGTACAATACTTTGTGGCTTTTCGGGACAGATCATGCAGGAATAGCAACACAGGCTGTTTTTGAAAGACATCTTAAAAATATTGGCAAAAGTAAGAATGACTTTAAAAGAGAAGAGCTTGTTCAAGAAATTTTTAAATTAAAAGATAAGCACAGGGGCATAATTGTCAATCAGATAAAAAAACTTGGGGCGTCTTATGATCACTCAAGAGAAAGGTTTACTCTTGATGAGAGTCTTTGCAAGGCTGTTAATAAGGTTTTTAAGGATTTATATTCTAAAGGGTTGATTTATAGGGGCGAGTATCTTGTTAATCTTGATCCTGGATCTGGAAGTGTTGTTAGTGATGAAGAGATTGAATATAAAGAAGTTGATGGTAAGCTTTATTTTGTTAAGTATTTTATTAATGATTCTTCTTTTATTGAGATTGCAACAACTCGGCCTGAGACTATGTTTGGGGATACTGCTATTGCTGTTAATCCCAATGATGAGAGATATAAGTCTTTAATTGGCAAAGAGGTCACAATCCCTTTGACAAGTAAAAAGATAAAAATTATTGCAGATTTTTATGTTGACAGTTCTTTTGGTACTGGGGCTTTAAAAGTTACTCCTGCACATGATCCTAATGATTTTGAAATTTCAAAAAGGCATAATATTCCTAAGGTCAATATTTTAACTCAAGATGGGAAACTGAATGAAAATGTTCCTTTGCAATATCAAGGATTAAGGATAAAGGATGCAAGATTTAAAATAGAGATAGAATTAATGGAAAAAGGGTTTTTGCAAGGCGTTAAAAAACATAGGCAACAGGTTGGACATTGTTATCGATCGGGTGAGGTTGTTGAACCTTATTTGTCTACTCAGTGGTTTGTGAGAATGAAGCCTTTGGCAGACAAAGCTTTAAAGGCTTTAGAGAATGGTGAATTGAGATTTTACCCCAAAAAGTGGGAAAATACATATAAATATTGGTTATCAAATATTAGAGATTGGTGCATATCAAGACAGCTTGTTTGGGGACATAGAATACCGGCTTGGTACAATATTGATACATCCGAGTTTGTTGTTAGTGATACTGATCCTTCTTTAGATAAAAAAAATAAGGGCAAAAGGTTTGTTCAAGATCAAGATGTTCTTGATACTTGGTTTTCTTCTTGGCTATGGCCTTTTTCTTCGCTTGGATGGCCTAATGTTACTGTTGATTTTAAAAATTATTATCCAACAAATACCTTAATAACAGCTTACGATATAATATTTTTTTGGGTTGCAAGAATGGTGATGGCGGGACTAGAATTTACAGGCCAAGTTCCTTTCAAAGATGTTTATATTACACCTCTTTTGCGCGATAAACAAGGTAAAAAAATGTCAAAGTCCTTGGGCAATGGAATAGATCCTCTTGACATTATTCATGAGTATGGAAGTGATTCTTTGCGGTTTACTTTGTCTTTTTTGTCTGTTCAAGGTCAAGATTTAAATATTGATGCTAAAGATTTTATGCTTGGAGCTAAGTTTGCAAACAAGGTTTTTAATGCTTCCAAATTTATTCTTTTAAATTTAAAAAATAGAGAAATATTAAAGGATTTGAAATTTAATGACATTGACAAATGGTTGTTTACAAGTTTAAATTCAACCATTCTTGGCGTGGAATCTTCTTTTGAAAATTATAAATACAATGAAGCTTCAAAATTCGTTTATGAGTTTTTTTGGAATGATTTTTGTGATTGGTATATTGAGATTAGTAAAATTGATCTGAATAGTGAAAATATTGATATTCAAAATATGGCTATTTCCAAGTTGCTATTTTTTCTTAAAAAAGCATTATTAATTTTACACCCGTTTATTCCTTTTGTTACAGAAAAAATTTATTCTGAATTTTCAGAAAAAGGAGATATTTTAGCCTTAAATGAATATCCGAGTTTTGATATCACCAATAATTTTCAAGAAGAATTTGAAAGTTTTAAAGTATTTAAAACTTTCATTGTAGCCATTAGAACATTTAAGAGTGAATTCAATATATCTTCTAGCATTGAAATTGATGTTGCTTTAAAGTTTGATGCTGACTTTAAATATGAAAGATACTTTAAGGACAATGAGAGCATTGCAAAAAGAATGATTAATTTTAAGAATATATTTTACAATGAAAATTGTGATGGCATGTTGGGTGTAGCTGTAGTTGGTTTTGAAATTTATGCAGACGTTAAGTTATTGATAGATAAAACCAAGGAGTTAATAAGGCTTGAAAAGCAGCTTGAAAAGTATAAGATGCTTAAGATTTCTGTTTCAAAGAAGCTTGAAAATGAAGATTTTTTAATGAATGCTCCTAAGGAAATTATTGAATCCGAGAAATTAAAATTTGTAGAATTTTCTTCTTTAATCAAGAAGATAAATAGTTATATTTTTAATTTAAAAAATCTGTAAAAAATTTAAAAAATTATTATGCAATTGAATTTGTTATGGTTATTTTTTCAGCAAAAGTCATGCTTTTTGTTAAAAATAGCATTTTACGCTCTTAATTGTTATTTAATGTTTGAGGAGATAAGAATTTTGAATCTTGTAGTTTCATGAAGCTATTTATTATTATTGGTACATCTTCTTCTTTGATGTAAATTGATGGAAACGTTTTTCTTTGATCAAAGAGAAACTCAAAATCAAGAATTAAATAAATTTGATTACTTTTGCTAGTTACGCTTAGTTTTAATTCAAAATCATCATCGTCTTGATACTGTTTATTGGGATTTTCTTTAATCATTTTTGTGCCTAATAATACGATTTCGTTTTCTTTAATGCTTTTTGGTCTACCATTAAATAAGCTTAGACTTTTGATTATATTGCTAGTATTTAAAAGATTGAAAAAGCTGAAATTTCTTCTATATCCGTTTTCTTTCAGGATAAGCTTAACTTCTGAATCGTGATCTTTGATGTATGATCCATTATGCTCAATTTCAATAATGCCTTCAAGGCTTGCATTATTTAGAACTTCAGAATATTTTTCTTTTTTTATTAATATATCTTGTATAAAGAACAAATCTTTGATTGTGTCTTTTCCAAAAATATAACTATTGGATATTAAAAAGATTAAGGCTACAATAAATATTTTTCTTGTCATTAAAATTCTCCTTTTTCTCCATTTGACAGTATATCATATTTTGTTAGAATTATTTTTTTAACAGTTTATATCATAAGTAATTTTTTAATTTTTTTGAGCTTTTATCATATGTCTTTTGTTTCCAAATCCTTTTTCTATGTGAATGTGTTTAAAATTAGCAAGTTTTAAGCCATCTTTTACAATCCTTGCAGAGGAAAACGTTGAAAGCTTGCATTCTGAACTGCTTTTCTCAGAAATTAAATTGAATATTTCATTGTTCCACATTTCAGGATTTTTTTTAGGATTAAATCCATCTAAAAACCAGTATTCTACATTTTTTGGAATTTCTTTAATTTTTATTTTAGCGTTTCCAATTAAAATTTTTAAATTAACATTTTCTGTTATTTTCAGTTTTAAATTTTTTTTTGGAATTTTGGGATAATGCTTTAACATCAATTTGAAATAGTCGGTTTCTTTAATGAAGAATTTTGAAATTTGCATTATTGTGTTTTTTTTGAGTGGAAATTTTTCTATGGAATAATAATTAATCTTTGACGTTATGTTATTTTCTTTTATGAATTTTAAAAGACATATAAAGTTTAATCCTGTTCCAAATCCCAATTCTGCTATTAAAAGATTTTCTTTTGTTTTTAATTCTAAATCTAGATTGCAGCCTTTAATAAAGGTATAAAAACTCTCTTCGATCCCATACCTTGGATTGTAATAAATGTCATCGAATTTGCTTGAATATATGGTGCTTTCTTTAAAAATTGTTTTTTTCATTTAAGTTCATTTTTTCAAGCTTACAAAACCCTGTAAGCTTGAAATTTTTAATTTGATTGATCAGAATAATAAGTTTTTATGACAAACTTGTAATTTTCATTGAAGACTGCAAGTTTTAATAAAAAAATTTTTATTTCTAAATATTTAGAAATTTTAGTAGTTCCTTCTTTAAAAGAACAAAACCTTCTATCATTTCTGCTTTCTCTTTTAAGGCATGATCACTTTTTTTATTCATACTAAAACCAGAACCTTATTTTTTTTAATAGTCTTTATAAAATATTTCTCGTAAAGACTAAAGCTAAGTTTAGCTACTTAGCTTTTTACTCTTCTATTATTGCAACTATTTCTTTTGCTTTTAGTATTAAATGTTCTTTATTCTCGATTTTCACAGCAGCTCCTGCATACTTTTCATAAAGTACAGTGTCGCCAACTTTTACAGTGATCTCTTCTTTGTTAGAACCAATGGCTATGACTGTCCCAATATTTGTTTTTTCTTTTGCATTTTCTGGTATGTAAAGTCCCGAGATTGTTTTACTCTCAGCTTCTTTAATTTTTATTAAAACTCTATCAGCTAAAGGCTTAATATTTTTCATTTCAAACATCTCCTTATGTTAATAATATTAAATATACGAAAAAATTGAGAGTTGAGTCAATATATTTATATAGTGCTTGAAAATTAAATTAATTTTCAAGATAATTTTCTTATTAGAATATCAATTTTAGGCAGGGTAATGGTTTGATAACTGTAAATAATTTGGAAGTTGCATTTGGGGGGAGAGTTTTATTCAAAGATGTAAACATTAAATTTTCTCCTGGAAATTGTTATGGAATAATTGGTGCTAATGGGGCAGGAAAAAGTACTTTTTTGAAAGTGCTAGGAGGAATGATTGAATCTACTAAGGGTGAAATATTTATTCCTAAAAATCAAAGAGTAGCGGCTCTTGAGCAAGATCAATTTGCTTATGATGCATGTAAGGTTATCGATACTGTTATTATGGGGCACAAAAGACTTTATTCTGTTCAAAAAGAAAAAGATGAAATTTATAATAAACTTGATTTTAGTGATGAAGATGGGATTAGAGTCGGGGAGCTTGAAGCAGAATTTTCAGAGCTTGGAGGATACGAGGCCGAATCCGATGCAGCAGTTCTTCTTAAGGGTCTTGGAATAGATGAGTCAATTCATAATAATTTAATGTGTGATATTGAAGGGGCTTTAAAGGTCAGAGTTCTTTTAGCGCAAGCGCTTTTTGGTGAGCCCGATATATTACTTCTTGATGAGCCTACTAACAACCTTGATTTACAATCTATTAAATGGCTAGAAGAGTTTTTAATTAACTTTGAAAATACAGTCATTGTTGTATCTCACGATAGACATTTTTTAAATCAAGTTTGTACCCATATTGTTGACATTGATTATGGGAAGATTCAATTGTATCTTGGAAATTATGATTTTTGGTATGAAACAAGCCAGATTTTAAACAAGCAGCTAAAAGATGCTAAAAAGCGATCTGAAGATAAAATTGCTGAACTTAAGACATTCATTCAAAGATTTTCTAGTAATGCATCTAAGTCTAGGCAAGCAACATCAAGGAAAAAGCTGATTGAAAAAATAAAGGTTGAAGATTTAAAGCCTTCTTCAAGGAAGTTTCCTTATGTTAATTTTAAAATCGAAAGAGAACTTGGTAAGAATGTTCTTACAATTAAAAATTTGATAAAAGAATTTGAAGGAAATTTAATTTTAAATAAATTTAGCAGTATTATTGAACCCCAGCAAAAGATTGTTTTTTTGGGAAATCCTATGTTTGCAACTTTTTTGTTTGATATTATTACAAATGAAGATAGAAATTATAAAGGTCATTATGAATGGGGAGCTACTGTTAATTTTTCATATTTTAATAAGGATAATGGAAAATATTTTGATTTAGATTTGAATTTAGTTGATTGGTTGCGTCAGTATTCAAAAGAGCAAGATGAAACTTATATTAGAGGATTTTTAGGTAGAATGCTTTTCAGTCAAGATGAAGCTTTAAAGAAGGTAAATGTTCTCTCAGGAGGAGAAAAAGTAAGATGTATGCTTGCTAAGGCTATGCTTAGCGGAGCAAATGTTTTGATACTGGACCAGCCCACAAACCATTTAGACCTTGAAGCAATTACCTCTTTAAATGCTGGGCTTAAAGAGTTTAAAGGAGTTGTTCTTTTTACATCGCATGATCATCAATTTATAGATACTGTTGCCAATAGAATTATTGAGTTTACTCCTAACGGAATAATTGATCGATATATGACTTTTTCTGAGTATGTTGATGATACTAAGATTAGAGATTTGAGAAACAACCTTTATGGTGATAATGCTGTTTTTAGGCTTTAATAGCGGTTTTTTTAAAACCCAAAAGGTTTTTTGTTTTGAGATGTGTACTTTTTATATTTGTGTTTTCAGTTTCTTTTTTAAGGCTTTATTCTAGTATTAATTTATATTTTCAAAAAGCATTAACCGGTAAAGTTGTAGGCAATCCAATTATTGATGAAAAACGTGATACTATTACGGTTTTAACAAAAGATAGATGGCTTACTACTTATACAATGTCATTTGAGAAGAAATATTCTTATAGATTGGATAGAATCCCATATTCTTTTCTTTTGAAAGATTTTGATAATGGGTATTATGTTATTACAGTTAGAAATGAAGTTGAAAAGATCAAAAGAGGAAAACTTATTTGGAAGTATAAGCTTGATTTTTCACCTTTAGGTGTTCCTGCCATAGGTAATGTTAGCATTTTAATTCCCCTTGCTGACGAGAGGGTTGTTTCTATTGATTTAGAGAGTGGAAAAAAAATGTTTGAGGTTAAGATAGATGGTAGACCTGCTACTTCTCCTGTAGTTTTTGATAATGGTGATTTTTGCATTGCAAGTGAAAATGATAAAATATTTTTGTTTGATTCTTTAGGTGATAAGAAATGGTTTTCCAGACTAATTGCTTTTCCTTTTTTGTTAATGATAAATACAAAAAAAGAGGTAGTTGTTGGGCATAAGTCAGGTCATATTGTTGCTTATGGGAGAGATTTTGGGGAAGTTGTTGGCTCTATTAAGTTAGACTTTCCTGTTAATTTTTTATTTGAAAAGTTTAATGGAGAATATGTCGCAATTTCAAGTGTTGGTATGTTTTTTGATTTAAATAGAAATTTTAAGCTTAAATTCAAAAAAAAAATGAACTTTGAGATTGAGAAAGCCGTTCTTTATAATAATAGAAATCTTTTAATTTCTACGAAATCAAATGGAATTTTGTCTTTTGAAGAAAATTTTGATATATCTTTTGTGGATGCTAAGCTTAAGGGTTTGTCAGGACTTAGTGCTAATTCAGGCATTATTGTCTTAGGGGGGGGCGATTGGGTTCTTAGTACTTATTATTACAAATACGATAAAGAACTTGATGTTAGCGTATGGAATCATTTTGGAGGCAATAAGTACAATCAAGGTAGGATAGATTTAAAAGAGAAAAGTTTTGTAGATTATGATGAAAATTATTTACTTCTTGATGAGATTCTTAGTTCTAGTTACAGTAACGCTGCGTATGATAAATTTTTAGGGATTTTGGATTTTCTTGCAACTAAACATGGAAATTTTCCCAAAAAATATTTAAATTTATATAAAAAAGCTTTTAATGTTTGGCTTTTGCCAGAAAAAGGACTTGATAGAATTGCTTCAAGGGGTAAGCTTTATAGGTATTTTGTATATGTTAATGATGAATTTTCAATTAAGAGTCTTATTAATTTGGCAATTAGAGAAAGAGATATTAACAATATAATTACCATAGTTCAAACTATTACCAAATTTGAAAGTTATTATGGACAAGATTGTATTATATATAATTACATTCAAAATATAGTGTTAAATTATCAAGGCAATTTGGAAATAGCTTATTCTGTGATTTTAAATTTGAGAAATATAATTTTAAATTCAACAGACAAACTTCTTAAACTTTGTAAGCATAAGTATATAAATTTATTAATGTTTATGAGACGACAAAATTTTTCTGAAAATATTAACAAATACATTAATGAAATTATTTCAAGCATTCAAGATTGAATTAACTGTTTTGTATATAAATCTGATTATGTTAAAATTAGGTTTAAATTAGTGAATTTAGTTGATAAGGTAGGTTATAATTAAATTTATAGGAGAATTTCTTTTATGAAAAAAATGTTACTAATCTTTAGTTTTTTTCTTATTTTTTTAAATGGATTTCCCCTTAATGCAAGGGAAGTTGATAAGAAGAAATTGAAGGACTTTGTTAATATGGATCTTGAGTTTGTAAATTATAAAGGTCCTTATGATTCTACAAATACATATGAACAAATAGTGGGTATTGGGGAGTTTTTAGCCAGACCTTTGATCAATTCCAATAGCAATTCAAGTTACTATGGTAAATATTTTATTAATAGATTTATTGACGATCAAGATAAAAAAGCAAGTGTTGATGTTTTTTCTATTGGTGGTAATTCACAGCTTGACAGCATATTGAATCTAAGAAGAATTCTTACAGGGTATTTAATAAAGTCTTTCGATTATGAGAGATCTAGTGCAGAATTAATTGCTAAGGTTATTACAATATATAATGCTGTTTATAGAGGAGATTTGGATTATTATAAAGAGTTTTATATCGAGGCCGCTTTGAAGTCTTTAACTAAAGAAAATGCAGGTCTTTCTAGAGTGTATAGTCAATGGGCTGGGAAGACACAAATATTTATTCCTCTTAAAAAGAATATTTTATCTGGAAATATTGAGTCTGATATTGATATTGACAGTTTGGTTACAGATAAGGTGGTGGCAGCTCTTTTAAGTGAGAATGAAGCAGGTGTTAACTTTGCAAGAGATATTACAGACATTCAAGGCGAAACTCATAAAGCAGATCAAGATAAAATTGATATTGAATTAGATAATATTAATGAAAACGATTCTAATATAACAGAAACTATTGAGAATTTAAGGGATCAGCTTGAAAAGGCTACAGATGAAGAGCATAAAAAAGAGATTGAAAGTCAGGTTGATGCTAAAAAGAAACAAAAAGAAGAACTAGATAAAAAGGCAGTTGATCTTGATAAAGCTCAACAAAAATTAGATTCTTTTGAAGATAATTTAGATATTCAAAGGGCTACTGTTAGAGAAAAGATTCAAGAGGATATTAACGAGATTAACAAGGAAAAGAATTTACCAAAACCTGGTGATGTAAGTTCTCCTAAAGTTGATAAGCAGCTTCAGATAAAAGAGAGTCTAGAGGATTTGCAAGAGCAGCTTAAAGAAACTAGTGATGAAAATCAAAAAAGAGAAATTGAAAAGCAAATTGAAATCAAAAAAAGTGAAGAAGAACTTTTAAAAAGTAAAGATCATAAAGCATTAGATCTTAATCAAGAATTAAATTTTAAATCTTCTAGCGAAGAAAAAATTAAAGGCAAGGAAGAAGAAATAATCAAAGGTAAATCACAGGCAAGTTCGGATGATTTGAATAATGACGAAAACCTAATGATGATACCAGAAGATCAAAAATTATTAGAGGATAAAAAATTAGATAGTAAAGAAAATTTAAAACCTGTTTCTGAGGTTGAAAAAATAGATAAAATTTCCAAGTCTAACAGTAATGAGGATGCTGAGTCATCGCCATTAGATAAGCCTTCTTATAGTGACATTAATTCAAAAGAGAATGCAAATAACAAAGATGTTGATTTGCAAAAAACCAAGTCTCAAGTTAAAGATCAATCTACTTCTTTAAATGAAGATTTAACTGCTATGTCTGTGGATTCCGGTAGTCCTATATTTTTAGAGGTTATCGATCCGATTACAAATTTAGGGACACTTCAACTTATTGATTTAAATACTGGTGTTAGACTTGAAGAAAGTACTCAGCAAGGCATTCATCGGTATGGAATTTATGAACGTGAAAAAGATTTGGTTGTTATTAAAATGGATTCAGGAAAAGCTAAACTTCAGATACTTAATAAACTTGAGAATTTAAACGTGATATCAGAGTCTAATTTTGAGATTAGTAAAAATTCATCTTTATATGTTGACTCCAAAATGATTTTAGTAGTTGTTAAGGATAGTAGTGATGCTTGGAGATTGGCTAAATTTTCTCCTAAAAATTTAGATGAGTTTGTTCTTTCAGAGAATAAAATTTTGCCTTTTACCAGCTTTTCTGTGAGAAAGGATTTTATTTATTTGCAGGATGAGTTTAAAACTTTACTTATTTTGGATTTAAATACCTTAAAGCAAGTTAAATAATTTTGCAGTTTGACTGAATTTGTATAAATTACTAAAAAGCTAAAAACTTTGTTTTTAGCTTTTTAAATTTTAAATATTTTTTCGGGATGGTGGGATTCGAACTCACGATCCCCTGCTCCCAAAGCAGGTGCCTTAGCCACTAGGCCACATCCCGAGTGAAAAGCGCACCAATTAGGACTCGAACCTAAAACCTACAGATTAGAAGTCTGTTGCTCTATCCAATTGAGCTATTGATGCATTTTAAATGCTAATGATGAGTATATCATTTTGAAAAATCCTTGTCAATAAAGTCCAGATGCCTTTTCTTTGTATATTTTTTAATTTTTGTTTTGCGTTTATAATGTTTTATAATTTTTTTATGATTAATCTTGATTTGATTGTTGATGAAACTTTGTTTAGGTATCCCAATGTTAAACCTTTTTTGAATTATAAAAATAATTATGAACTTTTAATAATGGTAATTTTGAGTGCAAGAACAACAGATAATTTGGTGAATAAAATTTCTCCATATCTTTTTGAAAGATATGAGAATTTTGAAAGTTTATCAAGAGCAAATGTGAGAGATGTTGAAAAATTAATTTATAAGACTGGCTTTTATTCAAGGAAAGCTAAAAACATTGTAAATTGTTCTATTGATATTTTGGAAAAATTTAATGGTGTTATTCCAAATAATATTTTTGATCTTGTTAAACTGCCTGGAGTAGGTCGAAAAACAGCAAATGTTATTCTTGGAGTTGTTTACAACAAGCCTGCAATTATTGTAGATACCCATTTTAGCAGAGTTATTACAAGGCATGCTCTTTCTTTGGAAAATTCTCCTGTTAAGATTGAACTGGATCTAAGAAGAAGAATAGAGCCTTGTAAGCAATATAAATTTTCTATGGCTATTAATAAACATGGAAGAGAAATTTGCACTTCTAGAAATGTAAGTTGTGCCAATTGCTTTTTAGAAAAATTTGCTCCAAGAGTTTATTAATTTTTTTAGTCAAGATGATATTAAATGTTTCATTTTTTTTCTTAGTTTTAAATTTATTATTGCTAGTATTATATTTATACCTATTATTATGAGCAGGGGATTGATCCATATCCATAGATATTTATTACCCATTTTCATATAGTTTAACAGTTCTCCAAGACTGGGATATAGATTTTTATCTTGGTTTTGTAAAAAGCTTACTACTTCAAAAGTAGTAAGACTTCTTGCCATTTGTAATGGGATTATGGATGATATTGATGAGAATACTTCTGGGAAAATGTGACGCAATATTATTTTAATTTTGCTTGCCCCTATAGCTTCACTGGCTTTAACATAATCTAAATTTTTTATTATCAATGTATTGTTTCTTGCAATAAAAGCAAATCTGATCCATCCATGAATCAATGCCAGTAATGTTGCTGTCTGAAGTATATTGTAAGTTTTTTGTTTTAAAAAGTAGTAAAAAACTAGAGACACAATATAAAAAAAGGGTAGCGTTTGCAATGTTTCGACTAGTTTTGAAATTAGCATGCAAATTTCAAAACTAAACATGCCAATTATTGTTCCAATGAAGATACCAATTGCTGCAGAAATTGTTGCGTAGCTTAGTGAAAGTAGAATAGAATTTCTGGTTGCAATTATTAGTCTTGCCATAATGTCTCTTCCCATTTTATCTATTCCTAGTGGATTGTCTTTTGTGGGTGGCATAGGAATGTTTTTGATAGATTTTAAATAAACTTTATTTGGATCTTTTTTATAGATTGCAATTTTTGAATTTTCATTAACCAGTGTTGGAGCAATGATTAATAATATAATAAATATGTTAAAGAGTGTGATATAAATTTTTTTTATTATTATATCTGGTTTCATTGGCTTAGGGTGTCCTTATATGGATTGATTTTGTAAATTAGTATATCTGTTATTATATTTGGAATAAGCATGATGAAAACACCAATAAAAATCAAATCTTTAGAAATAACATAATCGTTGAATTTTAAAGCATCTAAATATAAAGCTCCAATTCCATCAATTTCAAACATTGATTCAATCATTGATGCTCCAAAAAAAGCAGTCGTAAAAACAGGCCTCATGTTCGTAAGTAATGGTGTTATTGATGGAATTAATGCATGTTTCAAGATTATTTGTAATTTATTTATTCCTCTTGATTTTGCAGCTTTTATGTAAAATTCTGATAAAGTTTTTTCAAGAGATTGTTTAAAAATTACAGAATTAAATATGAAGAATGAAAAAAACCAAGCAAATCCACCTATTATTGAATTTTTTGGATTTAAATTTAAGTAATATATTAAAGACAATATTAAAAATACTGTTAAGTTTCTTGGCATAGAGTGGAGCAATAGCATTAAATATTCTAGCAAATTATTTATTAAGTCGTTTTTTATGTAAATTTTCCAAATTATAACAAGGGCTATTGCTACAATATAGGAGAGTAGGGCTCCTGGAATTGAGACTTTTAAAGTATTGAATAATTTTTTAAAAATTATTTTAGTGGTTGGTTTTCCTTTGCTTAGCAGAGAGTATCGATAATCACCCCATAGTATTCCTTCATTTTTTGTTTTGTATATTATATATGAATTGCCAGCTATATGCTTTAAAAAGCAATTTTTTTCTAATTTTGATTTAGGGTTGAAGTTATGCACTAGGTTATAACTTTCTATGCTTTTGTATATTCCAATGTATTGTAAGTATTTTTTCAGGATGTTTGTTTTAACAAAAGGAGTATACTGGTGTTCATTTGAAAAAAAATTTACTAACGATGTGCAGAAAAATGACGCACAAATTAAATTAATTAACAAATATATTACATTTTTGAAAATAAATATTTTCAAAAAAAGCTAATCCTTAGAGTTGTTGAAATCAAGTTTATTGTTTTGTGTAATTTTTTTGGTTTGGACAATGCAACTCGATAAGAAATAATAAATTAAACCTATTGTTATTGATATAAAGTAAAAATTTTGATTCTTAGAAAGGGGTTTTTGTAGGGTTAATATTTGTCCTTGGTTATATTGAACTTTATTATTGTTAGTTTTTATTACTGTTGAATTTTTAGGATAGTAGCCCAATTTGTTGGCTTCTTTTAAAATTTCGGACTTAGATACTTGCAAATTAATATATCTTGCTTTTAATTCTTTTTGAATTTCTTTTAGTTTTTCGATGTGATTTTTTATTAACATTAAGTTGTTATCCAATTTTTGATAATTAACAAATCCTCTCTCCCCAAACATGGGAGCTATTATGAAGTAGCTTAGTATTCCTGAGTAAAAAGACATTGCAATTTTTTTATAAATAGTCATATAGCTTGTAATTATATTCTTAATATATTATATTTACAAGTAGTTATAAAGTTGATTTAGATTGTAGCGTAATGAGTAGCTTTGGAGAGCAAGTTTGGCATGAAGAAAAGTATTTTTTTTATCAAAGAAGGTCCCAAGGAAGTTGATTTTGATATAGAGAAAGTATTTTTAAGAAATGAGTCTATTGATATTGTTTCTACAGATTCAAATAATCTTAAATTTTTTTTAGATGAAAAGCTTTTAAAACTTGATAGTATATTAAAAGAACGACATGGTGAGTTGATTAATTGTTTAAAGGATGTTGAGCTTCGTGTTGAGAGAGTTGAAAAAGAAATGCTTGATCATGGGCTTAAGCTTGTTCAAAGAGATTTTATTACTTCTTATTCGAAAGATTTTGAAAAAAAGTCGTCTGAGATTGATGATTCATTTTCTAAAAAAGAAGACAATTTGCCCAATATTTCTATTGGGCAAGAAGAATTAAATGCGTTGCTTGAAGGTATTAATTATGCTCCAAAAGAAAGTGAAATGGGGGGGGGGCAGCACAATGTTAAATTTAATAGAGATGAAGATTTTGATTTGACTAGTAATTTGCATGTGGCTGACAATGGTTTTGATAATTTTGTTAAAAAAGAAGGTATTGGGGCTAGTTGTGATAATGTGTCCGTAGAAAATATTGAGTTAAATAATAATGATCATAATGAAGAATTGGAGAGTCTTGTAGATAATAAACAGCATTTAGATTTAATTGATGAGAAGGGAACTATTGAGTATGAGAATAGTGTTAATTCTGATTTTCTTAAGAGCTCTGGTGAATGTCTCGAGTTAAAAGAATTTGACGACTTTGAAAGTATTTTAAAAGAGGATTTAGATTCTCAAGTTATTGAGGATTCTTTTACTAATGATGAAGGGAAAAATTTGATAGATGAAGCAGATCGAGGGCAAAGTAATGATATTGCCAATTGTGAAAAGCCCAGTTTTAAAAATATAACCGAAGATCATTCTTTTTCTCATTTTAATTTTGATGATGTTGAAAAGGTTGTGAGCAAGTTTAATTCTGAAGAATCTTTAAGTAATGTTATGCTAAATGGTGATGAGAAAACCGTGTTAATAAATTTCATTGATAGGGTAGAAAGTGAGCTTGAGTTAAATCCTAATAGAAATATTTTTAAAATTAAACAAGAGTATGAGGTTTTAAAAAAAGTTAAGTTTTTACTTACTAAAGGTTAAAGAGCCTATTTTATCAAATTCTATTTTTTTATAAAAATTTTTAAATTAATTTTTAATGGTTGGATGATTTTTTTGTTTTAATTAAAGCGAGACAACATTTTATCAAAAGATAAAATGTTGTCTATTGCTTGGTTACATTTTGATCATATTTATTTTTATATGTTTTGCTTTTTATTCCCTTTTAATCACATAACAAGATTAATCTGTATTGTTGTGATGTTCATGGAGATCTTCTTGATTATCGTTGCTAGAAATATTATCTTTTTCTGTTAATTTTTTTTCTAAGTTAAATACATCGAAAAAAGTCCATTTGCTAGTCATATAGTAATGCTCATCTTTATCTTTTTTGATTAATATATCGTTGTCATTTTCTTCGTTTTTATTAAAGTAAACCTCAATGTCGTTAACACTTTTATTGCTCCATTTGACTTCAATCTTGTATTGAAGCTTATAGTCATCTATTTTAGATTTGTCAATTTCAAGTCCATCAGCTTTAAATTCAGCAATAATATTTAAAGGCCTTTCCTTTGTCATTTTTTGGTTATTTAAAAAATAAAGGCCATCTTTAGTGCTAATCTCATAGTTATTATTTATATTATTTTCATTTTCTTTTTTTAATTTTGTTATCATTTTTAATGATAAATTTTCTAATTTGGTGTTTTTTTCTTGAAATAATGTAGTATCTGAAAATGTATTATAGGAATTTCCTTTATATGATAAGAAAATATTTTTTGTTAAGTAAACATTTTCGTCACTACCTTTGATGTATGCTAGTCTTGAATCACCTTCTCCTGATTTTCCAACAAAAATTTCTGTTAACAGTTTGTTATTATTGTCAAATAATTTGAAGCTTGGATTTTCTCCAATTCCCAGTTCTTTGTGTTTTTTTTGATCTCTGCTTACTAGTTTATTTTTTTGAAGTTCGTCTAATGCTTTGATTAAAGAATTAACTTTTTTATTATCAACGGGAATATTTTGTTTGTTATATGTCAGCATCCAATCTTTGCCAAGTTTTGTCAGTGTTCCTTCAAGTTCTGTTTCAATTCTAGAAATTAAATTCAAGTCAAAATCGAAAAATTTTTCTTCCAGTATTCTTGCTACTTTATTTTCATTTGAGAAAATTATTCCCAATAAGAATGTAGATGTTAACGCTATTATTATTAATATTTTTATTTTTTCTTTGTTGATTGAGAATATTTTTAGTTTTGTCATAAACACTCCTTTATTCTTAATTTGCTTTTCTTTTTCTAGTAAATCTAACAAGTCCAAATATTAGTATTGCTGTTGGAAGAATAATTAAGTTAACAATTATTAATGAAAACTTTGCATTGACCATTTCGTTTGAAGAGCTTGTAAATTTTAATTTAGCTCGCACTTCTCTGGACTTAATATTAAAAAATTCTTCTTTTTGCATTAAATAATCTGAAATTCTTCCTGATAGTTCAAAGTTCGATGGAGAACCGTTGTACATGTAATCACTAAATATCATGCTTGATCCTGTTAGGATTATTTTAGAATTTTTGGAATATTGTTCTTTGTAAAGGCTTTTAATTTTTCCTTCAATTGCATATCCTAATATTTTAAGTTTATCCTCTTCAAATTTATTTGGAACTTCAAATGCATTCAAAGATATGTTTGAAAGATTAGGCTCTTTAACTTCCCACGATTGTTTGGAGCTTGCAAATAGAGGTAAAAATTTTATTTCCTCTGAATCTTTTTTTACAAGTTCTAATGAGCTGCTCCAAGGAATTGTAGCAGAATAAAAATTTTTCAGTAACGGCATGTCTTTTTTTACAATATTACTATTGTCTATTAAGGCCCATGGATAGTAAGTTTGGAAATTGCCACCTAAAAAGATTGTGGGCGCTCTTTTATCGAGAATAATATTGCTGTTGTATTTTATACCATAATTTTCAAATAGATCAAATAGTTTAGATTTAATAGGATTTATTCCATATGGATTTTGAGGATTGTAGTCAATTGCGCTTGTTGCAACAAATATTTTTCCATCATTAACAATAAAATCGTCAATTTTTTTTACAATCTCTTCATCAATTTCTTTAGCACCAATAATGAATAATCCATTAATCTCTTTTTTTATGTCTTCTAATTTTTCAGTTTTTAAATCTATTTCTTTTATTTCAATGCCAAATGCTTTTTTCATTATTTCGGAAAAGTTTTTGTGTGCTTCTTTTAAAGTGCTATCTCCAAAAGCAAGCCCTAAAACTTTTTTTGTATTGTTTATTAGCTTGTCAAGTCCATTCGCAAGGTCATATTCTAAATTACTGATTTCTGTTACAATTGGTATTATTTCTCTTTTCCCCTCGTAAATAAGTTCAATTCCTGAATATATCTTAAGTATTGAGAGTTGATTGATATCTCTTAAGTCGATTTGCTGAGAAGGAATGCCAATGTGTTCTAATGGTGTTGAAATTTTATCAGCATCAAGCTCTTTATAAATTACCTTGCCTTTTGAAGCATCGGAAAAACTTATTAAAAAATTTTTTATTTGGTTTGGAAAAGCAAAATAGTTTTCAAGACTTCCTGAATTGTAATATGTTATATATATTGTTTCATTCGCACTTGTAAATAAATTTTTTGTAACTTCAGATATTGTAAAAGCTTTATGCTTTGTAAAGTCTATTTTAAAAATGAAAATAGATATGTTGCAAAAAATCAAAAAGATTATTGTAAGATTTAAAGTTAGGTTTAAAACTTCATTTTCTTTATTTTTCATAATTTTATCTCCATTTTTTTAGCGTTATGCTGTGTGTGCTTAGTATTAGAAATGTGATTGTAAATGTAATAAAATAAATAAAGTCTGATAAGTTTAGTATGCCCATATTAAAATAGCTAAAGTGATTAGTTATTGAAATAAAATTAAGCATTTCTCCTATTATATTTTCTTTTCCAAAAATCATAACCAATTTCCCAGAAAATAGTATTAATATCAGTGTAAATACGGTTAGAATGTAAGAGACTATTTGACTTTTTGTAATAGAGGAGATAAATGTTCCCATGCTTAGCACGGAGAGAGAATAAAGAATTATTCCTAGATATTGAAGCAATATTATTCCAAGGTCAAATTCTCCCATGAAAACTGTCATTGTTGTAAGAGGCAAGGTAAGTGAGAATAGTATTAAGGTAAATATTTTAAGAGTAATGAATTTACCCAAGACTATTTCTTGAGGGCTTAGCGGCAGAGCATAAAGAAGTTCAATGCTTCCTGTTTTATGTTCCTCTGAGAATACACCCATGCTAAGTGCTGGCAGCACTAACATCAAAATAATAGGCATTGAAGAGAAATAAGAGGTAAGAGATGCATTGTCTTTAATAAAAAATCCTGATAAAAAAATAAATGAAAAATTTATGAATATTAAAAAAAATAGCATAACAACGTATGCAGTTGGGGTTCCAAATAATATTTTTAGTTCTTTTTTAGAAAGCGATAAAGATTGCTTTAAGTCTATTTTCATTTTTCTATCTCCTTGGTTAATTTGCTAAATATCTTTTCAAGGCTTTCATGTTTTGGGACCATTGCTTTTAAGATTATATTATTTTTTACTATGTAACTAAAGAGATCTTCTTCTGTTTTGCCTTGAGATAGTTTTAATGAAATGTTTAAATTTCTCTCGTGTTCTTCAAGTTGCATTAATGTAAAAATATCGTTTTTGCTATTGAAAATTTTTTTTTCATTTTCAGATTTTTTTAAAACTATTAATTCTATTTCAATCTCTTTAAGTTTATTTTTAATAATATTTTCTTTTGTGTCATCAGCAACAATTACTCCGTTGTTGACAATAATTATTCTTTTACAAATAGATTCTACTTCGCTTAGTATGTGTGAAGAGAATAATATTGTACTTTCTTTTGTGAGTTCTTTTAAGAATTCTTTAAATTCAATTATTTGATTTGGATCAAGACCATTTGTTGGTTCATCGAGTATTACAAGTTTGGGATTGTTTATTAAAGCACCAGCTATTCCTACTCTTTGTTTAAATCCTTTTGAAAGTTGAGAAATCAGTTTATCTTCAACTTCTTTTAATTTGAATATGCTTACTACCTTGTCAATTTCTTTTTTGAATTTTTTAACTCCTTTTATTTCTGATATGAACTTTAAATATTCTTTAACAGAAAGTTCTGGATAAAGAGCTAGTTTTTCAGGAACATATCCTATTTGTTGTAGTATTTCTTTTGAATGTTCTATAATGTCTTTTCCAAAAATTTTTACATTACCTTTGCTTGGATAATGAAATGATGTTAAGATTTTGATTAATGTGGACTTTCCGGCTCCGTTTGGGCCAAGTATTCCAAGCACTTCGCCTTCTTCAACCTTAAAGCTAACATTAAATAGCGCTGTAAATGAACCATACATTTTGGTAACTTTTTCTACATTTATCATATACCCTCCTATTTAATAATAAAGTTATTTTTGTTTGCTTCAAGTCTCATTCCATCTTTTGTTAAAAAAATTTCTCCATCTGGATATTCCAATTTTGCCTCCTTTAGTAAATTTTCAAGATCTTTTTTTAATGTATATCTTTCACTAAAATGAATAAGTCCTGTTTGTAAAACTTTTGCTTGCTTGACAATATTTGCAGCTCCACCGGCTGTTAAGTGGAGTTTTTTATCTGCTTCCTTTTTAAGCCCGTTTTTAAATGTGCTTTCAATTATTACGAGGTTAAAATTTTTAATTTGCTGTATGAGTTCTTTAAAATAACCAGTATCTGTAATATATGCAACTTTTAATCCTTTTTTAGACTTTCCAAGTATTTCTGATGGTTTTATTATTTTCCCGTTTAGCAGTATTTCTTTTCCATCTTGCAGAGTTTTTCTAATAGGTCCTTTAGGTATATTTAACTCTTCTGCTTTTTCTGTATTGAATTTACCAGGTTTATCTTTTTCTATGAATAAATATCCAACGCATTCTATTGAATGTTTTAGCCTGGTGTATTCAACTTTTTTTGTTTTATCTTCATATATTATTTTTTCGGTTTTATCTATGATTATTTCTTTATAAATTATTTCATAGTTTTTATATATTTTAAGCATATCTATATTAGTTTTTGTATAATTTTTTATTCCAACAGGTCCAGCAATTATTAATGGGTCTTTTCTTGTTTCTCCACTTTGTGACATTAACATTACTATTCCAAGTAGTCCTGTAATGTGATCAGCATGTAAGTGTGTAATACAAATCATTTTTATTTTTTGCCAAGATATTTTTTGTTTTCTTAAAGACATTTGAGTTCCTTCTCCACAATCGAATAAAAAATTCTCACCATTGTATTCGATTAGCACAGATGATAAATATCTATTGTGGAGCGGTCTTGTTCCTCCAGTTCCTATAATGTTGATATTGAATCCCAAAGATTATTCTCCTGGTTTGTTTTGAAAGTGTTAATTAATTTTAATTGCTTTGCTAAATTTTGCTTCACCTTTAGTTTCTCTTTGGATAAGAATTATTTTAGCTTAACTTAAACATTATATTATTTTTTCATGAATTTAGAAATATTAAGAGATAGAATTGTTTGTCAGTATGGATTTAAAATTCTTGATTCTAAGAATGATGCAAAATATTATAATATTTTGCATATCTTTTAATATTGTAATGATTTGGAATTTTGTCAGTTTTTTCAATATTATTAACTAATAAATTAGATAAGTATGGTGCCATCGAGATGCCTCTTGTTCCAAAGCCATTTAATATGAAGATATTTTTATGTTGGGGATGTTCTCCCAAGAAAGGCTCTCTGTCAAGAGTTGAAGGCCTTATGTGTGCTTTTTGACCAATGACTTTACATTTTAGATTTGTTATTTTTTTAAATTTTTTCAATAATTCTATTTTTGCCCATTCATTTGTAAGTGTATTCCAAATATTCCATTCGTAAGTACCCCCAAGGTAAAATTTATTGCCTTTTAAGTGAATTAAAGATGCGTGTCTATTGTAAACCTCTTTAAAGTTTAATTTTTTGCATTCTAGTATAATGATTTCGCCTTTTGCAGGTTCAAATGGAAGGTAAGAAAAAAATCCTTTGAGTTTTTCTTTATATCCTTTTGCAAATATTAATTTTTCAAATTTGAAATCTTCTATTTTGAAAAAACTTTCTCCAAGTTTAATTTTATTTTCGTCTATATTTTTGTTTATGTATGATTTTTTTTTGATTAAATATTTTTTAATACTTTTTATATAGATTTTCGTATTAATCCTAGCTCCTTTTATTATCATTCCGCCGTTAGAGTCGTTTGAAAAATCATAAATTTTTCCATCTTTTATTTTTAAAATAAAGTTTGTCATGTTTTTATCATTTTCAATTTTATCAAGCAATTCATTTTTTTGATTTTCAGTGGTAAAGGGTCTAAAAATATTTTTTTCTATAAAAAAGTTGGATTTAATGGTTTTTTCTATTTCTTGATAGTAGTTTTTTGCAAATTCAAAAATATGTGATTCTTTCCAGGCAATGTTCATTTTTCTACCCATAATAGGATTAATAAGTCCCCCGGCTATTATTGTTGCTTTTGTATCTTCATCATCAAAAAGAATTACTTTTTTATTTCTTTTAAGTAGTTCGTAAGTAACAGTGCTTCCCGCTATTCCCCCTCCGATAACTGCAAATTCATGATGCATTATAAACTCCTTTTTAGATTTTACCTATTTATAACTTATTTATAAATTTAGAGTATTTTTGACTATAGTGAAGTTTGATTAAAGATTTATTAACTTTTTGCTTTTCAGAAATTAGGTGCAATTGTTTAGTTTTTATGCTTTATTATCATTTAAAAACCTTTTACTTTCAATTATAATATACCATTATATTTTTGTATAAGGGATGTTTATGATCAGTGAAAAAGATAATAATAATTGTGTTTTGCATGATAAATCATTGAAATTAATTTTAAAGAGTAGATCAATAGTGATTGCTGGTGAGATTACTAAGAATATTTCTCGACTTTTTCAGGAAAAAATATTGTTGTTAGAGGCTTTAGATTCTAAAAAGCCTATATTTGTATACATTGATTCAGAAGGAGGCGATATTGATGCTGGATTTGCTATTTTTAATATGATTCGTTTTGTTAAACCTAAAGTTTTTACAGTTGGAGTAGGGCTTGTTGCAAGTGCTGCCGCTTTAATTTTTTTGGCTGCAAAATTAGAAAATAGATTTTCACTGCCTTTTGCTAGGTATTTATTGCATCAACCTTTGAGTGGATTTAAAGGAGTTGCTACAGATATTGAAATTTATACCAATGAATTAAATAAAGTTAAAAAAGAACTTAATAATATCATTTCAAAAGAAACAGGTCAAGAGATTTCTAAAGTAGAAAAGGATACTGATAGGGATTTTTGGTTAGACAGTAGCGCTGCAAAAAAGTATGGACTTATATTTGAAGTTGTTGAGACAAAGTGTCAACTTGAAGAGTTTATTTCTGCTTAGTGTTTTATTTTTTTCCTGTAATTTTGTAGATATAGATTTTAGTGTTTTGGAGCTTAAGGTTGCAAATTTTAATTTAAATAATAATTCTTCTCAAGAATTATTAGATTCTGTTTATAATATACTCAATTCAAGTTTTGATTTAATAATTATCAAGAATCTTGAAAATAAAAATGTTCTTGATTTAATCAATAATAGAGTTTTATTTGGGACTTTTAAGAATGCTTATTTTATTGATCAAGGAAAAGAGCTTTCTATTAGTATTCTCTCTAAGTGTGAAATAAACATTAAAGTTTTAAGCATAATGCAAGATTATGGTGATTTAAAATTAGGATTGCTTGTCGATTTTAAATTTAAGGATAATCGCCATGGCATTGTTATTTATAATTTAAACAATGATTTTATTGGAAATTCTATTAGCTTGCAAATTAATGAACAAATTTTATATTTAAAAGCCCAGATGGATAAATTAATGTTTATTTTAGATGAATCTGAATTTGTTATTTTTGATTTGTTAATCAAAAATGGATTTTTTAACCTAATAAATGATTCAAGTAATATTTCAATGTTGGCAAATAAAATTAATTTTAGAGTTTTTTCCAATTTTTTTGCTAAGGTTTCTTTATGTTCATTTATGTTTGTAATTATAGATTATTTGCATAGCAATCACACTATTGAGAATTTTCCCCAAAAAATAGTTATCAATTGACTTTTTGGATTTATTTTCTTGAAACTTGACATCGCGATATATTATTATTTATTATATTATTCTATGCCGAAGTGGTGGAAGTGGTAGACACACAGGACTTAAAATCCTGAGGAGGAAGCTCCGTACCGGTTCAAGTCCGGTCTTCGGTATTTTCAAGATTTTTATTAATGTTTTTCAGCTATTTTTTTGTTTATAAGCGTTCCTAATATGAATGATGTTGCTAAAGATGCAAAAGTTGTAAAGCTGATTTTAAAATTTAATTTTAATACGATTAACATCATTTGTAGAATTGATCCAAAAATTAAGCCCCTTGATAAATAAATAAAATTATTTAAGTGATTATCTATTATTTTCTTCATTATTAATATTGATACAACTATTCCTATTGTTACGGCTATTGCAAATATTGTAATAAGAGCAATGTTAAATTCGGATATAATGAGTATTATTTCTTTATAAAAGCCGAGTAGTAAAAGCATTGCAGATCCCGAGATTCCTGGCAATATCATTGATGCTCCGCTTATGGTTCCAGAAGATATTAATAGTAAGTAATATTTTATTGAGTTTTTGTCTTTATATATTGTACTTTGCAATTGCATATTAGATTCTTTGATTATTAAAAAAAGCACAATAATGGCCATGCCAATAAAAAACAATAAGTGTTTTAATATTTTTGTATTATTATTTGTTTCTTTTGTGGATATTTCTTTTTTTAGTGTTAGCATACTCCCAAATGTTAACCCCATGAAAAATACTATTAACAATGCTTCTATTATTCCATTGTCAAAGGCATAAGTTTTAAGTATTTTTGTAGTCAATAATATTGAAGTTAGCATTCCTGTTGCCAAAGTAGTTAAAAACATTGAATTTTTTTTAATTTCTTTGAGCTTTAAGATTTCTGAAACAGAATCTACTATCTTGTAATAAATTCTTAATATTAAAGCTAGTGTTCCCCCAGAAACACCTGGGATTATGTTTGCAATTCCAAGTAAGATACCTTTAATATAAGTATTAAGCATTTTTATTTTAGACGTTAAGTGTTTTCAATTTATATACTTTACCTATCATCACCTTCACCATTTATTGTTCCATTTTCATATCGTTTTTGTATTTTTTTTAGGTTTGTAAGGGCAACATCCTCAAGTGTAATGCCTAAATTGTTGCTTAAATTTGATAAGTACCACAAAACGTCCCCGAGCTCTTTTTTAATTGATATTAAATATTCATCATCAATAATGTAATCTTTGTCTCTTCCCAATTTTTTTATTTTTTCAACAACTTCTCCAGTTTCACCAGCAAGACCAAGTGTTGTTAAAATCAATTCTTCTTTTTTATTTTTATACTTAGCAGTTTTTTTTGCTTTTTCTTGGTATTCGTTTAATTCCATGTTGAAAGACAGTCTATTACAGTTTGTTATTATTTGCAAGTCCAAGCACGATTTATTTTTTTTATGTTTTTTATTATATTTGATTAATTAAGTGTGAAAGAATTTGTAATATGGGTAAGATTTTTTTGTTATTTAGAATAGTTTTCTTTTTTTTTAAAATAATTTGTGTTTTTTCTTATCCAGAAATAAAAAATTTTTCAAGAAATGATCCTATTTATTCTGATCTTAAAATTAAAGTTTTTAAATATAATAAAAAACAGCATATTCCCTTGTTTTTTTACTTATATAAAGTTAAAAAAGGAGATACTTTTTTTAAAATTGCTAATAAAATCAATGGGTGGCAGTCTGGCATTGCTACCATTAATTTATTGGATTCTCCTTTTGTAAGTGTTGGGCAAGAAATTCTTATTCCTAGTAGAAAAGGAGTTTTTGTTTTTGATAGTAAAGATTATAGGTTTAATAATTTGCTTTTAGCAACAAGGGATCTTACCAAGGCTGAAAAAGTAAAAATCAAAAAAAATGACAGAGTTTATGAGTTTTATTTTTTTGATTTTGCCAAGAATCCAGATTTTGGACTTTTTTCAGGTACAGAGTTACTTTTTTTTTTAAATGCCAACTTTGTGTTTCCTTTAAAAAAATTTATTGTTAGTTCTGATTTTGGATTTAGAAATGATCCTTTTACTGGCAATAAAAGTTTTCATACAGGGATAGATCTAGCGGCTCCGATGAATACGGAAGTGTATTCTTCTTCTTCTGGAATAATTATTGAAGCTGGGTACAATGATCTTTATGGTAATTTTGTTGTAGTTGGTCACAAAAATAATATTAAATCTCTTTATGGACATTTAAATTCATATTCTGTAAAGATAGGAGATTTTGTTAAATCAGGTGAATTTCTTGGAAGGGTGGGGCAAACGGGTCGTTCTACAGGCCCCCATTTACACTTTGAAATATTAAAAAAAAATATTCCTATTAATCCTTTAAATCTTTTGAAGTAAATAGGCTGCAGTCAACTAAACATAATATTATTAAATGATATTGATTATCAATAAATAATGATGTATAATTATTTATCCAATGAAAATATTTTTACACTTTTGCATTATAATTTTGAAAGAAAGTGTTTCATTTTAATATAATTATTAACATTAAAAAATTTTTTGGTTTCAAAATTATACATTTAATTTAAATTAGTATTATTATTTTGTATTGACTATTATTTAATAATTTAAAATAAATCTTATTGATCGATGCGATATTCTATTATTTTATTATGTAAAGTTTTTCTTCCTATTTTCAATATTTCGGCGCATTTGCTTTTGTTGTTTTTGGAGTGAAAAAGTGTTTGCTTTATTATTTCTTTTTCAGCTTCTTTTAAGCTAATTCCTATTGGTAGTGTTATTTTAAATATAAGATTTTCATTATTCTTAATTTTTGATGGTAAATCTTCTTTGGTGATTTGCTTGCCTTTTGATAATATTAACGCGCTTTCGAGTACATTTTTTAATTCTCTAATATTTCCTGGCCAATCGTAATAATAGAGAGCTTTCATTGCATCACTAGAGAGAGTTTTTTCTTTTCTATTGTTTTCCTTTGCAATGTCTCTTATTAGTATGTTTGTTAAATGGGATATATCATCTTTTCTTTCTCTTAAAGGTGGTATGTTTATATTAATGATATTTAATCTATAAAATAAATCTTCTCTGAATTTTTCCTTTTTAATTTCCTCTTCAATGTTTTTGTTTGTTGCAGCCAGAAGTCTAATGTCAACTTTAATTGTAGCTTCTCCTCCAACACGTTCAAAGGTTTTATTTTGCAGTACTCTTAAAAGTTTAACTTGAATTTCAGGCGAAATTTCTGCTATCTCATCTAGGAAAATTGTACCTTTGTTTGCAAGTTCAAATCTGCCTTTTTTTTGGGAAATTGCGCCAGTGAACGCTCCTTTTTCATGGCCAAAAAGTTCACTTTCAAGGATGCTCTCAGAAAGTGCAGCGCAATTTACTTTTATAAATGGCTTGTCATTTCTATTTGAAAGATCAAAAATAGCATCGGCTATTATTTCTTTGCCAACGCCGCTTTCGCCTGTTATAAGAACAGATGCATTTGATTTTGCTATTTTTATTACAAGATCAAAAATTTTTTGCATTAATAGTGATTTTCCCATGATTTTTTCATAGTATTTTAAATCTTTTCTTATTAGTATATTTTCTAAATTGACATTTTCGGCATTGTTATTTTCTTTTTTATTTAATGATCTTTTTATTATTAGCAAGAGTCTTTCAAGATCTAAAGGTTTTGTTAGAAAATCATAAGCACCCTCTCTCATTGCATCTACAGCAGAATCAACTGTTCCGTGGGCTGTTAAAATAATAAAAGGTATTTTTAAATTTTTTTCTTTAACTATTTTGAGCAATTTTTCTCCAGATATGTGAGGCATTCTCAGGTCAGATATTATTACATCAAGATTTTCATTTTCAATTGTTTCAAGAGCTTCTTCTCCGTCGCTAGCAGTAAAAACAAAATATCCTTCATCCTCAAGATAAGTAGCAATTCCTTCTCTAATATTCTTTTCATCATCAGCTACAAGTATTTTGCTCATTTTTAATATCCTTCAATTAAAATATTTTTTTTATTTAGTTTAGGAAGCGTAATTGTAAAAATAGTGCCTTTGTTTTCTTTGCTTTCCACAAAAATTTCACCCCCAAGCTCTTTTATTATTTTATAAGAAATAGTAAGCCCTATTCCACTTCCTTTTTCTTTTGTACTAAATTGAGGTTTAAATATTTCCTCTTTTACTTCATCTTTTATCCCATTTCCATTATCTTTTATGTTGATATATATTTTATTGTCTTTTTCGAAAAGAAAAATTTCTATTTTTTTTATTTCTTTTTTTGTTTCAAGCAGTGCTTCTTCTGCGTTTTTAACGATGTTTATAATAACTTGTTTTAAAAGTTTCTCATCAACAAGAATATTGTTTATTTTGTTTAAATTGAGCAATAGTTTTATATTTTTGTTTTCTAATTCAGGATTTAACAATTCACTCACGCTGTTTATTACCCGTTTAATGTCTTTTTCTTGTAAGTTGATTTTTATTGGTCTGACAGTTAATAAAAATTCTGTTACTATTTTATCTACTCTGTTTATTTCTTCTTTTATTACTTTAAAATAATTTTCAGCTTTACCATTTTTTATTTTTTGTTTTTTAATTTCCTTTTTTAGTAATTGTAAATTTATATCGATTGCTCCAAGTGGGTTTTTGATTTCATGAGCAATATTTCTTGCATTTCTTGTAAAAGATGCCAAAGCCTCAACTCTCCTAAACAGTTCTTCTTTCTTCTTTTTCTCTTTAATGTCTTCGATTAAAATAATATTGCCTTCAAGTTTTTTTTCTTTTACATAAGGCATAAATGAAATTTTAATATATATGTTGTTTGAGATTGGAACTTCTAATCCTATTATTTTATCTTCTGTTCTAACCAGTTCTTTTATTAAATTTATTAAGATTGGAATTTGAATATCATCAAGAATTTCTATTTTTGATTTAGATGTTAAAGCTAGAATTTGGTATAAAATCTTGTTTGAATAGATTATGTTGTTTTGTTTGTCAAGCACAATTATTCCTTCATTAATTGATGCAAATATTCCGTCATATATTTCTATTTTTTTGTATATTTGTTCAATAAATTTAATTTTTTGTTCATTAGATAATTTGTTTAGCTTTGTTAAAGCTTTTTTGAAAAAATTATTCATATCTCTTCGTAATTTAGCATCAAGTTTTCTATTATTAATTTTTTATTTTGATTATAAGGGCGATATTTGTAAACATTTTTCAAATATTCTGTATATTTTAGATATTGGTTAATATTTATCTTGTTTTCTAAAAAATCTTTTCTAATGTTAATTGTAAGTTCGTTTAAAAATATTTTAAAGCTTTGATCATCTTTTATAAATTCGATTTCTTCAAGATTAAATATGGATTTTTTTTCTTTTATTATATTTAAAATTTTTATTGATTCTTTTTTTATTTTTTTACTTTCTTCTTTGTAAAATGAGGTGAAATACTCCTCAATTGTTATATCCTCGTTTATTAGAAAGCTTTCTTTAAATCTTTTAACTTCTAATATTCTTTCTGGTTTTGTAAAATTGTAGATTCTAAGTCTTGAAAGTATTGTTTTTGGTATTTTGTTCTTATTTCTTGCTGATAAGATAAAGTAAATATTTGAAGGAGGCTCTTCTAGTATTTTTAAAAGCGAGTTGTGTACATTAAATGATAAATTTTCGATTTCGTTTATGTAGATTACCTTTGGTTTTTCTTTTTCAGAAAAAATCCAAGTTTGAATTTTTTTTACATCATAAACAGTGATACTATGATTTAGTTCTTTGTTTATATTTTCTATATTTTTTATAAGTTCATTTTTTATGTTTATATTATATTCTTTTTGATAATAAACAGAATTAATGTAGTTGATATTTTTCTCTATTTTTTTCAAATTTTTTTCATTACTGAAATAACATTTAGTAAAAATTACAGTTTTAATGTATTCTAAGTATTTATTTACTATCTTATGCGAATTTGTAAAAAGGTGTGCTTTTGCTTCTATTGTATCTAGATTTGAGAAAATGAGCAAATTAGGGTTTGTTAAGTTTTTTTCGTTTAATATTTTTTTTGCAATCTCAATTGCGCTGGCCTTTTTTGACGAAAACTTTTCTCCCAGCAAAAGAATTGCATTTGGCAATATTTTTTGATCATATTCGTTTATTATGTCTTTGGCAATCTTGGGAAGTATTGTCATTGTTGTTTCCTTTTATTTTGTTTTTGAGATTTTAAAGAGATAGTTTATTCCGGGGGTTAAATAATCAAGAAGTTTGCTTTCTTTTAGAAAATATTCAGGTTTAAATATTTGTTGTGAGTGTATTATGTAAACCACGATTGCAATTATTCCAAAAGCTTCAAGTAGACCAAGTACTAAGCCTAGTATTCTATTGAAGAATAATAATTTAAGTTGACTTATTATTGATTCTATTAGGGATTGCAGTATCAAAAATCCTATATGTATGAGCAGAAAAAATACAAGTAGTGCTTGAATATAGGATAATTCAATAATAGGTTCAACCAGTCTTCTAAACTCTTCAGTTTTTTTGTAAAGTAGTAGTATTAAAACAAAAACTTCGGCAAATCCGCTAATTTCTTTAATAAATCCTCTTAAAAATCCTCTAAATCCTAAAGATGTAAAAATTATTATTATTAGTATGTCTACTATTCCGGTTATTTTTACAGGATCGTTTGCTATCATTTGGATTTTGTCTCCTTAATATCTTTTATTAGTAATTTGGCTATTAAAGTTGAAGAATGCTTATTATTGAATTTTTTGATATTTGCTTTTAGAGAGTTGATTTTTTCTGTATCTTTTAAAGTTTCTTTTATAATTTTCAAAATATTTGTATTTAAAATTTCATCTTCATCTATATAAATGCAGGCATTTTGATTTTTTAGTAATTTTGCATTTTTAATTTGATCTCCTCTAGAGCCTTTTTTAAATGGAATCAAAATTACACATGCGCAAGCATTTGCAAATTCTTTTATTGCTCCAGCCCCAGCTCTGCTTATTATTATATTGGAAAATTTAACTATGCTTGCCATTTCTTGTGCGTTAAAAAATTGTCTTCTTAAATAATTGTCTTCTTTTAGGTCATTTAAGTTTTTCCCCGATTGATGGACTAAGTAGATCTTTGTATCCTTTTTAATACGAAGTGCAAGATTGTTTAAAGCATTAGCACCAAGAGATCCCCCAAGTATGCTAACAATTGGTTTGTTAGTGTTTTGAGTTAATTGTTTGATGATTTTGGGATTTGGAGTTAAAAACTCTTTTCTTATGGGAGATCCCGTGTAAATAATTTTTTTGTGGTTTTTAAAGTATTTTTCACTTTCTTTGAAACTTATGTGTATTTTGTTTGCAAATTTAGAGTTAATTTTTGTTGCAAGTCCGGGATCTAGGTCCATTTCATGGGTTATTCTTTTTATTTTTAGCAAACTAGATGCAATAATTGTAGGAGTTGATACAAATCCCCCAGTTGCATAGACAATCTGAGGGTTATATTTTTTTAAAACGTAAAAGCTTTTTATTATTCCAAGTATTACTTTGAAAAAGTCAGTAAAGTTTTTAAAAGAAAAATAGCGTCTAAGTTTTCCGCATGGGACCGAAATAAATTTAATATTGTTTTGTTCTTTTATCAATCTTTCTTCTATAGAATTTTTTTTGCCTATCCAAAAAAATTCAATTTCATTGTCAAGTTCTTTTAATTTTTGTATTATGGATATTCCTGGAAATACGTGACCTCCAGTCCCACCTCCTGTAAAAAATATTATTTTTTTATTTGACATATATTTTTTTACTCATAAAAACAATAGATCATTTGCTTTGTAATAAATTTTTTGTGTACTTTATTTTAATATTATATTGCAATGCAAATTTCCCTTTGTATTAAAAAATTAGATTCAATATTCAATCTTTAAAATTGAATCTAATGAAATTTAAATTCAAAATGTATTTTTTAAAAAATTTTCAATCCGAACTCCTTCTTTTTTTAAGACATTTTCTTTAATCGAATCTTTTATTATTAAGTGAATAGCTTTTGTTGTTTTTTCCAAGGCCTGTTCTATTTCAAATTTTTCTAAGTATCCTATAAGCAAACTAGTAAATAAATCTCCCGTTCCACTGAAATTTTGTTCTAATCTTTCTAAGAAAAACTCCGAGTATTCTTTGCTTTTGGGATTGTAGCAAATATTTCCTAAAAGATCTCCTTTTTTGATGCTTGTAACTACTACTACTCCTTTTGTATCAAGATTTGATATTGCTTTTATGATGGCATCTTTGTTATTAAGTTGTGTCCTTTTGCTTAGCATTTCAAGCTCTGTGATATTGGGTGTTATTATGTTTGCATATTTTATGATTTTTCTAAATCCACCAATTATTTTATTATCAAATATAGGGTAAATTTTTCCATTGTCAGCAAATACAGGGTCAATTACAATTTTTTCAAATTTTATCAAGTTAATTATTTTTTCTATTATTGTTTGTTGCGTTTCGCTTCCCAGAAATCCTGTATAGAGTATGTCAAAATGTTCATTTTGTTCTTTCCATATCTTGATAAATTTTTCCAAATGGTCAGTTAAATCCACCATTTCAAATTTTTTATAAGCTGTTGAAGCAGAAAGGACAGCTGTTACAAAAGGACACACTTGCATATTAAACGAAGATATTACCGGTATGCATATTGTGAGAGATGTTCTTCCCATACTTGAAATATCATGCATTGCTAAAATTCTTTTCATTATTTTTTCCCCTTATACTGGTTTTTATAATTTTCTATTCTTGAATTTGCATCAATTTCGATTGGGCTTTCTCCGTATTTTAGATACATATTAAATCCAAGTCCCGCAATCATTGCTCCATTATCTGTACAAAGATCAAGTGGAGGATAATAAGTTTGTATTTTAAGTCTATCTATTTTTTCTCTTAGGTATAAATTGCTTGCAACACCCCCCGCTATTACCAATTTGTTGATTTGAGTATCTTTTATTGCCCTTTTTAGTGGGGTTATTAGATTTTCAAAGGCAGCTTTTTGGAAACTTGCAGCTATATTGTTTTTTGTTGTTGGGTTATCTTTGCTTTTGAATTTTTCGAGTTGGTGTATGCAAGCTGTTTTTAGTCCGGAGTATGAAAAATCATACCAGTTTTCTTTTTTTCTAAAGGTGGTAACTGGAAATTTAAATGTATTTTCATCTCCATTTTTAGACATTTCTTCGATGTTTGGACCCCCTGGAAATCCCATATCATAATGTTTTGCTACTTTGTCAAAAGCTTCTCCACAAGAATCATCTAGAGTTCTTCCAAGTATTTCAACATCATCGAAATTTTTTTGTTTAGCAATCAATGTATGTCCACCGCTTAATAATAGGGATATAAATGGATATTCTATTTTTGAATGCATTAAAGGGGCATAAAGATGGCCTAAGATGTGGTCAATGCAAATAATAGGTTTTTTTAATGAAATTGCTAGACCTTTGGCAAAGTTTAATCCCACTATTAAAGACCCAATAAGTCCAGGTCTGGATGTTACAGCTATTAAGTCAATTTCAGATATTTTAGTATTTGCCTTTTTGAGTGCTTTTATACAAACAGACATAATAGCTTCAGTATGAAGCCTTGATGCAATTTCAGGCACTACGCCGTAATATTTTTTATGTTCTTTTTGATTTAATTTTATATTGCTTAAAATACGAATGCCGTTTTCTACTACAGCTATGCAACAGTCGTCACAAGAAGTTTCTATTCCAAGCACTTTCATCTGATTGTTTCCTCGTAGAGATTTAATAAGTTGTCAAATTCGAATTCCTGGTTTAAATTGGGCTCTTCTTTTTCAAGGACTTTTAGTGTATTTTTAGACCAAATGTGTCCAATTACCCTTACTATTCCACGTTTTCTGGCAATATTTTTTGCTTTTTCAAGTTCTTTGAGTACAGACTCTTCTGTATCTTTGCTGTCAAGAAATACGTCTCTTCTTTCTACTCTAATTCCAATTTCTTTACCTATTGTTTCTGGTACGTTTCCTGCAATAGTTACGCTGTCGAAAAAATATCTGTTAATTTCTTTAAGCTTTATCAAAATGATTTTCATCAAATCTTTATTTGAAGTGATTAAACTACCCATGTGATTGTTCATTATTTTTGCATCAGGATACTTTTTAAATGTTTTTTCAATTTTTTTGTGTATTTCTTCCTTTTTATCTTTTATGTTTATATGAAATTTTTCTATTGAATTTCTATGTTTTGATTGCATTGGGAAATGTATTATTACTGTCTTGTTGCTATTTTTTAGTTTTTTGTATAAACTCATTGATTTTGGTAAAAATGGAATAATAGCATAATTTATTTCAAGATTAAGTTTTATAAATTGTTCTAACATGAATTCATCATATCCCACATCGTCGATGATTAAGTAAAATTTAGGCCTTATTCTGGCTTTTTGATTTTCTTTGTTACTTTTTATTATTAAGTCGTCTTTTTGTATTTTTTGAAACCTGTCTTTAAATGGTGCATTTACAATTTTTGAATTGTTGTTAAAATAGAAAAAGCTTGTAAATGCTTGAGCTGTTGCAATAATAATAGAAATTATAATAAATTTATTTTTTTTAATATAAAATATAAACATTCATGACCACTGACTTACAAGTAGACCAGAACATGTCATGAATGTCAATGTTAATTTATCTCTGCCTTTAGTTTTTTAAGAACTCTTTTTTCAATTTGTCTTACAGTTTCTGATGATATTCCAAGTTCTGTTGAAATATCTTTTAAGGTGCTTTTTTTAGGGCTATTGTCCAGGTTGTATCTTTTTTTGATTATGTATCTTTCTTTTTCAGTTAATTTTGTTTCAAGTACATAATTCAAGTGTTTTAGTGTTGAGTCTTGCTCAAGAGTAATTTCAGGGTTAAAAGAATTATCTTCGTATAGATTCAAGAGTGTTGAATTTTCAGATCCCTCTATTTCTTTATCCAGAGAATATTCTTTTTCAAGATAAGGAATAATTTTTATGTATTGAGCAGGAGATAGATTGAATCTTTTCATTATTTCTTCTTTTTTGGGTGATTTTTCTTCTTCTGTTAAATATTTATTTATTTGTAGTATCAGATTTTCTTTTCTGTATGGAACTTTTACCAATCTAGTTTTAGTGTTTAATGCTCTTTGTAGAGATTGCTTGATCCAGAACGATGCATAAGTTGAAAATTTAGTGTTTTTATTAGGGTCGTATTTTTCAGCGGCTCTTATTAATTCCAAGTTGCCTTCTTGAATTAAGTCCTCAATTTTTAGCCCTTTACCCGCATATCTTTTTATTATTTTTAAAACAAGTCGCAAATTTGCGTTTATCATTTTATTTTTTGCTTTTGCGCTGCCTCTTTGTATTTGTCCTGCAAGTTTAATTTCTTCTTCATGAGTAATTAGCTTATGCTCTCTTACCGACTTTAAATATATGTTTAAATCCTCGTTGCTAAATATATTCATATTAGTATATTTTTCTCCCCTTTCTTGAATATTGTGATTAAGTTTTTATACTTGACTTCCATGCAAAAATTGTGCCAATTTAGTTTAAAACTATTTTTAAGTTAAATTGGATATAATTTTAAGGAAGAAATGTTTTTCAAATTATTTATTTTTTTGCAATTGATTATAAATTAAATTGGCAATTCCAAAGCTTTGAGATTGTGCTATTTGTTTTGCCCTTTGTTCGTAAAGCATGTCTTCAAAAATTTCTTCTACTTGGCCCCCGTTTAGCAGATTTTGATTTTTGTTAAGAGTTTTTTTCATGCTTTCAAGCATTTGCTTGATAAATATAGCTTCAAATTCTAAGGAAGCTTTTCGAAGTTCTTCGTCTTTTTTAAAAGCCTTTTTTATTTCTGTGGGATTTTTAAAGTTATTTATTTGACTTTTAAATTTTAGATTTTGTGAATTAATTTTAGTTTCCATCAATTTCCTCCAAGATAAGTTCCCCATTTAATTTATTGATTTTTTGTGCAGCTTGAATTATTTGAATTAATTCTTTATTGCTAAGATTGTCGGAATTTTTCAATAAGAATTCATTTAATTTCATTGAGTTTATTTGAATTGTTGTTTTATTATTGTCATTTAAAATATTTTGATTGTCTTTTTCAATAGAAAACGTAAACGTTCCTATTGTTGCATTTTCACTTGCTAGGATAATACCATTTTTTTTGTCTATTAGTATCTTAGGATTAGTTTCTATTTTAATATTCTCAATCTCTTCTAATAGACTCATGTTTTTTGCTTCTATTTCTATTGTGCTATCTGATTTAATTTCGTTGTTGATTTTCTTAGAGGCCAATATTTTGTGAATTCTATTTATTAACGTATAATCTCCTTTTTTAAGAATTACATTATAACTGTAGTTAATATTTTGATTCTCATTTATTATTACGCTATCTAGAGTATATTCAGATCCTTTTAATTTGTTATTGGTCTGTATAATTCCTGATGCAATTGCTATTATTTCTCCTTCTTTATTTTTAATATCTGTTTTTAAAAGTATTCCATTTGTTAGATCTTTTGAGTCTAATATTGGTGCAATGAAAGCTTTATGTTTTGAGCCTTTGATTGGATTACCTTTTACTTGGAGGATGACATTTACTAGTGCAATATTTTTGCTTTCTATGCTATTAGAGCTTATTTCATCTATTGTATTGTTTTCTTCTATAATTTTACTTATAAGGTCTTTTTGTTTTAGAGAGTCTCCTTTTCCAGCAAGACCCACTACTATTCCAATGCCTGTTAAAAAATTTGTGTTTGTGGGGCTAATATTTGAAATATCTTTTAATTTTACGCTTTCAGACAGGTTGTCGTTAAATGATTGTTCTACTTTTAGTTCTGTTGAAGCTTTGTTTGTTTGGGCTAATAAGCTTGTTGCAAATGCAATTAACATTAACATTAGTTTGTCCATTTTTTACTCTATTTGTTTTATTCATTTAGCATCTATCATTTTATATCAATTATTGTAATAAATGAAACTTTTTTCGGTAAATTGCTAATTAATCTTTGATTTGTTAAATATTGTTTGTATTAAGGATTAAAATTAATAATTTTTGGATTTAAGGAAAAAAATAAAGCATATTATTCTTTTTGCACTTTGTTTAATCTTATCTCTTCATTTTTGATTATGTTGCGTGTAACTTTATATTTACTATTATTTAATTCATTCAGACTTAAAACATCATTTATTTCGGTTGTGTTAATTTTGTATTTAAAGTAGATGTTGTGTTCATTAAGGATTTCATTTTTTTTTAGATTTTCTTTTGCAAATACAATGGGCTCAATTATATCAATATACATATTAATGTAATTGTGTCTTTTGTAACTTTCAAAGTTTTTTGCATAATAAACTAGAGTTTTTTGAATTGGAATATTTTTGTATGAGTTGTTGCTTTTTACTTTAAATTTTATTTTTTTGAAAAATTTGTCGCCTTTGTCGTCTATGTTTATTTCAGATTCATCAAAGTTGAATTGAAGTATATAGATATTTTCATTTGATAAATTTTTTGTGATATAATAAATCATTTCAAAAATTATTGATTTTTTTGTTAAATGTGGGGGGATATATATTTTTGATAAGCTTTGATTGTTGCATATTTTTGAATACTTTTTTGAAAAGAAATATGTTTTACTAGGAGTAATATTGAAGCACAAATTGTGAGCAGCACTCATAATTGAGCTTGTTGTGAAAAATAAAATAAAAATAAATAATTTTTTCTTTATTTTATTGCCTTTTTAAATTATTTGCGATTCCTAGCATATTGTCAGAAGTTTGAATAGCCTTTGAGTTTATTTCATAAGCCCTTTGAGCTACTATCATTGTTACCATTTCTTCAGCAATAGATACATTCGACATTTCAAGAATGCCTTGTCTTAGTTTTCCCATTCCTTCACTTCCCGGTATTCCTGCTATTTCTTGACCTGATCCAGCTGTTTCTTTGAATAAATTGCTTCCAATAGCACTTAGTCCCGCAGGATTAACAAATCTTGATATTTCAATTTGTCCAAGTTCTACCGGTTCGTTGTTGTCATCAATTTTTACTGACACTATTCCTTGTTCAGATATTGCAATTGAATTTTGAATATATTCTTCCGGGAAAAATATATTAGGCAATACTTTGTATCCTTGGCTTGTTACTAGCTCTCGATTAGAATCGATTTTAAATGATCCATCTCTAGTATATGCATAAGTTCCATCAGGCAGAAGAATTTTGTAAAATCCATCTCCTTCGATAGCAACATCAGTAAGTAAATTGGTGGATTGCATTTTGCCTTGTTCAAATATTCTCTGAGTAGCAGCAATTTTTGTTCCGTGACCAACTTGATTGCCAACAGGTCTTAAAGTATGTTCAGTTGCAGGAGTTCCGGCTCTATTATGGGTTTGATAAATTAAATCCTCAAATTCTGCTCTTATTTTTTTAAATCCCGTAGTATTCACATTTGAAAGATTATTAGCAATTGTGTCTACATTGTATTGTTGTGCAGTCATTCCACTTGCCGCTGTCCATAATGCTCTCATCATAAAATATGCTCCTTAATATTTTCCAATTTCATTTATTAATTTTCCTAAAAGACTATCTTCAGTTTGTATTGTTTTTTGGTTAGCCTCGTAAGCTCTGTTGATTTCAATCATTAAAACCATTTCTTTAATGGCATTAACATTGGAGGCCTCGAGAGCCCCCGTTTCTATTTTAGGCCTTAATAATACATCAATTTCTTGTGCTTTGCCGGATGTTTTCGTCTCAATCCATAAAGAATTTCCTTGTTTTTCGAGAAATCTGGGATTTTCAAAATTTACAATTCTGATGGTATCAAGCAGTTCGTAATTTTCCCAGGAATTTTCATACTCACCAACAAGTTTTCTAGGGTTTGATTCAAAGTTTGAATTGTGGAAGATTTGTCCTTGAGATGTTATTTTAAAATTATTTTTTTTCAGATATATATGTCCTTTTTCACCAAGAACAGGAAATCCGCTTTTTGTAACAAGGATTCCCTCTTTTCCAATAGTAAAAGAACCATTTCTTGTATATCTTTCTCCATCTGAAGTTTGTATTACAAAAAACCCCCGATCAGTAAGTGCTAAATCTAATGGATTGCCAGTAGTTTTTAATGGGCCTTGTTCAAATATTGTATATATTTCATTCTCTTCAACTCCGGTTCCTAGTTTGCCTACAATAGGAGCTGTTTCAAGATGCCCTTTAGGAAATTTATAAAGTCCATCATCATTTAGTCTTCTTATTAGCATTTCTGGAAATGCTTTTTGAATGGATAAATCTTTTTTATATCCAATAAGATCTATGTTTGCCAAATTATTTGATACTACATCAAGCTTGCGCCTTTCTGCCATCATTCCGCTGGCAGCTGTATAGATTCCTCTTACCACGGTTAAATCCTTCAAGACAATTAACTTTATTAATACTAGCATCAATTGTTTTATATAACAATTGATTGACTTATTGTTTTTTCTTAATTTTATATTTTTTATCTAGCTATCTAGATTCTATATTGATAATTAAAATTGTAAAATAAGTTATATAATAATATTTGTGGTTAATTTTAAAATTATTAATCTTATTAATCTCAAATGAGTAATTTAAAAAAAGAATTATAATTTATAATTATTAGTTTTAAGGAGAACCGATGAATAGCATTTTTTCAAAGTTTTTTCTTTTTTTTTGTTTTGCAATGCTTTTATTTGCAAATTCAGAAGATTCAGAAGATTCAAATGAAAGGGAAATTATTAATAAGGCTGAAAACCTTAATTCTGAAGATGAGGTTTTAGGATATTGGGTTGGTTATGATGATGTTAGTAATATAAAAAATTCTATTGTTTATATTTATAAATACAATGGAGAAGTTTATGGTCGAATTTTAACTGTAATAAAAGATGGCAAAAAGTATGATACTGAAAATCCTTCAGGAGACACTGTGGTTGGCTTTGAAAATCTTGCAATAGAAGGTCTTGATTTTATGTGGGGCCTTAAGTATTCTTCTGCTTCTAAAAAGTGGGATAGAGGTAAAATAATAGATCCTAAAAACGGTAAAATTTATAATTCTGAGATGAGCGTTGATAGTAAAACCGGAAATCTTATCACCAAGGGAAAAGTTTGGATTTTTGGCAGAAGTAAAGTTTGGACAAGAGCTAAATTTGATGAAATACCAAAAGTAGACTTGCATAATCTTGTTCCAGCGCCCCCTGTAAGAAAATAAATTTGGTTTTTGGTTTTACTATTTTGAAAAAATACATAAACATATAAATGGGACAAGTATGTTATGAAAAATAAAACAGAGTATTACGATCAGTTTATTGCAAAAGTACCCAATTTCCCTAAAAAGGGTGTTCTTTTTTATGATATTACTAGTGTTTTGTTAAAACCCGAAGTTTATACCTCGTTAATAAATGAGGTATATTCTTTTTATAATCTCAAAAAGATTGATTGCATTGCAGTTGTTGAGTCTAGAGGATATTTAATAGGTGCGCCTTTGTCTTTGAAAATGCAACTCCCTCTTGTTTTAATTCGAAAAGAAGGTAAATTGCCCAGAGAAGTTTTTAGCGAAGAGTATGAGCTTGAATACGGCTTTGGGAAAATAGAGGTACACAAAGACGATGTTAGGATGTATTCCAATATTCTTTTAATAGATGATATATTAGCTACTGGAGGAACTTTAAAGTCGTCTGCAATTTTGCTAGAGAGAGCCGGAGGTAAGGTTAAGGATATTTTTTGTTTTATTGAGCTTTGCGGTATTAATGGTAGACAGATTCTTGAAAACTATAAGGTCAATTCTCTTGTAAGGTACAATTAATTTAATGCTTGACTTTTCTTTTTTATTAAATTTACAATGTTTAGTTGAGGTAATGTAATGTATGCATTGGTAGAAATAAATGGCAAGCAATATAAGGCTGTTGAGGGCGAATTTCTAAAAATAGACAAAATTTCTCCTATTGAAAAAGATAAGTTAGAATTTAATAGTGTTTTGCTTATTAATAAAGACGGAGAGATTAAAATAGGAAAGCCTTATGTTATAAATTCTCTCATTAGATGTACCTATAAAGAAGATAAAAAAGATAAAAAGGTTGTTTCTTACAGATATAGAAGAAGAAAATCAAGTGAGAGAAAGGTTGGGCACAGGCAAACCTATTCTTATATTTTGGTTGATGAAATAGTTTTTTAAGTTTATTGATTAATGTTTTAGTAAAAGTAAAAGACGATGTAATCATTTATCTTTTAGCTAATGGTCATGCTATGAATAAAAATAATGTTAACATTGTTTGCGCCCCTTTTTCTTTTATTTTAAGAACCTTTTTCAGCGTTCTTGATCTTGAAGGTGAGACTTTTATTGTAAAAAATTCAAAAAGAGGCTATTTGGAGTTTAAGCCTTTTTTTAAGGATTTGAGTAAAGAAAGTCTTTTTTATTATAGTAGATTTTTAATTAGAGGCATAAGTGATTTGTGCTTTGAGTATCCTAATGACATTAAATTAGTTTTGGAGGAAAATTAATGGCAACAAGTAAAAGTGGTGGTAGTTCAAAAAATGGACGAGATTCTATATCTAAGCGACTTGGAGTTAAAAGAAGCGGAGGCCAGTTTGTTAAGGCTGGAGAAATAATTGTTAGACAAAGAGGTACAAAATTTCATAAGGGTAAAAATGTCGGTCTTGGAAGAGACTATACAATATTTGCGCTTTTATCTGGTAAGGTGGAGTTTAAAACTTTAGGGGGACGAAAATATGTAAATATTGTTAATATGTAAATATTTGTTAGTTTTAATCGAAAAATTGGAGAAAGTTTGTATAACTTTAAGGATTCTGTAAATATAACGGTGGCTTCAGGCAATGGTGGTTCTGGGTGCGTTTCTTTTTTAAGAGAAAAATTTAATGCAAAGGGTGGTCCAGATGGTGGAAATGGTGGGAGTGGTGGGAGTGTAATTTTTAAGGTAAGAGAAAATCTTCGCACTTTATCTTTTTATAAAAATGGGCATGTGCTTTGTGCTGAAAATGGGAAACCTGGAATGGGCTTTAAGAGAAGTGGTGCTAATGGTAAAGATTTAATTCTTTTTGTTCCTCCAAATACAGACATTTATAATGAAAATGATGGAACTTTTTTGTGTAGGCTTGAAAACTTAAATGATGAATTTGTTATTTTAAAGGGTGGCAGAGGTGGTCTTGGTAATTGTAATTTTAAAACTTCAGTTAGAAGAGCGCCAAGATTTGCTCAACCCGGAGAATCAGGTAATAGTTTGAATGTGCGTCTTGAACTTTTTTTGGTGGCAGATATTGGACTTGTTGGGCTTCCTAATGCTGGTAAATCTTCTCTTCTTAATAGAATAACTTCAGCAAAATCTAGGGTCGCAAATTATCCTTTTACAACAAAGACTCCCCATCTTGGTGTACTTAGATGTTCTTATGATGATTTAATAATTGCAGATATTCCAGGAATAATTGAAGGTGCTAGTTATGGAGTAGGACTTGGAACTAAATTTTTAAAACATATTGCCAAAACTAAAATTTTAGCTTTAGTGATTGATGTTTCTGAAGCAAATTTTTTAGAATCATACAACATTCTTTTAAATGAATTAAAATCTTATAGTTACAAGCTTTTTAATAAAAAAAAAATTATTATTGCCAATAAGCTTGATTTGGATAGTTCTATGAAAAATTTTGATTTCTTGACAAAAGCCTTAGGAAAAGAAAAGATTATCGGTATCTCTATTTATGAGAATAAAGGGATTGATGAACTTGTTAAAGAATTTTTTATTTTAGCTAAAACTTTTGAATAAAATTGATTTTTATTCTAAGCTTTTTTATTTTTAGGACTTGGTTTTTGGATGTCAAATTTATTTGATTTAAGGAAAAATGATTCATGAGAATTGCAATATTAGGGGGTACTTATAATCCAGTTCATATTGGGCATATTTTTTTGGCTAAAGAGATAGAGTGTTTATTAAATGTTGATAGAGTAATATTTATTCCTACTTGTAATCCGGCTCATAAATTGATTGAGGAGAATGTTAGTGTTCAAAATAGAATAGATATGCTCAAGCTTGCATTAGAGAATGAAAGTAAAATGTTCATAGATGATTGTGACATAATAAATGGCGGTATAACTTATACTGTTGATACTATTTCTTGTGTTAAGAAAAAATATAAAAACGATAAACTTTTTTTGGTTATTGGTGATGATCTTTTCCAAAATTTTGATTCATGGAAAGATCCCCAAAGTATTGCAAGCTCTGTTGATCTTGTTATTGCTCACAGAGTCTACAAAGAGAGGCTAAAGAGTTCTTTTAAACATATTTATGTAGATAATAAAATAATACCGATCTCCTCATCAGAGATTAGAAGTAGAATTGCTAATGGATTTCCTGTTAGCTATTTGCTACCCTTTGGTGTGTTAAAATACATTAAAGATAATAATTTATATGTTAAAAAGGTAAATGTTTGAGAAAGGATTTAATTTTTTTAGTTTTAATTATTCTGATAATAGCAAGTGTAGCAATTTTTTTTATTAGAAGTTCTAAGAAAGAGTTGGTTTACTTCGAGCTTAATACAAAGAGCAATATTAGTTTTTTGTTTCTGGTAGAAGATCTTAACAAAAATCTTGTAAGTATGCAAGAAATTTTTATCAATATAAAAACAGGAAATATTGGTTTTTTAGACATTCCAGTTCATACTGGATATGAAGATTTAAAAGGTAATATATCTTGGTTTAAAGATCTTTACAAAAAAAATTCTTTTAATAAGTTTTTATCTAAAATTTATACACAATTGTCCCACGAATCAGATTATTATATTCGTTTTCAAAAAGAAAATTTTGTTAAACTTATTGATTACTTAGGAGGGGTTAGACTTCTTGTCAAAAATCCAGTAAAAATTTATAGTTTTGAGGATTCTATTTTGATACCCTCTGGTACTTCTAATTTTGATGGTGATAAAGTTTATGATTATTTGAGATATTTCAATGATGTTAATCAATTTGAAGAGAGAATTGAGTTTTTTAAAGAGTTTTTTAAAAAACTTCTTTTTAAAATTTCAGATTTTGGTATTGAAAATGACAATTTTTTTAAAATCTATTCTATGCTAGATACTAATCTTTCAGAGGTTGTTTTTAAGTATATTGTTAAAAATTATAAAATAAATAATGATAAAATTATTTCTATTAATATTAAAGGACAAGAAGAGATTTTCAAGGATAATGATAATAATTTGATAAAGGTGGTTTTTCCTTATTATGGAGGCGCTATTTTAAAAGAATCTGTGGACAAATTAAATAAAGAGTTGATTAATGAAGGCGCAGAAGAGATAGTAAAGATTATTATTCTAAATGGAACAAAAGTTGCTGGACTTGCAAAAAAAACAACAAATATTTTTAATTCTTTAAAATTTAAAGTTTTAAAATTTGGTAATGCAGATAAAAATTCTTATAAAAATACCTTGATTATAAATAATTCGGATAATTTAGAAATGGCTGTTAGAGTTGGGGAGGCAATTAAAACCGCGAATATTAAGCCAATTTCTGAAATTCAAGCTAAAAGATTTTTAGAGCTTGATAATCTTGATATTAATCCCGATGTAATAGTTGTTTTAGGAGATGATTTTGATGGAAGATACGTTAAAAGCAAGTGATATTAATGCTTTATGCAAAATAATAAGCGATTTTAATGGAATTAACGTTATAGGTATTAATGTTAGCAATATTTGCAATTGGACTGATTTTTTTGTAATAGCTACTTTTGTATCATTTAAACAGATGGAAGCTTTGTATGCTGATAAGATAGTTAAATTTTTTAAAGAAAAAAAAATTAATCTTAATGTCCAAGGAAAGGGATTAGTTTATGATTGGACTGTTGTCTCAGCTGAAAATTTGGTAATTCATTTAATGAGTGAAAAGTCTAGAGAATACTATGATCTTGAAAAAATATGGTCTAAAGGAATTATTATTTATCCTTAATTACTGTTTAATTAAAAAAACTAAAAATATCATAAAAATATGTTTACAAAAAATAGAAAATATTTTAGATTTAAGGTATGTACTTTTTGCGGGAGGCTTATAAGTGGATATTACAGACATAAGGATTAAGAAAGTTGAAGGTAAAAATTCTGGTTCTAAATTATTAGCATATGTTGCAGTTACTTTTGACAATTGCTTAGTTCTTCACAATATTAGAGTTATTAAAGGGCAAAAGGGAGTATTTATTGCTATGCCTAACAGAAGGACTAGAGTTGGTGAGTATAAAGATATTGTGCATCCTATTAGTCAGGACTTTAGGAAAACTTTGCAAACTTCTATTTTTAAGGAATATATAAGAGAAAATCCAGCTGATCTTGAGCTTGAATTAGATTTTTAAATAATTATTGACAAAGCGTGTTGTATCTTGTATGCTTGTCAATTGTAAGTATTAAGGTATTTGGGACGTCGACAAGCGGTAAGTCAACTGGTTTTGGTCCAGTCATTCGAGGGTTCGAATCCTTCCGTCCCAGTATTTTACATTAGGAGTTTTTTGGTGGAAAATAGCAGGGTTTTAAGTTGCCAATATAGATCAAGCTTTGGGTCTTCTAATGCTCGCAGAATAAGAGCTAAATATGAAATACCAGCCGTTGTTTATGGACAGGGTAATGATGTTTTACATTTGAAAATCAAGAGTAGTGATTTTAATAAGAAATTTGCAAAGTTTACAGATAATACTGTCTTAATATTAGATGATGGCAAGCTTGAAAGATGTGTTTTTGTTAAAGATGTTGCGGAAAATGTTGCCCGCAAGCTTATTTATCATATTGATTTTTACGAGGTAGATAGGCTTGTTGAGCTTGAAAAGCATGTTCCTATTAAGCTTGTTGGAGCTTCTGTTGGGGTTAAAGAAGGCGGAATTTTGACTGTTTTAAAAGAGCAAGTTAAGGTAAAGTCTTTGCCCTTAGATTTGCCAGAGTTCATAGAGCTTGATTTAACCCCTGTTAATAAAGGAGACAGTGTTCTTCTTAAAGATCTTGTGTTGCCTTCTAATGTTAAGCTTGCAGAAAATGACGAAAATTTGGAAGTTGTTATTATAAAGTGATTTTATGGGGTTGTTGATACTTGGATTAGGAAACCCTGGATTAGAATTTTCTTTAACTAGGCATAATGTTGGCTTTTCTCTTTTAGATAAAATTGTTTTCAAGAATGGTCTTTTTTTAAAGAGAAAAAAAAAATATGAATATTCAGAGTTAAGAATGATTTCTCAAAGAGTAGTTTTGGTTAAGCCGTTGACTTATATGAATCTAAGTGGATCTTTGTTTCCTTCAATATTTTCAGATTTTTGTATGTGTGTGAAGAATTTATTAGTGATTCTTGACAATGTTGATCTTCCTTTGGGGAAATGTAGACTTAAAGAGCGGGGTGGTATATCTACCCATAATGGACTTAAGTCAATTTCAAGTGTTCTTGGAAGCTCTAATTATAGTAGGCTTTATATTGGAGTTGGAAGCAATGTTATGCGCGATATAAAGAGTTTTGTTCTTTCTAAATTTTGTAAAGACGAAATAGATAGGCTTGAAAAATTATATGACTTTTTAAGTGATGAGTTAATTGATATTAACGAAGCCAATTTTAAAAATAAAGTGCAAAAAATCAATTCTAGTAATTTTTAATGCATTTTTTAGACGATAATATCCAAATTAAAATAGATAAATTTTATAAAAAAAATTCTTTAAATAAAAATCGGGTTATTGTTGCTTTTTCTGGAGGGGCTGATTCTACAACTTTATTATTGAATTTGAAATATTATTTGAGCAATAATATTGTTGCATTTTATTTTGCCCATTTTATTAGATCTGATAATGAGCAAAATCAAGAAATAGAGCATGTAAAGAGGTTTTGTAATTTCTATAATATTGCTTTGCAAATTAAAAAATGTGATATAAATATAAAAAGTGAGTCGGTTAGGTTGGGAGTATCTATTGAAGAACTTGCAAGGAAATGCAGGTATAATGCTTTAGAAAATGCTCTTAAAGAAAATGGTGCAAATTATATTGCACTTGCTCATAACGAGAACGATCAGATTGAGACAGTAATTATGAGATTTTTTCAAGGATCTTTTTTGGATGGTCTTGCAGGTATTCCTGGTGTCAATAAAAATATTATAAGACCTTTACTCGAGGTTACAAGACTAGAAATTGAGAATTTTTTATCTTTGAATAATGTTAGCTTTTTTGTTGATAGTACAAATGCTAAAGATTTATATCTAAGAAATAGGATTAGAAATAATTTACTACCTTCGATAAAAAATATTTTTAAAGGGTATGAAAAATGTCTTAAGAGAATATCTGAATTTTCAAAGGAATTTACAGATTATTTTGAAAAAGATGAATTTTTTCCTGTTGAAAAGGGTAAATACTATTATTCTTTTGATTTGAAAACTTTTTTAGATTTTCCTAGATATTTAGTGTTTAGATTGATTTTTAAAATTTTAAATTCAGAAGGAATTGTAGCTAAGGTTTCTTATAAAGCTCTCAATGAAGTATTTAAAGTAGAGCTTGATAGAAAGAAGAACAATGTGTTGTTAAAAACCAATGATTTTATTTTAGAAAAAAGGCATAATAAAATTAATTTGATTTTTAAAAGAGATGAACAATTTTACAAACCTTTTGATTTTATTTTGGAAGTTGGTAAATGGCATAGTTTATCTTTAGGTAAGATTTTGCTAAAATGTTTAGAGTGCAATGCAGCTTCTGTGTCAAGGTTAAAATGTTGTTCTTATGAGTTTAGATATAAATTTTTTAAGGATAAATTTAAAGCTAAAAAGTTTTTTTCTAAGTTTATAAGGTGCAATCCGATTTATTTAATGTTATTAGCATTAGATAATAGATTAATTGGAATTATTGATTTAAATACTTTAAACTTAGTATGGAGCGAAAAAAGTATTCTTAAAAAAATTAGTATATCTTTGATTGGAGGACTTTTAAAGGAATGAATGGCAATAATAATACGAATAACAATGGAAAATCTAATAATAATAATAAAAAGAAGAATAAAAATTGGATTTTAGGGCTTGTTGTTATTTTTTTAATTTCTGCAGTATTTATGTCATATTTTATAAGAGGAGGGGAAAGTTATAAAAATGTTCCTTATAGCACTTTTCAGAGTTATTTGGACAATGGTTTAGTTGAGTCTGTAGTAATAATTGATAAAAATTTGATTCAATTTGTTGTTAAGGGTTCTAACTTTGCAAAATCTTATTTTTCTACAAGTATTCCTTATCTTGATATAAATCTGCTTTCAGAGTTAAAAAGTAAAAAAGTTGAGCTTAGCTCAGGAAAAAGTCAAGCTTCTTTGATTGGGGTTTTATTACAAACTTTGCCATGGGTTTTATTTTTTATTTTCTTTTTCTTTATATTTAGGCAAACTCAAGGTGGTGGTGGAAAAGTTTTTACATTTGGAAAAAGTAATGCTCAAAAGTATGAAGCTGGAAAGAATAAAATTACCTTTAAAGATGTGGCTGGTCAAGAAGAGGTTAAGCAAGAACTTCTTGAAGTTGTTGAATTTCTTAAAAATCCAAAAAAATTTGAAAAAATAGGTGCAAAAATCCCTAAAGGAGTGCTTTTGGTTGGTTCTCCAGGTACTGGTAAGACTTTGCTTGCCAAAGCCGTTGCTGGTGAGGCTGGGGTTAGTTTTTTTCACATGTCAGGTTCAGATTTTGTTGAAATGTTTGTTGGAGTTGGAGCAAGCCGTGTTAGAGATTTATTTGATAATGCTAGAAAAAATTCTCCATGCATCATTTTTATCGATGAGCTTGATGCTGTTGGTCGTAGTCGTGGTGCAGGGCTTGGTGGTGGTCATGATGAAAGAGAGCAAACCCTTAATCAGCTATTGGTTGAAATGGATGGATTTGGAACACATACCAATGTAATTGTTATGGCAGCCACAAATCGTCCAGATGTTCTTGACTCTGCTTTGCTTAGGCCTGGTCGATTTGACAGGCAAGTAACAGTTTCTTTGCCTGATATTAAGGAAAGAGAAGCAATATTAAATATCCATTCTTCAAAAACAAAGCTTTCAAAAGATATTAATTTACAAGTAATAGCAAGAGCTACTCCTGGAGCTAGCGGTGCTGATCTTGCAAATTTAATTAATGAAGGAGCCTTAATAGCTGCAAGGAATAATCAAGATGAAATTTTAATGAAGGATATGGAAGAGGCTAGAGATAAAATATTGATGGGAGTTGCTAAAAAATCCATGACTATTACTGATAGGCAAAAGCTCGAGACGGCTTATCATGAGGCAGGTCACGCTTTGCTTCACTATTATCTTGAACATGCTGATCCACTCCATAAGGTTACTATTATTCCAAGGGGCAGGGCACTTGGTGTTGCATTTTCGCTTCCAAGGGAAGATAGACTTTCAATAAACAAGCACCAAATTCTTGATAAAATAAAGATATGTTATGGTGGTTATGCTAGCGAGCAAATAAATTTGGGAGTTACAACAGCGGGTGTTCAAAATGATTTAATGCAAGCTACTAGTTTGGCTAAAAAAATGGTTATGGAGTGGGGGATGGGTGAAGAAGTTGGTCCAATATTTTTAGTAGATGATGAAACACCCATTTTTCTTCCAAAAGAGTTTTCAAAGTCTAAGGCTTATTCTGAGAACACTGCTGATAAAGTTGACAAAGAGGTAAAAAGAATACTTGAGAAATGTTTAAAAGAGGCATCAGATATTCTTGTAAAGCATAAAGATCAACTTGTTAAGCTAGCAAAAGAACTTGTTTTGAAGGAAACTTTGACAGACAAAGAAGTGAGAGAGCTTTTGGGGTTTGAAGTAAACAAAGATGAATATGATTTATTTGTAGTGGATTCTACGGCAAAAGAAGTAAAGGAGGAAGATACAAAAAGCCAGGGGTAAGTGTTTATGTTTTATTTAAAGATGGGTTTGATTCTTTTTATTTCTATAAACTTAGAAGCAGCTTTAATCGAAGAAGATGAAGGTATTTCAAGTATTCTTTTCAATGAGTATAAAAATTTTTCCGATTTTCAAAAAGGAAATGATTTAATTTATGGATCTCTTGATTTTAATTTGCTAGCTTCGGATTCTCTTTATGAGCTTGCATTAAAAGAGGATATTGATTTAATAGATAGGATTTATTTATTAAAAAAAGCAATTAATATTAATAATTTTAAAGCAACACCCCTTAAAGAAATATACACATATTATTTTGCGTTGCTTTTAAGGCAAAGTGAAAATAAGAATATGTATAAAGAAATTATTTCTTTGTATGAAAATTTAAATGAAGAGTTGCAAATAGATAAAGATTTAATTTGCATGAGACTTGAAGCTTCCGGAAGACTTGAAAGTTTTGGGGATGCTTTTAAAAAAATTTTACTTAAAGCTTTCTCATTGTATGGCAATGATTTTTTATTTTTTAAGTGGTTTTTAAAAGAAGATAGGTTTTTTTTTAGCATTTTTAATACGATTAAATCTAAAGAAGATTTTTTCTTTACAGCTGAAAATATTAATTATATATTTAGAAATTCAGATTTTAATTATGACAATTCTGTTTCTTTATTTTCTTTTCTTAAGGGCAAAATTAAAGAATATAATGGAATTCATAGTATTTATTTTTTAAAATATAAACTTTTAGATTCGGCTGAAGCTTATAGTGCTTTTAAAAAATTTCCTCCTGAAACAATAAATGAATATAAAATGTTTTATGATCTTTTAGAGGATCCCGACATGAAGAGTGAATTTTTAGAAGATTGTAAAAGATTATCAGGAATTTATTGCATTGATAATAAAAATAATATTGCCATACTTAAAGATGGAGTTTTGGTAGGTATTTTTTCGGGAATAGTAGATTTTAGCAATAAATTTAGCTTAAATAATAGATATTTTAATAAAGTTTATTTTAAAGACAAGTTTCCAGTTTATTATGAGAATGATTTGCTTGGTTATAAAATAAATTATTCTGCTTATCCTTACGTTGATATGATTGAGGTTCAATATCCCGATAAAAGGGATGTTTATACCTTTGCTTTGCATACTTTTAAGCTTAATCTTTTTAACAATTTGGACTATGATTTTAATAATCTTGGTATTAAGGAATTGTTCTTGACGGACATTAAAGATTTTTTTCTACCTTCCGCTTTAAATTTATTTTTTGAAAAAATTTCTGTTTTAGATATTAGATCAAGTTTAATAAGTAAAAAAAAATATTTTGGATTTAATTTAGTAGAAATTAAAAATTATGTGGTTGGAAGTTTGGTTTCAATTTATAGAAAAGTTAATGGCTCTAAAAAATTTAATTATATTGAGATTTATGAGAAAGATAAATTAAAAATAAAGAAAGCTTTGTTGGACGATGATTCTTTTGAAAGTTATTATTCTTTTGAGCAATAACTTTTAAAAAAGTCCTAAGTATTAATTTTTGGATTTTTAATGTGGATGTTTTTTCTATGTTCTTTATTTGTATGATTGAGGTTGAATTTACTTCAGGGGGAATTTTTGGGTTTTTGCTTAGATTTTGCTAATAAAGAAGATGCTCAATTGAATAACATTGTATCTATTAGTCATTTTGACTTTAAGATCAAAATGAATTTAATTCTTGTAGTTGGGCCTATGGGGAGTGGAAAAACAGAATATGCCGCAAAAATTTATAAGGATTCTCTTGTCGTAAGGAAAAAATCTTTCAAAGTGTTAGGCAATATTATTAAAGGAAATAGAAGCAGGGTTAATGTATTTTTTATTAGAAATTTTCTTGACAAGAGGAGGTTTCAGGATTTTCCAGAGAATGTAATACCATATAGAGGTGGTGGAAAAGATAAAATTGACGAGATTGGTTTTGCCAGTAGCTCTTTTGATATTGAAAACTTAATAGCTTCTAATCCCAGTTGTGGTACTTTTATTATCGATGAGGCATGTTTTTATGATGAACGTTTGATTTTTGTTTTAAATAAAATTTCATCAAATGAGAATGTTTTATTTATATTGCCTACATTGCTTTATAATTTCAGAAAAGAATCTTTTAATGATACTGCTAAACTTTTGGTAGAATATTCAGATAAAATTTATAAGCTTGGGGCTTATTGTGGTCATATTGATTGCATGGAAGAATCTTTTTTTTCGTATAGGTATTATTTTTACAACAACAAAGAAATTCCAGCCCCTTATTTTGATCCTCTGCTTATTGTTGGTGGTGATGAAGAGATTGAATCTACTATTTACCCAAATTACGCTACAAGATGTTCAATGCACCATTATCTTGTGGGCAAAGAATATTTTTTTTCTTTTTTAAAGCCATTTGCCTTGTTATATTCACAAGGAGATAAAAAATTTCTTGAAAATGAAATTGTAGCGTTAAGTACTGATGTTGAAAATTCTAATTTTGCAAATTCTTTAAATAGTGAGAAAATGTGTGAATTTAGAGCTGAAATTTTAAGAAATATTTTAGAGTTGCCTTTTTTAGCAGAAAGAGCGTTGATAACCCTTTTTTCAGAATATAGTATTTTGAGTAAAGATAATTTTAAGGATCTTGTTTTTGAATTTTCTCTAAATAAGGATTATATAAATAAAATTTTTTTTTCCAGAGAGGGCAAAGAATTTTTTTAATAATAGTTTGAGCTTTTTTCAAAAAATGCTTTAGTTTCAGCAATTCTCAGCAGTTCTTTTTTAATAATGTCATAGTAATTGAACTCTTTAAGGGAAATTTTATGATATTCGTTTTCCCAGTTTGTTATTCCGTCGTTTTCCAGTTTAACAAATTCATATTTTTCAAGATTTTTATGGTATTTTAGTGCTTCATCGTAGTAGTTAATAGCCATTTTATATAATTTTTCTGATTTTTCTAAATTTAGAATAATTTCATTTTTTTCTGGAGTTTTGAAAAAATATGAATTTCTTGTGTCGAATAAATCTCCTAAATATAAATTTTGCTTAACTAGGAGCAGATTTACATGCATTTTGAAAAGAAGTTTATATTTAGTCCACTGCTCTTTTGTTTCTATTCTAGTTAGTGAGTATTTTGGATTGCCAAATGGATATTTTAAGGCTTTTTGAAGAAAAAATATATTTTTTTTATAGTTTTCAGGGTTTCTTTTCATTTGAGTGTTAAAGATTACATACCATTGTTCTGCATAATAAAATTTGGACGATGCATTTATCTTTGCAACTGCTACTAAAAGAAATAAAATTAAATTTATTTGGAAAGTGGTATTTTTAAAAATACAATTAATCATATGACTAATTATATTAGAATTTTATTAGATTAAAAATTTTTTTTGCGTTTTTATCTAAATTATCTTTTGTTGAGTTGTCAATGTAAATCACATTGATTTTTTTTTCTAGTTTTTTAAATGTTTTTAAATATTGTAGAGCAATTTGTTCAAAAGTTTTGTATTTTTCAAGCTCAAAAAGGTCACTTTGTGTTCTATGTTTTTGTATTCTTTCATAAGCTGTGTTTAGATCTGTTTCAATAAAGAATACCTTTTCAGGCAATGGAAAATTTTTATTTAATTCATATCCCAATTTTCCTTGATAGGCAATTGATGAGAATAAATAGCGGTCAGTTATTATTTTTATAGATTTTGTGTTTAATATTTCTAATATTCCACCTTTTTTATATAAATGATCGTGTCGATCTGCTGCATAAAGATATGCAAATGTTGATTCTTTTAAAGGATTTTTAAAATTTATTAATTGCTCTTTTATCATTTCTCCAATTATTCCACTTGATGGTTCTTTTGTAAAATAGTATTTTGATTCATCGTTGCAAAGAGTTTTTAACTTGTTGATGATGCTTGTTTTTCCGCTTCCATCAATTCCTTCTACGCAATAAAAGTTTTTTAATATTTTAATCACAAATATTTTTTTTCCTTTCTTTTAATGCCAACAATTAGGTTATTGATAATTATTATATAATAATAATTATCAATATATGAGTGTATGAATTTGGAGTTTTTTAGAAATAAGACATTTTTATTGTTGATTTTACCATTTTCCATTTTTGTTTTAATAATTTTTTCTATTAATCTATTTGTTCAAGTTCAAATTTATTCTGCAAAGTTTTTTGTTGTAAAATATCTTGAATCAAAATTTGGCTTTAGTATTAAATATGATAAAATTTCACCTTATTTTTTATCATCCATCAAAATAGACGGTTTGGAGCTAAGCTTAGATGGAAAAGATAAAATATTGATGGATGTTGTTAGGGTAGATTTAAATCTATTCAAATTAATTTTAGGTGATGAAGATATTATTTTAAATGTTTATGTTAAAGGGAGTAATTTGAATTTTGATATAAACGATTTTAGTTTATCCGATGATTCAAATTCCAGGAATGTTTATTCTGAGAATGAAAATGCAATTTTCAATAAAATTTTACACTATCTTTATAGACTAAATATTAATTTAGAAAATATTAATATTAATATTAAGCTTAATGAAAATAATAGTTGGTTGAATTTTAAAGTTAAAAATTTTTCCTTAAGCACCGTAGATGAAGATTTTTTATTCAGTTCTGTAGTAGATTTTAGTTTTGTTAAAAATTTAGGAATTAATTTACCGTCTGAAGGAGTTGATGATGGAATTTTAGATTCAACTTTCTATTTTGAGGGGAAATTCAAAAAAGGCTTTGAGGATGGTTATGTTAATTTTAGTTTTTTTGAATTTAAAACAAGCTATTTTTCTTTACTTGAGCAAGGATTCCAAATAAATTATTCAAAAGGAAATTTAAAAATTTTTAATTTACAAAGGGATAATTTTGATTTTAATTTAAGTTACGACAAAGATAATGGTTTTATTCGATTAGATGCTTTATTTTTCAATGTTAATCTTTTAGATTGGATTAAGTTAAACAAAGATTTTGAAGTTTATAAAGATTATTTTGATATAAGTTTAAATGGCCAGTTGGCATTTTCTTATGATTTTAAAGATAAAGATTTAAGATATGCAGGAATAATAGACTCTTCTTTGAATGTAGATACTATAGGTAAAGAAATTCAAGGCTTACAACTTGAAATTAAAGGAGATGATAATATTGTAAGTGTTAAGAATGCATTTTTAAAGCTCAAAAGAGGTGTTGTAAATTATAAAGGTTATTATTCTATAAAAGACTTGCTTCCAATAGGCCGTCTTAATTTTAAGTCTGCAAAAATTTTAAACTTTAACGACTTAAATGGGTATTTAGATTTTAAAAAAGATAAGAATATTTTTTCGGTTAAGTCTGATAATTTTAGTCTTGGAAATCTTAATTTCCAAAATTTAAGTTTAAAAACTTGGTTTTTAAAGGATAAAATTTTTGTTGACTATTTGATTTACTTAGAAAATGAAAATTCTGAAATTTCTTTAAAAGGCGATCTTAATGATGAAGAATTTTCTTTCAATTTAGGCATTAAAGAGTTTCCTTTGCTTTTTTTAAAAGAAGTTATTCCTAGTTCTTATTTAATAAATCTTTTTCCAAAGACTTTGCTTTCAGGTAAATATTTAAATTTAGTTTCTGATTTTAATTTGAATAAATTCGATTACCATAAAAATAGATTAAAAAAATTCAATTTTATAGTATTTTCAAAGTTAGATAATTTTAAATTCGTTTTTGATGCTAGTGGAGAAAAAAATTTTTACAAATCAAACAATTTTGATTTGCAATACAATGAGCACAATTTGCATTCCAGTTTATTTTTTGAGCTATTTGAAAATGGATTTAATGTTAGCAGTAATTTTTCTTATTTGGATAAAAATTATCCTTTGCACTTCAATGTTAATCTTAAAAATAAGTTTATTGTTGCCGAATCTCCTCTTGGCATCAAATTAGATTTCAATTATTTTGATTCCAAGATAATTTATGCCCTTAATGTTAATGATTTTAGGGTTTACAATAAAACTTCTGATCTTTTGATAAATATAAATTTTCATGGGAACTATTTAGGCCTTAATGAAGATTTGAAATTTAAAATAGATAAGTTTAGTATAATAAAGGTTTCTAAAATATCCTCTTATAATTTTAATTTTGGTTTTAAGGGTTTATATGAATATGATAAATTGTATATTTCCGATGTTAAGTTCGTAAACAAGCTTTCAAATTTGCAAGGATATGGACAATTCAATTTAAAAGATGATTTTAGTGGAAGTTTGAATTTATTTTCTAGCTTAAATTCAGAACGATATTTTTTAGGGGTTAATTCCGATGAATATGGAAGTTATTTTTTGCTTAAATTTCAAGATTTAGATTTTTACAATTTTAATTCTTCATCTCTTTTAGAAGGGAAGGTTAATGGTAATTTTTTGCTGAATTTTAAAAAGAATGATTTTAAAAATTATTCTTTGAGTGGATATCTTGAAGCCGATAAATTAACTTTATTGGGTATTCCCATGCAGTTTTCTATGAATTTAGGATTGTTGGACAATAAACTCAACATATATGATATAAAAGCAAAGCGCAATAAAAAAGAATTTCTTACTGGCAGTCTAAGATATGATCTAATCAGCTCTATAGGTGTATCTAATATAGTTTTTAATAGCGACTTACTTTCTTATAAGTTTAATGCAAATTTTAGAAACTTTGAAAGTAAGGATGAAGAGCGATTTGGAGTTTTGAAAATCAAAACAGAGGGTGAATTTTCCTTTAGAGATGTTAAATATAAAAATGAGTTTTTATCGAATCTTACGGTCGAATTTAGTAATGATTTTGAAAAATTTAATATGGCTTCAATTGATTATGATCTTATTGATGTTTTATATCATTATGGTAGTGGAGAATATAGTTTTATTTTAAAAGATTATTTGCCTATTAGTTTTAATTCGTCAGGCAAAATAATTAAAAATAAAATTCTTGGAAATGTCAAAGATATTAAATTTGATTCAAAAATAATTACTAAAGATTTTTTAGATTCACATTTTTTATTTAATATTGACAATCATTTGATTCTTTATGATCTTGTTTTAAATGGTGAATTTGATATTGATGGAGATTTGTATAATCCTAATATTAACGGGAGTTTAAATATTCAAAAAGGATCAATAAGTACTGAGTATTTAAGAGCTTCTAGAAAGTTTGGTGGTGATAGAATTTTAGAAATATTTGATATGCCGGTTGAAATTAAGGACAATAAAATCATTTTTAGCAATGAGTTTAATCTAGATAGATACTCTAAGATTTTTGTTTCTACTAGTTTAAATTTAAATTTTTTAAGTGATACTATTATTGATTATTACAAAATAGATATTAATGTGACTGGCAGGACAGGAGTTCCTATTAAATTTGACAAAATTGCTTTAAGTTTTACAGGTTATGCTTTAGGTGATTTTTCAATTGAAGGAAATGCCGATGAAATTATGTTTAAAGGCATTTTAAATATTTCAAATGCTTGGGTTTATTCTCTTGAAAGTTCTATTGTTGATTTATTAGTAAATCCCTTCAAGCAATCAAAAAGAGCGCAAACGGTTGATATTAATGCCCGAGATTTTGATATTTTGACTCATCTTGAGATAAATTTTGACAGCGGTGTTACTTTCCATTGGCCAGATAGTAATATTTCGTTTTTACAAGCTACTATTTCAAGAGGGGATAAGCTTGTAATAAAATCTGACACAAAAACAGATGATTTTATTCTTAAGGGGGATTTAAATATTGCAAGTGGTTTTGTTAATTATAATAATAAAAAATTTATCTTTAAAAGTGGAGCTTATATATCTTTTAATGAGAGCAGAACTAAATTTGATCCATGGATCAAAGCGGAGGCTACAAATACTATTAAAGATAGAAATGATAAACTGCTTGTTACAATAAGTATTGATAGTCCTTTGAGCTTATGGAAAATTGAGTTTATGTCTTATCCTCCTAGGACCGAACAGGAGATTAAATATTTGCTTTCAGGCTCAACAATGGGAGGATCTGAGGGGGGATTGCGATCGGCAGGGACTAATGCTGCTGAAATGGCAATTGGAATAGTAAGTGACATTGCTCTTGATTTTTTAATTCAACCCATTGAAGATTATATGCGTTCTGTATTAAACTTAGACTTGTTGAGTATAAAGACAGATATATTGAAGAATTCTATTAATAGTAATTTTTTTAAAATTGGGAATCCTACTTTTGTTGATGTTCTTGACAATACAAGTGTTAAGGTAGGGAAATATCTTGTTGAGGGCGTTTTTATTAGCGGCGGCTTTGGTTTTTTGAAAGAACAAATGACCCCTTTTTCAAAAGATTTAAATTTTGTTGTTAATTTGGGTATTGAGTTTGATTCTCCATTTTTTTTGGTTAATTATGAGTTTGATTATAATTTCATGAAGAAAGGTTTAGATGGGATAGGAAATAACATAGGTATTTCTTGGAAATTTAAATATTAAATCGTTAAGAGGTTAAGATGGGTTCAATTAGAGGTTTGGTTTTTATAAGTTTTTTAATGTTTTTTGTTGTTTTTAGTTTTGGTCAAGTTGAAAATTACAAAGGAAAAATAATAAAGAGTATTAATTTTGAAGGACTTAAGAATAAGAAAGAGGTAGATTTTATTAATATTTTAAAACCTTATATTGGCGTTGCATATTCTAATGAAATTTTTGATAAATTGCAAATTGATCTTTATTCTCTTGATTATTTTTCGGGTCTTATTAATCCGGTGTTCAAAATAGATGGTGAGGATCTTTTTATCACATTTATTGTAAAAGAAAAATCTTTAGTTAATTCTGTTATTTTTTCTGATAGCAGTAGAGTTTTTTGGAATAGTGAACTTGTTGAGAAAGTAAATATTAAGGTTAATGAGCCTTTAAATCTTGTAAGTGTTAACAAAGGTCTTGAAAAACTTGAAGAAATGTATAAAGACATGGGATATTTTGAGGTTTCTGTAAATTTTGAAATCAAAGAAGAAGAAAATTTAGTTGATATTATTTTTAATATAGTAGCTGGCCCCAAATATGTTGTTAAAGGGATTGACTTTGAAGGAAATTTAAGCTTTAAAAGTAGCACTTTGAGAAAATCTTTAGCATCAAGAGTAGCATCTCTTTTTTCAGATGGTAAATATTTAAAAAGCAATGTTGATAAGGACAAGCGTCAACTAGAGTCTTTTTATAAAAATAATGGATATATTGATATTAAGATTATCAATAGTACTATTGATATTAAAGATTCTCAAAGGTTAGAAAAGGAAGTTTTTTTGAAATATTTTCTTTCAGAAGGCAATGTTTTTAAATTTGGGAAGCTTGAAATTTTTGGTAATTCAGTTTTTAGTTTGGAGGAATTAAAAAGTTTTATTACCTTTAAGGAAGGCGATATTTTTAATAATTCTAAATTTGAACAAGATTTTGACAAAATTAAGGAAAGTTATTTCAAGGAGGGGTATATTTTCACAGAAATTATTCCTTCACAAAAGATAAGAGGGGAATTTATTGATTTTTTAATTAATATTTTAGAAAAAGATAAAGCCCACATTGAGTCTATTACTGTTTCTAAAAATAAGAATACAGCTTCGCATGTAATACTTAGAGAAATTCCTCTTCAAGAGGGAGATGTTTTTAGTTTGGATAAGTTTAGGATGGGTATGGTAAACCTACAGCAGCTTGGTTATTTTTCAAATGTAACCCCCGATATTGTTCCAAGTGGTACAGAAGGGCTTATGAAGATAAATTTAAACATTGAAGAGCGAGCAACAAGTAATTTTGGATTTGGTATGAATTTTGGAGGCAATTCAAATTCTTCGTTTCCATTTTCAATATTTGGACAATGGGAGCTTTCTAATTTTTTGGGTGAAGGTTATTATTTTGCTGCAAGACTAAATTTATCTTTTTTAGAGCAAAGTCTTAGTTTGACATTTAGAGATAATTGGTTTTTTCAGAAAAGATGGACTTTAGGTGGATTTGTAGATTTTTCACATTCTGTTAATACTGCTTATCAGGATATTAATGGACCTATTTTTTCTGGTAAAAGAGAAGTTCCTGATCCATTTACAAGTTGGGAAGAATATCAAGATGTTAAAAGCTTTTCTGATTTTAATGCTATGAATTACTCTTTGCTTAAACTTAGTTTTGGTGGTTTCACAGGGTATACTTTTTCTAATTATCTTGGTAAGCAAACTTTTCTTGGTACTTTACAAACCGCTTTAAAATATGTTTTTTATGATAATGAGGTTAACAGACCTTCAAATTATTATTTAAGAGATAATTACAAAACTTTTAGATTTGAAAATTCTCTTAGTTTGAGTGTGGCTTGGGATACAAGAAATTCCACTTCTTTATCTAATAATGGATTTTTGCTTAAGCAGCAGTTTGATTTTTTCGGAGGATTTTTATTTGGTCAGAGCCATTTTATTAAATCTGCTACAACCTTTGAGAGATATTTTTCTCTTTTAGGATATGAGGATGTGTTTACTCCCTATTTTGATATTATTTTGACCTTAAGGAGTGTTTATTCAAACATATTGCCTCCTCTTGGCAATGGTTTTGAAATTGAAATTCAACCCCATCACCACATAGTTCTTAGTGAAAATTTTATGCAGGCTAGAGGTTGGGGGATTTTAAAAAATATTTATAGTTCCTTTGTAAATACTGTGCAGATATCTATTCCTTTGTTAAAAAATATTTTAGTTTGGGATGTCTTTTTTATAGATTTTGCTTCCTATTCTTTAGAGGGGCAAGAAAATTCTTTATTTAGACCTTTTAGCAGTTTTGCTTTTAGCTGGGGAACTGGAATTAGAAGTCTTTTGCCTCAGTTGCCACTTTCTTTTGTAATAGCTTATCCTTTTTATTTTGACAATGATAAGGCTAACAGTTATTACAAATATTTTTCTGGGTTTAAATTTTTCTTAGGAATTGAGATGAGATATTGATAATACTGTGGAGAAATTTGTGTTTTTTTTAATTTTGCCTTTGTTTTTTTTATTGTCTTTTAATGTTTTTTCAATAGATGTTGTTAAAATAGGTATTGTTGATTTTGATAGAATTGTGATTGAAGTTTTAAATCCTCAATTAAAAGCTAATCTTGATCAAATAAAAAATCGTTATCAAGAACAAATAAATACTTTAAATTTAGAGCTTAAGAATTTGAGAGAGATGTATGATAAATCTATTGCTGATAATGATTTAGATAATGCAAGATCTTTTGGGAATCAATATAATTTGAAAGTTGATGAACTAAAGAGAGTTTCTAGTTTAGCAAAGAATAATTTAGAACAGCAAAGATTGACCAATATTAATAGTTTGAATAATAATAGTGAATCTTTAAGCAAAATACTTGGCGGTATTCAATATGTCGCAGAAATTAATGGATTTTCTTTGATTATGAAAAAAAATAATCCGTATATCCTTTACCATAACAGCACTGTTGATATAACAGACAATGTTATTAAGTATCTTTTAGAAAAAGATAATAAAAATCCTTAAGATTTTCCTTTTAAGGGGTTGCTTTTTTTCAATCTGTAATTAGATTGTAAAATTCTTTTTTTATTTTTTATTAATCTTTGATAGCAGGGTAAAATGTGAAATTTTAGAATTGATTTAAATATGATTTTGGATTATTTAAGTGCTTTTTATTTAGATAGACTATTTTAAAGTCTTTTTCTCAGTTTATATTCTTTATTTTTAATTGAATTATATTTACTTTATAATATTGATTAAAATTCAATATTATTTAGGAAGCATATGGAAAAAAATGTTACCCCAATGATGAAGCAATACTTAGATATCAAAAAAAAATATAAAGATGCTATTATTTTTTTCAGAGTAGGAAGTTTTTATGAAATGTTTTTTGACGATGCAATTGAGGCAAGTAAGCTTCTTAATTTAACATTGACAAAAAGAGAAAATGTTCCAATGTGTGGAGTGCCTTGCCATACTAGCAAGGAATATATAAAGAAATTAATTTTATTTGATAAAAAAGTTGCAATTTGTGAGCAGGCTACTAATTCTTCTTCTGGGGGAGGGCCTTTAGAAAGAGAGGTTGTTGAAGTAATAACCCCAGGAGTTATTCTTGATGAAGATTTTTTAAATGACGATGTTAATAACTATTTAGTTGCTATTAGCGATTATAAAAATTATTATTCGTTTTCTTATATAGATTTATCTACTTCTAGTCTTGGAATAATGTTTTATGGGGATAGCTTTTTAGAAAAACTTAAAAGGGATCTTGAGAAATATTCTCCTAAAGAGATAATAGTTTCTGAAAACTTTTATTATGAATACTTAGAAAAGCTTAATCTTAATCGGTTTTTAATTAACAGGGTTCCCGCTTGGCATCTTGACAAGGATATTGCGATAAAAACAATAAAAGAGCATTTTAACATACTTGGATTGAGTTCTCTTGGATTTGACGAAGAAAAGCCTTATTATATTTCAACTTTTCTTATTATAAATCATATAAAAAATAATTTAAAAAATTTATTAAGTAATATTGATAAAATAGATATTAATAATGATTCTTCGTATATGTTTCTTGATGATGTAACTCAAGTGAATCTTGAGCTTGTAAAAAATAATAATGATTTTTCTTCTCAATACTCATTGTATTCTGTTTTAAATGATTGTAAAACCGCAATGGGAAAGAGACTTTTGAGGGAATTTATTTTAAATCCGATTTTAAATATTTCTGATATTAATGCTAGACTAGATCATGTTGATTTTTTTTGCAAAAATATTAGCTTAACTGTGAATTTAAGAGAAGCTTTTGTTAATATATGGGATATTGAGAGAATAATATCTAGGATTCAGATGAAAAGATATATTAAAAAAGATTTTTTATTTATTGAAAAAGCTCTTTCTGTATTTTTTTTGGTAAAAAAGTTATTTGACAAGCATAATTTTGATTATTGGAATTTTGATAAGTTTGAAGAGGGTAGTATTTCTAAAGTATATTTTTTGATAAATAGTTCAATTTCGAGTTCACCCGATGAGCTTATTAAAAGAGGCTATGATTTAAAGCTTGATAGTTTAAAAGATTTAAAGATTAATGCAAATAAATATATTGATGAATATCTTGAATCGGAGAGATCGCTTAGTAAAATCAATAATTTAAAGATTAGAAAAACCAATAATAGGGGATTATTTTTTGAGGTTACAAAGAGTAATTATGCTCAAGTGCCACCTCATTTTATGGAAAGTCAAACTTTAAGTTCTGCAAGAAGATATAAAACAGAAAAACTTATTTCTCTTGAAGTAGATATTAATAATGCTGAAGACAATGTTGTTGCTTTTGAGCAAGAAATTTTTGATGAAATAGCATCAAATGTTGTTAAGCATAATAAAGTTCTTAAGAAGGTTGCAGCATTTTTTGCATATATTGATGTGGTTGTTAACTTTGGTTATTTGGCAAAGAAAAATGAATATAAAAGGCCTGTGTTGACATCTGATAAAGAAATTTTTCTTGACAAGTCTAGACATCCTGTTGTTGAGCACTATGTGAAAAGCACTGAAATTTTTACTGAAAATTTTGTAAGGATTGATAAAGAAAGGTATTTTTGTTTAATTACTGGCCCTAATATGGCAGGTAAATCAACTTATTTGCGTCAGGTGGCTTTAATCACTTTAATGGCACATATAGGTTCTTTTGTGCCTGCTGCTAATGCTATAATAGGTATTACAGATAAAATTTTTTGTAGAATTGGAGCAAGTGATAATATTGCCAAAGGAGAGTCTACTTTTTTGGTTGAAATGAATGAAACAGCCAATATTTTAAGAAATGCAACAGAAAAGAGTTTAATAATTATGGATGAAGTTGGAAGAGGTACTAGTACAAATGATGGACTTGCTATTGCTTATTCTATTATAGAATATATTTTAGAGTATATTAAAGCTAGAAGTTTGTTTGCAACACATTTTCATGAACTATCAGCTATTGATCATAAAGCCTTTATTAATCTTTCAATGAAAATTGAAAAGCAAGGCAATGATCTTGTTTTTTTAAGAGAAGTTGAGGAAAAGCCGTCTCTTAATTCTTATGGGATTTATGTTGCTCGCATAGCAGGACTTCCTTTAAGGGTAATAGATAGAGCCAATGTTATCTTAGAAAGTTTATTGAGTCGAAAGAGTAGCTCTTGTTTAGAATTTCTTCCTTATGTCTCTTATGATAGCTACGATAGAGAAATTTTGAAAAATGATGCTGATGTTAATGTTAAATTAAATGAGTATTTAGAGTTAAAAAATTTTATTTCTAATATAGATATTAATAATATTACTCCTTTTCAATCAATTGAGCTACTAAATCAAATTGTTTTAAAAGTTTCTCAGTCCAGTTAGCATGAGCTATTTAAATGTTTTTAAAAGTATATTTTTGCCTTTTTGTGTTTTTTGCAGAAAAAGATATGTATTTTCTAATGCTCTATGTGATCAATGTAAGTTGCTTTTTAATTTTAAAATTAAATTTGATGAGAATTTAATTTATTTTTTTGACTATAAAGAGCATTACAAATCTTTAATTTTGTCTTACAAAAGAGATGGACAAAAGTCAATTGGTAGATTTTTAGCAAGTGAAATTGCTAAATGTTTGAATAAGATTGATTTCGATCAAATAGTAACCGTTCCTTGTAGTTTTAAAAGAAAGTTATTTTATGGTTTTGATCACATGGAATATATTGGTATTTTATTAAACCGATTTGGTTTTAATTATATAAATATTTTTTCAAGAAAGTATGGGAAAAGTCAGAAGTTAATGAGAGGCAATCTCAGATTTAGAAATCTTGAAAATAAAATTAAATTAAGATCAAAGTATAAAAATTTTCAATTTAAAAAAATTGTTTTGCTAGATGATATTGTTACTACAGGAACATCTATGCGTATTTGTGAAGACCTTATTATACAATTTGGAGCTTATAAGGTTATAAAGCTTTCTTTGGCCAAATCTTATAATTTGGTTTAATGTTGACATTATTTTTTCTAAGTGTTAACCTTGACTTAAGGTTTAGTTATGTATTTAATAAGGTTCTTTTAAAAGAACCTTATTAATTTTAGGAATGTAGTTGATTAAGCATTTTGATAAAAGTAATGAAGTTTATAATTTGATAAAAAATCTAACAGAACGTTTAAATGTTGAAATATTAGAAATTAATATCTTTAGAAGTAAAAATAGTGGAAAAATTCAAATAGTTCTTTATAGTAAAAATTTTTCTTTAGGCATTGATTTGCTAACTGATTTGCATAAAATGATTTTATTAATTTTGGAAGCAAGTCTTAAATATAGCTTTACTTTGGAGCTTTCTACGCCAGGAATAAATAGAAAAATAAAAAGTGACAGAGAGTTCCAAATTTTTGAAGGTAAAAAAATTAAGTTAATGCTAGATAATGAATTTGAAGAGGGTTTTATATTAGAATCAAAATCGAAAAGTTTTATTTTTAAAACAGACAGCAAAGAATTAAGTGTTTTTTATAGCGATGTTAAGAAAGCCAGATTAGTTTAAGGAGGAAGTTTGGATGATAAAGGGTACGGGGCATATGATTGTAAGTATTGCAAATGATCGCGGTATGAGTGTAGATTCTATTAGAAAAACAATTAAAGAATCAGTATTGATAGCTTATAAAAAGTATTTTGGAAACAATGAGAATGCTTTTGTTAAGTTTGATGATGATACAGGGGATTTGACGGTTTATGCTAAAAAGAAAATTGTAGAAGAGGTGAAAGATTCTTTACTTGAAATCTTAGAAAAAGATATCTCAAAGGAAAATATTGTAGAAGGTGACTACGCTTACATTGAAATTAATCCTAAGATTTTTGATAGGCTTTCTATTCAAGTTGCAAAACAAAGAACCAAAAATGATTTGCAAGGAATTGAGGATAATGAGATTTTATCTGAATTTAAAAGCAAGTTGAATAAAGTTGTTATTGGGTATGTTCAACAAAATAGAAATGGTGATCTTTATGTTAATCTTGGTAATACGGATGGTATAATTCCTAAAAAATATCAGTCGCCAAGAGAAGTTTATAGCCTTAATGATAAGATTAGAGTTTTAGTTTATAATGTCAAAAAAGGTAAAAATGGTATTGAAGTTATTCTCTCTAGAACTCATCCTAAGTTTATTGAAGAGCTTTTAGCGCTTGAAATTCCTGAAATTGAAGAAGGTATTATTAAGATTCATAAAATAGTTCGTGATCCGGGGTACAGAATCAAAGTTGCTGTTTATTCCGAAAAAGAAGAGATTGACCCTGTTGGTCCTTGTATAGGGCAAAAAGGAGTCAGAATTCAATCTATAATTAAGGAACTTGAAGGAGAGAAAATTGATATTATTCCTTATAGTAAGGACATTAAGGAGTTCATAAAGGATTCTTTGACTCCTTCTAAGATAGATCATGTTTATATTCTTGATGAAGATTTGCATAAGGCTTTGGTGGTTGTTAGTGATGATCAACTTTCTCTTGCTATAGGTAAAATGGGTCAAAATGTCAGACTTGCTAATAGACTTCTTGATTGGGCTATTGATGTTAAAACCAGCAGTCAATTTGCAGAAATGAAAGCTAATTCTGAGTTTAAGCAAGAAACACTCGAAATGTTTGATAAAGTTATGCAAGATGTTGTTGAAGAGGAACAATTTGAAGAGATCAGTAAAATAAGTGATCTTAAATTGCTTGATTCTTCTGTGATTTCTAATTTATCAAAAGAGGGGCTTAACGATATTAATAATTTTTTACAAGCAAATGAGGGAGTGCTTTTCAATCTTGGAGTAAGTTATGAAAAACAAGAGGAAATTAACAAGATATTGAAAGAGGGAATGATAATAATTGCTAATGATAATGGTGAGTCTATGGTAAAGAGTGAAGAAGATGAAGAGCTTCTTTGTCCTGAATGTGGTGTTGTTATTAATGAAAATATGACTTTCTGTCCGGGTTGTAAAATAGGGCTTAGTTTTGAGTTTGAGGAGGAGTAAGTTTGTCGAAAGATATTGATGATATTAAAAATGAGGATGGTAAAAAAATTAAGATTATTAAGTTGAGAAAGAAGGTAGTAAAGATTGTAACACATAACGATTTAAGTGTTAAAAATAGTTCAAATAATAGTTCTATTGATTTGCATAAGCATAATAACAAAGTTGAATATACACAAAACAGAGACAGTAGACCTGGTGGATATACACAAAACAGAGACAGTAGA
>NZ_FMTE01000002.1:0-58559 GCF_900099615.1 Borreliella japonica | reverse complement strand
CTGGTGGATATACACAAAACAGAGACAGTAGACCTGGTGGATATACACAAAACAGAGACGGTTTGGCCTCTCAATATCAAGGTTCTACAAGGAAAACATATATTGCCAAAAATAATTCTCAAAATAAATATACCCCTTCTGTGTCTTTTAGAAGAGTTATAAAAACCAAAGTTTCTCCTATTGCTAGCAGCACTCCTTCAGCAGATTCTGAGAATAGCAAAGAGTTAAATCGTAAGCTTGGTGAGAAGAAAAAACAGCAACAAGAAAGTCAAAAAAGCTACAAGAGAAAAAAAGCAGAAACTGAGAGCAAAACAATTGAGCAAAAGGTTTTCGAACAACTTCAAAAAAAGAAAAGAGAAAATTTAGCTAACCCTATTCCAAAATCAATTGACATTATGGGTAGCATTACTGTTGCCGATCTTGCAAGAAAGATGAATTTAAAATCCTCTGATTTGATTGCTAAATTAATGGCTTTGGGCGTAATGGTGACTATTAATGAAAAGATAGATTCTGATACGGCAACTATTTTAGTTGAAGAATATGGTTCAAAAGTTAATGTCGTTTCTATTTATGATGAAACGGTTATAGAAGAAGAAGTAGAGGATCAAAGCAAAAGAATTGAAAAGCCACCTGTTATTACAATAATGGGTCATGTTGATCATGGTAAAACCAAGTTGCTTTCTGTGCTTCAAAACATAGATATAAATCAAACAGAGTCCGGTGGTATTACTCAGCATATTGGAGCTTATACTATTGTTTATAATGGCCGAGAAATAACATTTTTAGACACTCCTGGTCATGAAGCTTTTACTATGATGAGAAGTCGCGGAGCTCAAGTTACAGATATTGTTGTTCTTGTTGTGTCAGCAATTGATGGCGTTATGCCCCAAACTATTGAGGCTATTAATCATGCAAAAGAAGCAAATGTTCCTATTATTGTTGCTATAAATAAGATTGATTTGCCAGATTCAAATCCTGATAAGATTAAACATCAACTTTCAGAATACAACTTGGTGCCTGAGGATTGGGGGGGAGATACTATTTTTGTATTGATTTCTGCTCTTAAAAATATAGGAATTTCTGAACTTCTTGATATGATTCTTTTGCAGTCTGATGTGATGTTATTAAAGGCAAATCCATCTAAAAGAGCTATTGGAAAAGTGCTTGATGCCAAGATTGATTTGGGGCGCGGAATAGTTTGTTCTGTTATTATTGAGGATGGAACCCTTTACGTAGGAGATTCTTTTGTAGGTGGAGCGTGCTATGGTAAAGTTAAGGCATTGATTAGTGAGAAGGGTGTTTCTATGAATAGTGTTGGACCTGCTAAAGCTATTAGTGTTTTAGGATTTTCTTCAATGCCTCAGGCTGGAGATCCCTTTCAAGTCACTAAAACTGAAAAAGAAGCAAAATTGATCAGTTCTAAAAGACAGGATCTTAAAAAATATGAATCTTCTAAAAATGTAAAGAAAGTTACCATGTTAAATCTTTATGATTCAATCAAAGAAGGAGCACTTAAAGAGCTTAAAATAATTTTAAAAGCTGATGTTCAAGGTTCAGTTGAAGCTTTAAAGAATTCTCTTGAAAAATTAACAAACAATGAGGTTAGGGTAAGAGTTGTGCATTCATCAGCAGGTGTAATAACTGAAACAGATATTAGCTTTGCTTCAGCAAGCGATGCTATTGTTATTGGATTTCATGTAAGACCTACTGTAAAAGCTCAGATGCTAGCAGATCATGAAAAAGTTGAGATTAGAAAGTATAATGTTATTTATGATGCTATAAGCGATGTTAAGGCAGTTCTTGAAGGGATGCTTGAACCAGATGTTGAGCAGCAGTTTATTGGGTTTGCTGAAGTGCGGGCTGTAATTAATGTTCCTAAAGTTGGGGTAATAGCTGGTTGCTATGTTTCTCGTGGGCTAATAAAACGAGATGCGATTACTAATGTGATGAGAGATGGTTTACAGATTCATTCTGGTAAAATTTCATCTTTAAAGAGATTTAAAGATGATGTTAAGGAAGTTGCTGAGCAATATGAGTGTGGTGTTATGATTGATAACTATGCTAATATTAAAGAAGGAGATATAATCGAAGCATTTGAGGTAAAAAAGGTAAAAAAATCTTTTAAAACTTAGTATTGCTTTATTTATATGTGTTTATGTATAAGAATATAAAAAAATTTAAACTCGAGAGTTTTATTGCTCAAGAAATTGGCAATTTAATAGTGAGTAGGGGAATTAAAGATCCCAGAATTCATTCGTTTTTAACCGTTGTTAAAGTAGAATTTTCAAAAGATTTAGTAAATGCTAAAGTGTTTATGGGTTCGATCAAAGAAGGTGCTTCTTTGGACAATGCAGTTAAAGCTTTAAATAATGCTAAGGGATTTATTCAAAGTCAAATTATTAAGCGAATTAAAGTTAGAAATACTCCTAAATTATTATTTGTTAAGGATGATTCTCTTTCCAAATCGTTTTATGTTAATAAGATAATTGAAGGATTGAATGCCACAAGAGAGAATTAAATTTGGAAAATGGATTCCTTTTGATTAATAAAGAACAAGGCAAAACTTCTTTTGAAACTCTTTTTCCTATAAAAAAATATTTTAATACAAATCATGTTGGGCATACTGGTACACTTGACAAATTTGCAAGTGGAGTTTTGATTGCTCTTGTAGGAAAGTACACAAAGCTTGCAAGATATTTTATTTCTTTGGATAAAGAGTATGTAGCAGAATTTAGATTTGGATTAGAAACAGATACTCTTGATCCAAATGGAAGAATAGTTGATAAAACAGATTATATTCCTAAATTAGAGGATATAGATTTAAAGCTTAAAGAATTTGTGGGAGAGATTTATCAAAGTCCTCCTAGATTTTCTTCTGTTCATATTGATGGTAGCAGGGCTTATAAACTTGCTTTGAATGGAAAGTTTTTTGAAATTAAAAAACGAAGAGTAAATGTTTATGATATTCAGAGATTAAGCTATGACTTTAGCTCTTCTTTGCTTAGTTTGAAAATTAGTTGTTCAAAAGGTACTTATATTAGGAGTATTGCAAGAGATTTGGCTTATTCTTTGAATTCTTGCGCGTATGTTAACAATTTAAAAAGAACTAAAATAGGTATGTTTAGATTAGAAGATTCCATATTATGTAAAAATTTGAGTAAAGCTTCCTTGATTAGTTTAGAATCTTTAAAAAGTTTTGAAGAGGTTTATATTGATTCTAGCAAGATAAGTCTTGTTAAAAATGGGACTTATGTTGAAATTCAAATCAATGCTAATGAATTTAAAATTTTAAAATCCAGAGAAGGGAAAATATTAGCGGTTATTGAAGGAATAGGTTTGAATAAATATAAATATGTTATTATATTTTAATTTTGTATTTATTTTTTCAAACGGTTTAATAATTTGTTATTAAAAATAACCCAAAAAGGTTAAATTGTTTTTGTGATTTTTAAGAAAAAATATTATAATCTATCATAGTAGTTAGCTTAAATTATAGTAAGAGGTTTTTTAGGGCTTTACTATAATGGTATAGGAGTTGCTTTATGATAGATAAAAAGCAAAAGCAAAAAATAGTTTCTGAATTTGGTAAAAATGAAAGTGATACTGGTTCTGTTGAGGTTCAGGTTGCACTTATTACAAGTAGAATAAAGTATTTAACTGAACATTTAAAGGTAAATAAAAAAGACTATAGTTCAAAAAGGGGCTTGTTAAAGTTGGTAGGTCAAAGGCGAAGTTTATTGCGGTATTACCAGAAAAAAGATTTAGAAGCTTATAGGACATTGATATCTAAACTTGGTCTTAGAAAATAAAAAGAGGTTGAATTTTGAGGAAAATATTAAAGTTGAAAATAGGCAGAGACGAGTTGGTGTTTGAGACGGGATTTATGGCTAAGCAGGCCAACGGTTCGGTTCTTGCAACTTATGGAGGATCTTCAGTGCTTGCGACTGTTTGTTGTTCAGGTAATGTGAGAGAAGATTTGGATTTTGTTCCGCTTTCTGTTGAATATAATGAGAAATATTATGCAGCTGGTAAGATTCCAGGAGGATTTATCAAAAGAGAAGGGAAGCCAAAGGATAAAGAAATTCTTGTTTCTAGGTTAATAGATAGGCCAATGAGACCTCTTTTTGATAAAAGATTTGGTAGAGAAATTCAAGTAGTTCCTACAACTTTAGCTACAGATCAGCTCAATCCCCCCGATATTGTTGGAATGAATGCTGCTTTCGCGGCAGTTTTTTTATCAGATATTCCGTTTAATGGCCCCATTGCAGCTGTTAGAATGGTTTATTTAAATGGTGAGTTTATAGTAAACCCCTCATTTGAAGAGATTCATGATTCTGATCTTGATATTGTTGTTGCAGGAAGTTTAAATGGAATTACAATGGTGGAAGGTGGTGCTAATGAGGTTAGTGAAGATGTTTTGCTTTCAGCAATAGACGGTGCGCATGAATATATTAAGCAAATTTGCAATGCTCAAAAAGAATTTTTAGATATTGTAGGCAAGAAAGAAAAGCTTCCTTTAGCTTTTGAAGAAAAAATATTTGAGTTTAAAGAGGAGCTTAGAGATTTTATTTATACTGAGCTTAAAGAAGCCTGTTTTGTTAAGGGAAAGCTCAATAGAGATAAAGCTATAACTTTGCTGCGAAATAAATCTTATGAGCATTTTTCTTCTCTTGAGAAATTGACGGATAGCAATGAGTCTCTTTTTTATAAAGCTTTTGATGATTTTGAGAAGGAGATTGTTAGAAATTCTATTCTTAACGATAGGCTTAGAACAGATGGTCGAGCTCCTAATGAGATAAGAGATATTATTGCAGAAATTGATATTTTAAGTAGAACTCATGGATCTGCACTTTTTACAAGAGGAGAGACACAGGCTTTGGCAGTAACTACTCTTGGCACAAGCATTGATGAGCAAATAATGGATGATATTGATGGTGATAAACGTCTTAATTTTATGCTTCATTACAATTTTCCTCCATTTTCAGTTGGTGAGACTGGTAGGCTTATGACTGGTAGGCGTGAGATTGGTCATGGTCATTTAGCTCAAAGAGCTTTAGAATCGATGATTCCTGGAAAAAATGATTTTCCGTATACTATTAGAGTAGTTTCTGAGATTTTGGAATCCAACGGCTCTTCTTCAATGGCTACTGTTTGCGCTGGAAGCATGTCTTTAATGTCTGCAGGGGTTCCTGTTAAAAGGCAAGTTGCAGGAATAGCTATGGGACTTATTAGCGAAGGGGATAGATATGTAGTTTTAAGTGATATTCTTGGAGAAGAGGATCATTTAGGTGATATGGACTTTAAAGTGGCTGGTACAAAAAATGGAATTACTGGATTCCAAATGGATATTAAGATTGAAAATGTTACTAAATGTTTAATGAGAGATGCTCTTGAGCAGGCAAGAATGGGCAGGATGCATATATTGTCTATTATGAATACTGTAATCTCGGATTCAAGAATTGGTATATCTAAGTATGCTCCCAAAATTGTTCAGCTGCAAATTGATATTGACAAGATATCTCTTGTAATAGGGTCTACTGGAAAAACTGTTAAGGCCATAACAGATGAATTTGAGGTTAAGGTTCAAATTGAGCAAAATGGAAAAATTATTCTTTTCGGTGATGATGATGTTAAGATGCAAAAGGCCAAAGAAAAAATAGAGAGTATTGTAAGAGAACCAAAGGTAGGTGAAATTTATGAAGGAATCGTTAAAAAGATTAATAGCTTTGGGGCTTTTATTGAGCTTACTCCTACAAAAGAAGGATTTTTAAGTACTCGCTTGAAATCTAGAGACAATAAGTATGGCTCTGGAAGATTTGGGAATGGTAATAATAGATATTCCAGATTTAGTGGTGGTGGAGATAATGTAAGAGGTAATGTAGGGTTAGTTCGACCTCCAAAATTAGAAGAAGGTCAGCGAATTAAAGTTAGAATAATTGATATAGACAAATTTGGAAAAATTGATCTTGAAATTGTTAGAGATAAAGATTATTAAAATAATATGAAATTTGTTTTTAATAATTTATTTAAAGGTCGTCTTATATGTTTTGTTTTGTTTTGTTCTTGTCTTACTGCAAATAAATCTATTCAAAATTCTCATGTTAGTGATCTTGTAAGGAAGAAAAAAGAAATAGTTATTGTTGGTGATAATAATGTTGTTAATGAAGATAAATTTAAAAGAGATTATTTGATAGGGTTAAAAGATAATGAATCTTTTTTTCTTAGTGATGCTTTTTTAAAAGAAAATAATTTTTATTTTAAAAAAGCTAGAGAAAGTTATGCTAAAAAAGATATTGGTTTGACGAACTATTATTTAAATAAAATAGTATCTGATGAGAATCGGCATGACAGGGAATTGTTAGCCAAGGTTAATTTGTTTTTTGGATATATAAATTATGAGAATGGTTTTTACGATCTTTCTGAATATAATTTTGATCTCTTTTTAAAAGATTATAAATATTCTCATGCTAGTTTAAGATCAGCTGAATTGAAATATCTTGCTAAAGAAAAATCAGATGCAATTTCTGCGTTTAAAGAGATTAATGAATTTTCTGTCTCAGGTTATGACAAAGAGATTTATGCTTTTTTAAGTAATAAACTTGGCGTAAGTCATTTAAACTTAGAGTCTTTAGGATTTCTTGACAATAGTGTTTTTGATATATTTGTCTTTAATGAGAATATATTTGTAACTAATATATTAGGTGGGCTTTTAAGATATAGTATTAAAAAAAATGATTATAGAGTCTATCTTAAAGATAAAAAAAGCATTTTTTTAAATGGCATTAGGGGTTTTGCTGATTATAATGGAACAATTTATATTGGGGGAAAAAATGTTGTTTATTATATAGACGATGTTGATGGAGATTTGAAGCAAATAAATGTTCCTGATAATGCTGATTTTAGCAATATACAAGTTTTGCTTGCTGTTAAAAATGGAATATTTGTTGGTACTTTAAATTCTGGGTTATGGTTTTATGATTTAAAAAATTGGAAAAATGTACCTCTTGGATCTAATAAAATTTCTTCAATGTGCTTTGATAGCTTAAAGAATTTATTATTAGTTGGAACAGTTGATAAGGCTATTTACAGTATTAATGTTGATAATTTGAAAAATATCGAACATTTAGATTTTTTTAGCAAGAATGATAATGAAAAAAATATTAATTTTATAAAAGGATATAAAGATAGTTATTTTATTGGAACGTATGGCGGTGGTCTTTTCGAATTAAATTTAAATAAAAATAGTTATAAAAAGCATGTTATTGCCAATAATATTGATGTTAATTATTTTATGGATATGGATATTAAAGATAAAAAGTTATTGTTTGCAACTTTTGATCACGGGTTATTGATTTATGATTCTGAAAATGATAACTGGGATTATTTTGGGCCTAATAATGGGCTTCTTAATTTGAATTTAATAAAAGTTTCTAGATTTGAAAATTATGTCATACTGGGTACTCTTAATAACGGTTTGGTTTTTATAGATGAAAATATTAAAAAACAGTTATGAGTCTTACATAATTGCTGAATTTTTTAAATATTTTTTAATTACGTTTTTATTTTTCTTTTTTGTATTTTTTATAAATCAAATTTTATTCTTTATGAGAATACTTCTCCAAAATTATGTTCCCTTTTTTAAAGCTTTTATTTTTATCATATATTCTCTTCCCATGGTAATTGCGCTTTCCCCCCCTTTTGCTTCTTTGATTTCAGTAATTCTTACTATTCATAAATTCAAGATTCATAATGAAATTTTAGCTTTTCGTTCAATTGGTATATCAGTTTTTGACTTGCTTGTTCCATTTTTTAAATTGGGAGTAATTATCGTTTTTATATCTTTTATATCTAATGATATTTTGCTTCCACTTGGATCTATTGGTAGGTTAAAAATTTTTAATGAAATAAAAGAAGAAATTCCTCATTTGGTATTAAAGCCTTATTCAAGCAGACAATATGGAGATTTGATTTTTGTTTCTGGTGAGAAATCGGAAAATGGTTATAAAAATGTAACTTTTTTTGATAACACTAGGCTTAAGGGATTTGATAGAATATTTATAGCAAAAAATCTTGATATTAGAAAAGAAAATTTTCAAGTTTATTTCATTTTAAATGATGTTCTATCTATTGCTTTAACAGACAGTGAGGATGGATTTTATGATTACTTTTATGCAGATAAGATGAAATATTCAATCGATCAGGTTACATTTAGTGATAGTTTTTTACTAAATTATGTAACCCCTTCTCAAATGAGTATGAGAGATGTTGTAAAATTAATTAAAAAGCAAAACAATTTAATTGCAGATTCAAATATAAAAAATAATTTAGAAGGGGACTTTTTAAGTTTAAATTTTTCAAATCTTTATTTAAATTATTTGTACAATCAAAATTATTATGTGGATGAATCTTATGTCTTTGAAAATTTAAATTATATGTATAACTTAAATTTAAGTTTTAAACCTTATCAAGATAAAAGCATGAATCAAAATTTAGCTTTATTTAATCTTGAATTTTATCAAAAGATTAGTTTACCGCTTTCAGTTTTATTTTTTATTTTTTTGGCTTTTTCAATGGGGATGTATTCTAATAGTAAATATTCTATTATTCTTGAGCTTGTAATTTCAATTATTGTTTGTGTTTTTTATTGGGTAATGTTTATTGGTGGAAAAGTTTATACTGTGCAGTATGCACCAAATCCTATTATTGTTACAATTTTGCCCAATTTGATTTTAGTTTTTGCAGGAGCAGTTCTTTTTTTGAGATTATTAAAAAAATGAAAATAGATAAGCTTTTTGTAAAAAGTATCATTCTCACTTTTTTGTCCATGAATCTACTTTTCATGATTTTAATTATGCTAGGTGATTTATTTGTTAATCTTCTCAATTATCTTGAAAAAAATATTGGTTTTAAGGATATTCTTTATATTTATTATTTGTATTTGCCAAAAGCTTTCTCTGATGGAGTAGCTTTGTCTTTTCTTTTTGCTATTTCTAATCTTATTGGTAATTTCTCTATGAGAAATGAAATAATAGGTCTTTTTAGTTGTGGGGTTTCACTGACTAGAATATTAAGACCAATCATTTTGATTAGCGTATTTATTTCGGTTGTTCTTTTCTTTTTTGATAATTATTTAGTAATAGATACAGTAGCAAGAAGAGATGTTCTTATTAAAAATAGCATTGGTAATGGCGGATCTAGCGATAAAACTATAATAATTAGAGATCTTGCTAGAGAAATTTATAATATTAAATCTTATGATATTGATGAGAATACTTTTTCTAACTTAATGATTATAATTAAAGATAATAAAGATGAGTTTCAAGCAAGGTATGATATAAATAAAGCCGAATGGAAAGACAATAAATGGAAGCTTTATGGTGTTAGAGAGTTTGTTAAGGTTGGTAGAAAAATTAAGGAGAATGCCTACGATGTTCTTGATGGGACAGAAATTATTAAGCTAGAGCCCGATTACATAAGAACTGTGATGCTGTCATCAAAGGCATTGAATTTTACTAAACTTATTAATTGGATAAGTTTTCTAAAAAGCGAACATTTGAATTATTCTGATGCATTGTTTGATTTGCTAAATAGAGTATTCTTTTCATTTAGATTAATTCTTCTCAGCTTTACTGTTGGTTTTATTGCTCTTGCTCTAAAAAAAAATATTTTTATACTCAGTTTATTAAATAGCATTGCTTTTGCTGTTGTTTATGTCATTTCTATTGTAATTTTTAATTTTTTAGCGGATCTTGGTTATTTGCATATATATATTGCAAGTTCTTTTACAACTATATTTTTTTTGATTATCAATTTTTTTGTTTATAGGATTGTTAGGAAATAGTATATATATGTATAGATATAATAATTATTTAGGATGTTTATATGTTTAGTGTAATTAAGAATGACAAACATTCTAATGCAAGGGTTGGATTTCTGAATCTTCCTCATGGCAGAGTGGATACTCCCTGTTTTATGCCAGTTGGTACTTTGGGGGCAATGAAAGGATTAAAACATGCTGTTCTTGAAAAGTTAGAATGCAATTTGATGCTTGCAAATACTTATCATCTATATTTAAGGCCAGGCATTAAAACTATTGAAAAATATGGTGGTCTTCATAATTTTACAACTTGGAATAAAAATTTTTTAACTGATTCGGGTGGATTTCAGGTGTTTTCTCTTTCCGGTCTAAGAAAAATTGATTTAAAAGGTGTGCATTTTAAATCCCATTTAGATGGATCTTATCATTATTTTACTCCCGAGGGAGTATTTGCTATGCAAGAGATTTTTGGCAGCGATATTATTATGCCACTTGATATTTGTAGTTCTTATGGGATTGATTATAATGAAGCCAATTTATATACAAATATTACAACCAATTGGGCTCGCAGTACATTTAAGTCTTATAAAAATAAAAAAGAGGGATACAATGGGCTTTTATTTTTAATAACCCAAGGAAATTTTTTTAAAGATTTGAGGAAAAGAAGCATCAATGATATATTAGAATTAGACAGTCCAGGTATTGCTATTGGAGGCATTTCTGTTGGAGAACCGAGAGAAAAATATTTGGAAATTCTTGAATATAGTTCTTTTTTGATACCAAAAGAAAAACCAAGATATGTAATGGGCATTGGTACTCCCCATTACATACTTGATGCTATATACTACGGCATTGATATTTTTGATTGTGTTAATCCTGCAAGGATTGCTAGGCACGGGTCTCTTTTGACAGATAATGGAATAATGCGTATTGGTAGAAAAGAGTATAAGGATGATACTTCTCAAGTAGAGAAAAATTGCGGATGTACTTTGTGTACGAGATATTCAAGAGGATATCTAAGACATTTGATAAAATCAAAAGAGCTTTTTGGAATAATTTTGGCAAGTGAACATAATATTTACTATATGTTTCGATTGATTTCAAAGATTAGAAACGCAATTCTAAATGATAATTTTTTAAACTTTAGGACTTCATATTTAAAAAAGTATGAAGAGGAAAATTTCGATGAATAAATATGTTTTTTCTACAATTTTGGTCATGATTTCCACTTTTTTTTCACGAATAATGGGGTTTGCAAAGGTAAAGATTTTCTCTTATTATTTTGGCGCAAATCTTGATGCTGATATTTTTAACTATGTTTTCAATATTCCTAATAATTTGCGGAAAATTCTTTCAGAGGGCGCAATGACTTCGGCTTTCTTGCCCGAATTTACATATGAGAAAAACAAATCGCACGAAAAAGCTGTTTCTTTTTTCAGAGTAGTTATAACCTTTAATGTCATTTCTATTGGTCTGATTGTTTTAGTTATGATTATTTTTGCAAAGCCTATTATGTATTTTTTATCTTATTATAGGGGAGAAAACTTAATTTTTGCAAGTTCTTTATTTGGTTATTTAGTATTATATATTTTTCTAATAAGTCTAGCATCAATTTTTATATCTGTTCTAAATTCATATAAAATTTTTTTTATTCCTTCATTTTCACCTATTATGTTTTCTTTTGGAATAATATTGAGTATATTTTTATTGTATGATCGTTTTGGAATATATAGTGCTGTTATTGGCGTAATTTTTGGAGGGTTTTTACAATTTCTGATTCCATTTGTAAATTGCCTTATGATTGGATTTGTTTGGAAGCCAACATTCTATTTCAAAGAAAAGGTATTTTTAAATTTTTTAAGTAGATGGGTTCGTATGATTTTTGGATTTTCTATTTCAATCGTTACTCAGCAGATTTCATTTGCATTAGCATCTACCCTTGAGATAGGAAGTGTTTCTATTTTTAGTAATGCTGTAGTTTATTATCAGCTTCCTGTAGGAATTTTTTATATTTCTATTGCAACGGTAATTTTTCCTAAAATGGCAGAGTACGCTGTTTCAAATAATAATGTAAAATTAAATACTCTTTTAGTAGATGGAATTAAAATTTTATTGTTAATTTTTATTCCGGTGTCTTTTTTGATGTTTATTTGGTCTGATTATATTTTAAATTTATTTCTTATGGGGGGCAAGTTTTCTATTTATGATACTCAAAAAACAGCGGGCGTTTTGAAATGTTTTCTTTTAGGCTTGCTTTTTTATTCGATGTTTAGTTTTTTCCAAAAATATTATTTTTCTATTCGTGATGCAAAAACACCATTTTATTTGAGTGTTTTATTTTCTATTCTTGACATTGTACTTTCTGTTTTTGGTATTAATTATTATGGCTTGAATGCTTTAGCTCTAGCTCAATCTATTTCTTTTATGATTTGTGTAATTGTTTTTTATTTTATAATATTAAAAAGTGGAGTTAAAATTGACTTAATTGAAATTTTATTTGTTTTTCTAAAGTCAATTATTACACTTGTTCCCTTATATATAGTTTATTTCTTTTTTGAGAAGTTTCATTGGGATGTAGGTTTTAGTTTTAAAAATCTTTATTTTTTAATTTTGGCAGGAATTGTTAGTATTTTTATTTTGTTTATTTGCTATTTTGTTTTAGGAATAAATAAACTTTTTAGTTTTATTAGGAGGGATGCTTTATGAAATACTTTAATTTTTTATTTTTTATGCTTATTTTAAATGTGTATGCTCAAAATGTTAGCCCCCCAGTTCTTCCTAGTTCACCTTTGTTGCCTGAAATTACGGAAAATAAGATTGATAGAGAAAATTCTTCTAATGGTGAGAATTTTTCTAATGTCATTTTAGATAATAAGTATGTTAACGATACAATTCTTTATGGACTTGATAGTCAAGTTACAAGCATTATAAAAGCTCTTAAAAAATCAAGTGATAGTCAATATAATTTTTCTCTTAAAAAAAGACTTGATAAGACCTTTAATGCCGAGATTAAAAAAGAAATACTTGAATTGTTTATTTCTCTTAAGTATTCAGGGGGTATTGATACAGCAAATTATATTCTTGAAAATTATGAGAGTAAAAGATATTCAAATGCTTTGCTTGGTTTAGCAATTTTGTATCTTAAGGAATTTGATGATAAAGAGAGATTGAAAAAAATGCTTATTGATATTCTTGAAAATAAAGAGGGCAATGTGGTATCTATTGCAGCTTATTATCTAGGAGAGCTTAATTCTCTTGAGTATTCTAAAAATATGATGGAAGTTTTTGAAAAATATTCTGGAAATGATGGTGCTAGAAGAGAAATACTTATTGCTCTTGGGAAAATGACCGCTGTTGATTATCAGAATAGAATTTATGAAATTTCGTTAGATGGTTACGAGAGTCCATCAATTAAGGCTGCTGCAATTGAGGCGTTGTCATATCTTGCTCCAGATAAAGTAACTACAAATGCTGATTTGTATCTTCAGAGTAATAACAATAATTTAAATGTTAAATTGGCTATTATTGTTTCTTTATCCAAAGATCCTTCTTTAAAGTCTAAAGAGATTTTACAAGGATTTTTAAGAGATTCCGATGACAATATTAGATTTAAAGCTATTAATGCAATTAAAGGACATAAGGACTCTTCGGCAAAGGATATTTTGATTTATAAGGTTAAAAGCGATCCATCTCTTAAAGTTAGGGAGGCTTCTGCTATGGCTTTAATTGACATGGATCTTGGGGATATTGAGATAAAAAATATCATGTTTGATTTTAAGATTGACAATAGTTTTAAAATTTCAATGTTTAGTTACCTTTTAGATAAAAACTCTCTAAGAGCATTGTCAATTGCTTTGGAAATTGTTAACAAAGAAAATGTTGATAGACCTTCAAATGTTTTAAAAGGTATTGCTTCAATGTTGGCTGGCAAAAAGGGCAATTTTGATAATTTTTATTCTAAAATCATTGATAGTAAAAATGTTGATTTAAGGCATTTTGCATTAAAAGGAGCTATTTATAATAAATCTTCATCACTTTCTGATAAACTTAAGAAAATTAAAAGTGAGACGAATTCTGAATATATTAAAATGCTTTTAAAAAACTATTGATTGTTAATAAACCGTTGAAACGGTATTAGTACAAAATTTTTAAAATTTCTTTAGCTACTTCTGATTTTTTCATTTCTGGTAGTTCTTTTATGCTTTCTTTATTTATTATATAAACTTTGTTTAAGCTTGAACCAAAATATTTAATTTCATTTGCAATTATGAAGTCTAAATTTTTCTTTTTTAATTTTTCCTTGGCTTTTTGAATTAAATTTTTAGAATTCTCAGCGCAAAATCCAATAACAATTTGGTTTTTAAGCTTATTGTGCCCTATGTGTTGGATTATGTCAGGATTTTTTACTAATTTTATATACAATCTATTGGTTTTGTTCTTTTTAATTTTACTATTGAAAATGTGTTTGGGCTTAAAATCGGCAACAGCAGCAGCCCCAATTATTATTTCAAATTTATTATATATTTTTAGAACTTCATTGTACATTTCCATTGCGGTTTTTATTTTTATAATATTGACTCCTTCAGGTTCATTTTCATTTGTTGGTCCTGTAATAATTGTAACTTGAGCCCCCAGTTTAATAGCCTCTTGTGCCAAACAAAATCCCATTTTTCCCGTCGATTTATTTGAAAAATAGCGAATTGGATCTATGGATTCTTCAGTTCTAGATGCTGTTATTAGTATTTTTTTATTTTTTAGGCAATTTTTTTGATTAAATTCATTCAATATTATTTTTATAATTTTGTCTTCATTTGTAAGTCGTCCTACAGCATGTGATGAGCAAGCCAAAAATCCTTTATCAGGTTCAATGAATTTATAATGATAAGTTTTAAGCTTTTTTATATTTTCTTTTAAAATAGGGTTTGAATACATTACATTGTTCATTGCTATTGCAAAATAAGTAGGGGCTGTGCTTGCAGATATTATTGTAGTTAATGCATCATCAGCAATTCCTGATGCAATTTTAGATATTGTATTGTAGGTAGCAGGAACGATAAGAATTAGGTGAGCCCATTTTGCAATTTTTATATGTTCAACCTCATTATGGTCTAAATCCCATAAATTAGTAATTATTTTGTTCTTAGAAATGGTTTCTAGAGTTAATGGTGTAATAAATTTAGTTGCATTTTTTGTCATTATAACTTTTACGTTGTATCCTGATTTAACTAGACTAGATACTATGTAAACTGACTTGTAAGAGGCTATCCCCCCAGATATACCGATTAATATGTGTTTATTTTGATTCATACAATATATATTATATGATGTATATTATATAATATATATTGTATTTGAATTTATAAATTTTGATATCCTTTTGCTAAGGTTGTTTTAAATGAGAAATAGGATTTTGTACGCTGTATTATTGTATGTTTGTATGTTTTTCTTGTGGTTTTTTTTTGCCTATTTTATCGACACATCAGCTACTATATTTAATGTTCCTTTGTGGTTTTTTTGGTCAGGAATTTTGTTTCCCAGTATAAATTTTTTTTTGGTTTGTTTTTTTATTTTAGTAATTAGTAAAACTTGATACATTATTAATATTTTTTTATTTTTAAATTGTTTGTAAAAAAAGAAATAGAGGTAGTTTTTTGTTATTAAATAAATACTTTCTTGCAAATCGAAATATTAATTTTATTGTTATGGCTTTGCTATTTTCTTCTAGCTATATTAGTGCTAGTAGTTTTATTTCTGGTCCCTCTGCTGTTTATAAGTATGGATTATCTTTTATATTATTAGCTACTATACAAATTCCTACAACTTTAATTGCTTTTATTATTGTTGGTGAGAGATTAAATCAAGAATCAAAAAAAATTAATGCAATAAATATTATTGATTACATTAGATATAGATATGAAAGCGATTTTTTGGCGTTAATTAGTGGATGTGTATTAATTTTTTTTTCAATGTTTTTGATTTCTGCCCAATTAATAGGTGGTGCTAAGCTTATAGAAGTTTTTTGGGGTATTGATTATGTAGTTGGTCTTTTGCTTTTTGCCTTATTAGTTTTTATTTATGTATTTTTTGGTGGATTTAAGGCAGTAGCTTATATGGATTTGATTCAAGGGCTTTTAATGTTAGTTTCATCTGTTATTTTGTTTGCCAAGATGTTAGATTTGGGAGGAGGCATCAATAATTTGTTTAAAACAGCAATGTTTAATTTAGATAAAAGTCTTTTGCTTCCTTCAAATGTTGACTTAAAACCACAATATATAATTTCTTTTTGGATATTAATAGGAATAGGAATATTAGGTCAGCCTCAGATTATCAATAATTTTATAGCATTCAAAGATGAGAAGGCTATAAAATTGTCTCTTCCCATTTCTACTTTTATTATCAGTTTTTTAATTATTTTGATGCATTTAATAGGCTTTTTTGCTATTATTCTTTTTCCAGATTTAAATCCAGATGATAAAGTTGTTTTAAATGTAGCTTTAAAGGTTTTAAATTCTTTTTCTTGTTTTATTTTTTTTATGGGTCTTTTATCTGCAATAATGTCTACAATAGATTCAAATTTGCTCTTAATAACATCTGTTTTAATAAAGTCAATATTTATTTATAAAAAAGATTTAAAAGAAGATGTAAAGGTTCGTAGAATAATAATGATTTCTAATGTTTTTTTTATTTTAATAATACTTGTATTTTCTCTCTTTCCTCCCAATTTTTTATTCTTTATTAATATTTTTGCTTTTGGAGCTTTAGAAGTTTCATTTTTTCCCATTATTGTTTTTGGACTTTATTTAAATTTTGCAAGCAAAATAGCGGCATTTGTTTCTATGTTTTTAGGTTTGATGTTTTATTTGTGTATTTTATGTTTTGATTTGAATATTTGGTTTTTTCATCCCGTTTTTCCATCATTTTTTGTTTCTATATTTACATTTTTAATGGCTAATTTTTTTTGTAAAAAATATAGCAAAGTTTATTAGGATAATTATTTCTTGCGTTTGGATAAGTATATTTTTTTAGAAATTCTTGCTAACGATAATGGTAAGCGATTAGATTCAATTTTAATTAAAATTTTGAATTTGCCTAAATTCAGGATAATAAAACATATTAGAAAGGGTGATATTAGGCTTAATGGTCTAAAACCACATTTTTCATGTAGAGTTTGTAAAGGTGATAAAATTTATTTGTATAAATCTTTAGCTCAAAGTTTGAACTTAACTATGGATGAATTTTATAAAAGCAATATTGATTTTCAATGTATTCAAAAAAGAATAATTTATGAGGACGATGATTTACTTGTTGTGGATAAGCAAAGAGGTATTTTGGTTCATGGAGGCAGAAACTCTCTTGATTTTTTAGTGAATGCTTATCTTTTAAGGGAAAATTTAAGATCTCTAAGCTTCAAGCCTTCAGCAGTTCACAGGCTTGACAGAAATACCTCTGGTATTATTATTTTTGCGAAAAATATAAATACTGCAAGAAAGCTAAGTGAAGCATTTAGCAGTGGTTCTATAACTAAAAAATATTTTGCAATACTTATGGGCGAAGTTAAGTCAACTGTTGTTTATAAAAATCATTTATTTAGAAATAAAAGACTGAGAAAAACTTTTGTTTTAGAAGATAAAGAGTATATTAATGCAATTACAAAGGTTAATCCAATATTGTCTTGCAAGAAAGCTACTCTTGCTGAAGTTATTATTGAAACGGGTTTTACTCACCAAATAAGGTCTCAATGTTCGTTTAACAATCATCCTTTAATTAATGACAAAAAATATTATGATAAATTCAAGAAAAGTGATTACTTTTTACACTCTTTTTTGGTAAAATTTAATGAAACATTCTTTAAAAAGAATGAATTTTATGCTAAGCCTAGTTTAGAATTTTTAAAGCAAGTAAAAGATATTTTTGATGTTTATGAATTTTCAGAATTTTTCAAGTAATTTTTTTTTAAAAAAAATGTTAAGCAAGGTCAGGAACTTTGCAACTAGTATTAAGCATAAATTTGTTAGAGTTAAAGTGTATGCATTGGTGGGATCTGCTGGAACTGGTAAAAGCTTTAGATCGCATTTGGTAGCAGATAAATATTCAATACCGTTAATAATTGATGATGGTGTGTTAATCAAAAGCATGAAAATTATTGCTGGAAGTTCTGCTAAGTTTGAAGATAATGTTTTTAGAGCAGTAAAGCGATCTGTATTTGAAGATGATGCTCATTGCACTGAAATGCTTGAAGTTCTCGGAAGAGAAGAATTTAATAAAATATTAATATTAGGAACAAGCCTTAAAATGATAGATAAAATAATTTCAAGGCTTTTGTTGCCGAATGTTTTTAAGGTTATTTACATAACAGATGTTTCAACTAGGCAAGAGATAGAAAAAGCAAAGATTTCAAGGCAAATGGGGGAGCATGTTGTACCAGCAGCTGCTTTTGAAATAACGTCTGTTAGACCTAATTTGCTATTAAACCCAATTAAAGTTTTTTTTAAAAGTGGATGGTTTTTTACTAAGAAGAAAAATTATATTAGATCTGTTGTAAGGCCCCATTTTTATGAAGAAGGGGTTTTATCTATTTCTAAGAGAGCCGTAAGGCAAATTATTGAACATTGTGTTTCTGAGTATGATAGAAGTTATATTGTTTGTGATCTTAAAATAAAAAAAGATGGAACTAATTACCTTTTTAAGCTTTTTTTAAATATCCCTCTTGGAAATAACCTGCTTAATAATACAGAAATGCTTAGAACTTATATTATTACGAACGTACTTAAGTATACAATAATTAATATATTATCTATTGACATAGTTATACATAAATTTTATGACAAAAAAGATTATTTAGAAGAGAGCTATGAAAGTTGATTTTGACAGTTTGAATAATATTTTTTTTGTAGGAATAAAGGGAAGTGGAGTTTGTTCTCTGGCTTGTTTTTTAAATTTAAAAGGGTATTATGTAGAAGGGGTAGATGTTCCTGATAAATTTCATACTGACGAGGTTTTAAGTCGTAATAAAATATCTTATTACGAAAATATTTATGAGTTTTCATTAAAAGACCTTAATAGGTCTTTTGATTTAATAGTATATTCTTCAGCTTATGATAAGAATAATTTACAAATTTTGCTTGAAGCAAAAGAATTAAATATACCTATTTTATCTTATCCTGAGGTTCTTGGCGAGCTTTCTAAAAAGTACTATAGCATTGGAATTGCAGGTTCTCACGGTAAAACCACCACTACCGCGTTTTTAGGTATTCTTTTTAATAAATTAGGATTAAATCCCAATGTTATTGTGGGGTCAAGTGTTAAAGATTTTGGAGATAATTCTTCAATATCTGGTATTAGCAACATTTTTATTGTTGAGACTTGTGAGTATAAAAAACATTTTTTGCATTTTAGTCCTAATATGCTCATTTTAACCAATGTTGACTATGAGCATGTTGATTTTTTTAAAAATTATGAGGTTCTTGAAGACGCTTTTTTACAATATATCAATAATTTGAAGGAAAATGGAATATTGATAATCAATTCCGATGATAATAATTTGCTTAAAATTAAAAGGAAAATCAACAGAAAAGATATAAATATTTTTAGTTTTGGATCTAGAGATTTATCAGATTCAGATTTTCAAATAAGTAGTATTGCAGTTAAGAATGAATATTTTTGTTTTTCTTTTTTAGGCTTGTACAATATTGAACTTAAGACCGTTTTATTTCATAATGTATTAAATTTTTCGGCATCGCTTTTAGCTTTAAATCTTTTTTTAGAAAGTAATGGAAAATCAATTTTTGATTTTGAAGAAGCAGTTAAGAGAGTTGCAAAAAATTATAGTGGTATAAAAAGAAGAGCTGAAGTTATTAAAGAAGAAAAGGGAGTGATTTACATGGACGATTATGCTCACCATCCCAGGGAAATTAGAGATACGCTTTTTGGCATTAAAAATTTTTATAAAAACAAGCGTATAATTTTGAATTTTATGCCCCATACTTTCACGAGAACAAAAGAATTTTTTGATGATTTTGTTGAAGTTCTGAGTGTTGCTGATGTACTAATTTTGCACAATATATATCTTTCTAATAGGGAGAATTTTAATTCAGATGAACTTTCTGTTAAATTGTTTTTAGATATTAAAAAAATAAATAGAAACACTTATTTTTTTAAAAATATCAAAGATTCTGTTAAATTTATAAAAAATTTATTAATATCAGGAGATTTGTTTATTACAATGGGCGCTGGAAATAATTTTATTTTACACGATTTTCTGTAAGGGTATCATAGTGAAAAGTATGACGGGATTTTTTTATTTGGAAAAGATAATTGGTAACTATATGTTTAGTGTTAATTTGAAATCTTATAATGGAAAATTTTTAGAATTTAAACTTAGGTTACCAGAAATTTTTTCTGGTTATGATCTTGATATAAGAAATTTGATTTCAAAATATATTAGCAGAGGCAATGTTTTTTTAAATGTAGGATATAAAGAATTGGTTCCCCGTATGAATTTTACAGTTAATCCTAATTATATTGAGGCTATTTCTAAGCTTAGAAATTCTTTGTCACATACTGATCTTAATATTAAGAACGAACTAAGTTTAGGCGATTTTTTATCATTAAAAGGAGCTTTGATAATAGATGAGGATAGTGAGCATCAAGAAGAGATTTATGGGTTGTTTAAGGGTGTTTTAGAGGAAACTTTATTTCATTACAATAATGGGAGAAGTTTTGAAGGAGAAAATACTAAATCGGACATAGTGTCAACCCTTGTGCTAATAGAGCAAGATCTTAAAATCGTTAAGGAGGCTTGTAATGATATAAATGTCAGATTATTTGCAAGCATTAAAGAAAATATCTCTAAATTAATGGATGAGTTTAGAGATATAAGTATTGCAGAAGAGGCGGCTAAAATGGCAATTCGTCTAGACATTAATGAAGAGATCATACGTTTAGATTCTCATATAGAAACTTTTTATAAAAATCTTGAATATGAGATATGTGGCAAAGTTCTTGAATTTATTTCTCAAGAAATGCATAGAGAGATAACAACTATGAGTAATAAGGCTGTTGATCTTGATATTAAAAATTTGATTTTGAATATGAAGTTAAATTTAGAAAAAATAAAAGAGCAAATAAGGAATGTTGAATGAAAATAGCACTTTCTGGTAAGAGTGGTTGTGGCAATACTACTGTAAGTAGTATGATTGCAAAACATTACGGTCTTGAGTTTATTAATTACACTTTTCATGATATTGCAAGGGAGCATAATATTCCTTTTTCGGAGTTTTATGAGAAAGAGGTAATAGGAAGAGATGATTATTATTGGGATAGGTATCTTGATAAGAGATTGACCGTACTTTCTGAAAAAAATAATACAGTGCTTGCTTCTCGTCTTGCTATTTGGATTTCTAAGAGTGCTGATTTAAAAATATATCTTTATGCTAAAATGGAAGTTAGGGCCGAGAGAATAATGACTAGAGAAGGGGGCATGTATTCTGATGTTTTGAATAGTACTTTCAATAGAGATGAAAATGATAAAAAAAGATATTTAGATATTTACAATATAGATATTGATGATTATTCTTCGGAAACCGATTTAGTGATTGATGTTACAAATATTAATTCAAATGAAGTTTTTAAATTAATTAGAGATGAAATTGATAAAAGAAACTTAAAAAATTAGCTAAACCGATTTCATATTTTAATATGTTTAGCTTGTAAGGAGATTAAATGACTAAAGTGCCTTTAAAAAAAATACAAGACTTTGATGGAAATTTTTATGAACTTGTTGCTGCTACTATAATTCGCACAGAGCAAATCATAGACAATATTTCTTTAGCAGAGCATGCTATGTTTGATGATAAAATATTAGGACAAGCTTTTAATGACGTTTTGAGTGGTAAATTTAGCTATTCAATTGAAGGAAGATAGGATAGTTTTTATTTTTGGTCCTACCGCTGTAGGCAAAAGCAATATTTTGTTTCATTTTCCAAGAAATAAAGCAGAAATTATTAATGTTGACTCTATTCAAGTATACAAAGAGTTCAATGTAGCTTCTTCAAAACCAAGTAAAAATTTGATGAAACATATAAAGCATCATTTAGTAGATTTTTTAGATCCAGAGGAAGAATACAATCTTGGAATTTTTTACGAGCAAGCTTTGAGAATAGTAAAAGAAATAAGACAGAAAAAAAAAATTCCTATATTTGTAGGAGGTACTGCTTTTTATTTTAAGCATTTAAAGGATGGATTTCCTTTAACACCCATGGTTACTTCTAAAATAAGAATTTATGTGAACAATCTTTTAGACCTTAAAGGCAAATCCTATCTTTTGAAAGAATTGAAAAACGTAGATCCTATCAGATTTAATATGTTAAATAAGAATGATATTTATCGTATTAAAAGGTCCCTTGAGGTTTACTATCAAACAGGAATTCCTATTAGTCAATTTCAAAAAAAACAAAATAAGGAATTTAAAAATATTATGATTATAGGTCTTAAAAGATCTTTTGAAGATTTGAAAACTAGAATATCAATAAGAATTAATGAAATGCTCAATAGTGGATTACTCTCTGAGATTAAAGGTTTGTTTAGTAAGGGTTACAATGAAAATACTCCAGCTTTTAAAGGGATAGGCTATAATGAGTTTTTATTATGGAAAAGTAGACCTTGTTATGGTTTAAATGATATAATAAATTTGATAAACAAAAATTCGGTTTTGTATGCAAAAAGACAAATGACTTTTTTTGCTAAGATTTCTGATGTTTTATGGCTTCATCCAGAGGATGATTTAAATGACATTTTGAATTTAATTTTTAAAGTTGATAAGGAGATTTAAGGAGTGCCTTGCGGAAGAAAAAGAAAATTAAAAAAAATTTCTACTCATAAAAGGAAGAAAAAAAGAAGGAAAAATAGACATAAGAAAAAAAATAAGTAATTTGTTGCATTGATCGGACTTTTTTCCGGTTGTGTAGCAAGGTTATTTAGAATGTTCAATTATTAGATTGTTAACTATGTTTATGTCTTTGCTAAAGATGTAGCTTTTAGTTCCCTTGTAATTGACTAGGATCCAATTTCCTTCAATTCCATAGCGTTCTGTTTTTTCTAGTATTTTTTCAATTTTTACAACTTCATTTTTTCTAAGTAGAATTGCGTAATCATAATCTAATTCGTTATTTTTCTTAGTGCTTTTGGTAAGAAAAGCATAGTCTTTTATTATTATACCTACTTTATTGCTAAACCCAAGAATGCTGCTTTTGGGCAAGTTCAATTTTTGAATGAGAGGAGTTTTATTATTTTTATTGCAAGTTAAAAGAATTAAGGATAATAAATATAATATTTTTGTATTCATAATTTCCTTGATTTTTTATATACTACTTTAGTATGTTACTATAATAATATAGTATTTTTTAGAATTTTTAAGGATTGTTAATGAAGAAATATCTTTTTTTTATTTTATTTCTCATCTCTTCTAATAATTTAATTGTTTCTTATCCACTTTCTTTTGGCGGAGGTTTTTCTTATCAATTTACCAATTATACTGATAAAACAAGTTCCACTAAATTTGCTCCAAATTTTACTAGGTCAGATCATGGAATTAATTTTAATTTATTTTTTGATGCAAATTATGTACTTTTTGAAATGTCTTACAAAGAGGCTTTTGTTACTACTAATAATGGAAGATATTTCTCTTTTGGACTTTATGGAACATATCCAATGATTTTTAAAGAACAGATTAGAATGCTTTTTCCATTGATTGGGTTTAAATATGCCGTTGATTTAAATTCTAACAACCACAATCTCTTTTTTTTAAGCATGGGGCTTGCTGCTGATTTTTTTATTCCGGATTTTGAGGGTTTATACATTAGGCCTTTGTTTGTGCTTTCTATCTCTCCATTTTCTGATTATAAAAATTTTTCTGGGTTAACAACTGAGATTATGCTTGGATTTAATATTGGTTGGAAGTTTTTTAATTAGGAAGTTTTATTCCTAAATGAAATGGTACAGATCTTTCCTTTCCAAAAATGTTTGCAGTAAAGTTTAATTTGTGAGGAGCGTTATTTGATTTTACAACAAGAGTGCTTGAGCCCCCCCCATCTAGATTAATGGCGTTAGTCATGCCATAACTTAATGCAAAATCAATAGTTTCATTAAGAGAAGCCCCTTTGCTATTATTTACCCCTCTTCCTTCTATTGTAGCAAGAAATAAATACTTGTTATTTTTATCAGTTCCTATTATTGTTCTTGGGTGTTTTGTTTCTTTGAAGTTTTTTTTATAATTTCCGTTTTTGATTAAAACAAAAAATCCGCTAAATCCATAATCAGAGGTTTTTATTTCGTCTTCTACGGGATTTAATACAATTTTATTTTGTTTTATTGTAATCTCTCCATAGTTGGGTATTTGTTTTGAAATCATTTTTTTATTATATATGTATAGTCCTTTTGGAAAAAATATGTTTTGTTTAACTTCGTATGGACTTGTGTTGATCGCAATGTCAACATTGTTAGAAATTAAGAAATGGCTTGTTGTTTGTCCTTTAAAATAATAATTATTTAGCTTTTTGTCGTAAATAGGCTCTGATATGGTGAACTTTAGATCTTTATTTTCAATTTTCACTAGAACATAATTGCTATTTACAAAATAACCTCTAATGATTTTGTATTTGGCTTTTTTAGTGATTGATTTGGATAACATTAGTCCTGATGATGAAATACTTAAAATAAATATTAGCAGTGTTAATATTTTCTTATTCATTTCATTCATTTCTTTTTATTTTATAAGAATAAATGCTTTTGGGATAGTTTGTTAATATGATATTTTTAATTTGTGTTGCTAATTTTTTATTTTTAAATTTTATAAGATTAAATATTTGATAAATTATTTTGACATCTATATTTTTTTCATTATTTAAAATTTTTTTAATTTCTTCTTCATTAATATGATCTTCATTTATTCTTAATTTTAGCGAAATGATTTCGGTTTTTATTTTTTGATTTTTAATCTTTTTTTTATTTATTTTTTTAAAAAAATTATCAGCTTCTTTATATTTTTTGATTTTTAGATAATATTTTGTAATTAGTAGGTAATATTGTTCTAAGTTGAAATTTTTAATTTTATTTATTATTTCTAATTCTTTTGGCAAGTTATTAGTTAAATCATAAAGCATATACAGCTTTATTAAATTTTCTGTATTTTCCTTATTATTGCTTTGCGATTTGGGAGGAGCGATTGCTAAAAATAATAAAACATGGAAAAAGGATAACCAGTTCATAATTTATTATAAACCTTGTTTTTATTATAATGAAAATAATTTAATATTATTGTTTTTATTCTAATAAGACTTTCAAGTTTCAGTTTCTACAAAGAAGTAATTTAATTTTTTGTAAACTTTATTTATTAATTTCTTTATAAAATGTAGCTTTTTTATGTATTCTTCGTTTTCCATAAGGCTTTTTATGCTTTCCATAGATTCTTCTATTGCCATTATGAAATTTTGTTTGGGTTTTAGTCGAAAATTTCCAAGTCGATCTGTTTCCAATGATAGGAAAAGAGCATTTTTTTTGGAGGGTGAACTTATAAATTGCATTGTACACTCTAAGAGATCTTTCATTTTTTCAGGTTCATCAATGTTTACGTTGTTTGTTTCATATTTTTTTATACACTGCCAATTTTTTCCCATGCCTTTGACTATTTCTATAGTTTCTAAAAATTTTTTGTTGTTAAAAACTGTTACATTTTTATGTATCAATTGTATTTTAATTTTTTTCAAATCTTCATTATTTAGATTGTTTAATTCGTTTTTTGAAATCATCTCTTTTAGTGCTTCTAGGCTAATTTTTATTACACAGGTGTTATTTTTGTGCTCCGCTTTGAAAATTTTTTTTCCTATTTTGATTTCATTGATAATTTTTGTCTGTTTGGCGTTTGTTATCCGTTTCTCTTTATCAGGTATGTTTTTATGTTCAAGCTCTTCATTAAGATCAATAGCGTCAATCCATTCTTTTTTCAAGACACCAATGGACCTTGCGTACATTTTTGTAGTTTCTATAATTTCTCCTGCAACAAAATATTTCACGGAATCGGTACTAATAAGTGATCCGGGATGAATTATTACGTTTTGAGCTTTAATGGTTTTATATTTCTTTTTTGAAGTTTTAAAACAAATATAATCTCTCATTCCTCGCATTATTGATTTTAAATATCCTTCGTTGTCAAAAACACCTTTTTGTATTATTGGTATATTTAATTTGCTAACAATGTTTTCAAGCTGCATTTGAACATTTGCTATCTCTTCTAGTCCTTGTAGATCTAAATAATTTTCCTTTGTGAAAGCTTCTTTATTTGCAGCTTTTTTAAAATCTTCAAAGATATTAATAAACCCAATTAGATCCCCCATTGGATTTTTATATTTTAAGTGAGCTTGTCGAGCTTCCGTTTCTTCATTTTGGGGTATTAGAAAAATTCCACTTGTGGATAAAAATGATAGACCTATTGTAGTTTGATAGATAGCTTGTGGGTAATTTATCATTGCTTCAACCAATGCTCTTGAATGTGCTGGCACCAATGGAAATAGTATCATATATTTTCCAATTTCTGTAAGTTCGTTTTTATTATTTATAGCATCCAGAGATTTTAATATTTTGCTTGCAGTTTGAATCGAATGCGTTGATGGTTTTGAGATAAAATCAAAATGGGTAAAATCTCTGATGCCAATATCTGCCATTCTTAGTATTACCTCAGATAGGTCTGTTCTATATATTTCTTCTTTCTGATAATCTTCTCTTAGTTGATAATCTTCTCTTTTATAAAGTCTGTAGCAAGTTCCTTTTGAAAGTCTTCCTGCTCGACCAGCTCTTTGAGTCGCTGATGATTTTGAAATTGGAACTTCTTGGAGTGAATAGGTATGAGTTTTTGTTTGGAATTTGTTTGTTTTAACTTTTCCACTATCGATTACTATTTTAATATTTTCAATTGTGATTGAAGTTTCTGCGATGTTTGTTGACACTATTATTTTTCTTTTATTTTTAGGAGTAGTTACAAATATTTGTTCTTGAGCTTCTTTAGGCATTCGACCGTATAAAGGCAATACTATTAAATTTTTTTTTGAGTTTAATTCTTGTAATTCTTTTATAGTTTCTTTTATTTCTTTTTCTCCAGATAAAAATATAAGTATATCGCCTGCTTTTTTTTCTTTTATTACGTTCAAGACAATTTCTTTTATTTTTGATATCATTCCTTTTGGTGTGTTTAAAATAGGAGGATTGTATATTATTTGCACTGGGTATGTAATAGTTTCAATGCTAACAACCGGTGCGTTGTCGAAATATTTTGAAAATACTTTTGTGTTTATTGTAGCAGATGAAATTACGATTTTAAAATCATTCCTTTTTCTTGCAATGTCTTTAATAAGGCCTAATATAAAATCGATGTTTAAACTTCTTTCGTGTGCTTCGTCTATTATGATTACATCATATTCATAAAGTAATGTGTCTTTTTTTAGCTCTTGTAGAAGCACTCCATCGGTCATTAACTTGATCTTGGTTTTTGAACTTGTAATTTCTTCAAATCTTATTTTGTAACCAACTTCTTCTCCAACATTTACACCAATATGCTTAGCAATATATTCGGCTATTGATATTGTAGCTATTCTTCTTGGTTGAGTTACTCCAATTTTTCCTAATTTTGCAAAACCTGCTTCATATATTATTCTTGGCAGTTGAGTGGTTTTTCCGCTGCCTGTTGGACTTTCAACAATTAAAACATTATTTGTTTTTAATACTTTAATTAATTCATCTTTGTATTTATAAATTGGTAGTTTGAAATCATTCATATTTACAACAAACTGAATACATATTTCTCATTTATTTCGTCAAGACTAATGTTATCAGGTAAATCAACCTTCTTTCTTTTAATTTTAGCATAAAATTTGTCGTTTTTTTTGTAAATATATATTTTGTTGCCGATTTTGTTTTTAGAAAATGTGATCATTTTAACGATTATGCCTACTTTATTAACTCTTTCGTTGAGCAGACTGACAGCCTCGTCTAGTGTTATATTATATGCTTTTATATCTTTTTTTAGCGAGCAAGCAATACTTCCGCTCTCAGTTTTAATATAATCTCCAAAAACACCAGTTGCAGCAATGATTTGTTCATTGGTTTGAGGATGTTTACCGATTGTTTTTGGTAGTGAGAGCAATTTTAAAGCAAGCTCTAATGTTATGTTTTCGGGGTCAATTTTTTTAGTTGATGCTTTTTTTGCTTTTATTATTTTTAATTTTTTAGGTTTTCCTTTTTTTGTGTATTCTTGAGGAGCATAAGTGTCTTCTCCGAGTTGTACTATGTTTCCATAAATTGTATTTTTGAAGATTACATTAAGTCCTGTTAAAGGATCAATACCAAGTATATTTGGTTTTAATTCTTTTTCATTTACTATTTTTTCTATTTCATCTTTTTTGTACAAATTTTCTAATGGAGTTGTTGTGTTTATTGAGTAATTATGCCCTTTGAATATTAAATAAGGCCCATACTTGCCAATGTTTATTGTATAATTAATGCTATTATCTTTATTTTTTATGTTTTGATTTTCAATAACAGTTCTAAATTCGGAGGAATTAATTTTAGGCTCTAGTTGCATTGCCGTATACTTTAGCCCGTTTTTGCCATTATAGAATTTGTTTAGATATTTTATTTTATCTAGCTTTCCTATTGCTATTTTATCTAATTTTTCTTCCATATTAGAGGTGAAATTTAGTTCAATTAGTACTGGAAAATATTTCTCAAGAAGATTTATTACAGCAGCCCCTTTTATAGTTGGTATTAATGTGTTGTTAAGTTTGAATGCATATTCTCTTTCTAGGAGTGTTGATATAATTGTAGAATAGGTTGAAGGACGACCTATTCCTTCTTTTTCCATTTTTTGCACAAGAGATGCTTCTGTATATCTAAATGGAGCTTTTGTTTCGTGTTCGCTTGTTTTCATTTTAACTATAGAAAATATATCTCCCTTTTTTATTAAGTCAAAGTTTATGTTAAAATATTCATCTTTTTCTTTAGTATGTTTAAGAAATCCATCAAAAATTATTTTTGTAAAGCTTGATTTGAAAATTAAGTTTTTATACCTAAAAGTCAGTTTTATATTTTCTTTTATTGCATCTTTCATTCCAGAAATAATAGTTCTATCCCATATTATTTTGTAAATTTCTTTAGCGGCTTTGCCTTCTATTTCTATGTTTTCGTTTGGAATAAACATTTCAGAAGGCCTTATTGCCTCATGTGCATTTTGAGTCATTTTTCCTTTTTCATAAATTCTTTCTTTTTTTTCTATATAATCTTTTCCGTATTTGGTTTTTATTATTTTTGTTATTTTATCTCTTGCAATTTTAGCAATATTATGAGAGTCTGTTCTCATATAGGTAATGTATCCGTGTTCGTAAAGTTTTTGAGCGTGTTGCATTATTTGCTTTGTTCCAATTTTAAGGCGCTTATTTATTTCTTGTTGAAGTGTTGATGTAGTAAATGGCTTTGGAGGAGGTATTTTTATTTTTTTAGTTTCTATTGAAATTAATTCAATTTTTTTTCCATTTTCTAGTTCTTTTTCAAGTTTGATCATTAAATCTTGGTTTATTATTATTGTTTTGGTGCTATTTTTAAGTTTTCCGGTTTCATTTGCAAAGTCTTTACCCTCTGCTATATTCTTGTCATCAATTTCTTCTAATTTTGTTTCAAGTAATAAATCTTTTTTATCATGTTTACATTGAAGTAAAATTGAATAATAATTGGCTTTTTTAAAATTTATTCTAGTTTTTTCTTTTTCTATTAATAGTTTTAATCCAACGGATTGCACTCGCCCAGCAGAAAGTCCATAAGCTATTTTTTTCCAAAGTAGTGGAGAAATTGTGTATCCGTATAGTCGGTCTAATATTCTTCGAGCTTCACCAGCATTAACAAGATTCATGTCTATATCTCTAGTATTTTTTAGTGATTCGGTTATTGCAGTTTCCGTGATTTCATGGAATATCATCCGTTTATAGTTTTTAATTTTTAATACTTCTTTTAAGTGAAATGCTATAGTTTCTCCTTCTCTATCTTGGTCGGTTGCAAGATATATCTCATTGATTGTTTTTACCAATTTTTTTAGTTTTAATACAACTGGTTTTTTATTGCTAGGAATAATGTAAATTGGGTTAAATCCATTGTTATAATCTATGGAAATATTTGCCCATTCGTATTTTTTATATTCTTTGGGAATTTCTTTTGCATTGTTTGGTAGATCTACTATATGTCCAATGCATGCTTCTACTAAGAATGAGTCGTCTAAAAATTTTTTTATTGTTTTAGCTTTTGTTGGCGATTCAACTATTATCAATTTTTTATTTTGCATAAATTCCTTATGTTTATATATTGTATTATAATATATAAACATAATTTAAGAATTAAAAAAGTGAGAGTATTTTGTGGACAATTATAAAATTCTACATACTTCAGATTGGCATATTGGTAAAAAGATTGAAAATTTTTCAATACTTAAGGAACAGAAAAATTTTTTATTTTTTCTGTTAGAATTTCTTAAAAAAGAAAAAATAGACCTTTTACTTGTTGCTGGAGATGTTTATGATTCCAAAAGGCCCGGATTTGAAGAGCAAAAATTGGTGAATAATTTTTTTTATGAGCTTTCTTTTACTTCTTGTAAATGGTGTGTGGTTATTTCTGGAAATCATGATAAAAAGGATTATTTGAGTATCAATAAAAAACTTCTTTCACGGTTTAATTTTTTTTTAATAACAGAATATGATTCTGATGATCAAATAGTTTTCTTAAAAGATAATGGAAATCTTAAGTTTATTGTTGTTTGTCTTCCACATATAAATGAAAGGCTTATTTTAGGAAAAAATTTTGACAGTATTTTTGAATTGGAAGATCAGTTTTCCAATAAGCTGTTTCTTGAAAATTTAGAAAATGCTTACAGAGAAAAGATATCAAGTTTATCTAATTTTTTAGAAAACAAGTACAAAGGAGTTCCTAAGATATTAATGGCGCATTCTTTTTTTGGCAGCAGTAAAAAGATTGATACCTTAGGAGGTAGCTATATTATCCCTTTTAATGTTTTTGGAAATGATTTTTCTTATGTTGCTCTTGGGCATATTCATAAATTCATGAAACTAAGGGATAATATTGTTTATTCAGGATCTCCTATGCAATATTCATTTAATGAGACCCATGATAAATATATAAATGTTTTACATTTTAATAACAATAAGTTAATTTTGCAACAAGCATTTCAGGTGCCGGTTTTCAATAAATTAATTTTTGTTAAAGGTTCTTTTAATGAAGTTCTTGACTTTTTGACTAATGTCAAAAAAGAAGAGTCTTTTAGTATTTATTTGAAAATTGAACTTAACGAGACGATTGATGCTAGTTCTGAGGAGACCATTTATGACTTAGCAAAGCTTAATTTTATGAATCTAGTTTCTATTTCCTATTCTTCACTCTCAAGTCAAGATTTGCAAGACGATTTCGGTGTTATTGGAGAACTTGAAGTTCTTGAAATGGATGAAAAATATTTTTTTGAGAAAAAGTTGAGACGAGATTTTGAAAACGGTGTTATTAAGGATATTAAATTTAAGGAAGAAGATCTTATTTCTCTTTTTAACGAGGTTTTGGCTAAAGGATATTTAGGCGAATATGAGGATAAATAAACTCATATTCAAAAATATAGCTTCTTACAAAGGGGAGCATGAGTTAAATTTCGATACTCTTCTTTTAAGACAATCAGGCATTTTTTTAATTTCTGGCAATACTGGATCTGGCAAAAGTACTATTTTAGATTGCATAACTTTGGCGCTATATGCTCGTGTTTATAGACTTGGTAAAAAAATCGTAGATATTATATCAAAAGGCGAGACTAGTGCTTATGTTAAATTAACATTTACTATTTCTGGAAAGATTTATGAATCTTTTATTGAGCTTAATGTAAGAAATATAGAGACTCCTAAAAATATGTTGCTTAGCTGTTTTTTTGATGATAGGGTTATTGAGGGTAGAGCTGATGTTTTAGAACATATTAAAAGTCTTTGTCGATTAGATTTTAATCAATTTTGTCAAACTGTAATTTTGCCACAAGGTAATTTTCAAGAATTTTTAACATCAACCCCTAAAGAGAAAACCGCAATAATTGATAATATTTTTAATTTAAAAAAATATGATAATTTGGAATTTTATTTAAAAAGTGACTTTGAGCGTACAAAGTTTAGTATAGATAGGTTATTAAATTCTGAATCTTATGAAAAATCAATCCTTGATTATGATGAGAGAGAGTATAAATCCCTTAAGGATTATTTGGATTTAGTTGATATTGGTCAATTAGAAAGTGATCTTGAAAATGTTAGAATAGCTATTTCTTTGTGTAATCAGGCAATAGCGTCTAATGAGAGATATTTAGGCTTAGAAGTTGAAATGTCTTCTTTAGAGGATCAGTTATCTTCTCTGATTGAATATCAAGATTCTTTAGAAATGGACTATTCTATTCAAAGGAAATTAAAAGAGAATTTAGATTTGGATAGAAAAATTTATTTATGTTCAGATTTTTGGAATTTGAAAAATCTTGTTGCTATGCAAGGCGAGTTATTTAATGATAGCCAATTACTTGATTTAGAACTTTCAAAAGTGATAAATAATTTAAAAGAAATTAAAGATTTGGATAGCAATAATTTTAATTTTAATTATGTTAAGGAACTTTATAATAAAAATTGCAATATTTTTAATTTAAAATTTGTTGATAATGATTATCAAAGTTTACTTTTAAAGAAAAATAGTCTTGAGGATGAAAAAAAAGAATTATTAAGGTCTCAAAGTAAAAAAAATGATGAGATTAAAAGTATTTCTTCTGAGAAATCTAATTTCGATTTTGACAAATATGTTTATTATGAAGCATTAAAATTATTTCAAACTTTTAACGATGAGCTGATTTCAAAATATAGAGATAGGTTGGAATTTTTGTTAAAATCTGCTGACAAAGAAGATTTTAACAAAAATAAGGAAAAAAATATTGTTAAGATTGATTTGTACAAAGAGTTGTTAAAATATCTTAATGATAAAAATTTTTCTATTGAGAGCGATAAAAAGAAACTAAAATATATTGAGGTTGAATATAGAAATTATCAACATAAAGATAAATTATCGGTTTGTAGTTTAAAAGAGCTTTATATTTTAAATTCAAGACTTCATTTGATACAAAATCAAATTGATGAGCTTAAATATCAATTATCTTGCAGACAAGAAGAAATTTCTAAGCAAGAGATTAATGCTTTGGAGTTTGAAAAGAATAATGCTGAAATTTTAAGTTTGATTGGAAAAAATTTATTTGATAAATACATAAATTATTTTGAGAGAGAAAAAATTTTAGCATTTGAAAATAAATTAGAAAAGCTTGAACAATTTAAGGTTAGGAAAAAAGATTTAAAAATTGAGATTTCTTTAAAAAATAAAAATTTTAATCAAAATCTTTTAAAGATTAAAAGTTTATTAATAAAACTTAATTTAAATTTAAGTTTTAACGATTATTCTTCTTTGGAAAGAGAATTTAATATTATTTTGGCTAGTCAGAAAAGTGTAGAAAATGAATGGAATACGCTTGTTTTAAATCTTAAAAATTTAGAAGATTTAAAAATTAAAACTGAAACCCAAATTAAATTTATAAAGAAATCTATATTGACTCTAAAAGCAAGATTAAATGGAGAGCAAAATAATTTTATCAATATAGTTTCAAATTTAAAAAGTGTTTTTTTTGGTTCATCTTCTTTTGAAGTAGAAGCTATTTTGAAACAAATCAATAAGAATAGCTTGCATTTGTTGCAAAAATTGAGTTTATCAATTAGCTCTAAGCTTGAATTTTTGTCCAGAGATATCGAGAAATATAAAATAAAACTTTTAAATTTTCAAACTCTTCAAAAAAAGATTGATCAACAAAAAATTAATTTAGATGTGCTAAGAGGAGAATTAAATCTGGCTAAAGAAAGGAAAGATAAGCTAGATGTTTTAAGAAAGGTGGTTATTAGATCTTCTGGATTGAAATACTATGTTCAAACTTTTTTAATTAATGATATTTTAAGACTGGCAAATGAGAAATATTTAAGGTGGATTTTTCCTGATTTTGAGCTTAAAACCAACAAAGAGAGCAAGGAATTTGATTTTTTAATTGAAGACAAAAAAGATGTTAATAGAATAAGAACGGTAAAAACTTTGTCTGGGGGTGAGAAATTTCTTGTATCTTTAGCTTTATCTTTAGCTTTATCTGATAAAATAAGGGATAGTGATTTAAAAATAGAAGCTTTTTTTCTAGATGAAGGGTTTGGTAATCTTGACGAAGATACTTTGGCTCAAGTTATGCCTAAGCTTTCTAAGTTTCAAATGATTACTGGACGACAAATTGGTATAATTTCTCATGTTTCTTATTTGAAGGAGATGATTAAAGCGCAAATAGTTATAAACAAAATTTCTAAAATTTCTTATATTGCTATGGAAAATTTATGATCATTTATGTACAATTAGGCCTGAGGATAAATATGAAACGTTATTTGGCAATCGATGTTGGTGGAACTAGTACTAAATATTCGCTAGCAGATTCAAGCGGTGTTTTTTTTGATAAAAATGAAATAAGTACAGGCACTACTTCTGATGAGCAAGTAAATATTTTAGTTAACCTTATTAATTCTTACAAAGAATTAAGCGATGTAGTTGGGGTTGCAATTTGTATTCCCGGGTTTGTTGATCTTAAGGGAAATGTCATTAGAGTGAATGCTATTTCTGGTTTTATTAATTATCCTTTAAAAGAGAGATTAGAATCTTTAACTGGAGTATGTATAGAAATTGAAAATGATGCTAATTGTGTAGCCTTAGCAGAAAAATTTAAGGGTAATGCTATTGATTCTAATGATTTTATTGCTATAACCCTTGGCACAGGAATTGGTGCTGGAATTTTTACAAATGGCAAACTTTTAAGAGGAAATTCTTTTATGGCCGGAGAGGTTGGATTTATGATAACTAGAGGTATTAGTGGCAATATTCCTTTTAATTGTAGATGGGAATCCATTTCTTCTGTATTAGCCTTAAGAAAAAGGGTTGCTATGCGCTTAGAAAAGCCTTTAAAAGAGGTTTCAGGAGAATGTGTTTTTGATCTTGCTGAGAATGGAAATATTCATGCCAAAAATGAAGTTGACAGATTTTTTGAGAATTTATCATTTGGTATTTTTAATTTAACTTTTATTTTAAATCCTGAAAAAATTTTGATTGGGGGAGGAATAAGCGCAAGGCCTGATTTAATAGATAGAATATATGAAAAATTAGAAAATTTATGGTCTTTAGAGATGGCTTTAAGTAATAATAATAATATAAAAAATCTTGTAACACTTGAGCCAACTAAATTTAAGAATGAGTCTGGTAAAATTGGAGCTTTATATCATTATTTTACTTGCAAAAAGCAAATTAATACCTTTTAGGAGTTAATAAAAATTTTTAGATTTAAATATTTGAAACCAATGTTGCTATGAAGTTTTCAACACTAGATTTTTGAATATTAAATTCTATTTCTACTGTATTTTGGTCTTTTATTGTGGCTTTTATGTTGCTTGATATTGTAAGGTTAGTCGTGTTTGTTAAAATAGTTGGAATCAGTTTTTTTGACAGTATTTTTATTATTGATGGGTTGTTCGTTTCGATCAGAGATTTAAAAACATATTCGTTTTGATTTAGGCTGTTTATAGACAAAGTGCCGCTGCTAAAAGGGATTAAATTTTTGCTACTTGCTATTTGGTTTGGTAGCAGTAATGTCGAATTTTGAATCCAAAAAAACATTTCATTTTTTTCTATTTCCTTGATGTATTTCGTTGTTAGTACATTGTTGTCTTTTAAGATTTTATCTTTTTTGTTTATTGTAATACTGGTTCTAGCTTTGTTTGGGGTAATATATATGTTTGAATTTTTCAGTTTCCATTTTGGGCTTGTAAGTATATTGCCTATTAGTTCTGTATTTCTATTTTTATGAATTCCCCAGAAAATATCTTTTGGGAAATTGCCCGTTGCTATTATAGCAAAGTCGTTATTTTCTTTTTTATAGCTAAAGTATAAATCGCTTATAAGTCTTAGAATAGATTTATATTTAGGGCTTAAAGAGTTGCAAATAGATCTGTTTTTAATTAAATTTACATGGGCATATAAATTTGCGTCGGGTAAAAGTTCCATTAAATAATTTAGATTTTGTTTTGGAGGATTGTAAGGTAGGCTAGTGCATCCTACTACTACAAGGCACGAAGTGGCAATTATTTTAATTAATATTTTTAACATTTTTCAATTCCTATTGTTGTAAATATGTTGTCGTCAAGGTTTATTTTTTTTTCTAGCTTACTTTTGTTTGATATGATATTTAAGGCTAATGTTTCAGTTTTAATATATTGTTCAAATTTATTTAGTATTTCTTTTAATGTTGCATTATTTTCTATGTATAAGTTTATTCTATCGCTAACGTTAAAATTTTTTTCTTTTCTTAAATTTTGGATTTGTCTTACAAATTCCCTTGTAAGACCTTCTAAGTATAATTCTTGCGTTATTAGGGAGTCTATTCCTATTGTAATGGACTCTTCATTTATTACTTTTAAGTTATCTTTTTCTTCTCTTTCTAATATTATATCATTTAATGATAAGTAATGCTTTGTATTAGCTACTTTGATTTCGTAAGATATTCCATTTATTATTTTTATTATATCTTCATTTTTTAGCTTGCTAATCTCAATAGATACCGTTTTCATATCTTTTCTAAGCTTTTTCCCAAGTTCTTTAAAGTTTGCTTTCGCTTTGTAAGTTATAAGCTCTTCTTCGTTAGATTTTATTTTCATTTCTTTTGCATTTATTTCATCTAATATTATTTCTTGCATTTCTGTTAGCATATTTTGTTCGTTTTGATTTTTTGTGACAATGTATATTGTACTAATAGGCATGCGTATTTTTATATTGTGCAATGATCTGAGTGATCTTGCCATTGAAGTTATTTTTCTTGCTAGATTTATTTTCTCTTCAATTGTTTTGTTGATGAAATTTTCATTTGCTTTTGGATAATCGTTAAGATGTATTGATTGCTTGTCTTCATCGGTTTTTAAATTTTGATAAATCTCTTCTGTTATAAATGGAGTAAAGGGAGCAAGTAAAATCATTAAAGTTTTGATTGCATAATATAATGTTTCGTAGGCATCATTTTTGTCTTTATCGTTTTCTGATTTCCAAAATCTTCTTCTTGATCTTCTTATATACCAATTATTTAATTTATCTATAAATTCAAGTAAAGATTCTATTGATTTTGTTAAATTATATTTGTCTATTTCTTTATTTAGTATTTTTTTTAGGCTTTCAAGTTCGCTTATGATCCATTTGTCAAGGTTGTTATTTTTATCTAAGTTGAGATTTTTTGGAGGTTTGAATTTATCAATTATTGCATAAGTTGTGAAAAAGGAATAAGCATTCCAAATGGGTATTATTATATTTTTAAGAACGTCTTTTACTCCATTGTCGCTATATTTTAAATCATCAGCCTTGACTACAGGGCTCATTATTAAATAAAGTCTTAAGGCATCTGCTCCGAATGTGTTTATTACTTTTACCGGGTCTGTATAATTTTTAAAGGATTTTGACATTTTTCTTCCATCACTTGAAAGCACAAGTCCATTTACAATGACGTTTTTGAATGCTGTGTTTTCAAAAAGAGAAGTTCCCAGGACTGTAAGGGTATAAAACCACCCTCTTGTTTGGTCCAGACCTTCTGCAATAAAATCAGCAGGAAATATATTTTTAAAATTAATTTCATTTGTGAATGGGTAGTGATTGCTAGCGTAAGGCATTGCTCCAGATTCAAACCAACAATCTAGAACTTCACTTGTTCTGATAAATGTGCCGCCGTCTTTGCTTGGCCAGGTTATTTTATCTACTTTGTCTTTGTGTAAGTCTTCGATTTTTTGACCAGATAGCTCTTCAAGTTCTTTTTTTGATCCAACACAAATTTTTTTTCCTGTTTTTGAGCATATCCAAATTGGAATTGGATTTCCCCAGAATCTGTTTCTGCTTATTGCCCAATCCTTTGCATTTTCTATCCATTTTCCAAATCTTCCTTTTTTCAAATGAGCTGGCATCCAATTGATTTTTTCATTTACTTCGATGAGTTTGGTTTTTATTTTTTCTACATTTACAAACCAGGAGCTTATTGGTCTGTAAATAATTGGATAGTTTGTTCTGTAACAAAATGGATACCTGTGCAGATAATTTTCTCTTTTGAATAAAAAATTGCGTAATTTTAGGTTTTCTATTATTTTTTTATCAGCATCTTTTACAAAAAGTCCTTTAAAATCTTTTACCCGATTTGTGAATTTACATTCAGCATCTAAGGGGTCTATTATATCGACATTTGTGTGTTTTTTAAGTATTCTGTAGTCTTCTTCTCCAAAAGGGGCAATATGAACAATGCCTGTTCCATCGTCAGTTGTAACATAGTCGGCTGTGTGGACCTTGAAAGCACCTTTATCTTTTTGTTCTAAAAAGTAGTTAAAAATAGGTTCATATTCTATGCCTTCAAGCTTGCTTCCTTTGAATTTTTCTATAATAGTGTATAAATTTTCATCATCATAATAGCTATTAAGCTTTTTTGATCCAAGTATCAAAATCTCTTCTTTTTTTTTGTCAAAAATTTTAGAATATTCTATTTCTGGTCCCACTGCAATTCCAAGGTTTGAGGGCAATGTCCAAGGGGTTGTTGTCCATGCTAGTAGATATTCGTTTTTGTCTTTTATTTTAAATTTTATTGTTAATGATGGGTCATTAACCTCTTTGTATTCTCCAAGATTCACTTCGAAGTTTGAAAGCGGAGTTGCAAGTTTTGGAGAATAGGGCAGTACATAATAACTTTCGTAGATTAAACCTTTATTGTAAAGATTTTTAAATACCCACCACACAGATTCCATAAAGCTTGCATCCATAGTTTTGTAGCCTTTTTCAAAATCTACCCATCTTCCAAGCCTTAAGATTATATTTTTCCATTCTTCTGTATATCTAAGTACTATTTTTTTGCATTCTTTGTTAAAATTTTCAACGCCATAATTTTCTATTTCGTATTTACCAGAAATTCCTAATTTTTTTTCTACTTCGTATTCAACGGGTAGTCCGTGGGTATCCCATCCAAAATTTCTTTTAACATATTTACCTTGCATTGTTTGATATCTTGGAATTATGTCTTTTATTGTGTTTGGAACAAAATGTCCAAAATGAGGAAGTCCTGTTGCAAAAGGCGGTCCGTCATAAAATGTAAATTCTTCACATCCTTCTCTTTGTTCTATTGATTTTTCAAAAATCCTGTTGTCAGTCCAGAATTTTAATATTTTTTCTTCTATTTTAGGAAAATTGGCCTTGTTTTCTACTTTTTTAAACATATTATAATTCTCCTTTATTCTATTATTATTTTTTCTTTTTCTAAATAAACCGTTATTTTGCGTATGTCTTGATTTTCAGCTATTTTGGTGATAGCATTTTCTTCTATTTTTTCTTTTATTGCAGCAATTACGCTTCTTGCTCCTGAATTTTTTTTATAGTATTTTGTAGTTATAAATTTGTTAACATCTTTTTTTATTTCTATTTCAATTCCTTTAAAGTTAAATTTTGTTTTAAGGGCGTTTAAGTAGTTTTTGCAAATTTCTTCTATATTGTCCTTTGTAAGGATATTTAGGATAATTTTTTTTTGAATTCTGTCTAAAAGGGACAACTTAAATCTTTTTTCAAGATCTTGCTTTATTTCTTCTTCAAAGTGTTTTGTTTCTGAGCTTTTTTGTTGATTTTTATTGAATCCAATATTCTTTTCTCCAAGAAGCATTTTAGATCCAATGTTTGTAGTCATTATTATAATTGTATTTTTAAATATTATTTTATCTTCTTTGCTATCGATAAGTTCTCCATTTTCGAGCATTCGACTTATTAGGTTTAATATAGAATTGTGGGCATTTTCAATGTTTTCAAACAATATTAAAGTTTCAAATGAATGTTTTAATTTGTTTGTCAGAATGCCCCCATCAGAATAGCCTACGTATCCGGGATTTGTGCCAATTAATTTTGAAATAGAGTTTTCTTCTTTGTAATCTGACATATCTAGTTTTAATACTGAATTTTTATCCTTGATAATTTTTTTAGATAGTTCATCAATTAAAGTGGTTTTTCCACATCCGTTTGAGCCTATTAATAATATTGAAGTTAAAGGTTTAGAATCGTCATTGAGTCCAAGCCTGACTTTAATAATTTCTTTAATAAGTTCACTTACTGCATATTTTTGTCCGATCACTTTTTGATTGATTTTATTTTCTATTTCTTTTAATTCTGAAATTTCTTCTTTTATGTTATTTGTTGCTTTAATAGATAGTATTTCATTTATTGCTTCTTGTATGTCATCCGATGTTATGATATTGTCTTTTGTAGACTTTTCCTTTTTAATTGCACCGGCAATATCTATTATATCTATTGCTTTATCTGGGAATCTTTTATTTATTAGATATTTGGATGAGAGTTTTACTATATTTATAAGTGCATTTTTTTCATAGATTACTCCATGATAGTCTTCAAAATTTTTTGCAATATTTTTGATTATTTTTAGTGTATCTGTTTCATTGGGCTCTCTTACGGTAATTGTTTGGAATCTTCTGGCGAATGCTTTGTCTTTTGAAATATATTTTCGGTACTCATTGTAAGTAGTTGCTCCAATAATTTGTATTTCAGCTCTAGAAAGTGATGGTTTTAATATATTTGATGCATCAAGAGCACCTTCGGAGTTCCCAGCTCCTATTAAAGTGTGTATTTCATCAATAAATATTATTGTGTTTTTATTTTTTTCAACATACTTAATTATGTTATTTAAACGGTCTTCAAACTCACCTCTATACTTTGTTCCTGATACCAAGTTTGAAACTTTAAGCATTAAAATTGTTTTGTCTTGTAGTTTGTTACTTATTTTTTTTTGTACTATACTTGTTGCAAGCCCTTCAACTATTGCTGTTTTTCCTACTCCAGGCTCACCTATTAGCATTGCGCTATTTTTATTTCTTCTCAAGAGTATGTTTGTAAGAGTTTTAATCTCTTCTTCTCTTCCAATCAAGGGATCTAATTTTTTATCTTTTGCAAGTGCTGTTAAATTTTTGACGTACTTTCCAATGTCAAAGTGTTCATTTTCAAGTCTTATTTCTTCATCAAATTCTTTGTAGGTTTCAATTAATCTTACTTTATTTTTTTCCATGTATTCTAATATATTTTGATCTTTAAAGTCGAAGCTAGATTTACTTAGTTTGTACTTTTTTAGAAGTTTTTTATTTTTTAATATTTGATAAAAAATTTCTTTTGCTCCTATTAAGGCTTTAGATTTGAACTCTTTTTTAGCTTCTTTTATGAGAGTAAAGATTTCTTTATTTATTTTTGGAATAATTATCTCATTTTTTTCTATTAAAATTTTCTCTAATTTATCTATTTCGCATATAACTTCTTGTTTAATGTTTTTTAGAGTTTTGGTATCTATAAATTTTATTTCAGATTTTTTAGGAGTAGTGATTATAGACATTAATAGGTGCCAAATTGAAACTTCTTTATTTTTATTTTTTCTTGCAATTTCTTTTGAATCTATTTCTACTAAATTTATTAAATTTTCTGTTATGTTAATATTTTTTTATCTCCATCTTTATTACATTCATTATATCAAATATTTTATGTTTTTCCTTATTTTCGAGTTTTACAGATATATAAAATTTGATTTTTGGTTCTGTTCCAGAGGGTCTTGCAGTTATTACAATTTCGTTTTCAAGTATAAATCTTATTGCGTTTACAGGGTATTTATATTCTTTGATTTTCGAAATTTCTTTTTTGAAGTTAATTTTTTCAAGAGTGTTGTAGTCTAATTTTTCAATTATTTTAATTCCTGCGAATTGCATTTTTTTCTCTTTTCTTAGTTTTGACATTAGTGCTTCTCTTTGAATTTCTCCGTTAGCCCCTTCAAAGGTTTTTTCTATATTAAATTCTTCATAATAACCAAATTCTTCGTACATCTTTTCAAGATAATTCTTAATAGTTTGTTTTTTAGCTTTTAAATCAAGCACTAAAGAGCAAATTCCTTTTATGGCTGAAAATGCATCCTTGTCTCTAACTTTTCTTCCTATTAAATATCCATGACTTTCTTCGCATGCAAAAGCAAATTTTTTATTTGGTTCATTTTTTTCCATTTCATCGATTAAGCTTCCTATCCATTTAAATCCTGTGTAAGTTCTAAAAATTTGAGAACCATATTTTTTTGCAATTTTTTCTAACATTTGTGTTGTTACAAACGATGATATTACAAATGTATTTTTAGGATTTATTTCTTTTGAAAGTATATAGTTCATTAAAATGCATGATATTTGATTTCCGTTTAAGAATGTCCATTCGTTTTGATCTTTGAATGCAACTCCTATTCTGTCGGCATCTGGATCTGTTGCAAGGGCAATGTCACAATTTTCTTTTTTTGCAAGCTCTATTACTTTAAGCATTGATGTTTTTTTTTCTGGATTGGGATAGTTTATTGTTGGAAATTCAGGGTTTGGCAGTATTTGACTTTTTTCCAAAAAAAGCTGTATTTTACTGTTTGTAAAAAGTTTTTTTATTATGGTTCCACCGGTTCCATGTAGGGCCGTGTATGCTATTTTTAAGTTTGTTTTTTTACTATTCTTTTCAAAATCAGGAAATTCTTCGTTTATTGTTTTCAAATATTCTTCGTCTATCTCATCGCCTAGTTCTTTGATAATCTTTTTATTAATACCCTCTTTTATGGTAATTGTATTTATTATGTTTTTTATTTTTTTGATTTCATTAGTTATTAGTGTGTCATGAGGTGGCATCATTTGGATTCCGCCTTTCCAGTATGCTTTATATCCATTATATTCTTTTGAATTATGACTTGCTGTTATCATAACTCCAACGTCACAATCAAATTTTCTTATTGTATAAGATAGTTGGGGGGTAGATCTTAAGTTTTTGTATATGTATGTTTCAAAATTATTTGAGGCAAAAATTTGAGCAGCATTGTAAGCAAATTCTTTTGAAAAATATCTTGAATCATAACTTATTGCAACTTTAGGGTTTTTATTTATTTTAAGTACATAGTTGCATATTCCTTGGCTTATTTTTTTTACATTATAAGTGTTTATGTAGCATGTTCCAGCTCCAATGATTCCCCTCATTCCAGCAGTTCCAAATTCCAGATCTTTGTAAAATCTATTTAGAATTTCTGTCTCATTATTTGTTTTTTGAATTTTTATTGCTTCTTCTTTAAAGAATATATCTTTTTCAAGAAGAATGTAGTTTTTCAATTTTCTTTTGGCTTCGATTTTTTGCATCAATTGTCCTTTTTATTTTATTTTTTTAAACAAAGATTAATTAAATTATATTGATTTATAATGAATTATATACTTGATATAGAATTTATTATTAGATAATTTATAATAATGTGTATTAGATTTTGGTCGTTAAATTAATGATAGATTTTTTTTTAAAGTCAGAATATCTTCCTGCTGGTGATCAGCCTAAAGCAATAAAAGAAATTAAAAATTCTATTTTGCTGAGGAATAAATATCAAACATTAAAAGGTGTTACAGGGAGTGGAAAGACTTTCACAATTGCAAATATAATTAAAGATCTTAACAGGCCTGCTTTAGTTGTCAGCCATAACAAAACATTAGCGGCACAACTTTACAGAGAGTTTAAAGATTTTTTTCCAAATAATGCTGTTGAATATTTTGTTTCTTATTATGATTATTATCAGCCAGAATCCTATGTACCCTCAAAAGATTTGTTTATTGAAAAAGAAGCTACTATTAATACTGAGATAGAAATTAAGCGAATAAGGACGGTAACGTCTCTTGCTAAAAGACGAGATGTCGTTGTTGTTGCGACTGTGTCTTCAATTTATGCTCTTGGATCTCCAGATTTTTTCAAAAAATCAGCACGAGAGTTTTTTGTAGGCCAAAAAATTTCTATTAAAGAAATATCAGATATTTTTGTAGAACTTTATTATGAGAGAACTTTGATGAATCTTGAGAGAGACAAATTTTCAATTAAAGGAGATATTGTTGAAATTTGGCCTAGCAGTGAGCATGGAGAGTTTGCTTATCGAATTTGTTTAGATTTTGATGAAATTGTTGAAATATATAGGATTAGTTCATTTTCTAAAAAAAATTTAGGAACCACAAATAGTTTTACTCTTTTTGCTAAATCTTATTTTGTAATTCCTTATAAAAACGTATTAGAAGCGATACCTAAGATATCTTATGATTTGAATCTTCAATGTCAGTATTTTAAAAATAATGGCAAGCTTGTAGAAGCCGAGAGACTTAAGCAAAGAGTAGAATATGATTTAGAAATGCTTAGAGAAACAGGATTTTGTTCGGGCATTGAAAATTATTCTAAATATTTGAGTGGAAGTACAATGGGAAGACCTTATTGTCTTTTTGATTTTTTTCCAAAAGATTACTTATTGTTTGTAGATGAATCTCATGTTACATTGCCGCAATTTAGGGGAATGTATAATGGAGATTATTCTAGAAAATTAAATCTTGTTAACTTTGGATTTAGACTTCCTGCAGCGCTTGAAAACAGACCCCTTAAATATAATGAATTTGATGCATTAATTAATCAAGTTGTTTTTGTATCCGCAACTCCAGGTTTTGAAGAGAATGAAAAGAGTAGTGTAATTGTTGATCAAATAATTCGTCCTACAGGCCTTGTTGATCCTGAAATTATTACCAGGCATTCTGATGGTCAAATGGAAGATCTTTATAGCGAGATTCAAAAAAGAATAGCTCTTAAAGAGCGAGTTTTAATTACTACTTTGACAAAAAAAATGTCTGAGGATTTGACCGAATATTTAGTAAGTCTTGGTGTAAGGGCAAAATATTTACATTCAGAACTTGACGCTCTTGAAAGAGTGGAAGTTATTACATTGCTTAGAAAATCTGAAATTGATGTTATTGTTGGTATTAACTTACTTAGAGAGGGTTTGGATATCCCAGAAGTATCTCTTGTTGTAATATTAGATGCTGATAAAGTTGGGTTTTTAAGATCCACTACTTCATTAATACAAACAATTGGTAGGGCTGCTAGAAATTCTAATGGACTTGTAATAATGTATTACGACAAAATAAGTATAGCTATGCGGGAAGCAATTGAGGAGACCAATAGAAGACGTCAAATTCAAATTAACTATAATAAGAAAAATAATATTACTCCCAAGACAATTGTTAAGAAGATTCAAAATATTTTAGAAAAAGAACTTAATAATAAAAATAAAAATATTACCTATGACCTTGAAAAAATTATTTCAAGTGAGAGATTGTCTAAAAAAAAGCTTATTGATAAGCTTAAATTTAAACTAGAAGAAGCTGTTAGTGATGAAAGGTTTGAAGATGCAATTGTTTTAAGAGATAAAATAAAAGAGCTCGGTAGCAAAAATAGCGTGGTTCGTAACAAATAAAAGAGAGGTGTAATCTTTGGTAAAAAATTTGAAAAAAGAAATTATCGTCAGGGGAGCAAAAGAACATAATTTGAAAAATATTGATGTGAATATTCCAAAAGATGGTTTAGTTGTAATATCTGGAAAGAGCGGCTCTGGCAAATCTTCTCTAGCTTTTGATACCATTTTTTCAGAAGGTCAAAGAAGGTATATGGAATCCGTTTCAGCTTATGCAAGGCAGTTTTTAGGTGTAATGAAAAAGCCCAATGTTGATTACATAGATGGACTTTCTCCTTCTATAGCTATTGAGCAGAGAACAATAAGCAATAATCCCCGTTCTACTGTTGGAACAATTACTGAGATTTATGATTATTATAGACTAATATTTGCAAAAATAGGTAAAGCATACTGTCCAAATGATGGCAGATTAATAGAAGAGCAATCTTTAGATAAGATAGTTAATACTATTTTAAGTTATTCTGAGGGATCTAAAGTTGTACTTTTTGCACCAATTGTAAGGGGCTCTAAAGGTTCTCATAAAAAAGTTTTAGAAAAAATATTAAATCAAGGTTTCAATAAAGTTAGAATAAATTCTAAAGATTATTTAATAGAAGATGCACTTAATTTAAATCTACATAAAAATAAAAAACATACCATTGAAATTATAGTTGATAGGATTAAGCTTGGCAATAATGTTCGAGTTAGGCTTTCAGAATCTATTGAGACTTCCCTTGCTGTTTCTAATGGATATTTACGAGCGGAGATTGAAAATGATTTTGAAAAAATAGATAAGCTTTTTACAGAGCATAATAGTTGTCCTTTGTGTGGATTTTCTCTTCCTTTAATAGAGCCCAGACTTTTTTCTTTTAATAGTCCATTTGGTGCCTGCAGTGAGTGTTCTGGTCTTGGTGTTACACTTGAGTTTGATTTTGAGAGCATTTGTCCTGATACCAGTCTTTCTTTTAATGATGATGCTTTTATTACGTTTAAGACAAGTTCATCTTGGTCTGTGGCTATTTTTAAAGGACTTGCCAAGCATTATAGTTTTAAATTAAATACCCCCGTAAAAGACATTCCAGATAAAGTTCTTAAACAGATTTTATACGGTTCAAATGAAAAAATAGATTTTATTTACCAGTCCAAAGAAATGGAAGCAAAGGAAGTAGATGGAGGATTTCATTATTCTAAAAAGTTTGAAGGACTTTTGCCTCTTTTAAAAAGACGATATCTTACAACAGAATCAGAGAGTACTAAAATTTTTTATGAAAATTTGATGTCTAAAAAAGTCTGTAATTCATGCAAGGGAAAGCGGTTAAGTGTTGGAGCTTTAGCTGTGAAAATCAATGGGAGAGACATTCAAGATCTTAGTAATTTGTCTGTATTTGATTCTTATGTGTTTTTTGAAAACTTGCAGCTTGATGTTGTGGATGAAAAAATATCTAAAGAAATTTTAAAAGAAATTAAAAATAGGCTTAAATTTTTAATTGATGTTGGTCTTTCTTATTTGTATTTAAATAGAATATCGGGCAGTTTATCTGGTGGCGAGGCTCAGCGCATTAGGCTTGCTACTCAAATAGGGTCAGCACTTTCGGGCGTTATTTATGTTCTTGATGAGCCAAGTATTGGCCTTCATCAAAGAGATAACGAAAAATTAATTTCCACTCTTGTTAATCTTAAAAATCTTGGCAATACGGTAATTGTTGTTGAGCATGATGAGCAAACTTTGCGTACTGCAGACTATATTATTGATATGGGCCCTGGTGCTGGAATTCTTGGAGGGGAAATAGTTGCAAAGGGGGCCTTAATTGATATTTTAAATAATAAAAATAGCTTAACTGGTCAATATTTGAGTGGCAAGTTTAAAATAGATGTTCCAAGTTCTAGAAGAAAGACAGATAAGGGAGAAATTTTGCTTTTAGGTTCTAATAAAAACAATCTTAAAAATATAGACGTAAGCATTCCTTTAGGAGTTTTTACTGTAATAACAGGTGTTTCTGGTAGTGGAAAAAGCACTTTACTTAACGAAGTGTTGTATCCGGCTCTTGATAGCAGATTAAAGTTTAATGAAAAGTATTGCGATGGTTTTAAAGACATTGTTGGGCATGAAAGAATCGATAAAATTATTCAGATAAATCAAAAACCAATAGGTAGGACTTCAAGGTCAAACCCAGCAACTTATGTTGGATTCTTTACAGAAATCAGAGAGCTTTTTGCTAAGCTTCCAGATGCAAAATCAAGGGGGTTTAAAGCTGGTAGATTTTCTTTTAACGTTAAAGGTGGACGGTGTGAGAAATGCCAAGGAGATGGATATCTTAGTATTCAGATGCATTTTTTACCAGATGTTTTTGTCCCTTGTGATTTATGCAAGGGTAAGAAATTTAATGAAGAAACCTTAGAAATTAGGTATAAGGGGAAAAATATACACGATGTTTTAGAGATGAGTGTATTTGAAGCTAGAAAATTTTTTGAGAATATCCCAAAAATTAATCATTATTTAAAATTTTTAATTGAAGTTGGGCTTGAATATATTAAATTAGGACAATCTGCGACAACTTTCTCAGGGGGCGAAGCTCAACGCATTAAGTTAGCTTTTGAGTTAAGTAAAAAGAGCACAGGTAAAACCTTTTATATTATTGATGAACCAACAACCGGATTGCATTTTGATGATATAAAGAAATTGTTAGAGGTTTTGCAGCGGTTAGTTTCTAATGGCAATACAGTTGTGCTCATAGAGCATAATTTGGATGTAATCAAACAAGCAGATTATATAATAGATTTGGGGCCCGATGGCGGATCGGCAGGGGGGAATATCGTTGTTTCTGGTATTCCCGAAGAGGTTGCAAAATGCGAGAATTCCTATACAGGAATGTTTTTAAAAAATCTTTTGTAAGATTTTTAATTTTTTTAACATTTTCTAATGTAATTTTTGCTCAGACTACAAATAATGATGAAAATTCTAAAAAAAGAGATGACTTAACTTTAAGTCAAAAATCTTATTTAAGAGAACTTGAGCTTTCAACCGATGAAGATTTGAAAAAATGGGCCTTACAAGAAGGCCTAAAAGAAACAGATGTTTTGAAAATACGAGAATTGCTTTTAAAAAAGTTTGGAATAGATCCAGAACTTTTTGTGAAAGGAAAAGGACTTGCTGGATCTGATAGATATAAAATAATAATTGAAACTACAGACAATCTTGAAAATTTTACTTATGGACTTACTAAGGATGAGAGCATTGTTTTTGAAGGAAGAGTTGATATCTTGGTTGAAGATATCAAGGAGAATAAGAAACATAATATTAAAGGTGACAGAATAGTCCTTAATAGGAATTCTAAAAAACTTTATGCTATTGGAAATGTCGAATATGTTCTTGATATGGATACCAATGAAAAGCTTTATTTTTATGGTAATGAATTTCTTGTTGATTTTGATTCTCAAAATTTTCTATTAAAAGATGGTATTCTTCAGAAAAAAATGCAAAAAAATCAAATAGATCATATTCTTTCGTTTGGAGGCAAGGTTTTAAAAAAGATAGATAATGATGTTACTATTTTTGAACAAGCTTTTGTAACAACTAGTAAAATTCCAGAGCCTTACTATTCTATAAGGGCTTCTAAAATATGGGTATTGCCTTCAGGAGATTTTGGGTTTTTAAATGCTGTATTTTACATGGGAAGAGTTCCAATATTCTATATTCCTTTTTTTTTCAGACCGGGAGATAGTTTATTTTTTAATCCATCTTTAGGTTTGGATCCACGAAAAGGTTTTTCTGTTTTTAATACTATTTATCTTTTTGGTAATAAATCCTCAAGCGAAGATTCTTCCTTTTTGGATTTTGATTTTAATTCTGTTTATAATTCAGATAAAAAACCTTACATAAGAAATGGATATTTAACTTATTTTTTCGCAGAAAATTCAGCATCTAGTCAGAATAAAGATTATGTTAAGTTAATTTTTGATATTTATGCTAATTTAGGATTTTATTCTGGAATAGATTTTGATTTGAGCAATACTTTGGGGCATTTTAAAACTTTGGAAGGAAATTTTGGATTAGGTTTTACTAGAAATGTTTATAATTACGATGGAGGATATTATCCTTTTAATAATAGAACTTTAAAACAATCTCTTTTTAGTTTTTCTAATCTTAACAAAGGAGATATATTTGGGCTTGAAGTTCCTTTTAGATATTTACTTAAATTTAAAACAGAATTTCTTTTAAGCGATGCACTTTTTTCGGTTATCTTAGAGCACTATTCTGATCCATATGTTAATATTGATTTTAGAGATAGAATAGAGAGTGCTACATTTTTTTCTCTTTTAAATTTAGATCGAGATTCGGTTAAAGAGCAAACTAGTATTAATAGTTTTGATTGGAATTTGTCTTCTTTTTATAACCGAACATTTGGTGATAATTCAATTTTAGATTACAAATTAAATAATTTGGGCTTAAGTTTTAAATTGTCTGGTTATGAGAATCTTTATGTTAAATCTCCTTTAGAAAAGCCAAAAGAGATTAATGATCCTACAAGAAAATGGTTTTATTTGGAGAGAATTTATGTTCCATATATTGATTTAAATTTTCAAAAAGACCTTTACAATAATCAGTGGACATTTTCAGCTGATACTAACACTAAAGAAATGATAATGCGCCCAGAAATTAAAAATTTAGAAGATAAAGATAATGATAAAAAGAGTGTGAAGGGAGAAAAGACAAAAAAAATAAAAGATTTAAATGAAAATTTATATATATCTTCAGAACCAATTACTTTAAAAAATGTTGATCAATTTGATTCTTTTTTTGTTAGGTTTGGCATTAATCCTTATTTAAGAAATAATGTTTTTTTCAATAATTATGGTATTACAAGTCCAAAGGACTTTAATTATGAAATAAAAAATTATTTATTCGATATAAAAAATAAAACGGATATAAAAATTCATGCTGATTTTTATAATCGTTTAATTACTTTGGAGAATTTATTATATCTTAATACTATTGAGTATAATCCTTTAAATAAAGATTTTAAGATTGAAGATAAAGATAAAAAAAGTGAGCATTCTGTTATTAATCAAATAAATATAAACATGCTTCCTTTTATTAGGTATCCCTTATTTTCCAGAAGTATTTTAAAGTTTGAGAATAAGTCTACTTTGTATTCATTTAATAGAAAATATGATACTGATGCAAAATCTTTAGTTAATAAGAATAGTAGTATTTTTTTATCTGATCCTGAAACTTTTTATCAATTATTAACAGCTTCTTTAATTTATGATTATAATTATTTTAGTGCTGAGCTTTCAGGCGAATTAAAAAATAGTTTTGAAGATATTAATGCTTCTTCTGAGTTTAAACTTTCTTTAGATTTCCCTTATTTGTTGCAAGAGGCTGGGATTGGAATTAAATATTATAAAAAGTTTAAAGAAGATACTATAAAAAATCCTGGAATTTCTGTTGTTCAGCCCGTATTGAACCCTTTGGAGCCTCAAAAGCCAACATCACCTTATAAAAATTTAGAAATGTCTCCTGCTTTGTATTATAAAATTGAGCCAAGATATTTGAATTATTTTAAATTTAGTTTTTTAGCCGCTTATGATCCTTTGATAAATAGAGTTTCTGAACTTTCGTTTAAGCTTAATGTTTTTGATTTTCAGGTTTTGTTTGCAATGAAAGATGACTTTAAATATAATTATGATCCTTTAAAAGGAGATTTTTCCAAGGTTGGCATTACAACTGAACTTGTTCCATATTCTTTAGATTCTAGTTATAAAAAGGAATTGAATGTTTTAAATTTGTTTGATAATAAACTTTCTTTTACTTTAGGGATAGATGCCGGCTGGAAAATAAATTTGCAGAAATTTACAGATAATGAACTTCGTTCTGCATTGACTTTTAAATTTAAATATACAGAATTTTTAGAAATTTACTTTTCTACTTTTTCTGTCAATACTAAGACTTTTAGATACTTCAAAGGATATATGGATCAAATTGGCCTTGAGACCGTCAATATTTTCACTGATTTTTTGAAATCTTTCAATTTCTTTAATCTTCAAGATAGAAAAAATTCACTTTTTAAAATTAAAAAATTTTCATCTGGCTTTAAATTCAATTTTTATGATTGGAAATTTGTTGGCGAATATAATTTAGAGCCCGATTTGATAAGAGGATCTGACGGGATTTATTCTCCCATTTGGAGAAATAACTTTACAATTTATATCTCTTGGAATTTTTTTGCTCCCGTAAAAGCGTCATTTGAAAACAACAAAGATACAAATTATGAGCTTATCATTAATAGAAAAACAAAAAAATAATAATGGTTTTCATGTATTAGTAGCATTGATTTTAATAGTTCTTGTTATTAAAATATTTATTGTTTTTTTTGTCTCGATTTCTGCTTTTGTTATGTTGAGTTTAAAAATGGACGGATATTTAATAGTCAAGCTTAAGGCATTGCTATTTTTGTTTTTAGGATAAATTTTCAGTGGATATGCTTTAAATTTAAATGAAGTTTTAGGACCAATAAAAAACTCTCTATATTTACTTTTATACTTTGCTTCATTGTTTATTGTAAGATCTTCTTTTTTAAAGACAATCTTATCGTTGTTAAGACTAGTGTTTTGCCAATTTATTTTTACTATGTCTAAACTATTGTTTGTAATTTGAATATAAATATATTCATTTGTCGCTTTAATGACATCTATGTCAATGTATTTAGAGTGAGATTCTAAAACTTTAAAATTAGTTTTATAATCATGGTTTATTTTTATTGTTGTACAGCAATAAAAATAAACCATTGAGATCAAAAATATTGTTTTTATGTATTTTTTGGCAATATTTTTATCTAGTTTTGTGAAAACCAAGATCTGCAATATTTTCATTTCCTGGAATAAAAGAAATTTTTCCACCTTGTTCTTCAAATTTTTTCCTTAGTTCAACCGTCTTTTTGATTAAGTTAATAGTAATTTCTTTTAGTTTTTCGCTATTATAAATTCCTTTTGACCAATAGTCAATTATTAATTTACTGTCGCCAAATATGTTTTTTATATTTTCTTTTAATGCTATTTTGAGTGCTGTATATAGGGCAAGTAATTCTCCGAAATTATTGCTAATCCCTTGAAAATTTTTGACATAATGATTTCCATATTCATTAATCAAGGATTTATCTAGAATTTTATTCAATACCGAAATCCTTTTTTCGTTTACAACTCTAATTTCCACACCTTTTCCTCTTCCTGTTCCAGAATCAAAATATATTCCAATCGGATGATGATAATTTTTTTTATCCCCATTGTCCAATAGCCAATTTTGAGCTTGTTCTATTGTTTTAAAACTTTTTATTTTATTATTTTTTCCTTTAATAGCAGTTTTGCATTCTTCCCAGGATTTGAAAATGATTTTTTCATTGCTATTGATTAAAATGCATGCATAATATTTGTCCATATGGTAGTATTAACTTCCTGAACACCAAAGGTTTGTTATATTGCAAGCTCTTCCAAAAATTTTTTCTTGCGATTTTTTTATTTCCATTGTATCTATTATTTCTTTGTTGTAACCAATGAATTTTTCTTTTAAGCTAGGTTTAATGAGCCTTTTTGGGAGCACGCTTGGGAGTATTCCTGTAATCGTATAAGACATGTAAAAATTATAAGCTGCTGCATTTATTTCTCCAGGAGTAATTATTCCTGAAATTTCATAATTTCTTGATATATTAAGCCCCGCTATTTTATATATTCTATCAACTACTAAAGAGCAATAGGTTTTGTTATGAATTTCTTCAAGATTAAATGAATCTGTCCATAAATTAGAGGATATTAATGGAATCATGTATCCAAAGTTATTGTCAATATATCTGCTTCTTCCAAAATTAATAGCTTTTTGGATTGTTCTTGTGTCTGTTATTGGTGAGAATATTTTTAATATTCTTGATTGTACATATGTTGAAAGTTTCTCATATCCTGAGCCTTGAGTAGATGCTGTATCGAATTTGATTTGATTGCTTGTAATTATTGATTTTATATCGAAACTATCGTTTCCATTGAATGCATTTTTTTTAGTAGCTTCATATTTTTCTTCATCAAATATTCCTACATGTTGCCAAAAATAAAAAAACTCTGTCCAATCTATTTTTGGTTTTATTAGTATTATGTCACCATTTGATAAAAGAGATCTTAATTTTTCAGGGGTTATTTCAATGCCTGTATTTGGATCTATTATTTTTGGTATTAGATCATATTGATTACTGTTATCGGGATCAACAGTTGATCTTTTTTTCCTTCTAGGAGGTGTTGTTTGTTTCGAATAATACAATTCATTGTGAAGATCTGCAATTTTTTGTTTTTCAATTATTGTTTCTATTGTGTTGTTTTCAACTTTTAAAAAGTACATAAATTGTTTAAAATATTTTTTATCTTTTATTTTTAACAATTGATTTGCTATTATATGAGGTGCAACATATTCTTCCCCATCTATTATTTCTTTTGTTATTGAGTTTGTATTTTCTTGGGGAAAGAATGAATTGATATGGCTTAATTGTATGTATCCTAAATTTTTATCATTGAATGTTTGCTCAATTAAATTTAGAATTTCTTTTTCTAGGTGCATTTGTAATTCAATTAATGCTGTCAATTTTTCATTATCTGAATTTGTATGATCAAAATTTGTTTTTTTTTCAAAAGCAGTATCAATTTTGATTGTTAGATTGCCATTTACGCTGCTTTGATCTATAAACTTTATCCATTCTGTTTCATTATTTAAATAATTTTTATAAGCATTTAAATAGTTTTTTATTTCTTCTAGTTTCTGTGGACTTATTTTTATTTTTGCTGCTGTTTGTTTTATTAAGAAAGAATTATCGTTATTGTTTAAAATTTCTTGAATGTTGGATATTGGTATTCGATATTCTGTGCCGGAAGGATTCCTGATCAAAGAGCTTTCTAGTGGTGTTTTTTGTGTTAATATGATTTCTGATTTGCTTAGATTTTTTGACTTGTTATCCATAATTAAGGAGCAAGAGAATAATAAGATATGCATAGTCAATATTAATATTACTATTAATCTATTAATTTTCTTCATGATAGTATTTTAGCATAATTCTTGTTAATGTTTTGATTTAAAGTTTTGTTTTAGAATTTCTTTTTTTGTTTTTAGTAATTTTTTTATACCTATAATATTTTTTTAAAAATATTAATAAATAATTGATATTTTTAAATTTAAACTATAATATTTCAATATATGGCAATTTTTATAAAGGGGAAATCGATGGAGGGATATTTAAATCCAATAAATATATTTTCAGAAATAGGGCGTTTGAAAAAAGTTTTGCTTCATAGGCCAGGAGAAGAATTAGAAAATCTGACACCTTTGATTATGAAAAATTTTTTATTTGATGATATTCCTTATCTTGAAGTTGCAAGACAAGAGCATGAAGTTTTTGTAAGTACTTTAAAAAATAACTCAGTTGAAGTCGAATATGTTGAAGATCTCGTTAGCGAGGTTCTTGCTTCTTCTGTAGCGCTCAAAAATAAATTTATATCCCAATTTATTTTTGAGGCAGAAATAAAAACAGATGACTCAATTTCTATTTTAAAAGATTATTTTTCTAATTTGACTATTGATAATATGGTCTCTAAAATGATTTCGGGCGTTGCAAGAGAGGAGCTTAAAAATTATACATCCCTTGATGATTTGGTTAATAGTGCAATTCTTTTTATTATTGATCCTATGCCCAACGTTTTATTTACCAGGGATCCTTTTGCTAGTATTGGCAATGGAATTACAATAAATAAAATGTCTACTAAGGTTAGACATAGAGAAACGATATTTGCAGAGTATATTTTTAAATACCACCCTACTTACAAAGAAAATGTTTCAATTTGGTTTAATAGATGGGAAGAGACTTCTTTGGAAGGTGGAGATGAGCTTGTTTTAAGTAAAAATCTTTTGGTTATTGGAATTTCTGAAAGAACAGAAGCGAAGTCTGTAGAAAAATTAGCTATTAGTCTTTTTAAAAATAAAACTTCATTTAGCACAATTCTGGCTTTTAAAATTCCAAAAAATAGGGCTTATATGCACTTGGATACAGTTTTTACGCAAATTGATCATAGTGTTTTTATAAGTTTTATGAGTGATGATATGTATTTCTCAATTTATGCTTTAACTTATAATTCAAGTTCTAGTAAAATTCATATTAAAAAAGAAAAAGCCAGACTTAAAGATGTTTTGAGTTTTTATCTCGGTAGAAAGATTGACATAATAAAATGTGCAGGTGGAGATTTAATACATGCTGCAAGAGAACAATGGAATGATGGTGTTAATATTTTAGCTATAGCTCCAGGAGAAATAATTGCTTATTCTAGAAATCACGTGACTAATAAGTTGTTTGAAGAAAATGGTATTAAGGTTCACAGAATTCCTTCTAGTGAGCTTTCAAGAGGTCGTGGTGGTCCAAGATGTATGTCTATGCCTTTAATAAGAGAGGATATTTAGTATTTGATTCAAAACAAGTTAAGTAAATGTGTTTTTAAAACCAATTGTAAAGGTCAGAGGTTATTATGTATAATTTACGAAATAGGAGCTTTTTAAATCTTTTAGATTTTACAAGCAAAGATATTCGATATTTACTTGATTTATCTATTGATTTAAAAAGATCAAAATATGCAGGGATTGAAGTGCAAAAACTTAAAGGTAAAAATATAGTTATAATTTTTGAGAAAGATTCAACAAGAACGAGATGTGCTTTTGAGATTGCAGCGTATGATCAAGGTGCAAATATTACGTATTTAGGACCCAAAGGTAATCAAATAGGTGTAAAAGAGTCTATGATAGATACTGCTAGAGTTTTAGGACGCATGTATGATGCTATTGGATTTAGAGGGTTTTCTCAACAGACCGTTGAATGTTTGGCAAATTATTCTAATATTCCTGTTTACAATGGATTGACAGATATTTCTCATCCAACTCAAATACTAGCCGATTTAATGACAATAGAAGAGCATAAAGGAAGTTTAAAGGGGATTAAAATGGTATTTTGTGGCGATGGTAGAGGGAATATTGCCAATTCTTTGTTGAAAGGCTGTGCGATTATGGGACTTGATTTTAGAATTTTTGCTCCCAAAGAGCTTTTTCCAGATTCCGATTTGATGCTTAAGGTAAGGGCTTTGGCCTTAAAGAGTGGGGGTGAAATTACAATTACAGATTCTAAAGAAGAAGCTTTAAAATGTGCTGATGTTGTGTATACGGATGTGTGGGTATCTATGGGCGAGAGTAATTGGGAGGATAGAATAAATCTTTTAAAGTTTTATCAAGTCAATAAAGAGATAATGCGTATGGCAAAATCTGATGCAATATTTATGCATTGTCTGCCTGCTTTTCATGACTTAAGCACTGTGGTCGGTAAGGATATTTTTGATAAATATGGGCTTAATGGAATTGAAGTTACAGAAGAAATTTTTGAAAGTAAAAATTCAGTTGTTTTTGATGTTGCCGAAAATAGAGTGCATACTATTAAAGCCGTTATGGTAGCGACTTTGGGATAGCAATATCTTATCTACATGAAATTATTTAGGAGGAGCATTATGATCAAAATGCCAAGTAGTTTTACAATAATATTTTCTTTAATTGTATTTGTTACTATCCTAACATATGTAATTCCTGCTGGCAAGTTTGATAAAGAATTTAGACAAATAGGTGATGGACCTAAAAGGGAGATAATCGTTGCTGGAACTTATCAATCTGTAGATCGAGGTCCCAGAGGATTTTTTCATCCTATTATGACGATTTTAACTGCAATGTCAAAAGGTATGGAACATGCAGCTGAAATTATTATTTTTGTTTTAATTGTTGGGGGTGCTTATGGGATTATTATGAAAACAGGAGCAATAGATGCGGGAATTTATTGTTTAGTTAAGAAGTTGGGGCATAAAGATAAATTACTTATTCCTTTGTTAATGTTTATTTTTTCAATTGGTGGAACTGTAACTGGAATGAGCGAAGAGACCCTTCCTTTTTATTTTGTTATGATTCCTTTAATAATGGCTTTGGGTTATGATGCTCTTGTTGGAACAGCTATTATTGCTTTGGGAGCCGGAGTGGGCACTATGGCTTCTACTGTAAATCCATTTTCTACAGGAATTGCATCTGCAATAGCTTCTATTAACTTACGGGATGGATTTTATTTTAGAATTGTTCTTTATCTAGTATCAGTATCAGTTGCTATAATTTATGTTTGTGCTTATGCATCTAAAATTAAAAAAGATCCCTCAAAATCACTTGTATATTCTCAAAGAAATGAACATTATCAATATTTTGTTAAAAAAAATGAACTTTCTAGAGGCAATGCTCAGAATGTTGTTGAATTTACTTTTTCTCATAAATTAGTTTTACTTTTATTTGGGTTTATGATATTGGTTTTGATATTTAGTATTGTCCATCTTGGTTGGTGGATGCAAGAAATGACAATGTTATATCTTGGGGTTGCTATTATATCAGCTTTTATTTGTAGATTGGGTGAATCTGAAATGTGGGATGCGTTTGTGAAGGGTTCTGAAAGTCTGATAACGGCAGCTCTTGTTATCGGACTTGCCAGAGGTGTTATGATAGTATGTGATGATGGTTTGATTATAGCTACGATATTAAATGCTGCCATTAATTTTTTATATAATCTTCCGAGACCTTTTTTTATCATTTTGAATGAGATTATTCAAATATTTATAGGATTTGTTGTTCCATCTTCGTCGGGTCATGCTAGTTTAACTATGCCAATAATGGCTCCACTTGCTGATTTTTTGTCAATGCCGAGATCTTCGGTTGTTATTGCTATGCAAACTTCGTCTGGACTTATTAATTTAATAACACCCACAAGTGGAGTTGTAATGGCTATATTAGGAATATCTAAATTGAGTTATGGTACTTGGTTTAAGTTTGTTTTACCATTATTTATTATTGAATTTTTTATTTCCATATTAGTTATTATAGCTAACATTTATTTGAATTTGTAATTAAAATAAGAGTGCCAAGTATAAATTTATATACTATATACTTTATGAACATTAATAAATGAGATAGTATTCAATAAAATAAAAAATGTAAATAATCAAAAAAAATAATTGCAAATTGATGGACAATTTTTTAGAAATTATGACATTATTACTATATTTCTAATTTTTTGTTTTAATTTTTTATAAGCTAAATCATTTTTACTAGTTTTGAACCAGGGTTTAGGT